>NZ_JWGY01000009.1:0-193873 GCF_000813065.1 Pseudoalteromonas sp. ECSMB14103 | reverse complement strand
ACAGAGTCGTTAGTTGAAGAAAGCGATGACTTTGATTTGGATGACATCGACAGCTTAATTGATGAAGCAGATGACGATTCAGCTAATGAAACGCTAACAGAGTCGTTAGTCGAAGAAAACGATGACATTGATACTGCTTTGGCCGGTTCTGTCGATGATTTAGCTGATGCACAAGAAGAGTTAAATGTTGATGATGTCGAATCTTTAGCTTCAGCTTTGATTGATGAATCTGAATTGGAGAATGAGTCTGAAGAAGAGCCTGAGCTTGCAGAAGAGCCTGAGCTTGAAGGTGAGCCAGAGCTTGTAGAGGAGCCCGAGCTTGTAGAGGTGCCAGAGCTTGCAGAAGAGCCTGAGCTTGAAGGTGAGCCAGAGCTTGCAGAAGAGCCTGAGCTTGTAGAGGAGCCCGAGCTTAAAGAAGAGCCAGAGCTTGCAGAAGAGCCAGAGCTTAAAGAAGAATCAGAGCTTGAAGAAGAGCCAGAGCTTGCAGAGGAGCCTGAGCTTGCAGAAGAGCCTGAGCTTGAAGAAGAGCCAGAGCTTGAAGAGGAGCCAGAGTTTGCAGAAGAGCCTGAGCTTGAAGAGGAGCCAGCACTTGAAGAAGAGCTAGAGCCTAATGAAGTGCTTGAAGACTTTGGGGCCGATGATTTTACAGACACATCAGACACGCTTTTAGATCCAGAAGATTTACTGGATGAATATAACGATGATGCGTTGCAAAGTGTAGACGAACTCTTAAATGAATTACAACAACCAGAAGACTCACAATACGTAGAAAGCCCTGATTGGACACTTGATGATCTGGACGATGAAATTGAAGAGGTTGAAGTTGATCTAGGTGATGATCCATTAGCAGAAGACACAGATTCTGATTTATCCCTTGAGGATGAATTACTAGAAACAGAATCAATAACGCCTAGTGAAGAGTTAGACGATTACCCTGAGTTAGAAATAGATGAAGATCAAGGGGCTGAAACGCAAGAGTCTACTAACAATGAAGGTGAAAATGTTGTTAGTCAAACAGAAAAAGATTTAGCTGACTCTATTTCTAAGGGCGCAGACTTGAGTAACTTTGACGAGGAACTTGATGATGAGCCCCATGCCACTGCTGATTTTGATGAAGCCCCAATAATTGATGACAATGAGCTATTGGCGGTAGGCGATGCTGAAGAATTCGCGACAAAAGAAGAGCATAATGAATTAGATGATGACGGAGAGTTTGCAAAAGATGTTTCAGATTTTTCGGGTAATGATATCGATGTGCTGGCTGATGAAGAACTTGATTCAGAACTATCACCAAGTCAAACAGAGCAAGAATTATCACAAGCGCTCTCATCAAATATTGATTTAGATAGCCTAGAAGATGACTTTGACGATGAGCCGTTAATCGATAGTGAGTTTGAACAGTCAGATTCTGGACTTGATACTAATTCAGAAAGTGAAGAACCACTACCAGAAATTACAGATGAAGCATTGTTATCGCAAGAGGACTTTGATGATTCACAGGTTGATTTAGCAGGGTTAGGCGCCGACTTAGAATTTGATTCTGTCAATGCAGAAGACTTTGAGGAGCTTGTTTCAGAGACGCCAGATGGTGATACTGATAACGACGAAGAGCTAGATGGATTAAATTTAGATGAAGTTGTTAGTGATACCACAATTGATGAAACTTTAGATGCAAGCCTAGAGCCAGAACTATCACCAAGTCAAACAGAGCAAGAACTATCGCAAGCGCTCTCATCAAATATTGATTTAGATAGCTTAGAAGATGATTTTGATGATGAGCCATTAATTGATAGCGAGTTCGATGAATCAAATTTAGAGCCTGAAATTAATGAAGAAGCCAACGTTTTAGTCCCAGAGGATACGGACGAAGATTCATTACTAGGCGCTGATTTAGAGTTTGATTCAGTGGGTGTCGAAGGTGTTGAAGAGCAAGTTTTAGAAACGCCCCAAAACGACATTGAGAGAACGGATACTAAAGAATTTGAACAAGATTTAGATGATGGCGGCAGTGCGATTGCTCAGGAAGTCGACATTGAGCATGAACCAGAATTATCACCAAGCCAAACAGAGCAAGAACTATCGCAAGCACTATCATCAAATTTTGATTTAGATAGCCTAGAGGATGACTTTGATAATGAACCATTAATTGATAATGAGTTTGATGAATCAGAGTTAGTGCTAGAAGCTAATGACGAGACTGAAGTATCAGCGCCTGAAGCTACTGATGAAAGCCAAATTTTAGACGAAAACCTTGAATATTCACAAAACGATTTAGCAGAAACAGGTGTTGATTTAGAACTTGATCCTTTACCTGTTGAAATAGATGAGTTGCCAGTTTCAGATGATGACGTCAATAGCGCTGATTTACCTAATAGCGTAGAGTTTGAATCATCTGATTTAGGCATTGAGCAAACTGTTGATGATGAACTAGATGAACTAGATGAACTAGATGAACTAGATGAACTAGATGAACTAGATGAACTAGATGAACTAGATGAACTAGATGAACTAGATGAACTAGATGAACTAGATGAACTAGATGAACTAGATGAACTAGATGAACTAGATGAACTAGATGAACTAGATGAACTAGATGAACTAGATGAACTAGATGAACTAGATGAACTAGATGAACTAGATGAACTAGATGAACTAGATGAACTAGATGAACTAGATGAACTAGATGAACTAGATGAACTAGATGAACTAGATGAACTAGATGAACTAGATGAACTAGATGAACTAGATGAACTAGATGAACTAGATGAACTAGATGAACTAGATGAACTAGATGAACTAGATGAACTAGATGAACTAGATGAACTAGATGAACTAGATGAACTAGATGAACTAGATGAACTAGATGAACTAGATGAACTAGATGAACTAGATGCTGAGCTTGAAATCAATGACAAGGTTGAAGGAGCAATTGCTCAAGTTAACGATGATGCTGTTTCATCAGAAGAAGTTGAAGAGCTACTTCCTAATAGACCGAATAATGGTGCTGATTTCTCAGGTTCAGGTGAAGATAATAGTGAAATAACCAGTGGCGATGCGTTAACTCCAGAGCTAAATAACAACGAAACTGATAATCAAAATTCAGCTGAAGATGATATAGACAGCGCGGGAACTAACTTTAATGACGACCTGTTAATTGATGAATTTAATGAACTAGATGGTGAGCTCGACAATCTTAACGACTTAAACGATGACACACTTGATGATTTACTCACAGAGTCGAATAACGCTGATGCGGACTATTTAGCGCCTGATAGCAGCGTTGGGCTAGACAATCCAGCATTTATAAGTGAATCGGACGATGAAATAAATGAACAAACTAATGTTGATCGTGAAGCTGAACTAACTCAAGTTGACTCTCAGGGTGATACTAACCTTGTATCAGATGAAGCACTTGATGATGAATTTATGGCTGATTTAAGTGAAACCGATTTCGATTCATTGCTCAATGAGTTAGCCGCTCCCGATGAACTTGCTATAGAAGATAGCAGCGAGTTTGATGTTGACTTTGATTCTTTATTGAAAGAAGACTTAGTTGATGAAGAAGTCTTCAATCATAAAGAGCCAGTCCCTGAAGACGCAAAACCTTTAGGTGAAGACGATTTTGTAGATATTGACTCATTACTTGAGCAAAGTGACGATGCTGAACTTGAGCATGAGCCTTACAATGACGTAAACATAGACTTAGGTTTAAGTGAGTTTGATGCATTGCTTGCTGGTGATAATCCAACAGACGTTGATGCTGAGAGTGGAGGTTATTCCGCTAAGTTAGACTTAGCACGTGCCTATATTGAAATCGATGACTTCGATTCCGCGCTTAAAGTGATTGAAGACGTAATAGCAAAAGGGCCTGAAGAAGTTCAAGAAGAAGCGCTTAGTTTGCAAGCAAAATTACAACAATAGCTTTTGTGTTAATTTAAATACGATAAACCCATAATTGGTGATGCTGATTATGGGTTTTTTATTGTTTTTATATGATTACATCACGGTCGCTTTTATTGCGCCGCGAGATAGCATAAAATGCGCCGTTAATTAGTACAGTAGGTAAAACGATAAATATGCGAGTAGCACTTGGGGTTGAATATAATGGCGCACGTTATAGTGGTTGGCAGCGTCAATCGCACGTAAATAGCGTACAACAAGAAGTAGAAAAGGCGCTGTCGAGTATCTGTAACCACCCAGTTGAAATTGTGTGTGCAGGGCGAACTGACGCAGGAGTGCATGGAACAGGCCAAGTTGTTCATTTTGAAACCAATGCATCTCGTGAAATGGTCGCGTTTACTATGGGTATGAACACTTTGCTACCTAAAGATATTGCTATTCGATTTGCTCAACCTGTTGCAGAAGACTTTCATGCACGTTTTAGTGCAACCGCAAGAAGGTATCGCTACGTTATTTATAACTATCCATACCGTGGAGCTGTTATGAACGAGGGTGTTACTCATTTCCATCACAAGCTAGATGAAAAGGTAATGCAAGAGGCGTGTCAGCATTTAATTGGTGAGCATGACTTTACATCATTCAGAGCATTACACTGCCAAGCTAATACCGCTAAACGTACAATTCATCACTTATCTGTTCAGCGCCAAGGTGATTACGTTGTAATTGATATTAAGGCGAATGCATTTTTGCATCATATGGTGCGCAATATAACCGGTTGCTTAATGGATATTGGCTTACACAAGCACCAACCTGTATGGCTAAAAGAGCTATTAGATTTAAAAGAGCGTGCAAAAGCGAGTGCAACAGCTAAAGCCGCTGGTTTGTATTTAGTCGATGTTGATTACCCAGAGCAGTTTAATATTCCTAAAACCCCACTAGGGCCATTATTTTTACCTGATGTTGATATTTAGTTAGAATTATTAATCGCTAAATTTAATTTCCTCTAACTACTAAGACCAGTTTTTTATACCGTGTTTGTGTAATTCATGTTTTAATTGAAAAAATCTGTCTGCTACTTATTAGCAGACTCGCGACACAGAACAGCATTAAGAGAGTTGCAAATGAGTTGGTTAGAAAAAATCTTACCTAAAACGACTAAGTCGTCAGGTCGTAAAGAAATTCCAGAAGGCGTTTGGGCTAAATGTACAGCTTGCGATTCAATTTTATATAAAGCTGAACTAGAAAAATCATTAAACGTATGTCCTAAATGCGACCATCACATGCGTGTGAGCGGCCGTAAACGTTTAGAGCACTTTTTAGATGAAGGTGACCGCACGGAGCTTGGTACTGAGCACGAGCCTAAAGATGTATTAAAGTTTAAAGACTCTAAAAAATACTCAGACCGTATTAGCGCAGCCCAAAAATCAAGTGGCGAAAAAGACGCGCTAGTTGCAATGAAGGGCCGCTTAAAAGGCATTCCTGTTGCTGCGGTTGCTTTTGAATTCTCATTTATGGGTGGTTCAATGGCTTCGGTTGTTGGCGCACGGTTTGTTGATGCCGTAGACCAATGTTTAGAGCACAACATGCCATTAGTGTGCTTTTCTGCCTCAGGTGGTGCACGTATGCAAGAAGCACTTATGTCGCTTATGCAAATGGCCAAAACCAGTGCAGCACTTGCTAAAATGAGCGAAAAAGGATTGCCATTTATTTCGGTAATGACCGACCCAACAATGGGTGGTGTATCGGCTTCATTAGCAATGCTAGGTGATATTAACGTTGCTGAACCAAAAGCCTTAATTGGCTTTGCTGGCCCGCGAGTAATAGAACAAACAGTTCGCGAAACCTTACCAGAAGGTTTTCAGCGTAGTGAGTTTTTACTTGAGCACGGTGCAATAGACATGATTGTTGACCGCCGTGAAATGCGTGATACGTTAGCACGTGTGCTTGCTAAATTTATGAACTTGCCTTCTACCGAACAAGAGCATAGAGTAGCGTAAATTTAAGCTTTTCTGATTTATGCTATGACAAAAACAATCCCTAGCCAATCATCAAGCCTTGATGATTGGCTTTTTTATTTAGAAAGTGTTCACCCAGCCAACATTGCAATGGGCTTAGAGCGCGTTGCAGATGTTGCCAATAATATTGGTTTACTAAATACCCCCAGTAAAATAATTCTCATTGGTGGGACAAATGGCAAAGGGACTACCGCTCGCTGCTTAGAGTCGCTATTACTTGCGCAAGGTTACAGCGTAGGTACTTACGCCTCTCCTCATTTAATTCGATATAACGAACGTGTTCGCATAAATGGTCAAGAGCTTGATGATCAATACCATGTTGATGCCTTCAACATGCTAGAGCAAGGCAGGGGTAGCACACCGCTTACGTATTTTGAGTACGGTACGTTGGGGGCACTGGCTATTTTTAAGCGCTTTGAAGTAGATTATGTATTATTAGAAGTTGGCTTAGGCGGGCGTTTTGATGCAACAAATATAGTAACGCCATACGCAAGTGTGATTACAACCATCGATTTAGACCATAAAGAATACCTTGGCGATACCCGAGAGCTGGTGGCGTACGATAAAGCAGGTATATTCCGCAAAGATACCCCCGCTATCATTGGGGACTTAAGTATCCCGCTTACAATGATTGATTACGGTAACGAGATTAGTGCCAATATGACATTATCAGGCACTGACTTTATTTTTAAAGAGCACGACAAAACGTTTAATTGGCAGTTTGAAAAACATAACCTGACACTCAATAAGCCTGCAATACCCGCGCAAAATGCAGCGACTGCTCTAACAGTGCTAAGCGTTTTAAATTTATTACCCAATGTTGATGTAATAAAAAATTGCTTAGCTAACTTGGTGGTGGAAGGGCGTTTTGAACAATTAAGCACAGAGCCATTGGTATTTACAGACGTCGCTCACAATCCAGAATCAGCTCGCTATTTAGCCAATAAGTTATTAAGCTACAAAGATAAAGGCTTTAAAGTTCACGCATTAGCCGCTATGCTTGCTGATAAAGATAAAGCAGCTGTGCTCAAAGAGCTAGCCCATCTTGTTGATGATTGGTTTCTTGCTAGCTTAGGTGGCCCTCGTGGTGATAGTGCTAACAACTTAAAAGAAGCCCTTCAAAGCGTATCTACTCACGACAAGGTACAAAGCTTTGAAAGCGTTGAGCGAGCACTGAGTGTTATTTTACCTAAGCAGCAAGACAATGTTATTTTAATTGTATTTGGTTCATTTTTTACAGTAGCAGATGCTATTAATTATTTTAAAAAATAGAGAGGATATCGGTGAACTCAAGTTTTATAAATCGCTTAGTTGGTACAAGTATTGTGGTGATCGCAGCGATTGTGTTTATCCCAAACATACTTGATGGCGAAAAAGTGCATTACAAGGAAGGCTTTAAAGCGATCCCAGAGCGACCTGAGTTCAAAACGATTGACTTGCAAGACTCAATTAATGATCAAGTAGCTATAGCTGAGCCGTTAAAGCAAGATAACATTGAAGATATTTCTCCTGATGATGACGTTTTAGAGCAAGACGATACTATTTCACAAAGCAACTTTGCTAGCGAAGAGAAAATAGTTGAAGCGTCAGTTATACCTAAAGCTACAAAAACTGATATTGCTGAACAGCAAGTTGCTAAAGCGAAAGAAGAGACTAAGGTTCCCGAAAAAGTAGTTAAAGAGGCACCTAAGCCTATTACGCCGCGTAAAAGTGATGAAAACCTAACTGATATGGCCTATGTGGTGCAGTTAGGTAGTTTTTCTCATGCTGCAAATGTTAAAGCATTACAGGCTAAATTAACTTCAAAAGGGTTTAATACGTTTACTAAACCTATAAAAACACCCAACGGAACGCTAACAAAAGTATTTGTTGGTCCGTCACTTGATAAAACTGAGTTGGAAAAGCAATTACCAGAACTTAAAAAGCTTACTAAGCTTAACGGTAAAATAACCCAATACGAAGTAACTAACTAATTAAAAAGGCCTTAAACAATAAGGCCTTTTTCTTTGATGTTACACAATTACTTAGGCCAATTTATTAACTGTCAAAATGTTAATTAAATGTTTCAGGCTGGCTGCGGTTATCTCCCGTTTAAACTTGCATACTGAGGATGTTTGGGTATAGAATGCGCCCCAAAATAGCGACTAATTGGTTATTATGATCTGGGTTGATTACGCCATTCTTGGCATCATTGCACTGTCTACCATCATCGGTTTAATACGCGGCTTTGTAAAAGAAGCTATGTCATTAGCGGTATGGGCAGGCGCGTTTATCATCTCAAGTTTATTTTACCAATATTTAGCTTCCTTCCTAACAAGCATTTCTGAACCCCTTTTAAGAAATGCGGCGGCCATTGCCATACTCTTCTTTGCGACGCTCCTGTTAGGCGGTTTACTAAACTATATTTTAGGTCAGCTTGTACTTCGTACTGGCTTATCGGGTACTGATCGTGTCTTTGGCATAGTGTTTGGTGCTCTACGAGGCGTGTTGGTCGTGAGCGCGTTACTCTTCTTTCTTGATGCTTTTACTGGTGCACCTAATACGCACTGGTGGGGTAATTCTATTTTGATTCCAGAATTTGGCTTTGTTGTTGAATGGTTTTTTTCGTACCTCGAAAACAACTCCAGCTTTTTAAATTCAGTAAACCGTTAATCGGCGAGGATAAATTACATGTGTGGTATCGTTGGAATAGTCGGAACGTCTCCTGTGAATCAGGCGATATATGATGGCTTAACTGTTTTGCAGCATCGTGGGCAAGACGCCGCGGGAATAATTACCATTGAAAATAATACGTTTAGCTTACGTAAAGCAAACGGCCTAGTGAAAGATGTATTTCACACACGTCACATGAAACGACTACAAGGTACCATTGGTATTGGCCATGTACGTTATCCAACAGCAGGCTCTTCTAGTTCATCTGAGGCACAGCCTTTTTATGTAAACTCACCATTTGGTATCGCCCTTGCGCATAATGGAAACCTTACAAATGCTGAAGAACTAAAAGAACAGTTATTTTCAGAAGCACGTCGACATGTTAATACAACGTCTGACTCTGAGATATTGCTTAATATTATGGCGCATGAGCTTAGTCGCTCAGACAAGTTACACCTAGACCCTGAAGATGTGTTTACAGCCGTTGCTGAGGTAAACAAAAAAGTAACGGGTGGCTATGCAGCCATTGCTATGATTATCGGTCACGGCGTTGTAGCGTTTCGTGATCCTAACGGTATTCGCCCTCTTGTTTTTGGTAAACGCGAGACTGAAAAAGGCACAGAGTACATGTTTGCCTCAGAAAGTGTAGCACTAAAACCTGATGGCTTTGAGTTTATTCGCGATGTAGCCCCAGGTGAAGCTATTTTTGTGACTGAAGATGGACAGTTCCACTCATTAAATTGTGCAGATAAAGTGTCTTACTCGCCTTGTATTTTTGAATTTGTTTATTTTGCTCGTCCAGACTCAACAATAGACAGAATGTCGGTTTATGCAACACGCGTAAACATGGGTACCAAACTGGGTGAAAAAATAGCACGTGAGTGGGCAGATAAAGACATTGATGTTGTCATTCCTATTCCAGAAACTTCGTGTGATGTCGCGCTTGAAATTGCTCGTGTACTTGATTTACCGTACCGCCAAGGCTTTGTTAAAAATCGTTACATTGGCCGTACGTTTATCATGCCTGGTCAAGAAATGCGTAAAAAGTCAGTACGTCAAAAGCTAAACGCAATTGATCGTGAATTTAAAGGTAAAAATGTATTACTTGTTGACGATTCAATAGTGCGCGGTACTACATCTGCGCAAATTGTGGAAATGGCGCGAGAGTCTGGTGCTAAAAATGTATATTTTGCCTCAGCAGCTCCTGAAATACGCTTTCCAAATGTTTATGGTATAGATATGCCATCGGCAGCTGAACTTATTGCGCATGGCCGTGAGGTTGAAGATATAAACGCAAGTATTGGTTCTGACGGATTGATTTTTCAGTCATTAACAGATTTAATGGCCGCTGTAAGCCAAGAAAATCCAGAAATAACTCAATTTGAAACTTCTGTGTTTGACGGGCAATATATAACAGGCGACATAGATCAAAACTATTTAAACCGAATAGATAAACTGAGAAACGATACAGCTAAAAGCACACGCGAAACAGCGATGTCATCAGGGTTAGAAATACATAACCAAGAAGAAAACGAGACTGATTAATACTTTCGAGTATTTTTTATTTTAGAAAAGGAGCTAATTAGCTCCTTTTTTGTTGGTTGAATATTACTTAATCGAGTTACTTAAAATTTATTATGTGAACATGGGGCTTACAATGCCATTTGTCCAAAGAATCGCAGTGGCAGCTAATATGATGACTAGTAGGATAAGCCCACAAGTAACGACCGAGCTTGCATAAATAAAACCACGTTCTTCAGGTATGTGCATGAGTATAGGTACTCCGGTATAAAGTAAATAAACCGAGTAGGCTAGTGCAACAATACCAGCACATACAACAAACCAAAGCACAGGCCAAAAAGCGGCAAGCGCAGACATAAATACCGGTGTTGCTGTGTAAGCCGCTAGTTCAAGCGTTTGAGTAAATGTGGGTTTAGAGCCAAAAGTAACGGCCATCCAATGGGCTAAATAGGCAAGTGCAAATACACCTATAATTAAAGCTACATACATGGCTATAGCTATTAACAGCGCGCTCTCATGTGTTAAAAATACTAGACCACCAGTGCCAATGCTCCAGCCCAAGTAAACAGACGAGTAATACCCCATTGTTGATGGAAACAAAGCAATAAGTAAAATGTGTGACAAGCTATAGGTCAAGCTTTCGTGTCGGTTATCAATTGTTTGCCACTCTTCAAGTGGGTGAGCGTATAAGCCCCATAGGTGGTTTAATATCATACTGTGTACTCCGTTTAGGAAGGTATTATTGTTTTTGTTGTAGTGTATTATTTATACAGTTCATTTACAGTTATGGGCCACATAGTGTACAAAGTCAAGTTAACTAATTTTTAACAAATAAATGAAGCTGGCTTTGATTTAATCAAACCGTGAATTCGTGTTAAAATACAGGTTCTTTAATTTTAATTAGCAACGAGTATCAAACGTGTCACATAGCCAGCTGTTAGAGCCTATTCATGATTTTTTATTGTGCAAAACACCGACTCAGTGGGTAGATAAAGCAATCAAAAAAGAAAATCTGTCAGTTATTTTAATAGATCACTTAATTTGTGAGTTAAAAGCAGCTCAGTCAGCAATGTTTTTAATTCGTAAGTATGCAGTAGATAAAGAAAGCGGTGATGCACTTTTAGCTTGGCTTAAACCATTCGAAACACTTATTTATAAACGTGAAGGTAACTGGCGTGATTTAGCAGCAAAAAACAAGCTTACTAAATCAATCATTTCCAAGTCTAACTCTCCTTACGGGCAAGACTTAATTGACAAAATGGTGTTGCTCATAAAAGAAGAGTTACATCACTTTTACCAAGTTTTAGAAATAATGGATGAGTGTGGTGTAGAGTACCAAAGTATTACACCATGTCGTTACGCTAAAGGGATGTTACGAAATGTAAAAACATTCGAGCCAAATGCACTTGTCGACAAATTAATTGTAGGTGCTTACATTGAGGCACGCTCGTGTGAGCGTTTTGCAAAGTTGGCGCCCCATGTAGATAAACGTCTAGGTGATTTTTATATTTCGCTACTGCGCTCAGAGGCACGTCATTATCAAGATTATCTAGCCTTGGCGCAAGAAATTGCCGATTTTGATATTACGCAAAGGGTTAAGGAATTTGGTGAAATTGAAGCTGAACTTATTGTATCGGCAGATGAAGACTTCAAATTTCATAGTGGTACTCCAGCATAATCCCCCCAGTGCTTTATTTTTTGCATAACTGATGAGATAAAGCACTAAAAATTAGACCAAACTTAAATCGCCTTCTACTATATATAGTAAATAGTTACATACAAATTTATGAACTATATCTATTAAATTTAGTTGTATATTTTTTATATAGGCGGTGTAGGATGTCCGATAGCAACAGTTTGTTTGTATTTGATGAGGAGCGTGAAGAAGACAGCTCAACAATAAAAAAAATAAAAGTGCTCACTGTTGAGGACGATATAAATTATCAGCATGCTCTAACCAATAGCTTAAAAGAAATGAGACCAGAGGATAATTGTGAAATAGAAGTTCTCACAGCTAACTCGGTTTCACAAGCAGCTTTAGTGCTCAGTTTACATCATGATATTGCACTCACCTTTATAGATGTTGTTATGGAAGATGATGACTCAGGCCTCAGGCTTGTAAGTACTATAAGAGAGGTGATTGGTAACGCAGACATGCGTATTGTTTTACTTACAGGTCAACCGGGTTTTGCTCCCGAACAGCAAATAATGAAAACGCTTGATATAGACGAGTATTGGAATAAATCAGACGTCTCTGCTGAAAAATTACAATCTATTGTTACAAGCAACTTACGCACTTGGAAATACATTTCACAAATATCTTCAGCCAGAAAAGGTCTTCAACTTGTTTTAGATGCTTCAAGAAGCATAAACAGTAAACACGATATGGGATCTTTCTCTAAAGCTGTTTTAGAAGAAATCAGTAATATTTTAAACGTCACTGAGGGAGGAGGGATTATGTGCTCTACTCAAAGTGATGGCGAAATTATCAGAGCGCATATTTCGACAGCTAATGGTTGTTTTGATGGGTTTGAAGGAAAGCTTATTGACGATAGGGTTTTGCTTCCACAAATCTACAGTGATTTTGAGCGAGCTTTAGATGAAAAAAGGCACGTTTTTTCTGAACACCACACGGTATTTTATTTTTGTAACAAAGAAATAGCTGGGGAAAGCTATATAACGATTGTTCAGTCGGACAATGAGATATCAGAGCAAAATGAATATTTATTAAAAGTATTCAGTGAAAATGTAAGCACAGGCTTTAGTAATATAGCACTGCTTAACAAGCTTACTGAACTTGCATATACCGATGTGTCGTTAAACATGCACAATCGTAACTGGCTCACTCGTGAAATAAAAAATATGAACCTGCACGAGCAGTACCAAACACGTTTGTTAGTTTTTGAAGTTGAGCAATTTGAAGAAAAAGCTTTTTCGTTTGGTCACGATTTTTGTCAAAAGCTATTAAGAGAAGTTTATAAAAATTTAATGACTATTTTTGATGGTTATTCAGCGCGTATTGCCATTATTAATAACAGCAGCTTTGGATTACTTATAAACGCAAACTTCGATATAACTGACGAAATGATAGCTAGCCTAATAAGGCAAAAATGTATAATTACCTCTGTAAAACAATATGCTGATTTGAGAATTCTTGATTTAGCGCTAAGTTCTGTCTTAAATATTGTACCCGAAAAAATAATAAGTATTGCTGAGTCTAGCTTAAGTGATAGCCATAATGCATCGTTAAAATACATCAAGCATACCCAAGAAAAAACAGAAGCATTAACTAACCGATATAGTTTAATGGCCCGATTAAGAAGAGTAATTGGTGCTGGTACTTTACAAGTAGCCTTACAGCCGAAAATGGACTTGGCAACGTTAACCCCTGTCGGTTTTGAAGCTTTGGCTCGTTGGCAACTAGAAGACGGAAGTTTTGTAAGCCCAGAAGTATTTATTGAACTTGCTGAAACAGCTGGTTTAATTAGTGAATTAGACAGCGTTATTTTCGATAAGATAATTTCGACCATTCATAAATTAAGTGATATAGGCGTAAATCTGCCTATTGCTTTTAATGCATCTGCCTTTGATTTGGTTGACCCTGATTACTGCAAAAAAATCCTTCATAAGTTAAAAGATGCCAATATACTTCCAGAAATGCTTGAGCTAGAGATTACTGAGACCCAAGCGATCAGTAATTACGACTTAATTAGAGAGTCGTTAGATAAATTTATGGCGCTGGGTATTAAAGTAAGCATTGATGACTTTGGAACAGGTTATTCATCTATTTCACACATAACTGAGATACCTGCAAATATTTTAAAAATAGATAGATGTTTTTTAACTGATATTGAGCGGAATGCTAATAACCAATACATCCTAGAAATGATTGTAAACTTAGCCAAACGATTTGATTTTTCGATTATTGTTGAAGGTGTAGAAACACTAGAGCAGTGTGAATGGGTTAAAAAAATAGGTTGTGATGTAGCCCAAGGTTATTACTTTTCAAAACCGCTATTTTTTAAAGACTTAACAACATGGTTAAAGCAATATGGAAAAGTTTGATCATAGACTTTCTGTTAGTTTAAATAACAAACAAATATATATTAAAGCATTGTTTATTATGGTTGCTGCTGGCGTTATTAGTTTTTTAGTATATTGGCAAATTTACCAATCAAGGCTTGCGCTTGTTCAAGATTATCAAGACGACAAACTATCTCTAGTGCAGACAGAGTTTGTAAAAGAGCTAAGTAGTATAAAAAAACTAACACAAGTTTTAGCAGACAACAAAAACCTAAAAAGGGGCAATAAGCTCAGGTATATGTTTAGAGACCGAGAATCCATACGAAGCATAAATGATTACTTCGTTAATTTTGGGTTATTATCGCCTATCATTTCGCAAATTCGGTGGATTGATATTGTAGGAAACGAACGCTTTAGGGTCGACTTCAAAGATGGAGAAGCTAAAGTAATTGAGCAAAGTGAACTACAAAACAAAATATCGCGCTATTATTTTAGGCAAGGTATATCGATAGAGGCACCTGATTCGTTTTTATCAAGAATTGATTTAAATATGGAGTATGGTTCAATAGTTGAGCCATACGAACCCACCATTAGAGTTACTTATCGAACCAGCTCAAGCGAATATATAGTTGATGGCCTCATTATAATTAATTTTAACTTATCTGACTTTTTTCAGAAAATTAGAAATTACTCTTCTGAAAACGCTCAGATTAATATTGTAAACAAAGATGGATATTGGATTTTTAACAATGATAAATCTAAAGAGTGGGGGTTTATGCTTGGATTGCCAGAGCTAACAATTGCTACTTATAACCCATTGCTCTGGGAGTCTATGCAAAACCAACAAGAAAATACAGTAAGACATTTTGATTCAAACATTTATACATTAGACAAGCTTCCCGCTCTTTTTTCAAAAAGGCATAATGAAACCCTTAATGAAGTCATTTATATTTACATCAAAAGTAAAGATAAATTGATAAATAACATACGCTTTGCGGCGCTAGGTTATGCTGGTATTAGCGGTGTTATTCTTTTATTCATTGGTGGCTTTATTTTATACAGAGAATATTGCTATACAAAAGCACTAAAAGATTTATTTGACCAGTTACGCACTGAAAAGGTGGAGCTGGATTCTGTTAATAATCAACTTTCAAACACCATTAGGCAGCAGCAACTTTTGCAGGACAGCTTTGTTGAAGCGCAAAAACTATCTTCATTAGGTATGCTTGTAGCGGGTGTAGCTCATGAGATGAATACGCCTATAGGCGGTGCTATTATTTCTGTTACTAATGCAGAGTCGGTGATGAGCCGCCTCAATGAAGGTATAAAAACTGGCTTAACAAAGTCTCTGCTAGAGAACAGCGTATCAAGCTTAGACGATAATTTAGGCTTAGCCAGAGTAAATCTAGATAAAGCTGCTGTGCTTGTAAAAAGCTTTAAAAAAATGGCTATAGATAGAAATAATGAAGAGTTTATTGAATGTAATATTGAAACAATAATAAAAGAGTTGTTGATTACGCTGAACTCTCGATTAAAAACCTCAAAGGTTAAAATTAAAACCTTGTTTAATGATAGCTGCACGCTTAAAAGTCGCCCTGGGATTATTTCACAGGTTATTGAAAACCTAATAATGAATGCGCTTAACCACGCTTTTGAAGAAAATCAATCTGGAGAGATTGAAATTAAGGTTGAGAAAAATGATAAGGGTCACATTAATATTAGCGTATCAGATAGCGGATGCGGGATTAATCAGCAGCAGCAATCTGTTATTTTTGAGCCCTTTCATACATCAGCGCGCGGTAAAGGGAACATAGGGCTTGGGCTTTATATGGTTTCTCAATGGGTCACTAAAATTTTAAAAGGGCAATTGGTTTTAGAGTCTGATCCTCAATGGGAGGATAAATTTAAAACTCGATTTACAATTACGTTGCCTAAAAATTAAGTGAGTACCCACATTTAATTTTTAACGTATTATTTAAATGCTATATAGGGCTTTAAAGGGACTACACTTAGGGATTGAGGCTCTAAAAATGGCTTTATATAGCTCATTTAAATGGTGTGTTTATTAGCCTTTGTTCTTGAGGTGTAACAATTAAGTAGGAGCCTTGTTCATACCAGTCACCTAAAACAGTGCGTTTAAGCGTTTGTCCATTTAGTGAGTATGTATGAATATTTGGTCGATGCGTATGACCATGGATCATGTTAACAACTTTGTGCTTCGTAAATGTCGAAAGGACAGCATCATCAACAACGTCTAAAATTTCTATCGGTTTATCTGCTTGGCTAAGCTTACTTTTTTCACGGGCATTGCGAGCTATTTTTTTTCGGTACCATAATGGCATGGCAAGCATTAATTTTGGCCACCACCAACCGCGGCTTTTTTTACGAAATTTTTGATACTCAATATCTTGGGTACACATTTCATCCCCATGTAAAATAACAGTGGGGGTGCCGTAAAGGTCTATAACAGTTTGCTCATCTAACAGTGTCATACCTGCTAAATTTGCATAGTGTTCTCGCAGGATAAAGTCGCGATTACCATGAATAAAATAGACGGGAATACCTGAATCACTTATTGCTTTAAGCTTTGTAGCTACACTGCGCGCAAGTTCAGTGACGTAATCATCACCTACCCATACTTCAAAAAAGTCACCTAAAATGTAAAGCGCATCAACGTCTTGATTCAAAATGTTAGATTCTAAAAACTTAAAAAAAGCAGCGCTAATATCAGGCCTGTTTTCAGTTAAATGTAAATCAGCAATAAAATACGTTTTTTGAGTCATAGGGATATCTTTTCGATAAAAATAAAGCGGGCGCATGCATGTTGCAATGACACCCGCTGATACTCCACGTTATGTGGGTAAATGAACTATTAGCTAACGGTAACGCTTTCGATGGTCACATCTTCAAGAGGCACGTCTTGGTGAAAGCCATTACTCCCTGTAGCTACACCTTTAATTTTTTCTACAATATCCATGCCTTCAACTACTTCAGCAAACACACAGTAACCCCAGCCTTGAGATGTTTCGCTGCTGTGGTTTAAAAAATCGTTGTTGTTAACGTTAATAAAAAACTGTGCTGTAGCAGAGTGTGGATCTGGCGTGCGTGCCATAGCTAAAGTACCTACTTTATTAGATAGGCCGTTGTTAGCTTCGTTTTGAATAGGGTCGTTAACGTCTTTTTGTTCCATACCTGAAACAAAGCCACCACCTTGAACCATAAAGCCATCAATTACACGGTGAAAAATTGTACCGTTGTAAAAACCTGCGTTTGCATACTCTAAAAAGTTTTTTACTGTGTTTGGAGCTTCTTGCTCAAACATTTTAATGGTGATGTCACCAAAGTTTGTGTGTAGAACAACCATGAGCTTTCCTATATCTGGTTTAAATAGTCGCACTATTTTATCTTAGTTAGCTAAGATTAACAAAGCGCTAGAGCCCATGCTTTTCAAGTGGTAACATACATTTTCTTGATAATAGTGAAGGACACCAACTAAATGGTACAAATATACAACACACTCACGCGACAAAAAGAACAATTTAAACCTATGGTCGATGGTAAAATCGACCTGTATGTGTGTGGTATCACCATTTACGATTACTGTCATATCGGTCATGCGCGTACATTTGTTGGCTTTGACGTCATTGTTCGCTACCTTCGTCATATTGGTTACAATTTAAAATATGTGCGTAATATTACCGACGTTGACGACAAAATTATTAAACGTGCAAATGAAAATAAAGAGTCAATAAACGATTTAACGCTGCGCATGACCAAAGCCATGCATGAAGATTTCGATAGCCTAAACATGTTACGCCCGGATGTAGAACCGACAGTGACAGGGCACATGGGTGAAATTATTGAAATGGTTGAGCGTTTAATAGCTAAAGGGCATGCGTATGTTGCAGCTGATGGTGACGTGTTATTTGATGTATCAACGTTTGAGCAATACGGCGCGCTCTCTCAGCAAGATTTAACCATGCTTCAGTCAGGGTCACGTGTTGAAGTGGCACAAGATAAAGATGACCCATTGGACTTTGTTTTATGGAAAAAAGCCAAAGCTGGTGAGCCTTCATGGTCATCTCCATGGGGAGAAGGGCGCCCAGGTTGGCACATTGAATGTTCCGCTATGAGCTCAAAGCATTTAGGTGAACATTTTGATATTCATGGTGGGGGTTCTGATTTACAGTTTCCGCACCATGAAAATGAAATTGCGCAGTCATGCTGTGCCAATAATGGTGAGTATGTAAATACGTGGATCCACACCGGCATGGTACAAGTAAATAAAGAAAAAATGTCTAAATCGTTAGATAATTTTTTTACTGTTCGCGATGTGCTAAAAGAGTACGACCCTGAGTCGGTTCGTTACTTTTTAATATCAGGTCATTACCGCAGCCAACTTAATTACTCGCAAGAAAACTTAGACCAAGCGCGTTCATCGCTTGAGCGTATTTATACTGCTTTACGTGACGTTAAACCTATCGAGTGTGAGCTTGAGAGTAACGAGTTCGTTATTAAATTTAGAAAAGCAATGGATGATGATTTTAATACTCCAGAGGCTTTACCTGTTTTATTTGAGCTGGCAAAAGAGCTAAACCGCGTAAAAGAAAGCGATGCAATACAGGCGGGTCAACTTGCGTTTATATTACGTACTATTGGCGAAGTATTAGGCGTTGCACAACAAGCTCCAGAAGCGTTTTTACAAGGTGGACAAGACGATAATGAGGTTGCCACAATCGAAGCGTTAATTGTTAAACGTAATGATGCTCGTGCTAGTAAAAATTGGGCTGCGGCTGATGAAGCCCGTGATGCACTTAATGCTTTAGGTGTAATACTTGAAGACTCGGCGGGTAAGACAACGTGGCGTAAGGCTTAAAATTACTCGCTTGTAATAAAAAAGGGTTGCCGAATGGCAACCCTTTTTTATTTGAATTACATTCAGCTATGATATTTTTCGCATGCTTCTAATGTATTTTCAATTAAGCTGGCCACGGTCATTGGGCCAACCCCGCCAGGAACAGGAGTAATAAAGTGAGCTTTTTGCTCTGCAATGCTGTATTCAACGTCGCCTACTAGTTTACCTGTATCTAAACGGTTTATACCTACATCTATAACAATGGCACCTTCTTTTACCCAATCTCCAGGGATAAATTCAGGTTTGCCCACAGCTACAACCAGCAGGTCTGCGCGTCGCACATGGGTTTCTAAATCTTGTGTAAACTTATGGCACACAGTAGTCGTACAACCGGCCAGTAATAGCTCTAACGACATAGGGCGGCCCACAATATTTGATGCGCCAACCACAACCGCATGCATGCCTTTATAACGAACACCGGTAGAATCGAGTAAAGTAATAATCCCTTTTGGCGTACAAGGACGAAGCGCAGGCATACGCTGTGCTAAACGACCTATATTGTAAGGGTGAAAGCCATCAACGTCTTTGTGTGGTGTAATGCGTTCTAAAATTTTCTCTGCATCGAGTCCATCAGGTAAAGGTAACTGCACCAAAATGCCATCTACTTCTGCATCATTATTTAGCTCATCAATTAAACTTAAAAGAGCATCTTCTTTTGTGTCTGCAGGTAAATCAAATGATTTTGAAATAAAACCAACTTCTTCACAGGCTTTACGCTTTGAACCAACATAAACTTGGCTTGCTGGATCAAGTCCTACGAGGACTACTGCAAGTCCGGGGGCGCGTAATCCTTTAGAAACGCGTTCGCTTACGCGTTGTGCAACTGTACTACGTACTTGTTTTGCGATTGCTTTACCATCAATGATGTTTGCCGTCATGGTTGACCTTTAATTGGGGTTAATTAACTAGATACCGATACTTTAAAAATGAACGCATAATAAAAAGGGGCATATGCTTATAAAGAGAATAATAACTTTATTTTTTCATTTAATATTACCTAAGCTATTTTCGCAGAAAAGCATTGCAGCGCCAAGTTGCTTTTCATCTATATAGTACTAGAGTAATTAAATAGTTTAAATTTCAGTCTTCTATTATAATATTTAGCCATTGTGGGCTAAAAATGACCACTTGATTTGTTTTCTTAAAAAAACGTTTGACCTAACCCCGTCAAATCACTATTATGCACCCCGTTGTCAACGAGGTCACTCGTAGAGAATAGTAAATATCGGCGATTAGCGCAGTTTGGTAGCGCACTTGGTTTGGGTCCAAGGGGTCGCAGGTTCAAATCCTGCATCGCCGACCATTTTTTTATAATTTAATTATAATCGAATAGCTTATTGGTAAACTATGAAGTTTTCGATGCGCCCATAGCTCAGCTGGATAGAGCAACGCCCTTCTAAGGCGTCGGTCGAAGGTTCGAATCCTTCTGGGTGCGCCATTTGAAAACATGTAAATATAGCGGTGATTGTAGCTCAGTTGGTAGAGCCCCGGATTGTGATTCCGGTTGTCGTGGGTTCGAGCCCCATCAGTCACCCCATTTACAAGAATATCGGCGATTAGCGCAGTTTGGTAGCGCACTTGGTTTGGGTCCAAGGGGTCGCAGGTTCAAATCCTGCATCGCCGACCATTTTCTCAAAGTGGTTTTAAACGCCCTGTTTAATTGTTCAGTATGAAAAAAGAAGCTTAGCCTTCAATGTCGGCGATTAGCGCAGTTTGGTAGCGCACTTGGTTTGGGTCCAAGGGGTCGCAGGTTCAAATCCTGCATCGCCGACCATTTTTTTATAATTTAATTATAATCGAATAGCTTATTGGTAAACTATGAAGTTTTCGATGCGCCCATAGCTCAGCTGGATAGAGCAACGCCCTTCTAAGGCGTCGGTCGAAGGTTCGAATCCTTCTGGGTGCGCCATTTGAAAACATGTAAATATAGCGGTGATTGTAGCTCAGTTGGTAGAGCCCCGGATTGTGATTCCGGTTGTCGTGGGTTCGAGCCCCATCAGTCACCCCATTTACAAGAATATCGGCGATTAGCGCAGTTTGGTAGCGCACTTGGTTTGGGTCCAAGGGGTCGCAGGTTCAAATCCTGCATCGCCGACCATTTTCTCAAAGTGGTTTTAAACGCCCTGTTTAATTGTTCAGTATGAAAAAAGAAGCTTAGCCTTCAATATCGGCGATTAGCGCAGTTTGGTAGCGCACTTGGTTTGGGTCCAAGGGGTCGCAGGTTCAAATCCTGCATCGCCGACCATTTTCTCAAAGTGGTTTTAAACGCCCTGTTTAATTGTTCAGTATGAAAAAAGAAGCTTAGCCTTCAATGTCGGCGATTAGCGCAGTTTGGTAGCGCACTTGGTTTGGGTCCAAGGGGTCGCAGGTTCAAATCCTGCATCGCCGACCATTTTCTTATTTATAACTCCTCTGTATTTTTTATTCTATTTTTCTATCGCTATAAATAAAACTCACTTAAACCTCTGAAAACAACGGTTAGCCTGTTTTTTACTCGGTTAGGTGCTGTAGTACCCAATCTATTCCAAATAATTGCCCCCCATACTCGACTATCATAAATATTAGGTTATAATGCCGCGTCTATTGTTTAACATAGTGCCCTAAGGGCAAAGCAGCAATGGTATCTCATGGTAGCGACGGATGCTTTTAAGTGTGAAAAATCGCTTAAACTTTATCAAGACTCATGCAGATCACTTTGTTTGTAAGGAAGGCGAACAGTCGCCAAAATTGAATATTGAGGTAAATCATGCAAGTTTCTGTTGAGACGACCCAAGGCCTTGAGCGCCGTATAACTATCACCGTTCCTGCAGAGAACGTTGAGACCGAAGTAAAAAAACGCCTACAACAACTGTCAAAAACACAGCGTATAGATGGTTTCCGTGCTGGTAAGGTACCTGTATCTGTAATTAACAAGCGTTTTGGCGCTGCAGTTCGTCAAGAAGTTGCTGGCGAAGTAATGCAACGTAACTACATTGAAGCAATCGTTGCTGAAAAAATTAATCCTGCTGGCGCGCCTTCATTCGCTCCTAAATCACTTGAAGCAGGTAAAGATTTAGAATTCTCAGCTACATTTGAAGTTTATCCTGAAGTTGAAGTTCAAGGTTTAGACAAAATTGCTGTTGAAAAACCAGCGGTAACAGTAACTGACGAAGACTTAGCAAACATGCTAGAAACTCTTCGTAAGCAACACGCAGAATGGGCTGAAGTTGATACAGCTGCCGGCGAAAGTGACCGTGTAACAGTTGATTTCGTAGGTACTATCGACGGTGAAGTATTTGAAGGCGGTAAAGCTGATGACTTCCCATTAGAGCTTGGTCAAGGTCGTATGATCCCAGGTTTTGAAGATAACATCGTTGGTAAAAAAGCAGGCGAAGAAGTTGTTGCAGATGTAACATTCCCTGAAGATTACCATGCTGAAAACCTTAAAGGTAAAGCAGCTCAATTCACTATCACAGTGAAGAAAGTAGAAGCGCAAGAGCTTCCTGAATTAAGCGAAGAGTTTGCAACTAAATTCGGTGTTACCGAAGGCGGCGTAGACGCGCTTAAAGAAGAAGTTAAAAAGAACATGACGCGTGAACTTGACCAAGCGGTTAAAGCTAACGTTAAAGACCAAGCAATCAAAGGTCTTTTAGAAAACAACGAAATTGAAGTGCCAAAAGCACTTGTTGATCAAGAAGTTGACGCACTACGTCAGCAAGCAGCTCAACGTTTTGGCGGCGACGCTAAAAACATGCCTGAGCTTCCAGCTGAATTGTTCCATGAGCAAGCTGTAACACGCGTTAAAACTGGTCTTTTATTAGGCGAAGTAATCAAAGCTAACGACATTAAAGTTGATGATGCTAAAGTTGAAGCATTAATTGCAACAGTGGCTTCTGCATACGAAGATCCAACTGAAGTAGTAGAATACTACAAAGCAAATGATCAACTTATGCAACAAATGCGTAATGTTGCAATGGAAGAGCAAGCTGTTGAAGCTATTTTAGCTAAAGCAAATGTTTCAGACGTTGAAAAAGCATTTGATGACATCATGAATCCGCAGCAAGGTGCTTAATAAGTCATTGACTTAAGCTCTCGCTAACGATTAAATGGCTCGTGTTACACTGTTTAAACAGCGTGCCCGGGCCATTTTTAGTTTTTGGCTCTTAATTTGCGAAAAACGATAACTATGCTTCCTTATAATAAGGATAAGTATAAGCGCATAAGGAATTAAATAAGTATGAATACTGGTATTACAGATCCCCTAAATGCATTGGTCCCTATGGTTGTTGAGCAAACACCAAAAGGTGAGCGCTCGTATGATATTTATTCGCGACTTTTAAAAGAGCGTATTATTTTTTTAACAGGCCAAGTTGAAGACAACATGGCAAACCTAATTTTAGCGCAAATGCTATTTTTAGAATCAGAGAACCCTGATAAAGATATTTTCTTATACATAAATTCACCGGGCGGCTCAGTAACTGCTGGTATGGCAATTTACGACACAATGAACTTTATCAAACCTGATGTGAGTACTATTTGTGTAGGACAAGCAGCGAGCATGGGGGCATTTTTGCTTACCGCTGGTGCTAAAGGTAAACGTTTTTGCTTACCTAACTCACGTGTAATGATCCACCAACCTTTAGGTGGTTTCCAAGGTCAGGCGTCTGACTTTGAAATACACGCCAAAGAAATACTATCTATTAAAGATAAGCTAAATCGCTTAATGGCAGAACACACGGGTCAGCCGTTAGATGTGATTTCAAAAGATACTGATCGTGACAACTTCATGAGCGCTTCAGAAGCTGTAGAGTACGGCTTAGTTGACTCAGTATTTGCAAATCGCGATAAAAAGTAAGCGCTTGGTGAGCAGGGGACCTGTTAATCACTTTTAGTTACTATGCGAAAAACAATAAATTTTGTTATAGTTAAGCGTATTGAAATAGCCACCATAAATCTTGGTGGCCAACGTAATAAGATGAGGTAGCTGAATGTCTGACACTCCTACAGACGGCGACAAAAGTAATAAATTGTTATACTGCTCTTTTTGTGGCAAGAGCCAGCACGAAGTACGCAAATTAATTGCAGGCCCTTCAGTATACGTTTGTGATGAATGTGTAGAGTTGTGTAACGATATTATCAGGGAAGAGATCAAAGATATTGCTCCTAAGCATGACTCGTCTGATAAACTACCTGTTCCAAAAGAAATTCGAAAACACCTAGACGACTACGTTATCGGCCAAGACCATGCGAAAAAAGTATTGTCTGTTGCTGTTTACAACCATTACAAACGTCTTCGTAATCAATCAACCAAGCAAGATATTGAGCTTAGCAAAAGTAATATTTTGCTAATAGGTCCGACTGGTAGTGGTAAAACATTACTAGCAGAGACGCTGGCTCGTTTACTTGACGTACCGTTTACAATGGCTGATGCAACGACACTTACCGAAGCCGGTTACGTGGGCGAGGATGTAGAAAATATCATCCAAAAACTATTGCAAAAATGCGACTACGATGTGGAAAAAGCACAGCGTGGCATTGTATACATTGATGAAATAGACAAAATTTCTCGCAAATCAGATAACCCATCAATCACGCGCGATGTGTCGGGTGAAGGTGTGCAACAAGCATTACTTAAGCTGATTGAGGGTACGATTGCTTCTGTGCCTCCTCAAGGTGGACGCAAACACCCACAGCAAGAATTTTTACAAGTAGATACGTCTAAAATCTTGTTTATTTGTGGTGGTGCGTTTTCAGGGCTTGATAAAGTCATTGAGCAACGTAGCCATAAAAATACTGGCATTGGTTTTGGCGTTAGTGTTAAAGAGTCTGCAGAAACGCGTTCTTTAAGCGAGACGTTTAAAGACGTAGAGCCTGAAGATTTAGTAAAGTACGGTTTAATACCTGAATTTATTGGCCGTTTACCTGTAGTTGCTACACTCACAGAGTTAGATGAAGCTGCACTCGTACAGATTCTAAGTGAGCCTAAAAACGCGATTACTAAACAGTTCTCAGTGTTGTTTGGTATGGAAGATGTAGAGCTTGAGTTCCGTGATGATGCTTTATCTGCTATCGCTCACAAAGCGATGGTTCGTAAAACCGGTGCTCGTGGTCTTCGCTCTATCGTAGAAGGTATTTTACTAGATACCATGTACGAACTTCCATCTATGGATGATGTCAGCAAAGTAGTTATTGACGAAACGGTAATTAAAGGTGAGTCTGATCCAATCTTGATATATGAAAATAATAATCAAGATAAAGCAGCATCTGAATAGTTTTTAAGCTATTTACATTAAAAAGGAGCCTAGGGCTCCTTTTTTTATAATTAATTTAAACGAGTCGGGGAAAATTGTTGAACTTTAATGTGGTTATCCCCATATACTTGAGTAATCTTTTAAATAAATGAAGTGCGAAGAGAAATATAATGACGCTTGAGAGAACCGACCAAGTCGAAATCCCAGTGCTAGCACTGCGCGATGTTGTGGTGTACCCACACATGGTGATCCCGCTTTTTGTAGGCCGTGAAAAATCAATAAAATGCCTTGAAGCGGCAATGGATAAAGACAAACAAATTTTCTTGGTTGCACAAAAAGATGCAACTGTAGACGAACCAGAGCAAGATGATATTTATCGCATTGGTACTATTGCAACTGTACTTCAATTATTAAAACTCCCTGACGGGACAGTAAAAGTATTGGTAGAAGGCACACAGCGCGCTGAAATCAAAAACTTCGTTGATAACGACGAGTTTTTTGTTGCCGATGCTCAATTTATTGAATCAGATTTAATTGATGAACAAGAGCAAGATGTATTTATTCGAAGCGCAATTAGCCAATTTGAAGGCTATGTAAAGCTCAATAAAAAAATTCCACCAGAAGTGCTCACTTCGGTATCAGGTATTGATGAACCAGCGCGACTTGCAGACACAATGGCTGCGCATATGCCGTTAAAAGTGCCTGAAAAACAAAAAGTGCTAGAAATTTCAAGCGTGACAGAGCGTTTAGAATACCTAATGGCCCTAATGGAAGGTGAGATCGACTTATTGCAGGTTGAGAAGAAGATCCGTACCCGCGTTAAAAAGCAGATGGAAAAATCTCAGCGCGAGTATTACCTCAACGAGCAAATGAAAGCCATTCAAAAAGAGCTTGGTGAACTTGACGATGTTCCTGATGAGTTTGAAGCGCTCAAAAAGCGTATTGAAGAATCGGGTATGTCATCAGAAGCACAAGAAAAAGCCACGACAGAACTTAATAAACTTAAGATGATGTCGCCAATGTCCGCTGAGGCAACGGTTGTGCGTTCTTACATCGATACATTAATTAATGTGCCATGGAAAAAACGTTCAAAAGTTAAAAAAGATTTGGCTGGTGCACAAAAAATATTAGACAGCGAACACCATGGTCTTGATAAAGTAAAAGAACGTATTTTAGAGTATCTAGCGGTACAACAGCGTACTAACAAGCTTAAAGGGCCAATTTTGTGCCTTGTAGGACCTCCAGGTGTCGGTAAAACATCACTTGGTCAGTCTATTGCTCGTTCTACTGGCCGTAAGTATATTCGTATGGCGTTAGGCGGTGTTCGTGATGAAGCCGAAATTCGAGGCCACCGTCGAACGTATATTGGTTCTATGCCTGGTAAGCTAATTCAAAACATGACAAAAGTAGGGGTTAAAAACCCACTATTTTTATTAGATGAAATCGATAAAATGTCTTCAGATATGCGCGGCGACCCAGCTTCAGCATTGTTAGAAGTACTTGATCCTGAGCAAAATAGCCATTTTGCCGATCATTATCTTGAAATAGATTTTGATTTGTCGGATGTTATGTTTGTCGCTACTTCGAATAGCTTTAACATCCCTGGTCCTCTTTTAGACCGTATGGAAGTTATTCGTTTGTCAGGTTACACCGAAGACGAAAAGCTTAATATTGCAAAAGAGCACCTGATCACTAAGCAAGTAAAGCGTAATGGCTTAAAAGACAACGAGATTGAAATAGACGATAGTGCAATTATCGGCATTATTCGCTATTACACACGTGAAGCGGGTGTGCGTAATCTAGAGCGAGAAATTTCTAAGTTGTGCCGCAAAGCTGTTAAAAATATTCTGATTGAAAAAGACACTAAAACGGTGACTATTAATCAAGATAATTTAGAAGAGTACTTAGGCGTTCAACGTTTTGACTATGGTAAAGCAGAAGATGGTGATCGAATTGGTCAAGTTACAGGTCTTGCATGGACTGAGGTTGGTGGTGATTTACTGACAATCGAATGTGCAGCCGTGCCAGGAAAAGGTAAATTGACTTACACCGGTTCACTTGGCGATGTAATGCAAGAGTCGATTCAAGCAGCAATGACCGTTGTGCGTAATCGTGCTGATACTTTTCGCATCAACAGTGATTTTTATGAAAAGCGTGACATTCATGTTCACGTTCCTGAAGGTGCAACACCAAAAGATGGCCCAAGTGCTGGTGCAGCCATGGTGACTGGTCTGGTGTCGAGTTTAACAGGTAATCCAGTTAAAGCTGATGTTGCTATGACTGGCGAAATAACGCTTCGTGGTGAAGTTCTGCCTATTGGTGGCTTAAAAGAGAAGTTACTAGCTGCGCACCGTGGTGGAATAAAAACCGTTATTATTCCAAAAATTAACGAACGTGACTTAAAAGAGATCCCAGATAACGTACTGGCAGGTCTTGATATTCACCCAGTTACATGGATTGATGAGGTGTTAAAACTTGCTTTGGTACATCCTGTTGAGAGTTTTTCAGTCGAAACAGAGAAAAAGCAGTAAAAAACGTAAAAAAAGTGCTTTTTAGGGCTTTTCAAATCTAAACGGTATGATAAGTTAAGCACTGGTTTTCAAGCCTAGGCCTTATGTGGCCTAGGCTTAAGAAAAATATAATCATGTGAGCATTACAAGTTTGCTCTAAAATTTTCAAAAAAGTGATGTTAGTTTAAAAAACCATCGCTCTTGATAATAACAATGAAAGAGGATGATATTGTGAATAAATCTCAATTAATCGATCAAATCGCAGCTGATGCTGACATTTCTAAAGCGGCTGCAGGTCGTGCACTTGATTCATTCATCGAATCTGTATCTGGCGCGCTTAAAGATGGCGACTCAGTTGCACTTGTTGGTTTTGGTACTTTCTCAGTACGTGAACGTGCTGCACGAGCTGGCCGTAACCCACAAACTGGTGAAACTATTCAAATCGCTGCTGCAAACATTCCAGCTTTCAAAGCCGGTAAAGCGCTTAAAGACGCAGTAAACTAATCAATAGTTTAAACAGATTAGTTATGGCGAAAGTAAAGTTACTTAATCAGCCTAACAGTTGAATTGAGTAACTTTACCGCTAGTTACTTCAAGTGAAAAAGCGTATCTGGTAAGATACGCTTTTTTTACATGTGACAAGGTATTGAGCCTTGATCAAAAAGAGATAAACAAATGCTTGAGAAAATCAGAGAAGGTTCGCAAGGACCTGTAGCCAAAATAATTTTAGGCGCGGTGATTTTATCTTTTGCTTTAGCAGGGATCGGTAGTTACCTAGGTCAAACCACGGAACAACCTGTTGCTGAAGTAAACGGAGTTAAAATTAGCCAAACGGAATTTAACCGCGCGTACCAAAACGAACGTAATCGTTTAGAGCAACAATTTGGTGAGTACTTTACACAAATTGCTGCAGATCCAAATTATATGGCACAAATTCGTCAAGGTGTAATTGACCGCTTAGTACAACAAGAATTGCAATCACAGTTAGCGGCAGAATTAGGCCTTCGCGTGAGCGATGATACAGTTCGTAAAACAATTTTAGAATTGCCTTACTTCCAACTTGGCGATAAATTTAATAACGATCGTTATTTACAAGTAATTCGTCAAATGAACTTCCAACCAGATACTTTTCGTGAATACCTTCGCGAAGACATGACACGCAGTCAGTTAGTATCAGCAGTTGCAGGCACAGACTTTGCGCTTGAAAGCGAGCTTAAAAGTGCTATTGCTCTTCAACAACAAACTCGTAGCATTGATTACTTAGTAATTAATAAAGAGTCACTTGCAGATAATGTTGAAGTATCAGAGCAAGAAGTTTCAGATTACTATGACCTAAATGCATCGCAGTTTTTATCACCAGAACTTATCTCGGTGAACTATGTCGAGTTGAAAGCTGAAAATATAGTTGTTGGTTCAGTGACTGAAGAAGATGTGAAAGCGTCTTATGAGCAAAATAAGGCGCAATATGTTGAGCCTGAAAAACGTCGTGTGTCTCACATATTAATAGATAATAGTGAAGACGATGATGCAGCTAAAGCTAAAGTCGATGCGCTTTATGCTGAGCTTCAACAAGGTGCAGACTTTGCTGAACTCGCAGAGTCTTCATCTGATGATATCGTTAGCGCAGAGATGGGCGGTGACCTTGATTGGATTGAACGTGATGTAATGGATCCTGCATTTGAAGATGCAGCATTTTCACTTGAAGCGAAAGGTGATTTTTCAGAAGTGGTTGCGTCAGAGTTCGGTTATCACATCATTAAACTGACTGATATTCAGCCACAACAAGTTAAACCATTTGATGATGTAAAAGCGGACTTACGTGCTGAATTAGAGCGTGCTGAAAAAATTGATGCATTTTACGATAAGCAAACCGAAATGGGTGCAATTGCGTTTGAAATTTCAGATCGTTTAGATGATGCTGCAGAAGTTGCTGAACTAGAAGTTCAGTCAACCCCTCTTTTAGCGTTGAATGCTTTACCAGAGCCGTTAAATACACCGGCTGTTATTACTGCACTCACATCTGTTGACTTACTTGAAGACAGAGTTAACTCTGAAGTTATTGAGTTGGGCGATGAGCACATTGTTATCGTGCGTATTAACGAGCATCAGCCAGCGTCAACTAAACCATTAAGTGATGTAAGTGAACAGATTAAAACACGCTTGGTAAATGACAAGACCTCTGAGCTTGCCAAAGATAAAGCGCGTAGTTTGTTTGCTGAAATTCAAGCAGGTAAAAGTTTGAATGATATTGCAACTGAGCAAGACTTAACGCTTCGTCAAGAGTCACAACTAAATCGTCAAAGTTTTGCTGTCTCGCCAGCGATTGTTACTCAGGCATTTAAAATGGCTCACCCAGCAGACACTGCAGTGGTAGATGTTGTTGACTTAAATAACGGTGATGCAGCGATTGTTGCACTTAACTCAGTGACAGATGCTACAGTAACGGCTGATATTGACCCACAAGCTAAACAAAGCATTACAATGGCTCAAGCAAACAAAAACTATATGGTTTTCATAGAGTCGCTTAAAGCTAAAGCTGAACTTAATTTACCAGTAGTTGAACAAGCTGCTGAATAAGTTAGTTTTGGTTATTAAAAAAGGCGCCTCTGAGCGCCTTTTTTATTGCTTTAAATTCGGGTGTGCTTATACCACTGCGTAATAATACCAATCATTTTAGGGCGCTAGATAGGCCTTGCAATAAATTCAATACGGTTACCGCTAGGCTCTCTTATCATCATGTGCTGCGCAGGGCCTTTACCTAAATTCTCTGGTGCAAATTCTATAGTAATATTATTTTGCATTTTTAAGTGCTTATGCAGCCTGCTTAACTTTTCAATACTCTCAACACTGAGTGCTAAATGGTGTAGGCCCACATTTTCTGCTCGATTAAACTCTACACGTTTTTCATTATTCTTAATTCGCCACAATGTAATGGTTGTTTTTTTATTAGATAAAAAGTACGCAGGATAAGTCGGATCATTTCCCAGCACTTTAAAACCAAGCACATCAGTAAAAAACACTTTAGATGAATTTAAATCTGAAACAGTTAAACCTAAATGATCGATTCCGCCAACCCAGTTTTTAACTTTGTTAGGGGGCTCGGCAATAGCAGAGGCAGATAAAATCAGTAGAGGAGTAATACTAATTAGTGTGTGTTTGAGCATGGAATGGCCTTGTTAAAAAGTAAAAGTTAATAACAAGACCTTCTAAAATGCACTTACATAACAAAAAACTGCATTAACAGCTTAATAGACGCTGCGTTATTTTTGACTGAGGATTATTAAATACATTTTCTGTTAAACCATACTCAACCACCTCACCTTTATCTAGCACAATGACTTGATCACTAATATGGCGTACTAAACTAAGATGATGGGTGATCATGACATAAGTTAAACCCGTTTCACGTTGTAACTTGAGTAATAAATTTACTATTTGGGCACGTATAGAAGGGTCTAAAGACGATACGGCTTCATCGAGCACCATCACCTTAGGATCTAAAATAAGCGCTCTGGCAAAAGCCACACGTTGTAATTGGCCAACACTGAACATATGTGGATAGTAATGTTGGTGATCGACTAGCAATCCAACTTTAGAGAGTGTTGTATTTATTTTTTCTGAGCGTTCTTCTTCATCAAAGTCCGTATTGTATTGCAAGCAATCATCAAGCATGTCGCCAATAGTTAAACCTGGGTTTAACGACGCCCCTGAGTCTTGAAAAATCATTCTAATGTGACGACATTGGTTATCACGAATACCGTTATCTTCTATTACATTGCCTTCAAGTAATATTTGCCCAGTGTTTGCGTTATCGGCACCGGCAAGTAACTTAGCTAACGTACTTTTCCCCGAGCCTGTTTCACCAATTACGGCAATGGTTTCACCTTTACCAATACAAAAAGAAATGTTTTTTAGCACTTCAAATTTTTTGCGTTTAAATAAATCCGCTCGCACATCAAATGTTTTAGATAGCGCTTGTACTTTGAGAGTAGGCTGCATTACTTAACCTCCTTTATAAGCGGAAAGTGACAAGCGTAGCTGTGCCCACTGTGTTTAGTGAGGACAGGTGTAACTACACAATCTTTTTGTGCTTGTGGGCAACGTGGCCCAAGTCGGCAACCAATTGGTAAATGTTGTAAAGTAGGAATAGTACCTTTAAGCGCATAAAACGGTTCTTTATGAGCCAAGCCCTGCTCGTAATCTGGCAAGCTTTTCAAAAGTGCTTGTGTGTATGGATGGCGAGGTTGCTTAAATATTTTATGAGTTGGACCTGCTTCAACCATTTGCCCGCAATATAAAACATGAATCCCATGAGACCAATCAGCAATCTCTTCAAGCTCGTGTGAAATCATTAAAATAGACATATTCTTGAGTTGATTAAGGCTTTTTAATAATCTAAACACTTGCGCACGGGTAGTACTCTCAAGTGCTGTAGTCGGCTCATCAGCAATTAATAGCTTAGGTGTTCGGGCAATTGCCATTGCAATCATTACCTTTTGGCACACACCTTCTGAGAGCTCATGAGGGTAGCTGTCTAGTACCGCTTCATGGTTTTTAATACCAACTTTATGGATAAGTGCTTTAACGCGGTCTTTTCGTTCGCGATTTCGTTTTAAAAAGAATCCCTTGCGAGCGACTTCAGGTAAGGTTTCAGCAATTTGATTAAAAATTTTCGCTGTAGGGTCAAGGCAACGGCTAGGGTCTTGATAGATCATTGCAATATCTTTGCTAACCGTTTGTCTGCGTTGCTCCGGAGTGAGGCGCATTAGGTCAACACCACGCCAGTGAATTCTATCAGCGGTTATATTCCAGCGTTCGTTTAATACACCAACGATTGCTTTTGCGATTAGGCTTTTACCTGAGCCTGACTCACCTACAAGCGCATGCACTTCACCTTCTTTTAAGCTAAAGCTGACCCTGTCAACTGCTCTTATAACTGTTTCTGAAGTGCGCAGTTCAATGGTTAAATTTCTAACATCTAATAATTGCATTTAATCGGCCTTGCGCTCTTTTAGCACTTGTCTAAGTCCATCGCCTACTAAATTGGTCGATAATACCGCTAAAAATAATAATACGCCTGGTAAGGCAACCGTCCAAGGTGCTAAATAAATTAGGCCAAGGTTTTCTGCCAATATGGCACCCCATTCAGTGGTTGGGGGTTGTGCGCCTAACTTTAAAAAACCCAACGCAGAAATATCTAGTATGGCCGTAGACAGTGCCATAGTAAAAATAACCACTATGTGTTCATAAATATTAGGAAAAATACCGCGCGATATAATATGCCAATTTGAAGCGCCGTCGAGCTTAAACGCGGTGATATAGTCTTTGCTTAGCTCTTCTACTATTAGGTTTCTGATTGAATGAATAAACTGCGGTAGTAAGGCTAAAATAATAGCCCATACTGTATTCATCAAGCCCGGGCCTAATACTGCAATAATGATAATAGCCAATAATAAAGACGGTATTGAAAGAGTGATATCAAGTAAATGGTTCAAAAAGCTTGAACGCATACCTCGACTAATGCCAGCAAATGTGCCGACTAATACACCAATTATGGTGGTCAATAATGCAGCGACGACCGATAAACCAAATGTATAGGTTGCGCCGTTCATTAAACGCGACAACACATCGCGTCCTAAATCATCAGTGCCTAAAATAAAACGCACATCGCCCATTTCTCGCCACGAGGGTGGAATAAGTAGCGCATCACTGTGCTGCTGGTTTACCCCATAAGGCGCTAAAAATGGTGCGCTGGCAGCGAGTAAGGCAAATGCCAAAAACACCCATAAACCAACAAGGGCAGGGTGATTGTTTTTAAATTTTCGCCAAAATCGCGCCAGTGGCGATTTATTCGACTCTTCAGAAAATACCTTAAACTTTGCCATGGGCTTGGTTCCGTGAGAGTGGGTCGAATAAACTATAAAGAAGTTCGGTTGTTATAGTGGCTAAAATAACAAATAAGGATACAGCCATTAGGCCTCCCTGAATTGCAGGAAAGTCGCGCTGGTAAATACTGTCTATCAACCAGCGGCCAATACCAGGCCACGAAAAAATAACTTCGGTGATCATAGCAAGTGTTATTAGTGTACTGAATTGCAAACCAATTTTTTTAATTACCGGTAAAAGCGCATTGCGCAGTGCATGATGCATGATTAATTGGCGTCGGTTTAACCCCTTCGCGCGTGCTGTTTTAATAAAATTTTGATCCATTATTTTCAACATTGATTCGCGGGTAAATCTTACAAGCACGGTGGTTGGGTATGTGGCAAGCACAATTGTGGGCAAAGTTAAGTGGTGTAATGCATCTACAAATGCCATTCCTTTATACGGAAAGCCGGCAAGCATGATATCAATGAGCATAAACCCGCTGGCTGCTGGAATTTCATAAAGAAGCCCCATTCTACCCGACATAGGAAACCACCCCAATTTGAGCGAAAAAATCATAATTAGTAATAAAGCTAACCAGAATACAGGCATAGAATAGCCCACAATAGTGGTTGAATTAATAAGCTTATCTGGCCAGCGATTGTAATACGCTGAGCCTATAATACCTGCAGGCACGCCAACAAATATAGACACAATAAGTGCATACACACTAAGCTCTAACGTCGCTGGTAATAAATCAAGGATATGTGAAAAAACATTGTCGCCAGAGGCAAACGATAATCCCCAATCACCCTGAAAAACTCGCCCTAAAAAGGCGAGGTATTGCATAAAATAATTACTGTTATAAAAGTATTTATCTTCTAATTGCGTATTTTGAGAAAAATTATTACTCGGAACGCCACTTAAATTACTTAATGGATCACCAGGGAATAAGTACGCCAACGAAAATGTAAAAATGCTGAGCATGAGCAACATAAAAAGTAATAAACCAAGGCGGCGTAAAATATAATCGAGGATCATTACTTTTTCCTCGCATTGGCTAACGAAATAGCCCCAAATGGGCCAAGCTCTATGCCGTCTACATCGGCACTGCTTGCTTGAAACCGTAACCCATGAGCAATGGGCAACAAGGGTAATTCATCCATGATAAGCGACTGCACATCTGCGTAGTATTTTTTTCGCATATTTAAGTCTGTCGTATCGAGTGCTTGCGCCAGTAATAAATCAAATTTAGGGTTGCACCAATTGGCTGGGTTTTTGCCACTAAATGTTGCTGAGCAGCTTAATAACGGGCTAAAGAAGTTATCGGGGTCTGGCGTATCTGCTGCCCAGCCGAGGAGCACGCTATCGTGTCTGTGCTCTCCAATTCGCTGAATAAACGTATTCCACTCGTATTCTACAATACTGACGTTAACACCTACTTTGCGTAAGTCACTTTGCATTAATTCAGCCATTTTACGTGCATTGGGGTTATAAATACGACTCACTGGCATGGCCCAAATATTCATATCAAACCCATCAGAAAAGCCGGCTTCAGCGAGTAGCTTTTTAGCAAGGTCAGGGTCAAATGATGGCATACTTGTTTGAGCGTTAAAAGCCCATGAGGTTGGTGGCAACATCGATTCGGCACGTGTTCCATTACCGTAATATACCGCTTGCATTATTTTATCTGTATCAATTGCATGTGCAAGCGCCTTGCGAACTCGAATGTCATCAAAAGGTGGGCGTTCTGTGTTAAAAGCCCAGTATCCAACATTGAGGTTGGTTTCTTTTTCAATATTAATATCTTCACGCTGGGCTAAAATACTCAACTGAGCACTACTAGGATGAGCGGCTAAGTCGCACTCTTTAGTTAACAGCTTTGCAATGCGCGCTGTGCCATTAGGGGTAATGTCGTAAACGAGTTGTTCAAGGGCAACGTCGTGTTTCCAATAATCGGGGTTACGGTAAAAGCGGACTAAATTATCACGGCGATATTCACGATAAATATAAGGACCAGTGCCTACAGGGTATTGATCAAAAAATTCTTCTTGCTCTGCAGCTTTACGTTTCATTGCATACTCGGCCGATAAAACAACCGCAAAGTCAGTGGCCATGTTAGCTAAAAAACTACTTTCAGCATTAAATAATTCAAATCTAACTTGGTGGTCAGACACGCGAACAATCTTACGAATGAGCTGATCAACGCCTACACTTTGAAAATAAGGGTAACTGGCATCACCCACAAAATGATAAGGGTTGTACACATCAAATAAGCGACTAAAGGTAAAAATTACGTCATCGGCGTTAAAAGTCCGGCTAGGTGTAAAGTATGCGGTGGTATGAAATGGTACGTCTTTTCGAAGAGTAAAGGTGACCGATTTACCATCTTTACTTACTTTCCAATCTGTTGCGAGTTCGCTCTGAAACTCAGCAGTAACCGGATCAATACTTATTAAGCGGTCATAAAGCTGATTGGCAATAATATCAATAGTTGAGCCTGTGGTTGTCACTTGTGGGTTAAACGACACAGGGTTTGCCTCGGCGCAATAGACCAAGCCTTGGTTTTTTTCTTCAATAACGCGTTCTTCACTATCTAAGCAGCCAACTAAAGTGCCTGCTAGTAAAGCAAGTAAAAATTTATGCACACGCATAACCTCTAACTATTGTTGATCCAACAAATTGTATTTTTTTAGATACCCACGTAATTGATGATACGTTAAACCAAGGACTTCTGCAGTTTTCTTTTGATTAAATTGGCTGTGCTCAAGCGCTTTGTTAATCATATTTATTTCAAATTCATTTGAGCGTTCTTTTAAGCTACAAGGAAATTGAATATTGGCTTCAACTTTTTGCTCAGAAATGTTTACAGGCGCTGCAACAGAAACAGGCTCAGCACTAACATGTTGAGTGGTTATTGGTGCTTTAATACGCGCTTTAGGTCTAAATGGACTTTCGAATGGGTCTAAAATAATCTGGTGAACGGGAATATGTTCACTTCCGTGGCGATATAAGCTACGTTCAACCACATTTTTAAGCTCACGAATATTACCAGGCCAGTTATACGATAAAAGCGTTTCTGTAGCGCTTCGAGTAAACCCGCTGAATAGCTCCCACTCTAAATCGCGTGCCATGTTCATCGCAAATTGCTCTGCAAGCAGCATAATATCGTCTTGACGTTCACGCAGTGGGGGAAGCGTTATTACATCAAATGCTAATCTATCAAGTAAATCACTTCTAAACTCACCTTGTTCAGCAAGGTGTGGTAAGTCTTCATTGGTGGCGCATACTAGGCGAGTATCGACTTTTACAGTTTGCTTACCGCCAACACGTTCAAACTCACCATACTCTATAACGCGTAGGAGTTTTTCTTGCACCATGGCGGATGTATTTGCCAATTCATCCAAAAATAGTGTACCGCTGTTAGCACGTTCAAAACGGCCTTCGTGACGTTTACTGGCCCCCGTAAATGCGCCGCTTTCATGACCAAACAATTCACTTTCGAGCAGGTTCTCGTTCAATGCAGCACAATTTAGTTTTACGTAGTTTTGATCCCAACGTTTAGATAAAAAATGCAGGCGGGCAGCTATCAGCTCTTTACCTGTGCCTCGTTCGCCAATAATAAGCACCGGCTTATCTAGATTAGCTAGTTGCGATACTTGATCCAACACAGATAAAAAGCTGTCTGATTGGCCCAGTAAATTGTCTTGTTGGCGATATTGGCTCATATTCCCTAAGTCTTAGTCATTTTTACTAACTGTTAGTGTATTTCATAATTATGAATAACTAAAGTAATTTGTATATTTAGTTTAACTTAATGAAAATAAAGTGTATTTTAGTTTTTAAAAAGTTGGCAAGCATATTGATACTAGTTAAAGCAGACTAACTAAGTTTTAATTACAGAGGTAAATGTTATGGGAATTTTTTCACGTTTTGCAGATATTGTTAATTCTAATATCAATGCCATTTTAGATAAAGCAGAAGACCCAGAAAAAATGGTGCGTCTGATTATCCAAGAAATGGAAGATACACTAGTAGAGGTTCGTTCTACGTCAGCTAAAACTCTGGCAGAGAAAAAAGAAATTGTTCGCCGCCTAGATACACTTAAAGTTCAAGTAAGTGACTGGCAAGAAAAAGCTGAGTTAGCACTTAGTAAAGACCGCGAAGATTTAGCTCGTTCAGCATTGCTCGAAAAGCAAAAGTCGGCAGATGCAGTGACGGCTGTTGAAGGTGAACTTGAGCATGTAGAGTCTCATATTGAGAAGCTTCAGCAAGAAGTGACCACGTTACAAGAAAAGTTAGCTGATGCTAAATCACGTCAAAAGGCAATAATTCTTCGTCAGCGTTCAGCTGAGTCGCGCCTAGAAGTGAAAAAAGCACTTGATAGCTCCAAGGTAGAAGATGCACTTAATCGCTTTGAACGTTACGAAACTAAAATTGATGGACTAGAATCTCAAATAGAGTCTTACGATTTAGGTAAGCAAACGTTAGCAGACGAAATTGCTGATTTACAAAAAAATGAAAAAATTGATGATGAGCTAGCTGAACTTAAAAAGAAGCTTGCTGATAAGTAATTTACGCAGGGGCATGTAATGTGCCCCACTGCTTAACAAATTTGAACGGATTGTCAGGAGAGGGTTATGTTTGATCCAGAGATACTAGTTGCACCATTTATCTTGTTTATGATTTTTGTTGCGCCACTGTGGTTAATTTTACACTACCGTAGCAAAAAACAAGTAAGCCAAGGGTTAAGTGAACACGAACATCGCCAGTTATTAGAACTAGCACACAAAGCTGAACGTATGGCTGATAGAGTCGAAACACTTGAAGCATTGCTAGACCAAGAGTCACCACAATGGAGACGCAAAGTATGAATTCCAAACGCGAATTATTAAGAGACCCACAACGCGGTAAAATAGCCGGAGTATGTGCGGGATTAAGTGACTACTTTAATATGGAGTTATGGTTAGTTCGCATTATATTTGTTAGTGCGGTACTGCTAGCAGGTGGCCCATTGTTTGTGGTAGCGTACATTGCAGCGTGGTTTATATTAGACAAAAAAGAGCCAACGACTGCACATGCGAGCAGCTCAACAAAAGCTGACGATCCGTTAGAGGTAAAATTTAAAGTATGGCAAAAGGGTGAGCCACCGCGCCGCGCTTTACAAGATTTAAAAGAGCGTTTAGCGCGAGTAGATACACGCCTTCAGGATATGGAACGCCATGTTACCTCAAGCGAGTTTACGGTAAGCCGTGAAATCAACAAACTTTAAAGGATTTAATAGCACTTTGTTCGGTGATTAAGCATCAATGAAGTGCTAGCCCATTATGAGTCGTACGTCATTTGCTAAAAAGACCTTTAAAAGTATTAAAGGCAATGCCCAAAAAGCCCTTCACCGTAGTTTAGATCAGCATGTAAAATTGGCTGTAACTGGGTTAAGCGGTAGCGGTAAAACCGCCTTTATTACAGCTCTAGTCAAGCAGTTAACTACACAGGCTAACGATAAAAACCTCCCTTTTTTTGATGTAATGCGAGAGCACCGCCACATTGCCACTAAAGTTGTACCGCAAGAGGCGTTAAAGGTCCCAACCTTTGACTATCCGCGAGCACTCAATGCTTTACTCCCAAGTGATGGGATGCCTACATGGCCTGCATCAACTGAGCGTATTAACACCTTGCGTTTGGCAATAAAATACCAAAGTGCTTCAGGGTTGCGTGGGCACTTTTCACCACAATCTACTCTGTATTTAGACATTATTGACTACCCAGGTGAATGGTTACTTGATTTACCTATGCTTGAGCAAAGCTATAGCCAGTGGTGCGAGCAGCAATACCCGCTGTTATTACAGCACCCGCGTGTGAACACCTCTAGTGAATTTTTAAATGCGCTTGATCAGCTTGATTTAAACGCACCTGTGGATGAGAGCGTACTTGCGCAAATTGCTGAACTTTATCAACATATGCTAGTGGGTCTCAAAAAAGACACTAAACTAGCTATGTTACAACCTGGGCGAATGCTAATGCCTGGTGATTTAAAAGGTGCGCCGCTATTATTGTTTTTCCCTGTTAATTTTAAGCAGGTTAATAGCGATGATATTATTGCGGGGTCTAATTTAGAGCATCTCATTAAGCGTTTTAACGCCTATGTAAAAGAAGTGGTTAAGCCTTTTTATAACGAGCACTTTAAACATTTTGACCGCCAAATAGTGTTAGTTGATGTTTTAAGTGCTTTAAACGAAGGTCACGAAACACTCCAAGAGCAAAGTAGCGTAATCAACCAATTGCTCGCACACTTTAATTACGGCGAGTCGGGATTTTTTAAGCGCTTATTTAAACCCAACATAGATAAAATACTCTTTGCTGCCAACAAGTCAGATCACATAAGTGCAAAGCACCACAAAGACTTAGCACTTCTACTTGATTCGCTAGTGCATGAGCAAACTAACTATTTAAAATTTGATGGCGTACAAATAGAAACCATGGCTATGGCGTCAATTACTGCAACGCAGCCGCGCCAAGTTACCGATAAAGGCCAAACGCTAGAGTGTATTTACGGCAAGCCACTTAACGAGCAAGATTGGCTAACCTACTTACCCCCACAACCACCTAACCGCATGCTTAATAAAAATGAGTGGCCAGTGCAGGGGTTTGAGTTTTTGTCGTTTGCGCCTATGCCAACCCCCGACAAGCAACTTAAACATATTCGCCTTGATCATGTGATGCAGTATCTATTAGGAGACAAATTATCATGAGCGACACACAGCAAACTTTTCAAGCAGGTAGGCGAATTGATACCCAAGCAGATGAGCAAGTTGAGCCTACGCTTGCTCCTGCAAAAATAATTACTCAGGGTCAAAGTGAATACATTGAAGAGCCTGATGAAGAGTTTATAGATGATGAAATAGACCTAGAGCCAGTATATAAAAAGTCAAAATGGCAAACGCTTAAAGGTGTGTTTGCCATAAGCTTTTTAGTACTGGTGTTACTTGAATTTGCTTATTCATTAGTGTTTGCATTTCAACAGTCGGTTGTTTTAGGCGGTGTGTATTTAACCGCAGTGGTAAGTGGTGTGCTTCTTATTGGGCGCATGTTATGGCGCGAATATAGAATGTTGCGCAGCCTTAAGCGCAATCAGTTACACCGCCACGAAGCCGACAGACTTTTAAATAGCGAGCAAGTAGGCGGCGCATTGCCTTGGCTTGAAAAACTAAACAAGCACCAAAAGCTTAATAATTTTGACAGCTTTAAAAAGCAAGTTGCACAGCATCACAGTGATAAAGAAATAATGACGCTTTACGCAAATAGCTTGCTTATAACGCAAGACACGCAAGCTAAAAAGCTTATAAACCGTTTTGCAACAGAGTCAGCTTTATTAGTTGCACTGAGCCCCATTGCGCTAGTGGATATGATGGCTGTGCTTTGGCGTGGTACTAAGTTAATTGAGCAAATAGGTAAAATTTATGGCATTGGTTTTGGTTACGCAAGCCGCATTAAGCTTTACCGTATGCTTATAAAACAAGTTATGTTTGTAGGCAGTGCAGAGCTTGTCTCTGATTTAGCAGCCACTGCGCTCAGTGCAGAATTGCTTGGTAAGCTTTCAGGACGAGCAGCGCAAGGTGTTAGCGCCGGTATTTTTACAGCGCGAATTGGCTATAAAGCAATGGAGTTAAGTCGCCCACTGCCAAAACTAGAACACAAGCGCAGCCTGTTGAAAGGGACCGTTCAGAGCATTGCAGGTAAAATTTTAAAACGAGGGAAAACAGAGCCCACACAATAACATGGAAATATTTGTGTACAGGTAAGTGGGTAAACTTTGCACAAATAGCCATCTGAGCATCCGGCATGCTTGTGATTTAAACTGTGGTACGTTTTTATCTATGTCACTAACAACACATAATAAAAATGAGCACAAAGATAATGACCAAGCATCATCTTCATACACAATGTATCCATGGCCCGCAAAAAGCAAACGATCCGCATGGCGCACTTACGTCGCCTTTGTATCAAACCTCAACCTTTCATTTTGAAAATGCAGCACAAGGTGCCGCACGTTTTGCAGGCGAAGAGCCAGGTTATATTTATACCCGCCTAGGCAATCCAACCACCACCGAACTTGAACAAAAGATAGCACAGCTAGAGGGCTGCGAAGCCGCTGCGGCAACGGCTACTGGCATGGGTGCTGTATCGGCATCGGTATTGAGCTTTTTATCACAGGGCGACCATCTTGTAGCATCAAGTGCATTATATGGTTGTACGTTCGCGTTTTTTGCACACATGTTGCCGCGCTGGGGAATTGAAGTTACGTTTGTTGATATGACCTGCGAGGACGAACTACGCGCTGCCATTAAACCTAATTCCAAAATGATATTTGTAGAAACACCAATAAACCCAACAATGGCTGTGATTGATTTAGCACTTATTGGCGCTATTGCTAAACAGCACAGCTTAATTAGCGTGGTAGACAACACCTTTTTAACGCCATTGCTGCAATCACCAAAACAATATGGCATTGATATCATTATGCACAGTGCAACCAAATACATAAATGGCCATGGCGATGTGGTGGCAGGACTTGTGTGTGGATCGCTTGAGCATATTACCTTGATAAAAATGACCGTACTAAAAGACATTGGTGCAACCATAAGCCCACACGACGCATGGCTTATAAATCGCGGATTAAAAACCTTAGCCATACGCATGGAGCGTCACTGTCAGAGTGCACAAACAGTGGCTGAATACCTAGAGGCGCATCATCAAGTTAATATTGTTTATTACCCCGGCCTTAAATCACATCCAGGAAATAAATTTATTGGTAATCAAATGAAAGCTGCAGGTGGCGTGATTGCGTTTGAAATAAAAGGTACTTTACAACAAGGTGCGCAATTTATTGATAGCATGAAGCTTTGTACACTTGCTGTAAGCCTAGGCGATGCCGAAACACTGATTCAGCATCCTGCGTCTATGACCCATTCTCCTTATTCACCAGAAGAGAGAGCCGCCGCGGGTATCAGTGACGGGTTGATCAGGCTCTCTGTTGGGCTTGAAGATGTTAACGACATTATTAGTGATTTAGACCAGGCGTTTACTCAAACCCTTTAGCTGTATTTATTTGTTTACACATAAATCTTCGTGTAAAGCCTTTATATGTATGGCTGTAATTTTAATGTGTCACATGTGTAATTTTAACTTTACGAATGAAGTGATCGCGCCAAGTACAGATGTTAGCTTGTCTATTAAACTTTTCTTCACTTTTACATAGTATGGGGTCACTCGATATTCAATAGGTTTGAGTATCACACTGACACCGATTTAGGGCTCACAACCCAGAAGGTACTTATGGCTAAAGCAAGTAAATACACATCCAAAACACCAGACGAAAATGGTGTTATACATTGGAGTGATGAAGAAAATAAAATTTGGTCTGAGCTTGTAGCACGCCAACTTGCGTGCATAGAGGGCAAGGCCTGCGATGAGTATATGGAAGGACTTAAAAAAATAAATCTTCCACACGACCGTATACCGCAACTAAGCGAGCTTAACGAGGTACTTCTTGCCACCACCGGTTGGCAAGTAGCGCCTGTGCCTGCACTTATCGATTTTGATGAGTTTTTTAGATTGTTAGCAAATAAACAGTTTCCGGTTGCCACGTTTATTCGAAGCCGTGAAGAGTTTGACTATCTTCAAGAGCCAGATATTTTTCATGAAATATTTGGCCACTGCGCCATGCTAACAAACCCTGATTTTGCCGAGTTCACACACAAATACGGGCAATTAGGGTACGCAGCGCAGAAAAAAGATCGTGTTTACCTTGCACGCATGTACTGGTTTACCGTTGAGTTTGGTTTAATGCAAACCGAAAACGGCCTGCGTATTTACGGTGGCGGAATTTTATCAAGCCCGGGTGAAACGCAGTATGTGTATTCAGATACACCAGAAATAACGCCTATGAGCGTAATTGATGTGCTGCGTACGCCTTATCGCATTGATATTATGCAACCGCAGTACTACACCATTAATTCGATTCATGATCTGTTTGATATATCGCAAATGGATATTATGACTTTGGTTGAGCAAGCTAAAGAGCTTGGCTTGCATGACCCAAAATTTCCACCAAAAGAAAAATTAGCCAGTTAACTTTAATTTAAAAGAAACGCTAAAGTAAGGATTTAAAATGTCTTCATTAAGTGAACAAAAATGCGAAGCTTGCCACGTAGATGCACCAAAAGTGTCTGACGAAGAGCTTGCACAGCTTATTACAAAAATACCAGACTGGGTACCAGAAGTACGCGACGGCATTATGCAGCTAGAGCGTGTTTATAAATTTAAAAACTTTAAACAAGCCATCGCGTTTACTAACAAAGTAGGCGACATGGCAGAAGACGAAGGCCACCATCCTGGTTTATTAACCGAGTGGGGCAAAGTAACTGTAACGTGGTGGAGCCATTCAATTAAAGGCTTGCACAAAAACGATTTTATTTGTGCAGCTAAAACAGACGATGTATTTAACGCGCTGTAATTAAAAATTAATTGAGCAAACCTAAAAGCACTTATTTTTATAAGTGCTTTTTTATTTGTGTTGGTAAACTACCGCCTTTTATTATCAAAATTGTTACGAGAAAAGCATATGGATAACAAAACGAATATTTACCATGTAATTATCTTCTTAGGTTGATTATTTTATGCCCGAGAATAATATAGGCTGTAAATGAAAGGATAAGTTACATGCCAAAAAAACTGCAGCTGATTAACCCTGATGGTCAGGCTAACTTTGGTTTATTCCCACAGGGGATTGAGCATATTAATTACTTAGATTTTGATTTAAGAAACGCAATGGATAAGCCATGCGGTAAACTTGCAAAAAAATTTAAGTTTAACCAGTTTCAGTTTATAAGCATTACTTGCGATGAATTAGTTATTGGGCTTGCAATCGTTGATTTAAAAATTGCCAGCAACTGTTTTGTTTATGTTTACAATTTAAAAACAGAGCAGTTAGAAGAGCACAGCTTTGTAAATTTATTTTCTAAAAACACATTAATTGAGCCGCAGCCAAATTCTGGCAATAGTTATTTTAAAAAGGGTGATAACAGCGTTTACGTTAATACCACAGATAGACCCGGTGAACGAAAGGTAACAGTTAAAATAAGTACCACGCTGATCCTTGATGCAATAATTAACGAGTCAGATAATTGCCTTCCTTTGAGTGTATGTGCTCGAGCAGGTTATGCTGGTTTCCATTTCACCCAAAAATCGGCCGCGCTAAATTGCTCTGGCACGCTTCTATTAAAAAATACCCGCTACGATTTTAGCCATATGAACGCATTGGCCTGTGTAGATTGGAGTGCAGGCTATATGCGTCGTGAAACATTTTGGAATTGGGCAAGCCTTGCCTGCAAATTACCTGATGGGCGCTACTTGGGATTAAACCTTTCAGCAGGTGTAATTGAAACAGGATTTACTGAAAATGCTATTTGGCTTGACGGAAAGCTATACAAAATTGATATGGTTGATTTTAAGTTTAATCGTTATGGTAACGAAATTGATTGTGACAAGTGGGAACTCCACTCAAACGACGGCCTGATTAATCTTACTTTTGAACCTGTAAGCCAACGTTTTGATAAAACTAATTTACTCATTGTGGCCACGAATTTCACACAAAAAATCGGTCGTTATTTCGGTCAAATAACGCTTCCTAATGAAGTGATAACACTCAACGGGCAGTGGGGCTTAGCAGAAGATCACTATTCAAAATGGTAGATGTAGCTTTTGGGAATTAACGTATATAAACGAACGTTTTAAAAGAATGTAAGGCTCTAAATCTAAAAAGGTTCAGAGCCTTATTTTTTCATCAATAATTTATACTAATGCCATTGTTTTCTATTTAATCATCAATCGAGCGAAGTAGGGCGTTGATGCCTACTTTTTCGCGTGTTTGTTGATCTACTTTTTTCACAATGATTGCAGCGTAAAGGCTGTGTGTGCTATCTTTTGATGGTAGTGCACCTGGTACAACTACTGCGCCTGCAGGTACGCGGCCGTAGTGAATTTCGCCGGTTTCACGGTCGTAAATACGAGTGCTTTGGCTGATATAAACGCCCATTGAAATAACAGCGCCTTCTTCTACTACTACACCTTCAACAATTTCAGAACGTGCGCCAATAAAACAATTGTCTTCAATGATGGTTGGGTTAGCTTGTAGTGGCTCTAAAACGCCGCCTATGCCAACGCCGCCAGATAAGTGTACGTTCTTACCAATTTGTGCACATGAGCCAACAGTGGCCCATGTATCAACCATGGTGCCTTCGTCAACGTATGCGCCAATGTTTACGTACGAGGGCATAAGTACGACGTTTTTACCTACAAAGCTGCCTTTACGTGCTACTGCGTTAGGCACTACGCGCATGCCGCCTTGCTGAAATTGCTCTGGCGTGTAGTCGCTAAATTTAAGCGGTACTTTGTCGTAAAACTGATTAACGCCGTCGTTCATTGGTTGGTTGTCGCGAATACGAAACGATAGTAAAACTGCTTTTTTAAGCCATTGGTGTACAACCCATTCGCCTGATATTTTTTCAGCAACACGCGCGGCACCGCTATCAAGTAGTTCTAGCGCGTCAATAATAGCTTGTTTTACATCGCTAGATACAGTGCTTGGGCTAATGCTGTCGCGGTTATCCCATGCGTTTTCGATCATTGTTTTTAAATCTGACATGTGTGTCCTCTTATTCTGTTTCGGCGTTGAATTTTTTACGTAATGCCTGATGAATTTTTGCTTGTTCTTCATCAGTCAGGGCTTGGTATTCGTTATTTGATACGACAAAGAAATCCTCTGCACGTTCACCTACCGTTGTTATGCGGGCTGCATGAATATGGAGTAAATGTGCTTGGAAAACTTCGGCTATTTTGGTTAGTAGACCGGGTATATCAACCGCTTGTATTTCAATTAAGCTGCGATCTTTTCTAGCATGTGGGCGCAGCACAATTTTGGGTTTGATATTAAAGTCTTTAAAACGTTGTGAGCGACTCTTTTTAAAGCGAATTTTTTTACGCGGGTCATTAAGTGCTTGCTCAAGGCCGCGTTTAATCGATTGCGCGCGGCTACTTGCGATAGGGTCGCCGCTGACTTCAAGAATAACAAAGCTAAACAGTACATAACCGTCTTTTGTGGTCAGTACTTGTGCGTGTTGGATCTGTGCCTTTTTAGTACCAATTATGTTTACTAAACGGGCGAATAGGGCACCCGAGTAAGGACTGTAAACAAACACTTGCGTGCCGCCGTGCATAGGCGCATTCGACACAATTACACTCGGTTGACTTAAATCGGTGCTATTTACTAAATGCTCGGTTTGCCACGATATTTGCTGCTCGCTAAATGCAGTAAAGTAGTTTGCTTTAAAGCGGCTCCAAATTAAGTCAATTTTTTCTTCAAGGTACCCTAAATTAAGCAGGCGTTGTTTTGCTTGGTGCTTTTTATCACGAATTTGGTCGCGTTGGTCCATTGGGTTTTCAAGGCCCAAACGCAATGCACGTTGTGTGTGCAAATAAAGTTCGCGCAATAAGGTGTTTTTCCAATCGTTCCATAGGTTGTCGTTAGTGGCACGAATATCTGCCACAGTTAAACAATAAAGGTAATCGAGTTGGCGCTCTGTTTTTACACGTGTTGCAAAGTCTTTGATTACTGTAGGGTCGTTTATGTCTTTTCTTTGTGCAGTTACCGACATAAGTAAGTGATTACCAACAAGCCATGCGATAAGCTTGCCATCGGATGATGAGAACCCATGTAACTTAGCAAATGCAATAGCATCGACCGACCCTAGCTCTGAGTGATCGCCACCACGGCCTTTCGCAATATCATGAAAAATACCGGCTAAATATAAAAGCTCGGGTTTATCCATTCGAGTGACTATTTCACTACAAATTGGAAACTCACTCACGCCCGTTTTATCAAAGTATTGGTAAATATTATTGATTAATTTGTGGGTGTGCTCGTCTACCGTGTAGGCATGAAATAAATCAAACTGCATTTGCCCAAAAATATTACGCCATTGCGGTAAGTATGCTGCCAGCATGCCGTGCTTATGCATTAATGTGAATGCGCGGCCCATACCGTTAGGGTGTTTTACCAAGCGTAAGAAGGCTTCACGACAGGCCGCGTAATCTTGCAGGTCACCCAACAAACGACGGCGTACTTGGCGAATAGTGCGTATAGTGCTTGGGTAAATATGGGTAATTTCTGGATTTTCAGCAATGTGCTCAAACAGAACAAAAAGTTGATCGCGCCTAAAAAATACAGATGGGTCTTTAACACGAATTTGATGGCCAACACGCTCAAAATTTCTGTCGAGTACTTCAACAACGGCTTCGCTGCTTAGTGGCGAAATACTTTGCTCAAAATACGAAAGCAGCATTTGGTTAAGTTCGCGTACACGGCTCATTATACGAAATAAGCGCTTCATCATACGTTCAACCGACGCTTTACCATCGCTACCAAAGCCAAGTATTTCTGCAGCAAGGGGTTGGTGATCAAATAGTAAACGGTTTTCTGATCGTCCTGCGGCTAAGTGCAGGGCAAAGCGAATGTTCCATAGGTTTTCTAAACACTCTGAAAGCTCTTGAAACTCTTCATGGGTTAAGTAGCCATGGTTTATGAGCTCTTGGAGGGTTTCGGCTCTAAAATGCTTTTTGGCTACCCAAATAATAGTTTGTAAATCGCGAAGACCACCAGGGTTTTCTTTTATGTTTGGCTCTAAGTTGTAAGCTGTTCCGTGACATTTACGGTGACGCAGATTTTGCTCTTGTACTTTGGCTTCAAAAAAGTCGTTAGAGCCCCATACTGGCGTTTCGAGTATAAAGTTTTTAAGCTTTTCAAACTCAATATGGTTACCAAAAATTAGTCGGCTTTCGAGCAAGCTGGTGGCAAAGGTGACGTCTTCGCGTTTTTGCTCTATTGCTTGATCAATTGTACGAACGCTGTGGCCAATCTCTAAGTTAAGATCCCACAGCATAGTGACAAATTGACCTATTTTTTCACATACCGCTTCACTTGGTTGCTCTGTTACAAGCAGTAAGAAGTCGATATCTGAATAAGGGTGAAGCTCACCACGTCCGTAACCGCCTACGGCAATCAGCGCTAAATCAGGCTCATGAGATAGATCATAAACATGAAATAATTTGATCAACAGGCGGTCGATAAACTCAGCCCGGGCATTAATTAAATTACCAACTGGTTGTTTTGAAAATTCGTTATGCAACCATTTGTAAAAATAGCTGGAACAATCGCGATAGTCACTTAGTTGCTCAGCATCGCTAAGCAACTTTTTTACTTTGTTGGGTAATGCCACGTGGGCTGGCTCCTCATTGAACCTTCCACATTGATAAACGTACTATCAACTGCGTAGGTTTATTAGTGTTCGATAATCCTGTCGATAGTATCATCTGATCGTAGCGTTAAAATTTCAACACCATTTTCAGTCACTAATAACGTGTGTTCCCACTGTGCAGACAAACTGCGGTCGCGTGTTACAACCGTCCACTCATCTTTAAGTAGTTTACATTGGCGCTTGCCCGCATTAACCATTGGCTCAATAGTTAAACACATACCCGCTTTTAATGTTTCACCGGTACCGGCTTTACCGTAATGCATAACCTGTGGTTCTTCGTGAAATTCGCTACCAATACCATGGCCGCAATATTCACGTACTATTGAGTAGTTGAAGCTCTCGGCGTATTTTTGAATTGCTTCGCCAATATCACCTAAACGTACACCCGGCTTTACCATTTTAATGGCAAGATATAAGCTTTCTTGTGTTACTTCAGCCAAACGCTTACCTTGAATGTTTGGTTTACCTACGTGAAACATTTTAGATGTATCGCCGTGGTAGCCATCTTTGATAACAGTGATGTCGATATTTACGCTGTCACCTTCTTTTAACGGTTTGTCGTTAGGAATACCATGACAAATTACATGGTTAACAGAGGTGCAAATTGATTTTGGAAAACCATGATAGTTTAAAGGAGCAGGGACTGCTTTTTGCTCGTTAACAATATAATCATGACAAATAGTATTTAGCTCATCAGTGGTGATCCCCGGCACGACATGTGGGCCGATCATTTCAAGTACGTCTGCTGCTAAACGCCCAGCTACACGCATTTTCTCTATTTCTTCAGGGGTCTTGATAATAGCGCTCATTGAGGCTCCAAAGTTGCGTTTCTAACATTTTATCGCTGCATAATTTTTGCACGCGATGTTGAGTATTTAATTTTAATATGGTATAAAGCGCGCCGTCTTTTTACAAATAAATTCTTAAATGATTTTTTGTATTTAAGGCAAACACAATTTGATTTTAACACACACACGTATCGTCACATACACTTGGGTGCATTAGAAGTTTAAATACTTCGGTGTTGGTGCTATGGGATATGTGGAGGCCTAACCCTAAACAACTATAGAGGATCTATAAAATGGCAAACGTTTCAATGCGCGACATGCTTCAAGCTGGTGTTCACTTTGGTCACCAAGCACGTTACTGGAACCCTAAGATGAAGCCTTTCATCTTCGGCACTCGTAACCGTGTACATATCATCAACCTTGAGCAAACTGTACCAATGTTCAACAACGCACTTAAGTTTTTAAGTGGCGCTGCTGCAAACAAAGGTAAAGTTCTTTTCGTTGGTACTAAGCGCGCAGCAAGCGACGCAGTTAAAGAAGCTGCTATCGCAAGCGATCAGTTTTACGTTAACCACCGCTGGTTAGGTGGCATGTTGACTAACTGGAAAACAGTACGTCAATCAATCAAGCGTCTTAAAGACCTTGAAATCCAAAGCCAAGACGGTACTTTCGAGAAATTAACTAAGAAAGAAACGTTAATGCTTAACCGCGAAATGGAAAAGCTTGAAAAGAGCCTTGGTGGTATCAAAAACATGGGCGGTCTTCCAGACGCGATCTTTGTTATCGATGCTGACCACGAGCACATTGCTATCCGTGAAGCTAACAACCTAGGTATTCCAGTTGTTGCAATCGTAGATACTAACTCTAATCCAGACGGCGTTGATTTCATCGTTCCTGGTAACGATGATGCTATCCGTGCTGTAACCCTTTACACTAGCGCTGTTGCAGCTGCTATCACTGAAGGTCGCGAGAATAACATCGTTGCTCAAGCTGAGAATGACGATTTCGTTGAAGCTGAGTAATTAGCTGTCATCAAGTCTTCATCTTAATAGGATGAAGACTTGCTATTCTTGTAGAGCGGGTAACCCGCTTATCTAAACCAGATTTCAGATTTGAGGATTTACTAATGGCTGTAACTACTGCCCTAGTTAAAGAATTACGCGAGCGTACAGGCGCTGGCATGATGGATTGTAAAAAAGCGTTAACTGAGACTGATGGTGACATCGAGTTAGCGATTGAAAACATGCGTAAGAGCGGTGCTGCAAAGGCTGCTAAAAAAGCAGGTAACATTGCTGCTGAAGGTACTATCATCATCAAGCAAAATTCGGGTGTTGCGGTACTTGTTGAAGTTAACTGTCAAACAGACTTCGTTGCAAAAGATGTAAGCTTCTTAGCATTTGCTAACAAAGTTGCTGACGCTGCAATCGCTGAAACAATTTCTATCGAAGACTTACAAGCTAAGTTTGAAGAAGACCGTGTTGAGCTAGTAACTAAAATTGGTGAAAACATCAACGTACGTCGTCTACAGTACATCGCTGGTGAAAACCTAGTTGAGTACCGTCACGGTGAGCGTATTGGTGTTGTTGTTGCTGGTGTTGCTGATGAAGAAACACTTAAGCACGTTGCAATGCACGTTGCTGCTTCAAGCCCTGAGTACTTAACACCTGCTGATGTTCCTGCAGATGTTGTAGAAAAAGAGAAGCAAGTTCAAATCGATATCGCGATGAACGAAGGCAAGCCTGCTGAAATCGCTGAAAAAATGGTTGTTGGTCGCATGAAGAAGTTTACTGGTGAGGTTTCTCTTACTGGTCAAGCATTCATCATGGAACCTAAAAAATCTGTTGGCGATGTTCTTAAAGAGAAAAACGCAACAGTTACTGGCTTCGTACGTGTAGAAGTTGGTGAAGGTATCGAGAAAAAAGAAGAAGATTTTGCTGCTGAAGTTGCTGCTCAAATTGCTGCTGCTAAAGGTGAGTAAGATTGACTAACTGTGAAGGACAAGGAAATTAGATGCAATTAAAGTACTATTTGCTTTTGCTTCACGCTTAGAAATTCTTTAAAATAACCGCGCTTTTATGTTTAACATAAGCGCGGTTATTTTTTATCCATAATTCAATAAAAGTTGGCCCCAAAACTATGACTATCAATCGCAAACCTATTTTTAGACGTGTTCTTCTCAAATTAAGTGGTGAAGCTTTAATGGGAGACGAAGGCTTCGGCATCGACCCTAAAGTTTTAGACCGTATGGCACAAGAAATTAAAGAGTTAGTAGAGCTCGACGTAGAAGTGGGTTTAGTTATTGGCGGCGGTAATTTTTTACGCGGTGGGTCATTAGCTGAAGCGGGTATGAACCGTGTAGTAGGCGATCACATGGGTATGCTTGCAACGGTAATGAATGGCCTTGCAATGCGTGATGCGCTGCATCGTGCTTTTGTAAACTGTCGATTAATGTCTGCTATTCCACTTAATGGCGTATGTGATGCATACAACTGGGCTGAAGCAATAAGCTTATTAAAAACTGGCCGCGTTGTTATTTTTGCAGCGGGTACGGGTAACCCGTTTTTCACTACAGATTCTGCTGCGTGTCTACGTGGTATTGAGATTGAAGCTGATACAGTCATTAAAGCAACAAAGGTTGATGGCGTGTTCAGTGACGATCCTGTGAAAAACCCAGAAGCGACACTTTACCGTCACTTAAGCTACAATGAAATTATTGATAAAGAATTAAAAGTTATGGATTTAGCGGCATTTACTTTAGCCCGCGATCACAATATGCCATTAAGCGTATTTAACATGAATAAATCAGGCGCGTTAAAACGCGTAATTATGGGTGAAGAAGAAGGAACACTTATCTCTTCACAAGCCTCAGATGAAGTAATCAAATAATTAGGATTGAACCGTGATTAACGATATTCAAAAAGATGCGCAAGCGCGCATGCAAAAGAGTGTAACAGCACTAGGTAGCCAACTTTCTAAAATTCGTACTGGCCGTGCTCACCCTGCAATTTTAGATGGCATTATGGTGTCTTACTACGGTGCTCCTACACCGTTAAATCAAGTTGCAAATGTAACAATTGAAGATTCACGTACGCTTGCCATTGGTGTTTTTGACAAGTCATTAGCACAAGCAGTTGAAAAAGCGATTATGGCGTCTGACTTAGGTTTAAACCCTATGTCGGCAGGTACAGTTATTCGTGTGCCACTTCCTCCACTTACAGAAGAGCGCCGTAAAGATTTAATTAAAATTGTACGTGGCGAAGTTGAAGGCGGCCGTGTTGCTGTTCGTAATATTCGCCGTGATGCTAATGGTGATATTAAAGCACTATTAAAAGATAAAGATATCTCTGAGGACGAAGCGCGCCAAGGCGAAGATGCAATCCAAAAGTTAACAGATAAATTTATCAAAGAAATGGACACTCAATTAACAGCGAAAGAAGCTGAATTGATGGAAATCTAAACAGCTAAATAAGCTGAGCTAGTGTATACAAATATATTAGTTTTGAAACGCCGTCTGGGTTATACTAGGCGGCGTTTTTTTATGGAATACTCGATATTTATGGCTTTAAACGCTGATACAATTTCACAACAATGTTTACCTAAGCATGTTGCTATCATCATGGACGGGAACGGGCGTTGGGCGCAAGCTAGAAATAGGCCTCGTGTGTATGGGCACAAAAAAGGCGTGGACGCTGTTCGTCAATCTGTTCAGTTTTGTACTAAATTAGGCGTACAATCGTTAACCTTATTTGCATTTAGCAGTGAAAACTGGCGCCGCCCTGAAGACGAAGTAAATACGTTAATGGAGCTTTTTTTGTTTGTATTAACAAAAGAGGTTAAAAAGCTTCACAAAAACAATGTAAAACTAACCATCATTGGAGACCTATCTCGGTTTTCTGAAGGGTTGCAAAACAAAGTACATAGTGCGCAGCAACTGACAGAAAATAACACAGGGTTGTGTTTAAATGTGGCTGCCAATTATGGTGGCCGTTGGGATATGGCAAACGCGGCTAAACAACTCGCAATGCAAGTTGCAAGCGGTGACATAGACGCACAAGATATTACTGAAGAGCGTATTGCGCAGCATATGAGCATGGCCGATCAACCTGAACCCGATTTACTTATTCGAACGGGGGGCGATGTTCGCATTAGTAACTTTTTACTATGGCAAGCAGCATACGCAGAACTTTACTTTACCGAAACACTTTGGCCTGATTTTAATGAAGCAGCATTTGCTGAGGCCATTGCGTGTTACGTTGCCAGAGAGCGACGATTTGGTTGTACGGGCGAACAAATAAAACAATTACTCGCTCAAACCTAAATAGATTAAGGGTCACAATTTTGTTAAAACAACGCATTTTAACCTCGCTAGTGTTAGCACCCGCAGCGCTCGCCTTGGTTTTTTATACACCATTGACGTTATTTAGTTACTTTGCCGCCGCCATCGTTTTAATGGGCGCTTGGGAGTGGTCAGCTTTTATGGGGCTATGTGACAAAATAAAAAGAGGCGCCTTTGTTGTGCTTGTTGCAGCTTTACTTGCTGTGCTCAATTTACACTGGCCGATAGAGTCGCTCTGGCAAAATGGTCAGCTAGTGGGCGATGCTAATTATTTATTTACTTTGGCGTTTGCATGGTGGATTGTTGCTAGTTACTTAGTATGGCGTTATCCAGCCATGGCAAAAGCGTGGAATGAAGGGCTAGTAATGCGTGGCATTGCAGGGCTTCTGACTTTAGTGCCGTTATGGCTTGCGCTCAATACGCTTCGTAGTGCGCAATACCTTGAATCTACTCACTTTGGCTCTATGCTGATTTTGGTTGTATTAGGTATTGTATGGAGCGCTGATATTGGTGCGTATTTTACAGGTAAAAGTTTTGGTAAACACAAGCTTATGCCAAAAGTAAGTCCAAATAAAACAATTGAAGGCCTTGCCGGTGGTATTGTTGCATCAGTATTATTTGTTATGGCGTTTTGTCACTTTACCGACGTGGATTTAGCCGTATGGCCGATTTACGCCATCATGACGGCATTTATAGCGCTATTTTCAGCAATTGGCGATTTACTTGAAAGTATGTTTAAACGCGAAGCAGGCCTTAAAGACAGTGGCAAATGCTTACCTGGGCATGGCGGTATTTTAGATCGCATTGACAGCTTAACAGCAGCCGCACCTATGTTTGTAATGTGTTATGCATGGACTTTAAGTTTATGAGTCATAAGCAGCAGCTAGTTATTTTAGGTGCTACGGGGTCAATTGGTTTAAGTACACTTGATGTTGTAGCAAAAAACAGTGATTTGTTTGATGTATTTGCTTTAACAGCGGGTCAAAATGCAAAAAAAATGGCTGAGCTTTGTATTAAGCATTCACCCCTTTATGCTGTCATGGCAACACAAAGTGCAGCAGAAGAACTGTCATTGCATTTAAAGGGTACAGAGTGCCAAACACTGATTATGCATTCACAACAGGCAATGAGTGATTTATGTGCGCACCCTGATGTAAATATAGTTATGTCTGCCATTGTTGGAGCCGCAGGCTTGTTACCTACACTCAGTGCGGTTGAAGCAGGTAAAAAAGTGTTGCTTGCGAATAAAGAATCGCTGGTTATGTCGGGCCAATTGTTCATTGATAAAGTTAAAAAGCACAAAGCAACTTTACTGCCAATCGACAGCGAACATAACGCTATTTTTCAGTGTCTACCTCACTCACTACAAAATGCTCAAAGCGATAAAAACCTGCAAGATAATGGTGTCAGTAAAATCTTACTTACCGGTTCAGGCGGTCCATTTTTAACGCGTGATATACGTACCTTAAAAGATGTGACCGTTAGTGAAGCGGTAGCTCATCCTAATTGGTCTATGGGTCAAAAAATCTCAGTAGACTCCGCAACTATGATGAACAAAGGCCTTGAGTTTATTGAAGCCAAGTGGCTATTTAACTGTAATAGCGATGATATTGACGTTGTTATTCATCCTCAAAGCATTATTCACTCAATGGTTCAGTATCATGATGGCTCAATTTTAGCGCAAATGGGTAACCCTGATATGCGTACGCCTATTGCTCATGCATTAGCGTTCCCAAAACGAATTGACGCAGGTGTTAAATCGCTTAATTTTTCTGATATTTGTGATTTTTCGTTTACCAAACCTGACTTTACCCGTTACCCTAATTTGCAACTTGCTATTGATGCATGTTCGGCGGGGCAGGGGGCAACAACGACCGTTAATGCTGCAAATGAGATAGCTGTTGCTGCGTTTTTAAAAGGTAAAATTGGTTTTACAGATATTTATAAAATTAATGCACAAACCTTAGAGTCGGCTCAATACACCAACGTACAGAGTTTAGATGAAATATTGCAATGCGATGAGCTTGCACGTCTCAGCGCAACTCAGTTCATAAATAAAGTGGCTCATTAGTATGTTTGATTTTATTTGGAATCTTGGCTCATTTATTTTGGCATTAGGTATTTTAGTTACTGTGCATGAGTATGGCCATTTTTGGGTAGCACGAAAGGCGGGTGTTAAGGTGTTACGCTTTTCTATTGGTTTTGGTAAGCCCTTAATTAAATGGCACGATAAATACAATACAGAATATGTCATAGCAGCTATTCCACTAGGTGGATATGTCAAAATGCTTGATGAGCGTGTGGACGATGTTCCACCAAATCAGCGACATTTATCGTTTAACTCAAAGTCAGTACAAGCACGTATTGCCATTGTCGCAGCTGGGCCTATGGCAAATTTTTTGTTTGCTATTTTTGCGTTAGCGGTGATGTACATGGTGGGTGTGCAATCGGTAAAACCAGTCGTAGGCAGCATTACTGAAGGGAGCCGAGCAGAGCAAGCCGGGCTGATGCCAAGCCAACACATTATTAAAATTGGTGATGATAATATAACCACGTGGCAAGACGCGACGTTTGCTTTTATGTCGCGATTAGGTGAAGAGCGCGTAGAGATTACAGTTCGCGATGAAAACTTACAAACACGAGTCAAAACGCTCAATATTGATGGTTGGAAGCTCGACCAACAAGATGTTCCTCCACTAACCTCTTTGGGTATTGTCCCCTTTAGGCCACAAGCCACATTAACGGTTGCAGCGGTGACTAAAAATTCGGCAGCGGAACAAGCAAATTTGCAAGTTAACGATACTATTTTGGCTGTAAACGGTGAAACTATAAGCAATTGGCCGCAATTAGTTAATGTAATTACGCAATCGGCTAACAAATCTTTACAATTTAGTGTAAAAAGACAAGATAGTATAAAAAGCATAACAGTGACCCCACAAGGGCGTGTTGGCAACAATGGTATAGAACAAGGTTTTTTAGGTGTAGCACCTGTTGTTCAGCAATGGCCAGAGGGGTATGTACAATCCCGAAGTTTTGGACCGCTAGATAGTATTGTTCGTGGTACAAAAGAAACTTGGCGGTTGATTACGCTGAGTTTTGACATGATTGGTAATTTAATTACGGGTCAGGTTTCGGTTAAAAACTTAAGTGGTCCTGTTGGTATTGCAGTGGGAGCAGGGACTAGCGTAAGCTATGGTTTAGTTGCTTTTTTAAGCTTTTTAGCCCTGATAAGCGTTAACTTGGGCGTATTTAATTTATTACCTCTGCCAGTGCTTGATGGTGGACACTTAATGTATTACATAATTGAACTTTTTCGTAAAAAGCCGGTCTCTGAAAAGACACAAGAATTTGGTTTTAAAGTGGGAGCGTTGCTACTCATTTTTCTAACATGTTTCGCTTTGTTCAATGATGTATCGCGTTTGTAATTACAGCGCAACATTTACTAATTAGAACACGATTGTAACGCACCCGTATTTTAGGTGTTAAGCGGTAATACAGTTGTAAAGGATAAAGATAATAAAATGGCTATAAAAAAACATTTGGCAGTTTCAAGTTTATTGGGTGCAAGCTTTGCCGCCCTAGGCCAAACTTCCTTTATTGTTGAAGACTTGAAAGTTGAAGGCTTACAACGCGTAGCACTTGGTGCTGCATTGACTCATATTCCTATTAACGTAGGCGATAATGTAGATGACTACACAATTTCAAAAACAATAAAGTCACTTTATCGTTCTGGTCACTTCGACAACATCAAAGCATTACGTGATGGCAACAACGTTATTTTTAAAGTAACAGAGCGCCCAACAATTAGCTTTATTGAGTTTGAAGGCAATAAAGATATCAAAGATGAGCAACTTAACGAGTCGCTTGATCAACAAGATATTCGCCAAGGCGAACCATTAGATAAAACCGTAATTGATAATATTGAAAAAGGCTTAGTAGAGTTTTTCCATAGTATTGGTAAATACAATGCAACGGTTGATATCAGCGTTACTAAATTGCCACGTAACCGCGTAAAACTTAAATTGGAGTTTGATGAAGGTGATGCCGCGTCTATCCGCCAAATTAACTTAGTGGGTAACGAGCTTTTTTCTAACGAAGAATTATTAAAACTTGCTGAGTCTCAGCAAGATTTACCTTGGTGGCAATTTATGGGTAGCGATCGCTACCAAAAACAAACCATTGAAGGTGATTTAGAAAAAATCCGCAGCTTTTATTTAGACCGTGGTTACTTACGTTTTAATATTGATTCGACGCAGGTATCGGTAAGCCCAGAGCGTGAATCTGTATATGTTACGGCCAACCTTACCGAAGGCGTTAAATACAAGGTTAAAGGCTTTGATTTTATTGGTGACTTACTCGGTCGTGAAGATTTAATTAAAAGCGTTATCCCACTCAGAGCTGGTGAGCTTTACAATGGTTCTGTTGTAACATCTTCAGAAGAGTTCATTAAAAGTTATTTAGCACGTTTTGGTTATGCAAATGCTGAAGTGCGCACAATTCCAGAAATTGATGACGAAAAGCAAGAAGTTCAGTTAACTTTATCTGTTAACCCAGGTAAGCGTGTTTATGTTCGCCGTATAATTGTTGGTGGTAACCAAAACACCGCTGACGAAGTATTGCGCCGTGAAATGACGCAGCTAGAAGGTGCATGGTTATCAAACCAGAACCTTGAGCGTTCAAAGCTACAAATTCAACGTTTACCTTATATGGAAACTGTTGATTTTAACGTAGTCCCCGTGCCAGGTGTAGACGACCAAGTTGACGTAGATTTCACAGTAAAAGAACAATCTGCCGGTAGCTTTAATGCGGGCCTTGCCTATGGTTCATACCTAGGTCTACAGTTTAATATTGGTGTGACTGAATCTAACTTCTTAGGAACAGGCAACCAAATTGGTTTAAATTTAAATACTTCTACTGGCTCTGAAAGTGTCAGTTTATCGTATACCGACCCTTATTTTACACCAGATGGTGTTTCACAAGGCAGCAGTATTTTTTACCGAAACTACGACGCAAGTAAGTTTAGTCTTGTAGATTACAAATCAAAAAGTTATGGTTTAGGTACAAATATTGGTTTTCCGATTGATGCAATCAACCGGGTTAATTTTGGTGTTCGTTGGATAAAAGAAGAGCTGTCAGATATTGCCGAGTACGAGCAAACGCGTGTATTACGTGAGACATTTTTTGACCCTGAAAACCCTGACGCAGGCTTTGACTTTACCAAATATGAATTAAGTGTTGGTTGGTCACGTATAACGGTTAACCGTGGTTTATTCCCGACAGCGGGTTCACGCCAAACGTTAAATTTAACGGGAACTACACCAAACTCAGATTTAACTTACTTCAAGCTTAATTACGATTCACGCTTTTATTGGCCAATATCTAACGACCATCGCTGGGTTTTCTCGGCTCGTGCGGCGCTCGGTTATGGTAATGGTTATGGGTCAACAAATGGATACGATCAAACGCTTCCATTCCAAGAGTTCTTCCGTATTACGGAAATGGAACTACGTGGCTTTGACCGTAATACAATATTGCCACAAGCTGTGTCACGTATTGCAACGACGATTCCTGGTACACTAAACCCAGATGGTTCTACCTCAGGTCCTATCAATAGTGCGTCGGAGTTTGACCAGTTAATACCACAAGGTCGAATTGGTGGTAACGCCAAAGCGGTGGCGGGTATGGAGTTAATCGTTCCTACGCCGTTTTTAGATGAAGAAAACACAAGTTCAGTGCGTACCAGCTTTTTTGTTGATGCTGCAAACGTATGGGACACAGAGTTTAGCGTAGACCGTTATCAAAACTTACTCGTAGATCAACGCAATAAGCTGGATGATTATTCAGATCCTATGCGTTTTAGAGTATCGACCGGTTTATCATTACAGTGGATCTCTCCAATGGGTCCAATGCTGATTAGTTTTGCGTATCCATTGCAAAAAGAAGAAGATGACGATACGAAGACCATCAGTTTTAATATTAGTAACACTTTCTAAAGGAGTTTTTTATGACTAAATTATTTAAATCAACGGCAGTGGCTGTTTTAGCAACGTTAATGATGGGTACTTCTGCTAGCGCTCTTGCGCACAAAGTAGGTGTTGTAGATATGCAAGAAATCTACAAGCAAATTCCTCAAATGGCTAAAATTGAGCAGTCACTACAAAGCGAATTTGCTGAGCGTCGCCAAGAACTTGAAAAGTTACAAGGTGATATTCGCTTTGAAGCTGAGAAGTTTAAGCGTGAGAGCACAACGATGAGCCAAGCTCAAAAAGATGCACTACGTGATAAAATTCAAGGTATGCAAAAAAACCTTGCTGAAGTAGGTCGTCCTTTAGAGCAAGAAATCAAAGCTCGCCAAAACCAAGAGCTTGCAAAAGTTCAGGGCTTAATTATTAAAACAATTGAAGAGATTGCTAAAGACGGTGACTTTGATGAAGTTAAAGTAAAAGACACTACAATTTACTTCAACCCTAAAGAAGTAACAGACCTTTCATCTAAAGTAGTAACAGCTGTTAGCAAGAAATAATCACTCTATGCAAAATTATACGCTTTCGCAAATTGCGGAACTTCTAGGCGCCGAACTTCAGGGTGATGGCGCTTTAGAAATAACAAAAATAGCGACACTTGCAAATGCCCGTACTGGGCATATTGCATTTTTAGCGAACTCAAAATATCGTGTTCAACTTGAAGCCACTCAAGCCAGTGCTGTTATCGTTAACCAAGCAGATGCCGCGCATTTTAATGGCAATAAAGTGATTGTTTCAAATCCTTATGTCAGTTACGCAAAGCTTGCGCAATTTATGGATACAACACCGCGTTCAGCCTCTTCGGGGATTCACCCAAGTGCAACAATTCACCCTAGTGCAAATATAAGCAAAAGTGCTGCTATAGGCGCTAATGCAGTTATAGAGGCTGGTGCAGTTGTTGGTGATAACGCGCAAATTGGTCCGAACAGTTTTATCGGAGAACGTGTTAAAATAGGTGCCGGGACAAAGCTTTGGCCTAGTGTGACTATTTACCATGACGTTGAAATTGGATCGGATTGTTTGTTCCAGGCAAATAGTGTTGTTGGTAGCGATGGGTTCGGTTATGCAAATGAGCGTGGGCAGTGGCTTAAAATTCCTCAGCTAGGCTCTGTGATCATAGGCGATAAAGTAGAAATAGGCGCCAGTACTACAATTGACCGGGGCGCACTTGATAATACAATTATTCATAGCAATGTGATTATTGATAATCAATGTCAAATAGCACACAACGTTGAAGTTAACTCGGGCACAGCAATTGCTGGCTGCTCTGTTCTTGCAGGTAGTGTTACCATAGGTAAAAACTGCCAAATTGGTGGTATGACTGCAATTAATGGTCACATGTCAGTATGTGATGGTGTTATAATTACGGGTATGAGCATGGTGACAAAATCAATCACCGAGCCCGGTATTTATTCATCAGGTATGCCCCATACAACTAACAAAGAATGGCGTAAATCAATTGCTCACTTGCGTAATCTATCAGACATGAAGTCTCGTTTGAAAGCGCTTGAAGCACTGGCTAAGTCATAAACGTTGAACACATAAAAGGATGCTATTTTGGCAAACGAATTAAATAGCCTTGATATTCAAGAAATCTTAGCTTTATTACCACACCGTTACCCGATGCTTTTAATTGATCGTGTTATTGATTTTACTCCGGGTAAGACATTGCATGCCATTAAAAATGTATCTATAAATGAGCCTATTTTTACTGGCCATTTTCCAAACCAGCCTATTTTCCCTGGTGTGCTAATATTAGAAGCTATGGCACAAGCTACAGGTCTTCTTGGTTTTAAAACAGTTGAAAATCGCAGCGAAGACGAGCTTTACTTATTTGCAGCAGTAGACAACGCTCGTTTTAAGCAACCGGTTGTGCCTGGTGATACATTGCATTTGCATGTAGAGTTTTTAAAAGAGCGCCGCAATATATGGAAGTTTGCTGCTGAAGCTAAAGTTGACGGCAAAGTAGTATGTAGTGCCGAAATTATGTGTGCGAGAAGAGAGTTTTAATAGTGATCCATTCTACAGCAATAATCGAACCTGGCGCTAAACTAGGCAACAATGTCTCAGTTGGTCCATATAGTTATATAGGCAATGATGTTGTTATCGGTGATAACTGTATTATTGAATCTCACGTTGTTGTTAAAGGACCGTCTACCATTGGTTCTGGAAATCATATTTTTCAATTTGCGTCTGTCGGTGAAGCTTGCCAAGACAAAAAATACAACAACGAACCCACTACATTAATCATTGGTGACAATAATGTTATCCGTGAGTGTGCAACCATTCACCGTGGTACCATTCAAGACCAAGGCGTAACAAAAATTGGTAGTAATAACTTATTTATGGCTTATACCCACGTGGCACATGATGCAGTGATAGGCGATAACGTAATTTTTGCTAATAATGCCAGTGTTGCAGGCCATGTTCATGTTGCTGATTGGGTTATTTTAGGTGGCAATTCAGGGGTTCATCAGTTTTGTAAAATAGGGGCACATGCGTTTATTGGCATGTACTCTGGCGTTAACAAAGATGTTCCGCCATTTGTGACCACGATTGGTATGCCAGCAGGTCCTGCTGCAATCAATAAAGAAGGCATGAAACGCCGAGGCTTTGAAAGCGATGAAATAATGGCCGTTCGCCGAGCGTATAAAGCGTTTTATCGTAAGAGTTTAGGTATTGATGAAGCAATTGAATCACTAAGTGAAGATGCGGCTAAATACCCTGCAGTACAAACTATGATAGATTTTGTTAAAAGCTCTGAGCGCGGGATCGTAAGATAAGCACTTTTTGTTTTTAAATAAACCACCTTAGAGAAATCGACGGTGGTTTTTTATTGCCTTTAAAATATTTTAATTCAGTATGCACTCAGCGAGGCAAGGTTAACCTTTGCGCAAATTTACTATATTTAAAGCACAGCTATGTCTCTTACGAAGTTAATTTTACCCCTCAGTTTTTTGTCTATCTTGGCTGCGTGTAGTAGCCAACCTGTCGTTACCACAGCTAATGGTGAGCGTACTCAGTTAGGGAAAGCTTCTTATTACGCTAATAAATACCATGGCCGCACAACGGCAAATGGCGAAACCTTTAATCAAAACGCTGCCACTGCTGCACATTTAGAGTTTGATTTTGGTACTAAGGTAAAGGTAACTAACTTAGCTAACAATAAATCGGTAATCGTAAGAATAAATGATAGGGGCCCGTACGTTAGAGGGCGTGTTATTGATTTATCGTTAGGTATGTTTAAAAAAATAGCCGACCCTAAAGTCGGCGTTATTGATGTCTCAATCAGCGTATTAAAAACGGGTGGTTAGCGACGCATATTCCTGATGTTTTTCGCTAAGCTCTTTGTGGCTACCTTGCGCTACAAGTTTGCCATTTTCTAGCCAAATAATGTTATCCATTTGCGCTAGAAGAGCAGGGTCGTGGGTAATTGTAAGTACGCTTGCGTCACTCATTACGTGCATAATGGCGTTCATTACGGTTTGCTTAGATTGGTTATCTAGCCCTTCTGTGGGTTCATCAAGTACTAAAATAGCTGGGTTTTGTAATAAAGCCTGCGCAATCGCTATACGCCTTGATTGTCCTTGGGATACGCTTCTGCCGCCTGTCCCTAAACGTGTTTTTAAACCCTTTTGTAGCTCATTAAACCAAGGCTCTAGCTGTGCAAGGTTAATGGCTTCAAGCATTTCTTCTTTTGTAGCGCTTGGCTTTGCATAACGCAAGTTTTCACTTAATGTACCATCAAAAATATGATGTTGCTGCGCTAATATATTTATAACGTTTGCTCGGCTGTCACTGCTAAGTGAGTGAAGGTCTTGCGCGTTATTATGGTCACCCAATGTAATACTACCTTGCTGAAGTGGCCATAAACCGGTTAGCAAATTAACTAAGGTGGTTTTACCGCTCCCGCTTCGACCTACAATGGCTACTTTTTGCCGCGATTTAAGCATAAAACTGACATTATTTAATGCGTTATGCTCATCGTATTTATAGCTAATGTTATTAAGCGTTAGCGCAATATTATTTTTATCAAACTGAGTATCAATTAAAGCGCTACAATTATTGCTCTGATCAGATGCTTTATCTTGGAGGGTAAATAACCGCTCTGCGGCTTTTAGTACATTAGGCAGCTCTATAAATGCATTGGGCAGTAGTAATACGCTTTCAAAGCTTGCTAATACAAAAAGCGTTAACATGGCAAGTTCTACGTTAACCATGGAATTAGTATAAACCAATGGGGCTATCGTCACTATGCTAGCTAACATGGCCATTTGTACTATTAATAGAGTCAGTCCATCTGCATTTGCTAACGCCTTATGACGAACAAATAATTGTTCATTGTACTGCTCGTTTAATCTATCGCATTTATTTAACTGCTCAGTACGGGCTTGATAAATACTAAGCTCTCTGAGGCCTGTTAAGGTATCTGATAATTCGGCCCGTAACTGTGCACTAAGGTGTGTTTCTTTGTGACTATTTTTTGTAAGTGAAGCACTTAAAAGCGCAGGTATGACAACGCCAATTAATAAAATTCCCATAAAGCAAATGAGTGCTACATTTGCATTATAAGCAGACATGAAAAGCAAAATGATTGGCACGCTTAACAAAGCAACCATCATGGGCATTAACACGTTCAAATAAAATTTATCGAGTGCGTCAACATCGTTCTGTAGTCGATTCAGTAAATCAGCGCTGCGGCTCATGGCTAAATCAACATTGTTGAGCTTACTGAGTGTTGCAAACATATTTACGCGAATTTCACTCAACAATAAAAAAGTCGCATTATGAGTAACTAAGCGCTCAGCATAACGAGAAGCCGTTCTTACGATAGCTAAAAAACGTATTGTGCCAGCGGGTGTAAAATAGTTCATTTGCACGCCAGCAATACCTGCAGCTGCCATAGATGCTAAAAACCAGCCTGAAATAGCCAGTAGGCCAACGTTCGCAAGCACCGTAATTGTTGCTAACAGCGTACCCAGTAGCATGGCTTTATAATGAGGGCGGCAGAGCTTTATCAATCTAATAAAGTTACTCATCGGAACCCCCTCGCTTAGCGGCATTTAGCAAATTATAAAACACGCCATGTTGAGTGCTTAGTTTTTCAAAGCTACCTTGCTCAGTGACCTTACCCTGGTCCATTACAATAATATTGTCGGCGTGTTTTACAGTGTTTAATCTGTGTGCGATTACCAGTACTAAATTGTTTTTAGCGTACATATTAATGGCGTGTTGAATGTGTTGCTCTGTTTGGCTATCAAGGTGCGCTGTTGGCTCATCAAGCATTAATATAGGGGCGTTTTTTAAAAATGCCCGAGCAAGTGCAATACGTTGCTTTTGCCCTCCAGAGAGTCCTTCACCTTGCTCTCCTATTAACGTATCAGACCCAGAGGGTAGGGTATTTATAAACTCAAGGGCGCCTGCTTGTTGCGCTGCTTGCTCTAGCTCTTGCTGTGATGCGTCTGGTTTGGCTAATTTTATATTAGCGCCAATGCTATCGAAAAATAGTGTTGGGTTTTGTGGTATCCACGCAACTTGATTCTGTAGTTGGGTAATATCGTTTGCTGCTAATGGCAATCCGTTAATATAAATACAAGGTATTACTTGGGGGTGAAAACCCAGCAGGCAATCAAATAAAGTACTTTTCCCTGAGCCACTGTTACCCACAACTGCCACCAAGCCTTTTTTTGGTAGGCTTAAGGTGACATCGTGAATGCCTTCGTTACTGTCAGGGTAAATGTAGGTTAAATTTTTAATGTTTATTGAATCAATAGTATCAGATGTAGTGTATTCGGTTGTATTGTTAACTAGTTCAGTATCTTGATTGGGTAAGGGGGCATTTAAAATAGTCACCATGTCAGCAGCGGCGCTGATACCTTGTAAGCGAGCATGATAATGGCTTCCTAATTGACGAAGCGGTAAATAAAACTCGGGAGCTAAAAGCAGCACAACAAAGCCAGTAGAAAAATCAAGTGTGCCAAAAAAAAGCCTAAAACCAATAATTACAGCCACTAAAGCCACACTGATTGTGGCTAAAAATTCTAAGGCAAAAGACGATAAAAACGCAATTTTTAACACGCCTAGCGTGGTATGCCTAAAGTCATCAGAAATTTTAGCTATTTGTTTTAATTCGGTTTGCGTGGCATTAAATAATTTTAGCTGGGTTAATCCCTGTACTCTGTCAAAAAAGTAATTACCAAGAACAGCAAGTTGTTGCCAACGCTTTTGATTTAGCGCTTCTGCTTTTGATCCAACTAAAATCATAAAAAAAGGAATAAGCGGAGCCGTTAATAAAAATATTAATCCCGCTTTGTAATCGGTCGGAAAAATAACAACCAAGATAGCTAGTGGAATAAGTGCACTGTAAGCAACACCAGGCAGGTATTTAGCGTAATAGTCGTGAAGTTCTTCTACACCATTGTGCAATGTATTTAAGGTTGCACCTTGACCGTGTTGCTCAATATAACTAGGGCCCAGCAAGCTTAATTTAGTTAACAGTGTATGGCGCATAGCCGACTTTATTTTAAGGGCAGCAAAAGCACTTAGCCTTTCACTTAGCGCTAAAAAAGTAGCGCGAAGCAAAACAATACCTGCTAATGGCCACAGCAAGTGAGTGACTTCACTTAAGCTACTACCTTCAAACATTACGTTATGAATAGCCTGAGCAAGTAAATATGCCCCAGCAATCATTAAAATAGCGTTAAAAGTACCCAGTGCAATACTGAGCTTTAACCATAATGAGGCGGGTTTACTTTGTGTTTTTAAAAAAGCGCGCAGTGTTTGTTGCTGCGCGCGATTTGGTCGGGGGTTAGTCGTCATTGTTGGTCGAGTTAGCCTCGTTTAATAAATCATGCATCGGTTGTTCATCATCAGCAATGCTGTTTTTATTTTGATGAAATTCATACCACATTACATTTATTACCCCTAAGGTACAGGCTAAAAGTACACCTAAAATCCAAGCAAAATACCACATAGTTCAGTCTCCTTAGTAGCTGCCGTGAGTGTTAGTTTCAATTTCTTCTACGGTTACTCTGCGCCACATTTTTACATAACACCACGTGGTGTAGGCTAAAATTAATGGTACAAAAATGGCCACGGCTACAAGCATAATGTTAAGCGTTTTATGGCTCGAAACGGCATCCCAAATTGTTAAGCTAATATTTGGGTTGTTAATTGATGGCATAATAAATGGGAATAATGAAACGCCCGCCGTCATAATGACACCTACTAACATAAGTGCAGTCGAAATAAGCCCTAACGCTGGTTTATTGAGCTTTGAAAATACTAATGCACTTAGTGCCATGGCAAACGCTAGAACAGGGAAGGTTACTGTCCATGTACGCTCAGTGTAATTATTTAGCCAAGCGCCTTTTGCTGTGTTAACTACTTTAGCGAGCGGATCAGCATGGCCTTGAGTATCGCCCATAGACACAATTTGGTAGCCATTCAAATTAGCCACCCAAACTCCAGCCGCGGCAAATAAAACAATAAATGCAATCAATGCATAACGTCCGTATTGGCCAGAACGTTCTGCAACCGCATCTGCTGTGCGAAGTTGTAACCACATACCTGCATGTGCAATAAGCATAGCTATACTAATTAAGCCAGCGAGCAGTGCAAACGGGTTTAACAAGCCAAAAAACGAACCTTGGTAACTTACACGTAATAAATTATCAATATTGAATGGTACACCTAAAAACAAGTTACCAAATGCTACACCAAATACTAAAGCCGGAATTGCACTACCTGCAAATAATCCCCAATCCCAGTTATTACGCCAGCGCTTAGAATCAATTTTAGAGCGGTAATCAAAACCAAGAGGTCTAAAAAAGAGTGCAAATAACACCAGCATCATGGCAAAGTAAAACCCCGAAAAAGCGGCTGCATACACCATTGGCCAAGCCGCAAATAATGCTCCGCCTGCGGTGATAAACCAAACTTGGTTACCATCCCAGTGTGCGCCAATTGTATTGATTACAGTGCGTCGTTCTAAATCTGTTTTACCAACTAGGCGAAGGAGCATAGCAACCCCCATATCCATACCATCGGTAATTGCAAAGCCGATTAAAAGCACACCAATGATCAACCACCACAACATTTTTAATGTTTCATAATCAAAAATCATGATTATTCTCCTTTTGCTTGTGTGTTGTTTGGCAGCTCAAAATGGTATTTACCAGTATGTAATGAGCTAGGGCCTTTTTTAATAAAGTGAATCATTAACCAACCTTCAACAATGGCAAGGCCAGTGTAAAAAATGATGAAACCCGTTAAGCTAATCAAAATGTCATTGACCGTTAGTGATGACGTTGCTAAAAAAGTCGGCAGTATTTCAGAAATAGCCCAAGGTTGGCGTCCATATTCTGCAACGATCCAGCCAAATTCAATCGCAATCCATGGCAATGGAATACTTAATACTGTAGCCCAAAGTAACCAGCGTTTTTGCTCAATAATACGGTGTGCATTGTAGTAAAATGCTAATACAAACACAGCAAGCATAGCGACACCACAGGCAACCATAATCCTAAACGACCAAAACATAGGGCCTACTTTTGGGAACGAATCTTTCACTGCTTTTTGAATTTGCTCTTCTGTGGCATCAACAACATCAGATGTATATCGTTTAAGCAACAAACCGTAGCCTAAGTCATCTTTTACTGCGTCAAATTTAGCAATGTTTTCAGGCGTATCTTCGCCGTTTCTTAGTTTAGTGAGATAACCATAGGCAATCATGCCGTTACGAATACGTATTTCATGTTTTTTCTCTAAATCAGAAATACCCGTAACTTTTTCGTCAAGTGAGCGTGTAGCAATAATGCCCAGTGCATAGGGTATTTTTACAGCAGCATGGGTTACTTGCTCTTCAGAGTCAGGAAAACCAAATGCAGTAAACGCAGCGGGCGCTTCTTCTGTGTGCCACTCGGCTTCAATAGTTGCTAATTTTACTTTTTGAATTTCGCCTACTTCATAGCCTGATTCATCACCAAGTAAAATAACACATAAAATTGAGGCTAAACCAAACCCTGAAGCCACTGAAAATGAACGTTTAGCAAATGCTAAATCGCGACCTTTTAGTATGTACCAACTACTTATACCTAAAACAAACATAGACGCGGCGACATAGCCTGCAGATACCGTGTGAATAAACTTAACCTGTGCAACAGGGTTAAATACCAGCTCTGCAAAGCTGGTCATTTCCATTCGCATAGTTTGGTAGTTAAATTCAGCACCTACTGGGTTTTGCATCCAACCATTAGCAATTAATATCCATAATGCTGATAAGTTTGTACCCAGTGCCATTAAAAAGGTAGCGCCTAAATGTTGACGTTTAGAAAGTCTATCCCATCCTAAGAAGAACATACCCACAAAGGTTGATTCTAAAAAGAATGCCATTAACCCTTCAATAGCCAGAGGGGCACCAAATACATCCCCCACATAATGTGAGTAATAAGACCAGTTAGTGCCAAATTCAAACTCCATAGTGAGGCCTGTGGCAACACCAATGGCAAAGTTAATACCAAATAACTTACCCCAAAACTTAGTCATATCACGATAAATTTCGCGACCAGTCATAACATAAACTGATTCCATAATAACTAAGATCCAAGTCATACCTATTGTTAACGGTACAAATATGAAGTGAAAGAGTGCGGTAACAGCAAACTGTAGTCGCGATAGATCCACAAAGGTTTCATCTATCATTTTATGCTCCTTGAATGTGACGGATTAACTGGGCAATGAGTTATTGGCAGAGTTAATGATTGAATGAACTTTCAGTAATTACTGAAAGTTTGCAATATTATTCACAATTGCACAATACTTGTCAATATATATTAGTAAAACTTAATATATAATTTATATGCTACATCAGTATTAAAAATAAACAACAATAGAGATTATATTTACAGTTAAAAAACGAGTTATTTAAAGCGTTTAAACACATACCAAAACGCGGTAAACTAAACTCATGACGCCCGATTAAAATATGAACTAAAAAGCAAATGACGAAAGAAAAAAAACAACTACGAATAGGTATAGTGGCAGGCGAACTGTCGGGCGATATTTTAGGCGAAGGCCTAATAAAAGCATTAAAAGTACATTTTCCAGATGCCACTTTTGAGGGGATTGCAGGACCAAAAATGCAAGCTCAAGGTTGTAAAACTCTATACGATATGGATGAGCTGTCTGTAATGGGCTTGGTTGAAGTACTCGGGCGTTTACCGCGTTTACTGAAAATTCGTAAACAATTGGTTCAACATTTTATAGATAACCCACCCGATGTATTTATTGGAATAGACGCCCCTGATTTTAATCTTCGCGTCGAAAAACCTTTAAAAGATGCAGGCATTAAAACAGTTCAATACGTAAGCCCTTCAGTTTGGGCATGGCGAGAAAAACGTATTCATACTATTAGCGCAGCTACTAACTTAGTACTTGCACTATTGCCGTTTGAAAAAGAATTTTACGACAAGCATCAAGTACCGTGTACGTTTGTAGGGCACACATTAGCAGACGATATAGCGCTTGAGCACGACGATAGCCAAGCACGTGCAAAACTAGGTTTAAGTCTTGATGACAAAGTACTGGCATTATTGCCAGGTAGCCGAGGCTCCGAAGTGGGCTTACTGAGTGAAACCTATATAAAAACAGCGCAGCAACTTCAAGCTCAAAACCCAGACCTTAAAATTGTGGTTCCACTGGTAAACGAAAAGCGCAAAGCGCAGTTTACTGATATTTTAAATGCCACAGCGCCTAGTCTTAATATTAGCTTGCTAGATGGGCAATCTAAATTAGCAATGCAAGCGGCAGATGCCATTTTACTTGCGTCTGGCACCGCCACACTCGAAGGAATGCTCTATAAAAAGCCAATGGTTGTTGGGTATAAAATAAAACCATTAAGCTACTGGATTTTTAAAACCCTGTTTACCTTTAACATTAAATATTTTTCGTTGCCAAATTTATTGGCCGATGAAGAGCTTGTGCCTGAGTTTTTACAAAGCGACTGTAACGTTAAAAACTTAACTCAAGCACTTACCCCAATGCTAGAAACAGACAATAGACAATTAAAAGCACGTTTTTTAGCAATTCATGAAAACATTAGATTAAATGCCAGCGAGCAAGCAGCCAAGGCTGTGGCGGAGTTAATACATGCAAATTGAACGACCTAACGTAACCTTAATTGCCGGTGTTGATGAAGTAGGGCGAGGCCCGCTGGTTGGCGACGTTGTTACCGCTGCGGTAATACTTGACCCAACTAAACCAATAGCTGGTCTAGCCGACTCTAAAAAATTAACAGATAAAAAGCGCCAAGCATTAGCCATAGAGATAAAAGAAAACGCATTATGCTATGCCTATGGCCGTTGTAGTCCATCAGAAATTGATGACTTAAACATTTTACACGCGACCATGCTTGCTATGAGCCGCGCAGTGGAAGGACTAAGCACACAGCCTGAGTTTGTATTTATAGATGGGAACCGTTTACCAAAACTCACTATGCCTGCTCAAGCGGTTGTTAAAGGCGATAGCCTAGTTGCCGAAATATCAGCAGCCTCTATTTTAGCCAAAGTAGCGCGTGATGATGAAATGCTTGAACTTGATAAACGCCACCCGCAATACGGATTTGCAGGGCATAAAGGTTACCCAACTAAAGCGCACTTTGCAGCACTTGAGCAGTACGGCGCAATAGATGAACATCGTAAAAGTTTTAAACCCGTGCAGCGTGTACTTATGCAAGCAAAAGGCGAGGCAAAATAATGGCAGCACCTGATTTTGTACATTTAAGGGTCCACTCAGACTTTTCGATGGTTGATGGCTTAGCTAAAACCAAGCCAATAGTCGCTAAGGCGCAAGAGCTAGAAATGCCCGCGATTGCTATTACCGATCAAATGAACTTTTGTGGATTAGTTCGCTTTTATGGCGCTACCCATAATGCCGGTATAAAGCCGATTGTAGGTGCTGATTTTTGGCTGCGCAGCCCTGAATTTCCGGATGAGCCATGTCGCATTACAATTTTAGCTAAAGACAATGTGGGTTATAAAAATATAACGCTATTAATTTCTGAGGCGTATCAGCGTGGTCATGTATTCCATCGTCCAGTAATTGACAGAGAATGGTTAGCTAATCATAAAGAAGGATTAATTATTCTCTCGGGCGCAAAAGACGGTGATTTAGGTAAGGCATTATTAAAAAATAATCCGGGCGTTATAGAAAGCGTAATTAGCTTTTACAAGCAGCACTTTAGCGATCATTACTATTTAGAGCTTGTACGAACTAACCGCCCGCTCGAAGAAGATTATCTGCACATGGCAGTAGCGCTTGCAGCTAAAGAGCAGCTGCCCGTTGTTGCAACCAACGAAGTGGTATTTCTAAAACCTGAAAATTTTGAAGCGCACGAAATTCGTGTAGCTATATTTGATGGCTACACACTTGATGACAAACGCCGTCCAAAACGTTTCTCAGAAGAACAATACCTAAAAACGCCTGAGCAAATGGCTGAGCTATTTAGCGATATACCTGAAGCACTGCAAAATACGGTAGAAATAGCTAAGCGCTGTAATGTGACTGTAAAGTTAGGCGAATACTTTTTACCAGATTATCCAACAGGCTCTCTTAATATTGATGAGTTTTTGGTTAAAGTGTCAGAAGATGGCCTTGAAGAACGACTCCAGTTTTTGTTCCCTGACGAAGAAGATAGAAAAGTAAAACGTATTGAATACGATGAACGTTTAGCCGTAGAGCTTGGCGTAATCAACCAAATGGGTTTTCCGGGTTACTTCTTAATCGTAATGGAGTTTATTCAGTGGAGTAAAGATAACAATATACCGGTAGGTCCAGGGCGAGGCTCGGGTGCGGGTTCATTAGTAGCATACGCACTTAAAATTACCGATTTGGATCCCCTTGAGTTCGACTTGCTTTTTGAGCGATTTTTGAATCCAGAACGTGTATCAATGCCCGACTTCGACGTCGATTTTTGTATGGACAGACGCGACGAAGTAATTGATCACGTATCGGCATTGTATGGGCGTGACGCGGTATCACAAATTATTACTTTTGGTACTATGGCCGCAAAAGCGGTAATACGCGATGTAGGTCGTGTACTTGGACACCCTTATGGGTTTGTTGATCGTATTTCGAAACTGATCCCAGGCGATCCGGGAATGACCCTTGCCAAAGCCTTTGAAGTAGAGCCGCGTTTGCAAGAAGCCTACGATGGTGACTCAGAGGTAAAAGATTTAATCGATATGTGTCGCATCCTAGAAGGGTGTACGCGTAATGCCGGTAAACACGCCGGTGGTGTTGTAATATCGCCGACCACCATTACCGACTTTGCTGCACTTTATTGTGACGATGAAGGTAAATTTCCGGTAACACAGTTTGATAAAAACGACGTAGAAACCGCGGGCCTTGTTAAGTTCGATTTCTTGGGTTTACGTACCTTGACCATTTTGCAGTGGGCAGTGGATATGACTAACGTGCGTATGCAGCGCGAAGGCAAAGACCCTGTTGATATAAACACTATTCCACTGGATGATAAAAAAAGCATAGAGCTATTACTACGCGCCGAAACAACCGCAGTGTTTCAGCTAGAATCGCGCGGCATGAAAGATTTAGTACGCCGCCTTAAGCCCGATTGCTTTGAAGATATGATTGCATTAGTAGCCTTGTTCCGCCCAGGTCCATTGCAATCAGGCATGGTAGATAACTTTATTGACCGAAAACTGGGTAGAGAGGAAATTTCATACCCAGATGCGCAGTACCAACACGAAAGCTTAAAACCAATACTCGATCCCACTTACGGCATTATTTTGTATCAAGAACAAGTAATGCAAATAGCGCAGGTACTCGCAGGCTATACGCTGGGTGGTGCAGATATGTTACGCCGTGCAATGGGTAAGAAAAAACCTGAAGAAATGGCAAAGCAGCGTTCAACGTTTGAAGATGGCGCGCGTAATAATGGTATTGATGGCGAACTGGCGATAAAAATCTTCGACTTGGTAGAAAAGTTCGCAGGTTATGGTTTTAATAAATCTCACTCAGCAGCGTATGCACTGGTTTCGTACCAAACCTTATGGATGAAAACGCACCACCCAGCTGAGTTTATGGCTGCGGTAATGTCGGCCGATATGGATAACACCGACAAAATAGTAATTTTGGTAGATGAATGTGAAAACATGAAACTTACCTTATTACCGCCCGATGTAAACGCCGGTGAATTTAAGTTTACGGTAAACCTGCAAGGCGAAATTGTGTATGGTATTGGCGCAATTAAAGGTGTAGGTGAAGCGCCAGTAGACGCTATTTTAGAAGCGCGCGCAAAGGGCGGCCCGTTTAAGGATTTATTTGATTTTTGTGCTCGCGTTGACTTAAAACGCCTAAATAAACGTGTCACCGAAAAATTAATTTATGCTGGTGCACTTGATCAACTTGGGCCAGAGAAAACCCAAGCAGGGCGTGCAACATTACTGGCAAGTTTAAAAGACGCTATGCGCGCGGCCGATCAGCACAACAAGGCAGAGCAACTTGGACAAAGCGATTTATTTGGTTTATTGGCTACTGAGCCAGACGAAGTCGAGCAAGCCTTTATTAAGGCCACGGGCCTGACCGACAATGAATGGCTTGAAGGTGAAAAAGATACCCTAGGCCTTTATTTAACTGGGCATCCAATAAATCAGTATCGCAAGGAGCTTAGGTATTACACCAGCGGAAAGCTGGTGGATTTACAACCAACTAATCGTGATGTACTCTCTACTGCCGCTGGTCTAGTTATTTCAGCGCGGACCTTAATTAATAAAAAAGGCAACCGTTGGGGCTTAATAACTTTAGATGACAAGAGCGCCCGTATTGATGTACGCTTGTTCCCAGAACAGTTTGAAATGTACCAAGAAATGCTTCAAGTTAACAATATCTTGGTAATATCTGGACAGGTCAGCTTTGATAACTTCTCTGGTGGCATTACAATGACCGCCAGAGAAATAAACACCATTGCTCAAGCGCGTGAAAAACGTATTAAAGCGATTAAAATGACGCTGAACATGGTGCAAATCGAGGCAGGTTTCTTCGATAAATTACAAAAAGTACTCGAACCTTATAAAATGGGAACGTGTCCGATCAAGGTTTATTACCAACGCCCAGATGCGTTGGCGCAATTAACCCTAGGGATCGAATGGTGTGTCACGCCGAGCGACGACTTGATTCACAAGTTATCACTCATGGCGGCACAAGATGTAGAACTAGAATTTAACTGATTAGGTAGTTTAGAGCATGAGCCTCAATTATCTTGATTTTGAGCTTCCGATTGCAGAATTAGAAGCAAAAATTGAAGAATTACAAAGCATAAGCCGCGCTGGCGAATTAGACCTTGAGCTAGAAGAGGAAGTCAGCAAATTAAAAGAAAAAAGTGCTAAGCAAAAAGAGGAAATATTCTCAAATTTAGGCGCTTGGCAAGTATCGCAGTTAGCGCGTCATCCGTTGCGTCCTTATACTCGAGATTATATCGAGCGCATTTTCACGGAATTTGACGAGTTTGCAGGTGATCGTACTTTTGCTAACGATCCGGCTATTTTAGGCGGTGTTGCACGTTTAGATGGCGAACCCGTTATGGTTATTGGCCAACAAAAAGGTCGCGATACAGCTGAAAAAATTAAACGCAACTTTGGTATGCCAAAGCCAGAAGGTTATCGTAAAGCACTTCGCTTAATGGAAATGGCTGAGCGTTTTAAAATGCCAATAATGACCTTTATCGATACGCCAGGTGCATACCCTGGTGTTGGCGCTGAAGAGCGTGGTCAGTCTGAAGCAATTGCACGTAACCTAAAAGTAATGGCGGCGCTTAAAGTGCCAACTATTTGTACGGTTATTGGTGAGGGCGGCTCAGGTGGTGCATTAGCGATTGGTGTTGGCGACAGAGTTAATATGTTGCAATACAGCACGTATTCGGTAATTTCGCCAGAAGGCTGTGCATCTATTTTATGGAAAAGCGCAGACAAAGCGCCACTTGCTGCAGAGGCTATGGGCGTAACCGCTGAGCGCGTTAAAGAGTTAGATTTAATCAACAACTTAGTTGATGAGCCTTTAGGTGGTGCACACCGAAATTACGATGCCATGGCACGTAACTTAAAAACTCGTTTAAAACGTGATTTAGCAGACTTACAAGCGCTTTCGCTTGAAGACATGCTTGATCAACGTTACAAACGTTTAATGTCGTTTGGTTACTGCTAATAAAAGTAGCTATTACATTAAATGTTAAAAAAAGCCGCTTATGCGGCTTTTTTGTTTTAAAATACTTCTAACACAAATTTTGTAGCGTATTAAATGCAATCATCAGCGATTTATCAGCACGTTAAACACGCCCTTGAGTACTTTTTTAATAAACAACAGTATAATTTTACTGTTGCGCTTTCGGGTGGGGTCGACTCAGTTGTATTGTTACATGTAATGCACGTGCTAAAGCAAGAAATGCCAAAGCTAAAGGTAAGTGCAATATACGTTAATCATGGCTTAAGCGAATACGCTAATGACTGGCAGGCTTTTTGCCAAAACCTATGCGTTAAGCTAGATATACCGTTTAATACCGCGCAGGTAACAATAAGCCGGCAAACACGAACAAGCCTTGAAGCGCAGGCACGTGAGGCACGTTATAAAGCACTTGATGAACTTAGCGCACCGCAAAGTGTTATTTTATTAGGCCAGCATTTAAACGACCAAATAGAAACGTTTTTACTGCGGTTAAAGCGTGGCTCGGGCTTAAAAGGGTTAGGCGCAATGCAAGCAATGCGTGAACTACAAAGCGGGCGAATATGCTACAGGCCGCTTTTAAACATTACGCGCAGTGATATAGAGCACTTTGCCACAGCGTTTAATATTGCGCACATTACTGATGACTCAAATACCGATGAGCGTTTTGACCGTAACTTTTTACGTGCAAGTGTAGTGCCTTTACTTGCAGAGCGTTTTAACGGGTTTGAGCATTGTGCTGGGCGTAGTATTAATTTATTACAGCAACAGCAAACACTCCTTGATGAATACACAGAGCTTGATTTGCAGCACAGTTTAAACTCACAACAGGGGTTATGCGTTAGCCAAATCACAGCCTTTAGTGATATTCGCATTAGTAATGTTGTACGTGCGTGGCTGAATTTGTTCACTCAAGTTATGCCTTCACACAAGCAGTTATCACAAATTATTAATCAGGCAATAAACGCTCAGGCCGATGCTAAAATTCAAATTGACTTAGCTGATGGACAGGTTAGGCGCCATCAAGGGTATTTATACTTTGTAACTCAAAAAAACATTGTGAATGATGATAAGTTAATCACTCATGAACTCATTCTTAACGATGGCCGCGTATTAACAAAGCAAAGTGGTGCAGGAATAAGAGCGCCGCATGCCAATGAGCAGGTTTCAGTAAGATTTAATTATAACAGCGCTCGTATAAAGCCTCTTAAAAAGCCCGGAAGTAATAGCGTTAAGCACTGGTTTAAAGACGCAAAAGTAGCGCCTTGGCTTCGAAGTCAAGTGCCGCTTATTTTTTATAATGAGGAACTAGTACAAGTGGTTGGTTATTTTATAAGTGAAAAACATTATGATGAAAATGGTGTTTATTGGGAGTGTAAATAAATGAGTAAACAGCCACATGTTGGATTATCGCTAGTCAATAAAGCGCCACTAGGCATACTATTTACAGCCCTAATAGCGATAGTTGCTAATGTGTTGCTTGATTTGAACATTGTCACTTTAGCGTATGCTATTTTGGGCGGTGCTGTATCAGCGGTTATATTAATGGCTTATTGGTTAGGTAAAGGAGGCATATTTTTTATATTGGGGGTGAGTTTACCACTCGTTTTAGTGTTATTTACGCCTCTTGATACCGTCGCATCCTTAGTAAATTTAGTGAGCGGTTACTTTTTAGGTTTTTGTGTGGCACTGACAATCTATAAATTTTTACCTGCAAAGCCTATTAAGCAATAGGGCAAGGGTTTTCATAAAAAAGGCTTAGCGGGGGAGGCTAAGCCTTTTAAAAAAGCCTTATAATCAATATGCTTTAGCGCAGTTTCTGCCCGATGCTTTTGCTTTGTACAACCCTTTATCTGCGCGGGAAAATATTTCTATATCGCAGTCATTACTCATTGCTAAGGTATAGCCAATACTAACCGTAACTTCATGCTTTGACATTAAGCTAGATTGCTTTACAAATTGCATTATACGTTCAGATACAACCTGATTAGTTTTGAATTCAGGGTCTTCTATTAGTATTGCGAATTCATCGCCACCAAACCTAAATACGGTATCTGTAGCGCGTATACTTGAATTTAATACCGTTGCAAATTCTTTAAGTGTATCGTCGCCAATTTTGTGGCCCAACTTGTCATTTACCTGCTTAAAATTATCTAGGTCAAGTAACATTAAGCTGAAAGGGCGCTGATAGCGGCGACAATTTTCGAGCTTTTGAGATAAAATGTCATTAAATTGACTACGGTTGTTTAAACCTGTTAATGAGTCTTTTGTAGCCAATTTAAGCACGCGGCTATACATCATTGCATTACGTAGTGGGTACACTAGCGCAGAGTGAAGCGAGCGTAACTTGCTTTCAATTGCTTTACCTAAAGGGTATTTACTAAAGTATATAAGTTGCCCTAAGTGCTCTCTTCCAATCGTTAAGTCAAAAATATAGGGCGTGCTATTAGTATCGCTTTCAGACGTTTGTGCAGTGCCAAGCGTTGATTGAAACTGCAATCCCGTAAAGTTTAAAAGCTTTTTTGTAAATTTTGCGTATATGGCCAATACATCTTCAATAACTAAACTAGTCTGAAGCTCAGCGACTAACTCGTGTGTTGCCGTTGTTTCATTATTTGGTGTGTGTTCAGCCGAAAACGGCAAAAAGTCGCCGCGACCAGAGACACGTTGCGTCAAAATATGGACATTTTCCATTAAATTCTCCCCCGAGAGTGTTGCTTTACAAGTATTAAGCGATTTTTGTGCCATATTTTAAAATTAGCTTAAAAACAATTGCTTGCTATAGTTAAACTACATCCCCTAGTTTAATTGAAGCCGGAGGCCAAATTTGCAAAGTACTAATGCTCAATTTTTTGGCTTACTTGTCGCTGCGGTTATTTTTGTGTGGTTTTTTAAGCGCATCGGTTTGCCGCCAATTTTGGCGTACCTAGCAACAGGTGTTTTAGCTGGCAGCCATGGCGTTGGATGGCTTGAACATACGCACGAAATAGACTTTGTTGCAGAGCTTGGTATTGTATTTTTGCTTTTTAGCTTAGGGCTTGAGTTTTCAATATCTCGCTTAATGGCCATGCGCAATATTGTATTTGGCTTAGGTTCACTGCAGGTGATTGTAACAAGCTTAGTGCTTATTATAATTTTGTACTGTTTAAACTTCAGTTTGCTTACCAGCTTTACTATTGGTTCGATTATGGCGCTGTCTTCAACGGCGGTAGTCGTTAAATTGCTCAAAGAAAGTGGTGAGCTTAATCAGCGTAGAGGGCAATTAGCAATCGGTGTATTGTTGTTTCAAGACATTGCCGTAGTCCCTTTACTTATTATTCTTCCTTTATTTGCCACAAGCGATTCACAAACAATTGGGTGGGCGTTAGCATTTTCTCTAACTAAAGGGGCTTTTGTTTGCGTATTACTGTGGGCTATTGGTAAATGGTTACTGCCTAAAGTATTCAGCGAAATAGCCTTAGTGCGCACTGATGAGTTATTTGTACTTACTACGCTACTGGTTGCTTTGTTTGCGGGTTTACTAACCTATATGTTTGGCTTATCAATGGCACTAGGTGCATTTTTGGCCGGGATGATGCTTGGTGAAAGTCATTACAGGCACCAGCTTGAAGCCGATATACGGCCATTTCGCGATATCTTAATGGGGCTGTTTTTTGTTACCGTAGGCATGCAGCTCGATTTACTCTATGTGTTTAGCAATGGTCTTATTATTGTTGGCGCATTATTTGGATTATTGGTTTTAAAAATAGCCGTGGTTGCCATCAGTGCACAACTTATGGGTGAACGAAAGCAGGACTCTTTAGCGTGTGGCATTATGCTGTGGCAAATGGGTGAATTTGGTTTTGTATTAATTGCTTTGGGTAGGCAGCATCAATTATTAACCAGCGAACACATTTCATTTTTAATTGCCCTTGGTGTGTTATCGATGGCGTTAACGCCATTTTTAATTGAAAAAACACCCTATATTTTAAGGCGTTTAGGGTTATTAAATAGCCCAAGCATTGCATGGGAAGGCGAGCCACAAGTAAGTGCACTTTACACAAACCATGTAGTCATCTGTGGTTTTTCGAGGGTAGGGCAAACTATAGCGCGCTTTTTAAAGCCAGAAGCTATTGAATATGTTGCTGTTGAAAGTAACCCCATACTTGTTCAAGAAGGTAAGGCTGCAGGTGAGCCTGTAATATTTGGCCACGTTAAACAAAAAGATATTTTAAAGTGTGCGGGCGTAGAGCGAGCGCGGTTGGTGATTATTACATTTACCGAGTTTGAACAAACACAAATAGTGATAGATGCAATAAAGCAAATAGCTCCAGAGGTAAAAATACTTATACGTACCCGAGACGATAGCCAGCTTGAAAAACTACGAGAGCTTGGTGTCACTGAAGTTGTACCAGAAACGCTTGAAGCAAGTTTAATGATAGTCTCGCATGTTTTGTCTATGTCGGGTGTACCCATGAGCCGAATTATTAGGCGAGTGAGTGATGAGCGAAGAAATCGTTATCAATTTTTGCAAAGTTTTTTTACAGGTGAGCATATAAACAACGATGAAAGTAATTCAGATAAATTAGAGTATTTGCATGTGGTTGCTCTGCCCGATAAAGCACATGCGGTTAATAAAAGTATAAATGAGCTTAATTTAGTAAAGCGCAAGGTATCTATTAAGGCATTGCGACGCCAAGACCGAGAAATAGACGCCCCTTCAGATCAAATCATTTTGCTTGCCAACGATATACTCGTTTTACAAGGTAAACCAAGGCGTGTGGAACGCGTAGAACATTTTTTATTAGACGGCATTGAATAAATTAATCGAGCCCTAAAAAAGCTCTTATTTCAGGTAGCTTAGCCATGCCGTCTTGATACCCTATTTCCATTAAGTGCTGGGTATAGCGTTTTTCAAATAATAAGTAGCTCGTTAAACTTGATTGAGAGTGCTTTTTAACACCAATAGTACGCAATAATACTTTTATCGCCCATGGCATATCGTTGTAATACTGTGCTGCAATGACATTAAAGTTTTGTGAGGGGTTAATAATAAAGCTATCTATTTGCTTTAGCTCTTGGTGTTTATCTCGTGCAGGTAAAAGCCCCAAAGTGCGGTTTATTCTATCTAAGCGTTCTAAGTCTGACTGCATGGTGTCGGTAAATACACTATCAAGCAAGTGTCCGGCTACAGCAGAAAGCCCAGGATAATGCGCAGTATATCCCGGTAGATGCGGCTCTTTAGGTTCATCTACACCAATGATAAATATTTTTTCGGCACCCAAATGTATTGAAGGGCTAAGTGGCGATAGTTGATGTATAGAACCATCACCAAAGTAATGATTATGAATATTCACGCTTGGGAACACCATTGGAATAGCACTAGATGCCATTAAATGCTCAACATTAATGCGTGTTGGGCGGCCTTCTCGTTTAGCTCTTTGCCAAGCTGTTTGTGTATTTGACTGAAAAAAAGCGACTGAATCACCTGTGGTATAGCTTGAGGCTGTAATCGAAAGCGCCTCTAAATAGTTTCGGTGTAAATTACGCTCTATGCGATGCAGGTCTAAAATTTCGTTAAGTAAACCACGTAAAGGGCGGTTATTAAGCAAGCTTGCTGGTGGGTGGTTAATATGCTCTGATTGAAAGCTAGTTAAAATATTACGCGCAATATGGCCAAATACACTTAAAAAATCACTTTTATACACCATTGAGGTCGAAAAGTTTTTCCAAACAGATTCTAATTTTCGCACTGCTAAGTGCGCACAAGAGGCATAACAAGCCAAGGCTGCAGAGTTTATTGCGCCTGCAGACGTACCATTTATTATTCTAAAAGGAAGAGGTGCCGTACGTGGCATACTATGCGCTAGCGCTTTTAAAACACCTACTTGATACGCCGCTCGAGCACCACCACCAGTGAGTAATAAGGCTGTTTTAGGTTTTTTGGGATCTATTTGCTTAATTTTCATATTGGTGGTTAAACTGTTCAACGTCTTTACTTTATTTATTAACTGTAAGTCTTTAAGCTAGAAGAATCAAAGGTTAACTGTTCATAGAGTTATAACTGTATAATTTAATGCTGAATTCAGCATGTCTAACTTAAGATAACTATTGATTTAATAAAAAACTCGAACAGAATGAATTTAATCCACTTAGCCTACTCTAAGTGATATCGCATTTTTATTTTTTATGGAGTTCGTATGTCAGACTCACCAGATGTTCAAAAACGCTCAACAAACAGTAACTTACTTCTTGCCATTATTACGCTAATTGTTGTTGCCTGTGTAGTTGCATTTATATTACTTAAACCAAGTGACGAACCGGTTGCGCGCATAGAAGCAACAGAGCCCGTTAAAGAGCGGCCAATAATGGAACTTAAGCCATTAAATGAACCAGATATAATTGAGCCAGAAGAGCCAACAACAGTTGAACAGCCCGCAGAGCTCGAAGTGCCAGCGCAGCGCATAGTTGAACCTGAACCTGAACCAGAAGTAGCTACGCTACCTGCCTTAAACGATAGTGATACTATGGTTGTTGCCAAAATTGACGAGTACCTAAGTGACTCTGTGATGAGCCTATTAGTCACTGATGATGTTATTCGTCGAGGTGTTGTTTTTATTGACAACTTAGCTCAAGGCAAAGTAGCTAAAAAACACAATCCTGTTATTAAACCTCAAGAAAGCTTTAGTGTTACCGAAGGGGATATTTTAACAATTGATCCAAATAGTTATGAGCGTTACACACCGTATGTAAAAATTTTTACTAGCATGAGTGCAGCGCAAGTGGTCCGTATGTTTGAAGAGTACCAGCCACTTATTAACGATGCATACACTGAAATTGGTTATGGCGATGACGAGTTTAAACAAACATTGAACGACGCTATCGATTTACTACTTGATACTCCGGAGCCTGAAGGCGCCTTACCACTTTTACGTGACTCAGTAACTTATCAGTATGCGTTTTCTGAGTGGGAGCAACTTCCGGCTGCTCAAAAACAGCTTTTACGCATGGGTCCAGACAACATGAAAAAAGTAAAAGCAGCACTTCGTAATATAAAAGCGCAATTAGAGAGCAAATAACAGTCACAAATTAAATTTAAAAGCCGCGATTGTATATGAAGTATGCAATCGCACCTTCTTTTTTGATTATCCCTTGAATAACACAGTAAAAGTAGAGATAATCTCTTCCGCGCCAACCAAGGCCCTCAATGGTAGTCTTATTGGTCCTCTCGCAACACTAGCAGGCGAACCTGGTCAGGCCCGGAAGGGAGCAGCCACAGTTTGTGACGTGTGTGCCGAGATGTGGCTGGTAAGACTGCCACCCAAATTCCTCATTTGGGTGACTACAGCTAATCAATTTAAAAAACTTTAACCAAATACACACAAGTTTATTTTCTGATATTCCCTATATTTCTGCTATATAGACAACACTTAGATATTGCGCAATAATGAAATAATACGTTAACGTTAACGCTACACATGTTAAATCAGATGCCCAAGGGTTGTTGTAATGTCTCAAAGAAGTAAGTGGGCACTAGCTATTTTATTAGGGTTAATAGGCGGGTTGGTTAACCTTTTACCCCTGTATTTTTTCGATAGTTCTGAATTTTTATTTGGACAATTTTTTGTTTTATGCAGCTTAGTATTCACTGGACTGCGTTATTCCTGCCTTACGCTCGCAATTGTCTCAAGCTTTTTACTCTATAGATGGGGGCACTGTTGGCCCAGCATAGTTTATTTGTTGGAGCTTTTATGGCTTTATGTTTTTTGTTTAAGGCGCTCTAAACCTATCTTACCCTTAGGTGCCGTATTTTGGTTTTTAGTTGGACTGCCTATCATTTGGGGTATAGGCCAGTTTGTAATGGATTTAGCATCGCTAACGCTTATTGTTGCAGTGTTTAAATACCTGGTAAATGCATTAATAAGCTTAGCACTCGTTGATTTGATGAGCATATTTGTTCCCTTTGCTAGTCGTGCTTATCAAGGACGCCCACTCGCCCGTATTCTTAGCTATGTTGTCAGCGTCATTATTGTTTTGGTTGTCCTTGTTACAAGTGTTTTTTTAGTGAACGATCATCACTCACGCATAGAGTATGAGGTAAATGCTCAGCTTGAAGAAAAAGCGAAATCAATTAGCACACAGTTGAATGACTATTTACAGTTTCATAAAAACGCGGTGGTAATGAGCAGTGATGCCATAGGTGGTGGAATTACTATACAACAACAGTTAACGCAGTTAATGGATTTATACCCAGGTTTTACTACAAGCTTATATGCAATGCCAAATGGCTATGTAGCTAAAAGTATTCCCAGCACATTATTAGAAGGACTTAGTGAAGAAAAGCGCTTTGTAAACGACCGCCCTTATTTCTCTCAAGCTAAACAGTATCCTCAAGGTTATAGCAGTGGTGTGTTTCAGGGGCGTGGCCTTGGTAATGAACCTATAGTTGCACTTTCTGCGCCTATTTACAGAAATGATGAGTTTTATGGTGTAGTGGAAGGGTCGTTAAAGCTTGAACGTTTAGAGCAATATATACCGAATTTGTTTAACCAAACTGGTGAGCTAATTATACTCGATGCTGAGCAAAGGATTGTTTTTAGCTCATTAGCACAATTTGACATTTTGGCTGACTTTAAAACTTTAGATTTTACGATAAGTAACTTGGGCGATAATCAACTGTTCCGTTCTGTTAATAATGAAGTATTTCATACCAATCAGTATGTTGATACTGTTAGTAAATGGCAGGTCATCACGTTTTACAATCGTAAGCACTTAACAAAGGTAGTAGCAAGTGCTTGGTTACCAACAATATTATTTAGTGCAGTGTTGATATTTTTAGTGGTGTTGTTTATACATCATTTGTCTAACTTATTAGTTCAGCCAATTATTGGTTTAACTAATTTAATGCATGGTTTTGATAAATCAGAAAAACAACATTTTAATACAGAGTCTAGTTGGTACGAAGTACTGCAGCTACAAGAGCAGTTTAAGATGCTGGGAAGTGCGTTAAGGGACTCAATAGAGAGCTTACAAGCGTCTAATATTAAAAATCAGGATCTAAATAAACAGTTAAGCCAATTTAACCAGCAATTGGAAGTTAAAGTGGCAGAGCAAACAGATGAGCTAACAAAAGCAGTTAAATCTGCTAATGAAGCTAATAAAGCTAAGTCACAGTTTTTGGCCAATATGAGTCATGAACTGCGCACGCCTATGAACGGGATCTTAGGTATGGGTGAGGTATTACTTCGTGATACCACCCTTACCGATGAGCAGCGTGACCTTCTTGAAACACAACAAAAAAGCTCAAAAAATTTACTACAAATATTAAATGATATTTTAGATTTTTCTAAAATTGAAGCTAACGCTATGCAAATAAGCCCCCGTGCTACTTTGCTTGCTCCGTTTATAGAAAATATACACTCGTTATTCTCACCCATTATTCATTCTAACAATGTTGAGTTTATTATTCAGCGCAGCCCAGACTTACCCGATTGCTTAAATGTAGATGACTTACGTTTAAATCAAATAATTATTAACTTATTGTCAAATGCACAAAAGTTTACTCAGGCTGGGTTTGTGCGTTTATCGTTTGATTACAAAGATGAGCAACTGACGGTAAGTGTGTCTGATAGCGGAATTGGGATTGAAAAAGAGCAGCAACTATTACTTTTTAGTGAGTTTACCCAAGCAGATGCTAGCGTAGCTCGTAAGTATGGCGGTACAGGGCTTGGGCTGGCTATTTGCCAAGGTTTGATTAAAAAAATGGAGGGTGAAATAACCCTCAATAGCGTGCCAGGTTTAGGCAGTACGATTAAGTTTTCGATACATGCACCTGAAGCGAAAATTGTCGATTTAGCAAAACGTGTACAAGAGCAATCTTTACCAGATTTGATCAATAAGCATATTTTGCTAGTAGAAGATAATCCTATAAACCGCCAAGTAATTGCAAAAATGTTAGAGCCAACAGCTGTTACTATTACAATGGCAAACGACGGCTTAGAAGCGCTGAAAGCATTAAAAAATAATGTGTTTGATTTAATTTTAATGGACTGTCAAATGCCTAATATGGACGGTTATGAATGTACTATACGCATTCGCGAAAATGAAATAGGGGAAGATAAAAGGGTTCCAATTATCGCTATTACAGCCAATGCATATGAAGAAGATAAGCAGCGTTGTTTAGATGTAGGTATGGATGACTTTATTTCAAAACCGGTTAACTCTCAGGGTTTATATAGTGTTATTGCTAATAACCTTACAAAGATAGGTTAAGTATAATTGATAAAGGCCAGACAAAATATGGCCTTTATGAATAGTGCTTTAATTTTATATAAAATCGAGAGTAAGCAGTAACCTAGGGGCGCTATTAGTTCCAGCCAACGGTGGCGAGCGATGCACTAAACCTGCGCCTTCGTTTTCATCCCAGTATTCGCCTTTAAGCAGTGCAACATCTCCTTCTGTTAGCTGGTTAATATTATTTAGGCTATTAAATAAGCCAGACTCTTCATCGGGTTTACCTAAATTACCAGTACCTAGCTTTGAGCGGCTTACATCGCTGTGATTTAACCATTGCGTTGCAACGCCGTGATAAGTAGTCACTAATCGACACGGAATTTTGTCTACATGAAAACGCGGGCACATAGGTTTTTCTAATATTTTTAGCCTTAAACCGGCGCGTTTTAAATCAAACAGGCAGCAAAACATTTCAACCAACAGTGCAATGTCTTCACACAAAGCTTTAATTTCATCGCGGTTATTATCTTCAGGCTTAAGCGCTTTTATTAATTGATCAAACGCATCATCGGGCGATACCGCAAGCTCAATTGGTTTTAAAGCATTAGCGCTAATGAGTGTATTAACTGCACTTGTTAATGTTTGCTCAAGGTCTCTTTGCCAAATAACAATGTTAGTGTCTTGGTTATAAATTTGTGGCAATACATTGGCGTCACACTCTATAGCTGCTCTTCGATATAGCGGTTCAGCCGGTTTTACTTGGGCTGTTATTGGGGCTAGGGCATTCATTACTCTTCCTCCCAAATAGGAAACGGGTCGTTAAAGGTTTTCCAAAAATCTTTACCTTTTAGAACAGCATCTTCTGGGAGTAGGCAGTCATCAAGCGCTTTAATCATGGCTTTTTTATCTAACGACTGACCAATAAACACAAGCTCTTGGCGCATGTCACCAAAGGGCTCTAACCACTTACTGTTTATATCAGCAAGTAGTTCGGGCTCTGTGGGCCAGTCTTTTTTAGGTATTGCTTTATAAAACATGCCTGCAAACCCGTAATGCGCTATACCGCCAGCTTGGCTCCACTGCGCGCAAAATAAAGGACGTGTTGCTAACCAAAAATATCCTTTAGAACGAATAAGCTTGCCAAATTGCTCGGTGTTGTGCAAAAAGTTATAAAACTTTTCAGGATCAAATGGGCGGCGCGCGGTGTAATTAAAGCTGCTAATACCATACTCTTCGGTTTCGGGAATATGTTCACCACGCATTTCTTTAAGCCAACCCGATGCTTGTTGGGCACGTTCAAAATTAAATAAACCGGTGTTTAGCACTTGGTTAATATTAATATGCCCGTTTGAAATAGGAATAATGTTAGCTTGAGTATTGAGCGTATTTAAAATGGCAGTGAGTCTATTTAATTCATCGTTTGTAATTAAATCAGTTTTACTAATTAAAATAACATCAGCAAATTCAACTTGGTCAACAAGTAAGTCGGCTACGCTTCGCTCGTCGTCTTCTCCTAATGATTCGCCGGTATCTTGTAAATCATTTGCTTGTTCGTAGTCGTTTAAAAAGTTAACCGCGTCAACCACTGTTACCATGGTATCGAGGGTGGCAACATCACCAAGTGAAACCCCGTTTTCGTCGGCAAAGGTGAATGTTTCGGCAACGGGGAGGGGCTCAGATATACCTGTAGATTCAATAATGAGGTAATCAAAACGCCCATCTTTGGCAAGTTTGCCCACTTCAATAAGTAAGTCTTCTCGTAGTGTGCAGCAAATACAACCGTTACTCATTTCGACTAGTTTTTCGTTACTGTGATTGAGCGATACACCACTTTTAATAGCGGCTGCATCGATATTTATATCGCTCATATCGTTTACTATAACGGCGACTTTTTTACCTTGTCTGTTATTAAGAATATGGCTAAATACAGTGGTTTTACCAGCCCCCAAAAAACCTGATAACACTGTGACGGGCAGTTTATTTATCATTTAATAATCTTACTAAATTGCAATTTTGGATATGTTATATTATATCAATATTGTATTCCAGTAATGCTAATTAATTTATTCACAGTTGAGTTGCCAATTTAGCGTGTTGCTCAAAACTCTTCATTCGAAAAATAAGGATGAATATGAAATTATTTACATTGCACATATTAATGATAGTCGTTATCATTCGCGTTGTTTTGTAATCGTCTTTTCTGGATCAACATGTTTAACCAAAAATATTTGGCGCTCAGTATTGCTGCGTCTTTTTCTGCTTTTTCTAATGTAGCATTTGCCGAGCAAAATAACGAAATTGAAACAATTGAAGTAACAGGCCGTGCTCAGCAGTTTTACCTAGAAACCGAAAGTAAAATTGGGACTAAAACGGATTTAGATCTTATTAAATTACCGCAATCTGCGCAGGTATTAACCGAGCAACTTATTATAGACCAAGCTGCGCGCGACATTACCGATTTATACCGTTCAATAGCAGGGGTAAGTGAGTACAGTTATTCGGGTGTAACTTTTCGTGGTTTTAGAGACGAAGCCAATGTATTTTACGATGGCGTACGTGGCGATCCTTACTCGGGCTTTGGTGTACCCCAATTATTTAATGTAGCGCGTGTAGAAGTATTAAAAGGCCCAGCCTCTGCGTTATATGGTGGTGGTGAGCCAGGCGGTATGATCAACTATGTGACTAAAAAGCCCTCGTACACGCAAAGCAAAGAGCTAAAGCTAACGCTTGGCAATTACAACACACGTGGTGCATCACTTGATATGACCGGCGGTTTAACCGACACCATGGCGTATCGTGTAGGTGGTTATTACGAGGAGCAAGACAGCTTTCGTAATAATGCAGATTCAAAAAACAGTGAGTTTACCGGTGGTTTATTATTTGATTTAACAGATTCAACCACACTAACCACAAGTGTTGACTACATCAAACAAGACTTAGGCGGTAACCGTTTACGTGGTGTACCGGTAGGTGATAACGGTAATTTTTTAGTTGACCCAAGTTACAACGCAAACGAAGCATTTGACTACCAAGACATGGAAGCGTTAGTGCTGCAAGCCGAGCTAAAGCATTACTTTAATGATGATTTTTCGGTAAGTAGCACACTTCGTTACATGGATAACGAACGCGACCAAGCCTACCATGAGTCGCAAAGCTGGGTAGATGTAAACGGCGATGGTGAAGCCAACATTGATGACGAAACCATTAAACGCGAATACCGAAAGCAATACCGCGCCAACGAAGAAACAAGCTTAACCACCGACTTTGTTTATAGCTTTGAGCAAGGCCAATTAGCGCACCAAGTATTGTTTGGTGGCGACTACCACATAGTCGATACCGAGTACGATTACTTACGCGCCCGTTATGAAGCAGACGGTGTGGCTAACTTAAAAATATTTGACTTAAATTACGGCGAAACCGACCCAAGTACTTATAACCTGACAGACATGAACCGCGATGGTGTTGATACTGACCGTTTTGGCCTATACGTACAAGATGTTGTAAGCATTAACGAGCAATGGACCGTGATTGCCGGCCTGCGCTATGACCATTTTAAAGAGCTAAACAAAGAAACCGGTTACAGTTACTCAGATAACGATATAACACCGCGCGTGGCTGTTACATACCAACCTGTTGAAAACACATCGGTATACATAAATTACTCAGAAAGCTTTAACCCCGCATCATCAGGCGATCAAGAAGATGTAGAGGGCGAGGGCAACTTAACCCCAGAAACCGGTAAACAAACCGAGATTGGTATTAAAAACCAATGGCTTAATAGCAAAATTATGAGCACCTTTGCTATTTACCAAATTAATAAAGAAAACGTAGTAATGAGTAACCCAGACGACACTGGCGCGGGTGACGGCATTGCAGCGCTTTTAAATATAGGTGAGGTAGAAAGCCGTGGGTTTGAAACAACGCTGGTGGGCGATTTAACCGAGCACTGGACGCTAACTGCTAACTACGCATATAACGATACACTGGTTGTTGAGGGTGTAACGGGCGATACTATTTCAAGCACCTACGGTGATGGCTCTCGTTTTGCTAATGCCCCGCGCCACCAAGCTGGTTTATGGTCGCGTTTTGCGCTTGATAGCATCGACTCGTCTATAGCATTTGGCGCAAATTACGTAAGCGAGCAAATAAGCCAAGATGGCCAAAAAGTTAAACCTTTTACTGTATTTGATATGAGCTGGACTACCCGCTTTGATGATGTGTTATTAAGCGTAAATATTAATAATATATTTGATAAAGAATATGCAGTAAGTGGCTTTAGTGAGCGTAACGGCCACTTCCCGGGCAGCCCACGTGAAATAGTAGGCCAAGTAACCTATAAATTTTAAAGTAAATTAAGCGCGAGCTTATCTCGCGCTTAATTTTTATCACTATTAAAATTAGCGGCTTCTTGCGCTGTGTTAATAGCTGTAATAGGAAAGGGGATCACAATACCTTCTTGGTTATAGCGTTTGTGCAGCGCTTTAATAAAAGCAGATTTAACCCAAAACCGATTAAAGTACTCTTTTGCGCGCAGCATTACGGTAAAATTAATACTTGAGTTATCAAAGGTGTGATACACCACAAAGGTATTGTAATCATCAACGCCCCACTCATGGTCAATCAGTACTTGTCGCGCAACTTCAAGCGTTACTTGCTCTACAAATTCTAGGTCTGAGCTGTAATGTACGCTTACATCTACAGGTACACTCAGCTCTTTTTCGGGGTAAAAGTAATTAATAATACGCGATTTAGAAAGCTGACTATTAGGAATAATAATCATATTATTTGGCAGCATTTTAACCCACGTAGAGCGCCAACCAATTTTTTCTACAAAGCCTTGCTCCTTTGACTCAAGCTCAATAAAATCCCCGACCCGTATGGGTTTATCTATAACAAGCTGCACGCCCGAAAAAAAGTTTTCAAGGGTGGGTTGTAAGGCAAGTGCCACCGCCAATGACGTAATACCAAGAGATGCAATAATAGGTGTAATTGAAATACCCAATGTGCCTAATAAAACCAACAACCCTACTGAAAACAATGTAACGCGAATAACCCCCTTAATAATACTTTGAGAATTGAATATAACGGCAGATTGTTTAGCGTAGTGATTAACCGTGCCAATAATAAAGTGATTTAAAAAGAAAATAAGTGCAAGTAAAGCTAATACAATATTGATGCTGTTGAACGGAATTCGGTTCGCTAACTCGGGGTCAATAACGAATGTATCGTGCTCCAAAATGGTGATTAGCACAATAAATGTGCAAAGTGTGAGTGGTTTAGATATTGAATCAAGAAGTAGGGTATCGAAGGTAAAAGTGGTTTTTGATGTCCACTTTTTTAACCAATACATTATAAAAAAACGAATAAAAAACAAGAGTATAGTTATGAGTAAAAGGTAAGCTGCTGTACTCAACCAAGGGGTGTTGTTAATAACGTCAAGCGTATTTTTGAGCATAACTTAAACCTAATAAATATATTTATATTTATTACAGCAAGTTATGTACCTATGTTTAGAATAAAAAAGGTGTATTGCCGAGACAAGCTCGGCAATAGAGGATTATATTTTTTTGGCCAACCACATTCCACCCAGTACCGAGGCAAAAAACAGCCAAAACTCCATTTTGAGTGACACTAACTGAACCAAGCCTGGGCCTGGGCAAATACCACTCAATCCCCACCCTAAACCAAACAAAACAGAGCCCGTAATTAATCTACGATCTACATTTTTTAGATTACTCAGGCTAAATGTTTCACCAAAAAATGGGCTGTCTTTTTTAGAAACCCAAAACCACGCCAACATCATTATTCCCATGGCTACCGCCATTACAATAATTAAACTGCCATCCCAGTTCTCGCCAAAGGTTAAAAAATTGAGTACTTTATCAGGGTTAGTCATTCCACTAATAATAAGACCTAAGCCGAAAATAAAGCCTAAAAACACCGATGTAATTGCTTTCATGTTTTATCCAATTAAGTTAGCAGTGATAACGGCAACAAGCATAAACACACATGTTGAAACCCAAGAGCGAGTAGAAAAACGCGACATACCACACACGCCATGCCCGCTTGTACAACCATTTGCAAGTGAGGTACCTACACCCACTAAAAGTCCCGCTACAATAATTAACCAAGAAGGTATATTTAAATCGCCCTCTAATAATTCAGGTGCAATAAATGAGGTAGCAACGCCTGCAATTAGTAAGCCTGCAATAAAGCATACTTTCCATACATTATCGGGTTTTAATGGGGTGAACAGCGATTTAACTAATCCTGAAATACCGGCTACTTTGCCAAATAAAACCAGTAATAGTGCGCAGGCTATACCTATTAAAGCACCGCCTAAAGCGGCTGAAATGGGCGTAAATTCGGTTACCATTTTAAATTCCCCAAACAATAGATACACCAACACCAGACTGTTGCATTTCAATTGATAATTGTTGGTTAGGCGCTAAAAAATTTGCACCCGATACTTTTTTAGCTGGCGAGTAAAAAGCCATAGCGTTTAATTGTACTTTTTCGCTAACTTTATGACTAAAACCCGTTGTAAAATGCCACTCTTGTACACCCGGCGCTAAAATATTAAATAACACCTCAGACGATGGAATAGGCTGTTGCGTGTATGAAACACCAAAGCGAATTTTTTGTTTTGCAGTGCGCTGCCACTGATAGCCTAATTTATATATATCCATATCTTCCCAGCCAAACCCAGCACCTGCGCTTGCACCTAAAGGTGCAGACATTAAGTTACTCATTGGATTGGCAATGCTTTTAACTTCACTGTAGTTTATTTTTTGCCAATCAAATACAACCTGGTTTGTAGGCGTTAACTTATAAGCGGCACCAATTTGAATCGAGCTTGGTAAATCAAAGCCACCGTTTTCTGCGAATAAACCTTTATAGCTATCAAACTCATCCATAGACACCGATGATCGGTAACTGGCACCCCAGCTAAACGATGTGCCTACGGTTTGAGTTATACCCACTTGTACACCTAAACCTGTGCTGGTGTCGGTGCCATTATTTGTAAGCGCTTGGGGCGATTGCGAAAAAGGCGCAAAGTTTCCAAGGCCTGTCGCTTTAAACTGTTGCACAACATAAATAGGTGAAACCCCCACTTTTGTTTGCTCATTTAACTGGTAGTTAATAGTTGGGCTAATAAACATCTGCTTTAAATCAACGCCAGTCGTGCCAGCATAAAATGCGCCTTCGGGTTCTGACTCGGCGTTGTAGTCGGTGTTCATGCCGCCATTGCCGTAAACTAATAAGCCAATATTTATTTTGTCATTGAGCTGGTGGCCAATGGCAAATTCAGGAATGGCAAATAACGTGTTATCACTTTTTTGGGTTTTTGCTTCAAGATAAAGCGCATTAGGATAAAACGTATCTACAGATGAAGCTGTGTATTTTCTATCAGGTGAAAATAACTCTAACCCAACTGAAATTTCAGTGTCATTTACATTAAAGCTAGCAGGATTATTTGCACCCGACATCAATTCTTCCGATAGCGCAACACCTGCACCTGCCATGCCTTTGTGGGTCATGCCATAACCATGAGTAAAATACCCATTGGTAGCAAGTACGTTAAAAGAACCTAGGGTAAAGGTTAGGGCCAAACCAGATACTAACTTATTTTTCATTTTGACAGACATACGTAGTTGGAAAAGGCGGACAATAGCTAATTTTCTATATTCAAAAAAGGAATTTAAATCGATTACTTATAGTAAAAAAGAATATTAAGGGTGGGTAGTGAATTCAATATTTAGCGCAGTAACTTCTTAATCCTTGCATACAACTGTTGAATCAATCATTTAACTAAAAAACACAAAGCGGTGAGAGGGTTCACCGCTTTTTATTGGGCTAATTACATAGACTCAAGTGTTTTACCTCGGGTCTCTTTAATGTATTTAACAACAAAAAATATACTAATAAGTGCCGATAACGCATAAAAGCCGTACGCACCTGCAAGGCCAATATTAGCCAGCATAATAGGGAAGGTCATGGTAATGGCAAAGTTAGCAATCCACTGTGCGCTTGCAGCAACAGCAAGCGCTGCGCCGCGAATACGGTTATTAAACATCTCGCCTAATAACACCCACACAACCGGGCCCCAACTTAAACCAAAAAATACCACAAATAAGTTAGCCATAATAAGCGCAAATGTACCCATGTTATCGCTAAGTGCAAGCTTGCCTGCTTCATCAAGGCCTGCGCTGCCAAATATATAAGTAAGCGCACTTAAGCTAATAAACATACCCACACTGCCCACAAGTAAAAGTGGTTTCCGACCAATTTTGTCAACAAGGGCAATAGCAATAAAGGTCGATACAATATTAGTAGTACCCGCTAATACATTTATAAATAGCGATTGCGACTCGTCAAACCCAGCAGCTTGCCAAAGCTCAGAGCCGTAATAAAATACCACGTTAATACCTACAAATTGCTGAAATACACTCAGCGCAACACCCGCCCAAACAATTGGGTGTACTTTTTTACTGCCATCAATAAATAAATCACGAATACTCGGCTTTTTATCGCTATGCAAAGAGCTTTTAACATCGCTTATTTGCGCATCAGCACTGTCGTTCGAAATTTTACTAAATACCGTTTTTGCATCGTCTACTTTACCTTGCGCCACTAAATAACGAGGCGACTCAGGAATAAACAACACACCCACTAAAAACAGTATTGCAGGCACAAGCTCAACCCAAAACATCCAGCGCCAAGCGGCTATATCAAGCATTAAAATGTTTTGCGCACTACCTGCTGCATCAGCAATTAAATAGTTACTTAAAAACGCAGCAAACAAGCCCAATACAATAGCGAGTTGTTGAAGTGTAGCTAAACGACCACGAAGTGCGGGTGGTGCAACCTCTGCAATATAAGCCGGCGCCAATACCGATGCAGCACCAATACCTAAGCCACCAAATAAGCGGTAAAAAATAAACTCGGCCGAGCTTTCGCTAATGCCTGAGCCAAACGCACTAATAGCAAAAATAATCGCGGTGATGATCATAATGGCACGGCGACCAAATTTATCAGCCAGTGGCCCCGCAGCAAGTGCCCCCACGGCGCACCCTAATAATACCGAGGCAACATTAAATCCCGTAGCCACACTGCTTGAATTAAAAGCATTACCGAGTGCCGACACCGTGCCGTTAATAACGCCCGAGTCAAAACCAAATAAAAAGCCACCAATAGCAGCCACGGCCGATATAAAAATTACATAAAAAAGAGAGCATGTGCCCAATGTGTGGGCCGAGCTATTACTGCTCGGCGAGATAGGTGATGTCATAATTGTGTGTCCTGGTTTTTATTATTGTGTACTTTACTAAATTGAGACGTGTGGTGCAGCGTATTTTAGGCGAATTTTATCAGGGCTAACTCTCTCATAATCAATATTAAAATTATTGTTTAATACTTCTAATAGTCCTTTAATATCGCCCGTTTTGAACATGCCAGCTACTTGTACTTGTTTGAGACGGTCATCTTCTGAAAGCTCAAAATCTATATTTGTATAGCGGCTGATTTCAGCCATGGCTTCAGCAAGTGATTCACCTCTAAATATTAAGCTACCTTTGCGCCAAGATAATCTAGCGGCTACATCCATAGGATCAACTTTTTCGACCGCTTTAGCAATTTTACCTTTAAAGCTTAAATCAAGTTTTTCTCCCTTTGACACGGAAGTTGAACTATTTGATAAATACTGTCCTTGTTTATTAGTCCCCAGGGAAAGGTTGGGTAACGATTCGGCTTTTTGCTCTGCAACAAGGACTTTGCCATCTGTCACAATGAGTTCTATTTGCTTTTGACCTACTTCTACATTGAATGCAGTACCAACAGCCTGAATAACTTTATCACCAGCGATAACACTTAAAGGACGCGTTTTATCGTGAGCTACGTCTATATGAATTTCGCCACGCAGTAAATTTATTACGCGAGAGTGTTGGGTATACCTCACTTGAACGAAGCTATTTGTGTTTAAGGTGATTTTGCTTTTATCAGAAAGCAGTATGTCCTTACTTTCACCTACGTCGGTTTGAAAATTAAGTTGTTTAGCAACCACTGCTGACTGATTAACTGGGTAAAAAAATGAAAAGTTAAACGCTTCTTGAAAAAGGCTAAGTGCAACCGCTAATAAAATAGAAGCAGCAGTTGCACCCAACCACATAGGGAGACGTTTTTGTTTTACTGGTGTTTGTGGAAATAAATCTGACAAACGACTGAGATCGTCCATTTTATCCCACAGCTTTGCTACCTCAAGTAACACTTCTACATTTTTATAAGATTGTGCTAACCATTGCTTTAGCGCTTGCTCTTCAGATTTAGTCAATCCACGATCAAGTTTAGCCAGCCACTCACTGGCTTCATCAAGGCGCGAATCGTCGCTAGTGTTACGCTCGTTTATGTGATGAATATTAGTCATTCCTACCTCCTGCATTTAGCTGGGAAGAAGTATTTGGTTGCTCATAAACACTTTTTTTAGATTGACGCATAAATTGCGTACAACGTTTCATGCCTGTTGCTATATGTTTTTCCACGGTACTTTCACTAAGGTTTAATTGAGCAGCAATTTCTCGCTGCGAATAACCATACACTTTTTTTAATACAAACACTTTGCGGCACTGCACGGGTAAAAGCCGTATGGCTTCACAAAAATTAGAAAACTCACTATCGGTTAGTGCTTTTTCATACATTTCGTCTTGCTGATGCTCCGCTAAGAGTTGCTCTAACGCTTCCATGTTGTCGATCCCATCGACTAGGCGTATATTGGCTTGCTTTTGGTAATCGAGCGCTAAATTTCGCGCCGTTTTATAAATAAAAGATTTTGGTGAGCTTATGTTTTCAGTGTTTTTAATCTGACAAATTCGCACATAAGTTTCTTGCACTATATCTTCAATTTCATGTGGCGGCACTATGCGTGCAACTACATTTGAGAGACTTTTGCGCGAGGCCAAATAGACCTTATAAAAAAGTGTGTCTTTCGTCATTTAGTGTGTGTCTCGTGTGTGTGTTTACGGCAATTATTGTTATTGCTTTGCCACTACAAACTAAGACGAATGGTAAGAAAAAATCCGCCATTAAACTTAAAAAATAAATCAGCATTTTATTTTTTAAATTTAATGTTCATTAACCGCACGGGGCATAAAGCTTGTAATGTAAAGGCGAAGTGTACTACAGTTTTTTTCATTACAAATACCTCACCAGGTACTGATTATTCATTTTAAAAACTTTAACTTTTTAATTAATAAGTAAAAAATGGCAATTTGGACTGTATTTTTAATCGTTTAAAAATACAAGTAAAAACGCTAACAATAAAAATAATCAAGGCAAAAACAAATTAGCATGGCAAGTCAAAAAAATAATTTATTTAAAAAAAATAAAAAATATTTATGGAGGAAAATAAAAAGTCACTCGTCTTTGTTCAGTGTATGGCCAAAAACTATACACAAGGAATATGTGCATTTGCCGCTTTGTTTACCAATTTATGTGCTGGTTTTTAGCTTATTCACCACCGAGGTAAAAGCGAGCCCTGTAAACGATAAAGCAGTGTTTAATATTCCTAGACAAAGGGCCGATTTATCGCTAATAAATTTTGCCGAGCAAGCCGATATTACTTTGCTTTTTCCGCTGGATAAAATTCAGCAGTTACAAACAAATACTATTGCTGGCGAGTATTCAATAATAAACGCATTACAGATTTTACTCGATGGCACAGGTTTGCAACCGCATGTTAGCGAAGATGGGCAAATATCTATTTTAATAGATCCAAGCTTCGAGAGAACTGACAACATGGCTAACTATAAAAAAAATGGCGTGTCGAGTGCTGTACTAGCTGTACTAAGCACAATGGCAACGCTCCCTGCAGTAGCAGAGACAGCAGCACAAGAACCAGAAATAATTGAAGTACGCGGAATTAGAGGCTCGCTTGGCCGAGCTATGGATGCCAAAAGAGAAGCGGGTGGCGTGGTTGACTCCATTTCAGCTGAAGATATTGGTAAATTTCCTGACACAAATTTAGCTGAGTCTTTACAGCGTATTACAGGGGTTTCAATAGACCGTTCAGGCGGTGAAGGGCAGCTCATTACAGTACGTGGTTTTGGCCCTCAGTTTAATACAGTGCTTGTAAATGGACGCCAAATGGCCTCTGAAAATCAAAGCCGTGCCTTTAGTTTTGATACCATTGCATCAGAGCTGGTTAAAAGCTTAGACGTATTTAAAACCTCAACAGCCACAAAGCAGTCAGGTGGTATTGGTTCAACAGTCAATGTAAATACAGCGCGCCCATTTGCTATTAATGGCTTTAAAGTTGCGGGCAGTGTTAAGGGTATTTACGATGAAAATAGTGAAGAAACTACACCTGAGATATCTGGGTTAATCAGCAATACGTTTAATGATGACACACTGGGTGTGTTATTTGCTGTTTCTCGCCAAGAGCGCGAAACACGCTTAAACCAAGCGCAGGTAGATGGCTGGTTAGAAAATGTAGGCGTCCCAAACCCGCAAACTCAAAGCGGGCAAGCATACACCGGTAATATTTTTTCGCCGCGTAACTATGATCATAAAGTTACTACAGAAACACGTACACGTACTAATGCAAATTTAGTTATACAGTATGCACCCTCAGATGATTTAGTCATAACAGCTGATGGGCTTTATTCTGATTTCGATGTAGAAGCAGACACCACGTCATACGGGCATTGGTTTACAGCGCCAAACATAGAAGGCTTTGGCGGGGCTGCAGGCCCAACCGTAGACGAAAATGGTACTGTGGTTGATTTATATCAAGAGGTAGGCCTTGCTACTGATATGCACGCTAAAAAGTTTGATCGCTTAACAAGCTCTAGCGCATTAGGTTTAAACTTTGATTGGCATGTAAACGATAATTTAAATATGAAATTTGATTTAAGCCACTCAAAGGCTGAGCGTGAGGCTAATAACGGTGGTGGCGATCAGCTGTCCTTGATTGGCTATGCTAACCGAGTTCGATTTGAAGTAGATGGCGGCATACTACCTTACGCAAGTGAGTTTGCCTCTGCTAATCCCAATATTTACAGCGGTCAGCAAGAGCTTGACGGTGTTGCCTATAACCCTGCTGTTACGCCCGATGGCGTATCAAACCATTTAGATACCGCCAATAGCCGAGCACATGTAATGCTACGCCGTGGTTGGGCTGTAGAAGATACCGTGGATCAATTTCGCTGGGATAATATTTGGTATAACGATGGCACCTCTGGCCTAGTTTCGGTCAAATTTGGCGCTATGTATTCAACAGAAACTAAAAACCTTGATCGTTGGGACAACGAAGGTGTTGGTATTCACTGTACTTTTTGTGGTTACCCGGATGATCCAAGTATGGATGGCTTAGCGCAATTCGTATTTGACGCAGGGGATGACTTTTTAGGTGATGTAAGCGGCAGCGGTCGAATGCCAACGTCATGGCTTGCACACGATGGCGAGGCAAATTTTGCTTACCTTGAGCAAATAGCTGCGGCGAATGGTCAGCCTATTAGTTTTGACGCAGTTAAACGTAATAAGTCGTTTGAGATCACTGAAGATACGTTCTCGTTTTATACAGAGTTCGACTTTGAAGCTGAACTTGCAGGCATGCCTTTATACGCAACAGCGGGCTTTAGATACGAAAGCACTGATGTAAAAGTAAAGGGCACAGATGAGCCGGTTAGTGCATTAACCATTTTAGATAAAACAGAAATGCTCGCTAACTTTGGCGGTGTAGAAAATATTTCAGCAAGTTCAGATTACGAAGCGATTTTGCCTAACTTCAGTGTAAAGCTTGAAATAAGTGATGAGATAATAGCACGTGCTGCGGTATCACAAACAATTACACGGCCAACACTCGACAGTATGTCGCCTGTAACAGTAATTGAAACAACTCGCCAAGGCGGCAATTTAACATCGAGTTCTGGTAACCCAGCGCTTGAGCCATTTACCTCTGATAACTTAGATTTATCGTTGGAGTGGTATTACGCTGATGCCAGTTATTTATCTGCGGGTTACTTTAGAAAAAATGTTGCTAACTTCATTATTAATACGACCGAAGACTTAACCTTTGAATTGTCTGGCGGCGGATTGTTAACTGACCCCTCTACAGGTAACGATGTAGACAACCCTGATGCTGCCGACTCTACGGCTGTATTCACTAATACATTACCAAATAATAGCGAATCGGCGATTGTTGATGGCTGGGAAGTCGCCTTACAACATAGTTTTGATAGTGGCTTTGGTTTTATGGTTAATGCAACATTTGTAGACAGCGATGCAGAGTTAGACTCTGCAGATATAACTCAAGTTTTTGCATTAACAGGCTTAAGCGACTCTTATAATGTGGTTGGCTTTTATGAGAATGGACCATTTCAAGCGCGTTTAGCCTATAACTGGCGCGATAGCTTTGTTCAGTCACTTACACAGCTAAATGGTGATGGTGTAACCATTGTGGAAGATTACGCACAACTTGATGCTAGCGGCAGCTATGACATTACCGAAAATGTATCGGTATTTTTTGAAGGTATTAACTTAACCGAAGAATATGTGCACAAACGTGGTCGTTTTTCTAATCAATTATTGTTGGTTGAAGATAGCGGAAGACGTTTTGCGTTAGGTATTCGCGGTAGTTTTTAACTTTAATCAATAAAGTGGCTTTTACATTTAGTAATAGCCACTTTTTAACCATGCCTTTATAGGTAACAAGTATGAACCAGCAAAATAAAAAAATAAAAACAGTGGTTGTCGTTGGTGGTGGTATAGCGGGCTGGCTAACAGCCGGACGATTAGCGGCGCACCACAAAAGTAATACCCCGGATGGCCTTAATGTTGTTCTCGTTGAGTCTCCAAATGTACCAATTATAGGTGTTGGGGAAGGTACTTGGCCTACCATGCGCATTACATTAATAGCACTTGGTATTAGCGAAACTGATTTTATACGCGAGTGTGAAGCAAGCTTTAAGCAAGGAGCAAAATTTGCCAAGTGGGTGGATGGCTCCGAGGATGATTTTTATTATCACCCATTAGTTTTGCCACAGGGCTTTTCAAAAACAGATATGGCAGGGCATTGGTTAAATAATGCCGCTGAGTCCACGTCTTTTTCAAATGCAGTGTGTTACCAAGAAGCTATTTGTGAGCAAGGGCTTGCCCCTAAAACTATTCGCACACCAGAATACGCAGCTATAGCCAACTATGCCTACCACTTAGACTCGGCAAAATTTGCCGTTTTTTTACAAAAGCATTGTACGGAGCAGCTTGGCGTTAAACATATTTTGGCTGATGTAACACAGGTTAATAGTGCTAAAAATGGCGATATTGCAAGCGTTACCACAAAGCAACAAGGTAAAATTAGCGGTGATTTATTTGTTGATTGCACCGGCTTTTCATCATTGTTATTAGGCGAGCATTATAGGGTTCCTTTTATGCCTTGCGATGATGTGCTATTTATTGATACCGCCTTAGCAGTGCAAGTCCCTTATGATAATGAAAATGAGCGTATTGCATCCCACACAATCTCAACAGCGCAAGAAGCAGGTTGGATATGGGATATAGGGTTACAACACCGCCGTGGTGTAGGTTACGTGTATTCGAGTAAATATAGTAGCGAAGCTGAAGCACGAGAAAAGCTCAAAGCGTATGTTGGCGATAAAATAGAGTCGTTAACAATTAGAAAAATCCCTATTAAAAGCGGCCACCGCTCACACTTTTGGCAGAACAACTGTGTTGCGGTTGGGCTTTCAGCTGGTTTTTTAGAGCCGCTTGAAGCCTCTGCATTGGTATTAGTAGAAATGTCAGCGCAAATGATAAGCGAACAACTCCCCCAGACCCGCGATATTATGGATATTACCGCCAAACGCTTTAACGAGACGTTTACCTATAGGTGGGAAAAAATAATCGACTTTTTAAAACTGCATTATATTTTATCAAACCGTGACGATAACGCATTTTGGCGTGATAACAGAGACCCAAAAACGATTCCTCAAAGCTTACAAGATCTAATGAAGTTGTGGCAATACCGCGCTCCTGCTGATCACGACTTTACAAGTAATAATGAGGTGTTTCCAGCGGCCAGTTATCAATATGTTTTATACGGCATGGGCTTTAAAAGTGATTACAGCACAACTGCCTATATGCTTAAAGACACTGTTTTCGCTAAAAGTCAGTTTGATAAAAATAAGAGCATGATAAACCAAGCAGTCACTAACTTACCTAGTAACCGAGAGCTGCTTAATAAAATTAAGCACCATGGTTTTAGTGCTATCTAGCTTAAAAAATTACACATAAAAACAATAAAGAGACACGCATGGAAAATTTAGTCGCATTAGAGCAAAGTGCTCATCAGCATATAAAAATAGATACACAAAAAGCACAATCACACGCTAAAAATCTTAATATGATCCCCGTAGTTATGGCGGAGCTTAGCCAAATTGCCGTTCAGCAGCCTATAGTTTTTGCAAAAAACTCAGAAACAGGCGAGTTTACACTCAATGCTTTATTAGGCTTTGAGCAACATGAGAACTTGTTTTATCAGCAATCACAGTGGCAGGGCGTATATTTACCGCTTCAGTTACAGCGTCAGCCATTTTTTGTTGGTGATACGCATTCGCAGCAGACGCAATACCCTGTGTGTATTAATTTAAACAGCCCTGCAGTAGTTGATAGCTCTGCGCAAAGCGAAAATAATTTAGAACCAATTTATACCCAAAGCGCAGAAGAAAGTGGCTATTTTAAACAAATAAAGCAGTGTTTAGGGCATTTACTACAAGGCGAATTAGACAATAAAAAGTTAATTGATGCGTTGTTAAAGTATGAACTACTACAGCCATTATCGCTTGAAGTAACGTTTGAAAATAACAAAAAAACAAAGTTAAACGGCCTATACACTATTAATCAAGAAAAGCTCTCACAACTTAATAGTGATCAAATTACGCTTTTACATCAAAGTGCTTTATTACCTGCCATTTATACAGTAATAACCTCACTTGGTCAGATATACCCATTAATAGAGCGTAAAAATGCGGTGCTTAATTTAGCCGATGATTGATTTTACACTTAACAAAAATATGGTGTTACACATACACACTGTAGGGGAGGAAAAAACCCCAATAATTGTTATTGATGATTTTGTTAATAATGTAGATGCGCTAATTAATTTTGCTGTGTTTTCTCAAAATACGAGGGAAACATTTTACGCACAAGAAAGTGATTTTTATCCAGGAGTAAGAAAAGCAGCACCGCTTAGTTATATAGAGCAGCTAAAAGCACTGTCGCCAATTATTAATTCACACTTTAATATGGCAGATAAAAGCGAGTTTGATGTAATACTTTCTGCCTTTTCAATTGCATGCACTGAACCTGATAAACTCAGGCCAATACAAATGCTTCCCCATTTTGACACACCTAATATGAACCAACTTGCTATGGTGCATTTTTTATGTGATGAAACACATGGGGGTACTTCATTTTACAAACATAAAGCCCTGGGGTATGAACGCATAACAAAAGAGCGACTCATGCCATTTAGGCAAGCTATAAAGCAACAAGCCATGGCACAAAAGCTTCATAAAAACCCACATTATATAAATGGCAGCACAGCTTTGTTTGAGCAAATTTTCAGTGTAGAGGCAAAGCTAAATCGGGTTGTTATATATCCAAGCAACTTATTGCATTCTGGTAATATAAATGCGGCTAACGATTATGCTCGCGATCCAATTAATGGGCGTTTAACTATTAGTAGCTTTGTGGTTCTGTGCTGACTATTAATGTGTTGTTTGCAGCGGGTAGACGCTAATTCATATGATTATAAATTGATTTTTATAAATGGTTTTTAGAATTCATATATCTTAAAGTTATAAAAGGGGATTTATTGCCACCTCTTTTATAAAATAAAATACTTTAAATTTACCTAAAATGTTAACAAAAAGATGACAAAGATAAAATAATATTCTACTGTAAGGTTGACTGTGTATTTTTTGTTCTTCTTAGAGTGAGTGTAAAAATTAAGCTCTACTAAGTTGTATGTTTTCGCAATAAATATACATTTGTAATCTACCTAATTATTTTAATTTATAGGGATAATTTATGAAAAACATTTTAGTTATTACATTAACAGCAACAGTACTTTTAGGCTGTTCAGCAACAAGCAACATCTCACTGAAAGAAAAAGACCAAGCATATGCAAAGTACTTGTCTGAAGAAAACCTAGCAGGTGAAGATAAAATTAATAGCTTTAGGTTCAAAGGTTGGAAACCACTATCTGATAAATTTTTAATTATTTCGGCGGCACATAAGAAAGATTATTTGATTGAGACTCAGGGTACTTGCCATGATCTTAATGAATCACATGGAATTGAGTTAAACCGCTTTTCTAATTTTGTTATACATAAGGAAGGGGATTCAATTTCTACCATTGAACAACCTACAAAAAAATGTTTTATAAAATCGATTTACCCACTTACTGCTGGCCAAACAGAGCATTTAGAAAGTATTGGAAATCCTATCCAAAGTTGAATTTAATAACAACAATAATAGTTGACCTTTTAAGGTCAACTATTATTTAAGAAACGTTGAATAAACGCATTTTTAGTTCTAGATTTAAAATCAAAGCCATGCCAGGTTAATGTTACACCTCGTAAATACCTAAATCATAAACTCTTCAAAGTACTCTTTTTGTAATTCTATAGTCAGTGCTTTAGGGCGAATACCTTGTACTAAGCTGTACACTTCATCCTTTGTGTAACCTGCTGAATTTAAAATAAGCGCAGCAACCAACCCTGTGCGGCCAGTGCCGCCTTTGCAATGTATGGCAATGGTTTGTTTTTTCTGTATGGCTTGTAGTATATCTGTTTTGTGGGTGTTCCAACTTGATGTAAAAGGCTGTTTGGGTGCTTCGTCGTCATTTATTGGTAAATGAAACCAGGTTATATCGTGCTTTTTGCACTCACTATTAATTGTTTGTACGTTGTTTTTTTCAAGCTCCTTTTGCGGCATAAGCGATAACAGCATGTGAGTGCCAGCGGCTTTTAATGTAGCGATTGAATCCGCTAGGTTTTGCGTTTTTGTACCAGGGCAAGGCGTAAAAATAATATTTGCGCCGTTATTGAGTGATAAAACATCGTATGGGTGCGCGCTCATGGTAAGTCCTTTATTTTTAGTAAATTTACTTTTATACGCTCACTATAGCGTGTTTTAGTTACAAGTTTAAGATTGAATAATAAGCACAAATGCTAGATACTGTTTTTATATACAGTTGTGGCGGTATTATGAAAAAAGAATTACCAGCAAAATACTATTTAGCGCATTTTAGAGAACTTATTGAGTTTGTAACAAGTAAATGTATGCATTTACTTGAGCCTAAACATAGTGAATTTATTAGTAAAATTAACCAACTAGATGAGCAAAGCCAATGCATGTTGGCGCGTGTGTATTCGCGCAAACCTTATTTAGTGCAGGCGCAATCGCTTAATTATGAAGAAATAACTTCGCCGCATCAGGCTATTTATACGCTAAAAACAGCGGGTATTTTATATGAGCCAAACGCAAAGCATTACAAGCAGCTTATAGCGCATTTAACCAAGCCCATACTGGTGGAGTTACTCAGTAATTACAGTGAGCAAGTAAGCTTTAAGAAAAGCGCAGCTAAAGGGGAGTTGGTCACTATTGCGTGTCAGTTTTTTAGTGAGCGCGCAGATGATTTAGCCCCTTTATATAGCCAATATGTGATAAATAACCGTGAAGATTATTACGAGTATTTTGAGTTTTTATTTGGAGGGCGCTTAAGTAGTGGCGATGTAAACCATCAAAACCGCTTTGTTATGCGCGATTTAGGGTTAACCGCTACCCGCGAAGGGCACAGCGAGAGCTTATCGCGCTTTAACACACTAGCTGAGGCGCAATCTAATTACGTTTTAAATCGTTACCGTTTAGCGTTTAAAAACATTGGCAAAACAGCCGGTAATACAAAAGATGAAACCTTTGATGACAAAACACCTTACACCGAGCTTGCGCATTTAGTTTTAGCGCAACCGGCGCATGGCGCACAAGCGCACGACATTAAAAACAAACTGCTGGTTAGGCTGTACAAACAGCTTAAAAATACCGATAGCGAACTTGCCTTTAGCCTACTTGAAGGCTGCACCGATTACGCTGAAGCCCAAGAAATTCAAATAAGAGAGCAATACCGTCTAGGTAATAAAGCGTGGGTAAAAGCGCAGCTAGAGCAAATTATAGAAAACCCGCTCACCGACGATTTACTGTACTTTGCTGATGATTTTTTAATGCGTAAGTTTAATAAACAAACGCGTTCGCGCTTAAGTACTATGCTGGCCGACACCCAGTGTGTGCTGGAAATTGACGAAATTTACCGAGGCGATGTAGAGCAAGGCGTAAATGAGTATTACAGTGCAAAAGGGTTAACGGTTTTTAATACCGAAAACACCTTATGGCAAAGCTTGTTTGGCTTAGTATTTTGGCACGAGTTATTTATTGAGTCGCCATACCCGCCGTGTAATGAATTTGATATTTACCCGCAAGTTTTACAGCTTGGTAATTTTTATGAAGCACAAAGCACGCAAATTGACGCACGTTTAAAAAGCTGTAGCACTAATCAGGCGCTGCTTAATTTGGTATGCAAACATGCCGCGCAGTATTTTGAGCAGCCCAATGGTTTATTTAGATGGCGCAGCAATTTATTAGAGCCACTAGAGGCACTTATTTTAAACAGCCCGCTTGAAGCGTTAATTGCGCACTTAACGGCTATGAGCAAACACTATTTACAGTTAAAAGATGGTTACCCCGACTTAATGGTTATTAATAATGGCCAAGTACATTTTGAAGAGGTAAAAGCCCCAGGGGATAAGCTTAGGCGCAACCAACTTACCACTATTGATAATTTAAAAAATGTAGGTTTTACAGTACATATTGCTGCTGTTAAGTGGTTTGTAGACCCTAACCGTATTTACAGCGTAGTTGATATAGAAACCACGGGCGGCTTAAAAGGCGGTAACCGTATTACCGAAATAGGCGTAGTTAAAGTGCAGCACGGTAAAGTGATTGATACCTGGACGACTCTTATTAATCCGCAGCGCCATATCCCAAGCTTTATTACTAAATTGACCGGCATAAGCGATGGCATGGTTTACAACGCACCTGTATTTGCCGATATAGCACAGCCACTACTAGATAAACTCGCAGGCAGTATTTTTGTAGCCCATAACGTAAACTTTGATTACGGTTTTATAAAAAAAGAATGCGAGGTTGCAGGGCACTTTTTTAAAATGCCAAAAATGTGCACCGTGGTTGAATCGCGCAGAGCGTTTAAAGGCTTAAAGTCGTATTCGCTTGGTAACCTTAGCGCGTATTTTAATTTAAACTTAACCAGCCATCACCGCGCATTGACCGATGCTACCGCCACTGCCGAGCTGTTATTGCTGATCCAAAACAGTGAAACGCTAACGCAGTAAACGAGTATTTTATATTTAAGAGCATGAAAATTAAGTAATTAAGTAACATTATTATAATTTTTTATTTATTTTTGGAATAAAGTGTTTTTGTAAATCGTCTTCTTTATGTCAATCCGACAAACTAGAGGACAAAACAATGACTAAATTAAATAAAATTGTAAGCGTAATGATGTTAAGCGGTGTGTGTACTTTTACAGGTGCAGTGCACGCCGCAGATATTGAACTATCTCAGTCAACGTCGGCGCAGCAACAAACATCTACATCTATTACGCTTTCACAAAATGGTTTAACAGCCAGTGGCAGCAACGAGTCAAACGTATCTAACGATACACAAGTAACGGCTGATGACTCGCAAAACACAGATTCAACGGCGAATAACACGCAAACTCCAGCGCAAGAAAGCAGTGAGGCCGCAGAGCCTGCAAATAAATTAGTTGCATCTGCAAGCGGATCTTTAAATAATGCATTAAATGCATCGGCCTCGTCTTTAAATGCCACAGCCAATTCCACAAGCAATACAACAGTCAATACAGCGCTTGATGCAACAGCGCAGTTAATCTCATCGGCGGGTAATTTAACAACCGCTGTGAGCCAGTCGTCATTACTTTCTCTTACCTCTGAGCAAGGCGCTCAGCAAGACACTACCGACACACCAGCCGATGCCTCTTTACTTTCAAATGTGGGCAGCGCTACCGATTCAGTTACACAAGCTGATGCAACAAATGCGCTTAATGCCGGTGAGCTTACAAACCAATTAGCAATTACTAATACGGCTGCAAACTCAGTGAGTTCTGCACTGCAAGTGGGTGATGCAATTAATACCAGTAATGAAGTAGTAAGCAGTGTTCAGCAATCTTTAATTGCCAGTGTGCAAGATAGTACGGTTAGCAGTTTACAAAGCACGGTACAGCAAAGTGTTAGTGGGCAGGTGAGTGCAGCGGTCACTGATCAAATTAGTAACGATGTAGCACTTAGCACCGCAAGTGAAGTAGTAACCAACATTACTAACGATTTAGACCTAGGCCTTTAATACGCCAAGTGCTTGCACAAATGCCGAATAGGGAAACCTATTCGGCCTGTTGGAGAATAAATATGAAAGCAGTTATAACCGCCACTTTGTGTGTTTTTAGTGCTCAAGCGGTGCTTGCACAAACTAACCACATTAAAACAGCTGAGCAAAATAAGCCCTTTAAAAGTAGCTTTGAGCTAAATGCAGATGCAGAAGTTGGGGTATTAAGTAACTCGGCGCTCTCTGTTCAAGAGCTTGACGATATTTCGTCGCAAAGCGACAGCGGCATAAAAACCGCAGCCGGTGTTAATGCAAAATGGCAATTAACCAAAAGCGCTAAATTAACCTCAAGCTATAAGTTTGAACAACAAGACTACGATGAGTTTGATCAATACGATTTAGATCTGCATCAATACGGTTTAGATGGCAGTTATAGCTTTAATAGCCATGAGCTAGGGGTTCGTTACGATGGGGCAAAAGCAAATGTAGATGGCGATACATTTTTACATTTTAATCAAGCCAGTGCCTACTATGGCCATTTTTTAAACCCGCATACGTATTTGCGTATGAGTGTAAAAACCAAAGCTAAACGTTTTGCTACTGCAAAAGCACGTAATGCCGACGGCGTAGGTGGCGATGTAGCGCTTTATCATTTTATAAATAATGGCCAAACCATGCTAATGGCAGCGCTAAGTGCTGATAAAGAAAACGCCGACGACAACCAATACGACTTTAACGGCTACGGCTTTACTACTAAAGTTACGCACAAATTTACGGCCTTTAATGTAGCGAATAAAGTGGGCGCAGGCTGGCGTTATCAAAATAAAGATTACGATGAGCAAACAACGGATGATTTTTTTGAGCAAATACCGTCGCGAGATGAGCACAGAAATGTCGTTAATGCGTTTTATAACCTAGCTGTGTTTGAGCACGTAACACTAATAGCCGAGGCTGAATATGGCGATTATCAATCAAAGCTTAGTAGCAATACCTATACGCAATCGGTTTTATCGGCGTCAGTTAAAGTGCACTTTTAGGTGGGTAAATAGCACCATAACCAAAGGTGGTGTCTTTGCCTTGCTCGCCTAAATCGACGGCCAGCGAAGTAAGCTCGTTAAGTGCTTTAGTTTTATTATTACCATGCTTTAACAATAAACAACTTAATGCCGCGCTTACATGCGGCGCCGCCATTGACGTACCCGACTCCCTCCCAAATTTTCCATTGCCTTGGCTTGTAACAACATTTACACCAAAGGCTGTAAAGTCTATGTAATCACCTTTATTTGACCATCTATAAATTTGGTTATTTGCATCAATAGCACTTACCGCTATCACGCTTTTATACGCACCTGGGTATAACGGCTGCGACGCCGGCCCTTGGTTACCTGCAGCGGCTACAATTAACACGTTTTGTTTTATTGCTGCAGTAATACTTGCTTCTAAAACTGCGTTATTTGGCCCTGTTAGGCTCATATTTATTACGGGTATTTTATTACTGACTAGCCAGTTAAGTGCTTCTACTATGGCAAATAATGTAGCCCCTTGAGCATATTCAGATTGCCTATAAAACACCTCGGCACTGTAAAGCATGGCACTGCCTAAAAGCGGGTTAAGTTTTGCGCCTTTACCTGTAATTAGCCCTGCAATGGCGGTGCCGTGTAAATTTGGCGAGCTTAACCCTTGTGGTAAAAAGCTTTGCGTGGTGATATTTGCACCTTCAAAAGCACTGTGTTTGGTATTAATGGCGCTGTCGATCATGCCAATTTTTACGCTTTGTGTGCAGTAGGGGGCAATAGAGTTATTTGGTGTTACTTTTTCGGTAGGCTCGCCAGTTTGCGCCTGGTATATGTGGTTTCGGTCAAGTATTGCAGACTCATCTAAGTTAAGTGCTTTTAATAACTCACTTTTAGAATTAACACCTTGGGGCACGTTAAAGCGCACTAAGCTCATGTTTAGTGCGTTGTAATTTTTTACCGATACAATGGTTACATTTTGCTGCTTTAGGGTATTAAGTTGTTGGCTATTTGCCATTAATAACCATTGGCGCTCTATTGCTCTAAAGCCGTTTTCTAGCTCTACTTCAACAAATGCGGTATTTTGGCTATTTATATTAATGTTAAGCACATTGGGTAAGCTGCTAATTGGCTCACTAATTTGCGCTTTTAGTTCATCAATCGACACTTGTGGTACAGGCACCGGAAGCGGCAGGCGCTGTGCTCGTTCTATTGTTTGCTCAATACGCTGCTCTATTGGGTTTAACTGCCCAAGCACTTGATCGACTCTCACTATATTGGCAGAACTCGTTGCGCTAAATATGCAAAGCGAAGCGGCTATTATGTGTTTAACGCGTGTGTTTTTAATATTCATAGTGGGTTACTTCTATTAAATTTATCATGCTTGTAGTTAACGTTTAACACATAAAAATATTTCATTATTCAAATTATTTTGATTATTTGGGAATAAATGTTTTTTTGAATCGTCTTCTTTATAAAAGGGGTAAAAATCAATGAACGAAACATTAAAAACCTTATTGCCCATGCTTAGGCGTTTTGCCTATTCGCTAACGGGTAGTAAAGCAGATGCAGACGATGTAGTGCAAATAACAATTGAAAAACTATTAGTAAAAGGCATTCCGGATGACGTTGAGCCTGCTAAATGGGCGTTTAAAATTTGCCGCAATGTGTGGATAGACGAATACCGCTCACGCAAGGTAAGGCAAAATACGGCCCAGGCCGATATATTACCAGAGCCAATTACAAGTAATGAGCACCAAACGCTAGAAAACAAACAAATGCTTAAAAATGTAAATACAGCACTTGGGCAATTACCCGAAGAGCAACGTGCCATTGTATCGCTGGTGGCAGTGCAGGGCATGGCCTATAAAGACGTAGCACATACACTCGATATACCTATAGGCAGTGTAATGAGTAAATTATCGCGAGCACGAAGTACACTTTATAACTTAATAAAACCCGACTTTAAAAAGGAGCAAGTATGAACATTAACGACGAAACACTTAGCGCCTTTTTAGACTCAGAGCTCAGCGAGCACGAAATGGAACAAGTGCGTAAAGCCCTTGAAACCGATGATGAACTAGTAATGCGACTTGCAGAGCTAAGCGAAGTAGACATGCGAGTAAAAGAGCACGCAACAAGTATTGATGACGCCCCCCTTAGTGACTCATTAGCTAAAACGGTTGCAAAGCTTGATACAGCAACGACAAAAAACACGTCGAATAGCAATGTAGTAACGTTAACGCCTTGGCAAAAGGTTAAGCACTCGGCTAATAAAGGCTTAGCAATAGCTGCAAGCGTTGCCGTGGTATTTGGTATTGCAATGACCAGTTATTTACAACCCAATGAGTCGCAAAATTTAGTAGCCAGTAGCATAGCCTCAGCCCTTAATACACAGCTAAGTAGTGGAGAGTATGAGCAAAGTGATGGCTCAGTATTTAGCGCGCAGCTTAGTTTTAAAAATCAGCAAGGTGAGCTTTGTAGGCAGTATGCACTAAGTTCAAACAATACAACGCAAACAAGTATTGCATGTAAAACGCAAGGCGGTTGGCAAATTAAAGCGCAAACAGCTACGCAGCAAAGTAATAATGGCGCGCAATATCAAACGGCGTCTAATAACAGTCAGTTAGATGCTGTTATAGATAGCATGATCAGCGGCGCACCACTAGATAGAGCGCAAGAGCAGCAAGCAATTAGCGCAAAGTGGCAGTTAAACAAATAATAATGTGTATAAAACGAGGTGAATTATGAAAACATCTATTTTAATTATCAGTATTTTACTTATGGCGGGGTGTGCATCTAAACCTGATTACCGCGCCGCGAATAATGGCTCACAAGGTTACAGCGAGCAAAAAATTAGCGACGATCAATACAGAGTAGAGTTTAAAAGTGTGTCAAACAACGTAGCAGATGCCGGTGACTATGCATTGTTACGCGCGGCTGAACTTACCCAAGCGCAAGGCTACGACTGGTTTGTTGTTACGAATAAAGAAACCTTTGTTGAGTCTAAATCGCAAGCGCCCGCGTCAACTATTAGTGCATCACACAGTCAGCAATATGAGCGAAGCTGCGGTTTATTAACTTGCGAAACACGCGCACGCCCAACAAGCAGTGTAGGCGTGCAGGTGAGCAACAATGATAAACGCAAAGAAGTACACACCCTGATTGATATTAAAATGGGCAAAGGCATTAAACCCAGCGACAATAGCTATAGCGCACAAGACTTAATTGAAAACTTAAGCAAAAAAGCACAAAAGTAAGCGCTTTGTAAAAGCACTTAGCGTGTTTTAGCTAGGTGCTTTTTTCGCGGTAAAAATCCAGTAACCAGCATAGTGCCCACAATAACAAATAAAGCGCCTAGTAACGTGTTTGGCCCAATTTGCTCATCTAAAATTAAATGTCCCCAAAAAATGCCAAATAGCGGAATTAAAAACGTGACCGTTAAAGCTGAGGTTGGGCCTATATCTTCAATAAGTTTAAAAAATAAAATATAAGCAAGCGCTGTACACACTACGCCAAGGGCTAAAACGCCAAGCATAACGTTGGTGGTTGGTACTTCACGCATTGGCATAAAAAGTATAAGGGGCAGTACCATAAAACTTGCTGCCCACATTGAGCCGTGTGCGTTATCAAACGGTGCAAGCTTTGGCGCATTTTTTGTGTAATGAGATGCAATGGCATAACAAAATGAAGCGCTTAGCGCTGCTACAATAGCAATAAGTGACTGAGTATTTAGTATAAGATGGTTTTGCCCAACTAAAATTGCCACACCTACTAAACCCAACAGCAAGCCTAAAACCATACTCTTAGTTGGCTTGGTTTTACTCCAGATAATACCCACAACTGCGCCCCAAATAGGCGTTGTAGAATTTAAAATAGATAACGTAGATGCGCTGATAGTTTGCGCGGCATAAGCAAAAAGTAAAAAAGGCAGGGCGGAGTTAAGAGCGCCAATTATAAAAAAGTGCTTTTTGTGTTTAGTAAACGCCAAGCGACGTTTTAAATACAGCGCAACTATAAATAGTGTGAGTGCCGCAAAGCCTACTCTAAATTCTATTAAGACTGCGGGCCCTAAACTAGTGGCGGCCATGCGCATAAATAAAAATGACGCGCCCCAAATTGCAGCCAGAAAAAATAATCGAAGTAAACTTGCTAAGCTCATGATAATATTTTAATTATACGAATAGAGTTATAGAATAACAGGCTTTACGAAGAGTGTAAGCCAGATTCGGTACTCGCATATTAAAAATAATAAAGGATTAGTTATGGTTAGGTGTTTACTGGCTACAGTAATTTTGGCTGTGAGTTTATTGAGTGGGTGTGGGTCGACCCCAGTTACTTTATACAGCGATAATACAATGAAGAAAAAAGAATACAACGGTATTAAAGCCTATAAAAATGGGCTGTACGAGCAAGCTTTTAATGATTTAAAAGAGCCTGCAGCACTTGGGTATAAAAGCGCACAATACACCCTAGCGTTTATGTTTTTAAAAGGTCAATATTTAGACCAATCAACCAAACTTGGCATGGGGTGGTTAGGTGTAGCTGCAGAAGCTGGCGTTGAAAATTGGTCATATCAATATGATACTTTCTATGCCGCTGCAACATTAGAAGAGAAGCAGCAAATAGATGCAATTGTTGCGCTCTACATTGAGCAGTTTGGTGTTAAAGCTCAAAACATGACTTGCCGAAGGTCAACATCAGCTAGAAGAACATTTGGCGAAATTAAAATTGATTGCACTAAGCGTGACGGAGCGGTCACTGTGTATGAAGTAGACACAGTTGAAAGAAGCTAGTTGTTAACTAGCTTCTTTTCAAAGTCACTTTTTACTATATCGAGCGCTTTTAAGACTTCTTCAGGCTCTACGTCGTGTTGCTCCAGTATCATAATTAAATCAACAGCGAGTTTAATATGCGTTGGAGCTTCCTCAAGAGGGTTGGTCATTTAAGTTTTTCTTTTTAGATATTTGACTAATAGCCACATCAATAGCGGTTTGAACACGTTCTTCCATGTGTATGCGTTCAGCTTGTGGTAAATAAAACGCCATATCTACGTCGTAACGAATGTAACGAGGTGGCAGTTGGTTTAACACGGTACAGCAAAAGTCGGCCATAACGTCGTCGTCATATTTTTCGTCTAGTTTTCGTTTTATGATTTCTTCAACAACAATTTTTTCGTAATAGTTATGTATATCGTCGTGTAATCGCATGTTCCTACCGCTTTGTTATGTTCCATTTAAGTAAGTCTATACTAAGGATTGTTATAAATCGATAGCCGCTTTAAATAGTTGTTTATGCACATTGATTAAGCTGTCTAAATTACGTTGGTAACCGCCGCCTAAACCACACATAAGGGGAATGTTATGTTGCTTACAAAAATCAAGAACAAAAAGATCTCGTTCATAAACACCTGTAATAGATACATTTAATAAACCTAGCTCATCTTTTGTGTAAATGTCTGCGCCCGCGTTGTACAGAATAATATCTGGCTGATGGATACTTACACACAGCGCAAGTGCGTGTTGTAATGTGTCGATATACTCATCGTCGCCAGATTTAGCAGGTAAAGAAAAGTCGTAATCAGATTGCTGCTTTAAACGCGGAAAGTTTTGCTCGCAATGAATTGAGCAAGTAATGATATTTTTATGGCTTTGCTGATTAATAATCTGCGCTGTGCCGTCGCCTTGGTGCACGTCGCAATCAAAAATCAGCACAGTTTTAGCTTTATGAGTATTTAATAAGTGTGTGGCCGCTATGGCTAAATCGTTAAATATACAAAAACCACTGCCGTAATCGCTATAGGCATGGTGATAACCACCGCTTAAATTGCAGGTTAGTCCGCTTTTTAAAGCCTCTTCTGCTGCTTGAATACTCCCACCGACAGACAGCAATGTTCGTTCAACTAATTGAGCCGAATAAGGAAAGCCCATCTTTTTTATCGCTTTATCAGATAAGTTCCCAGTTAAAAAATTATTAATATATTGCTCGCTATGACAAAAGGCCAATTGCGAGGGGCGTGCCTTGGCGGGCTGCTTGAATGCGGTTGGTAAAAAGCCTAAATGTTCTATTTCGGTTTTAAGCCGTTGATATTTTTGAATTGGAAAGCGGTGCTTTTCGGGCAAAGGCAAATTTGAATAAAGAGGGTGGTAGTATAGCTGCATGAAAAAAGGGCTAACGGAGTTGCTGTTTTTCTACTTGTTGTATTTTATCTTCAGTGGCTGAAATGGCTTTTCTGCATCGACCTAAACGTGCGTGAGTACTTAATATTTCAAGGTTAAGCTTTTGAGCTTTTGCTGGGGATGCATTTTCCATTTGCATTTTTCGCTCTTCTATCATCAGCATTAAGCGGCGTTCAAACTCATGGTTTTGTTTTAACTCGTCGTAAAGTTCATGAGAAGACTGCATCACTTTTTTTACAGCTTGCTTATAAACAGCTTGTTTTGGGCGAGGTTTAAACCGACTTTTATTTTCTTTTTCCCAAATTGGTGTTGATTTAATGACATTAAATACGGCCTGGACTTGCGATGCAATTCGCTCTAGCGCGTAGGTATAAGCATGGCGGTGATCGCTTGGTGGTAAGCTTGCTACTTCTTCTTCTATTTCGTTTACGTAATCAGCCAGGTTCATGCTTTTAGTTTGAAATACAGCGCGGTCAAATAGGCTAGGTTGTGCTTGCATATAACGGTTTTTAGCAAACAATTTAGCTCTGTCAAATTGCTCAGCTTGTTGCTTGAGCGAAGTAACTTGCTGTTGTAGTTTTTCTAATGCATTCACTTGCATGCTAAAAGTAAGCCTCGTAAATGAGTTTTAATGCTAAAAGTATAACCATGGTATTAAAAACAGGGCGTATAAATTTACTACCAAACCTAATTGCAGAGTGCGCACCAAACCAGGCTCCTAACATAATAAAAAAGCCCATTGTTATACCAAGCAAAAAGTTTACATGCCCTAAAGCTACAAAGGTTATAAGAGAAATAAAGTTAGACACAAAGTTCATAGAGCGGGCTAAACCGCAATTAAGAAGCAAGTTCATTTTATAAAGCATGCCGTTAGACGCGGTCCAAAATGTGCCGGTGCCTGGGCCTGCTAATCCATCAAAAAAACCGAGTGCTAGGCCTTGGACCCACTGCTTTACTTTCATTGCATTGTTGAGTTTTGGTAACTCATCACCTTGTGTGGTGCTCAAATTTCCAAATAAGCTGTAGCAGGCAACAACAATAATTATAATTGGTAGCAACTTATTTAAAAAATCGATGCTTAAATAATCAACAATAACCGTGCCTAGTAGCGCGCCTATTGCGGTTGCAATAATTGATGCCAACCAAAACTTGGGGCTAAAAAGGTTTTTTTTGTAATAGGTAAAACTTGCTGTTAACGAACCAAAGCTCGCAGCGAGTTTATTAGTACCTAATGTTAGGTGCGGTGGTAAACCGGCCGTAAGTAATGCGGGCACGGTTAACATGCCACCGCCACCGGCTATTGCATCTATAAAGCCTGCTGCCAATGCAACAGCACATAAAATTGCCCAAGTTGTCGGGTCGAGTGCGAGTTCAAACATTAATAGTCTATTTGTCTTTTAAATGGTGGTAGGGTGTCGAGCATGGCTTTACCGTAGCGTTTGGTTACTAAACGCCTATCAAGAATAGTAATACAGCCTTCGTCACTCTCTTTTCGCAGCAGTCTACCACAGCTTTGTACCAATTTCTTAGCAGCATCTGGGACTGTAATTGTTAAAAACGGATTACCGCCTTTGCTTTGCACAAATTCTGCTTGCGCTTCTTCTATTGGAGAGGTAGGCACAGCAAAAGGGATTTTTGTGATAATGAGGTTCTCTAAATATTTACCAGGTAAATCAAGACCTTCTGAAAGGCTTTGCGTACCAAATAAAATACTACCTTTACCACTATCAATATTTTGGCTGTGTTTTTTAAGCAGTGCTTCTCTCGACATCTCACCTTGTACTAATAAGTTAAAACCTTTTGTTCTAAGAAACTTTGCTACATGGTCCATTTGCCAGTACGAGGCAAACAAGACTAAGTTTGCCTTTTTAGTGCTTAAATACTCTGGCAAAGTGGTTGCTAAGTGATCGCTAAAGTCTTTATCGGTAGGTTCAACTTTAGACACGGGAATGCGTAATGTTGCCTGTTTTGGGTAATCAAAGGGCGAGGGAACCTTTATAAATTTAACGCCTTCCTCTTTTGCTAAACCACTTTCATAAGCAAAATGGTCAAACGAACCAAGTGCACTTAATGTGGCAGAACATAAAACAGCGCCGGCGCACTCGTTCCAAAGTTTGTCTTTTAGGTAGTAGCCTACTTCAATGGGGCAGTCGCTTAAAAGGTGGTCATGATGACTTTTATATTCAAGGCGTTTTATCCAACGTGCGTGGGGTATGCCTTCTCCTTTGTTGGCATAACTAAACCATAATTTATTTAGTTGCTCTAAGCGATTAATGTAGTGACCGCTTTCAGCAAGAATAGGATCGGCAACATAAGGTTTTATGTCGCCGTCGCTCACATCTTGTGTAAGGGTGTCGTGCATTTTATTTAAACAACGTAGTGCATCTTGTGTGGCTTCGCTTATATCTTTTGCTTTGCTGTGAAGCGACTTGGGGATTTCACCATGTTCAAAACGGTATGTGTCGTCTTTTGAATATTCAAAGTCAGCATTATCAAGAATATCTCGCACTACTTTTAGATCTTTATTTGCATCGTTTATACTATCGCAAAGCTTAAAGTTTTGACCTATGGCTCTTTGTCCTACTAATATTTTTGCCATTTTTCCGCTGAATTTAGTGAGCTTATCGAGCCATTCTATTGTGCCTTTAATGGTTGCTGCAGCAGACGAAAAGTCGCGTGTTATATGGGCTAAATGGTGTGCTTCATCAATTACATAAATAGTGTTGTCTGGTTCGGGTAAAATTTTACCACCGCCTAAATCTAAATCAGCCAGTAGCAAAGAGTGATTAATAACCAACACATCCATTTGCATGAGTTGTTGGCGAGCTAATTGAAATGGGCAAGTCAAATGCGCTTTCATTTGACGTTGGCAAGCATGCTTGTCGCAAGCAATTAAATTCCAAACTCTGTCGGGAATTGTATCTGCCCAGCTATCTCTATCGCCTTGCCATTTTTTATTTACGTAAGCATCGTATAGCCCTTGCAAGCATTTGCTTTCCATATCACTTAATGGAGAGGTAAGCGTTGGCATAAAGTCCATTTGAGTTTGGCTATCACCATTAACAGCATTATGTAGTTTATGAGCGCAAATATAGCGGTGGCGCCCTTTAACTAAATCAAACTTAAAGTCGAGCCCAGAATGTGTTTTAAAAAAAGGCAGTTCTTTTGCGATTAATTGCTCTTGCAATGCCACGGTAGCCGTAGAAATTACTAGCTTCTTTTTTTGTGCCAATGCTAAAGGCAAGGCCCCCAAACAATAAGCAAGTGACTTACCGGTACCTGTGCCAGCTTCTATGACGCAAATTCGTTGTTTTTTGTGATACTCACCAGCCAATGTTTTTGCAATTTCTGCAACAAGGTAATTTTGACTGCTGCGCGGCCTATAATCATTCAGGTTTTTAGCCACATGCTGATGCACTTGCCTAATAGTTTTTTTTAGAGAGTCAGAAAGCATGGAATGATTTGCCTAAAGTATGTATATAATTACAGTGTGTATATTAAGTGGGATCGTGCATTGACACAAGCAATCTATCAGGGCTTTATTTTATCAAGGCAACAATATTCGTCTAAACATAGTGAGGGGATCACACTATGCTATTGGCTTGCATCCGATCACGGCCCAATTAAAGTTGTTATTGAAAATCAGCAAGCTGTGTTTTTTATCTCACAAGATCAACAGCAACATGCCCAGCAGTTATTAGATAAAGCACGTATAAGTGTTAATTTTAAAACAATTGAAATGAGTCACTTTAGCGGCAAAGCCTGTGTTGCCTGCTATTTTAATAATACCAGCAGTATTTATAAGGCACGAACATTATTTGAAAACACCATAACTGTTTACGAGGGTGATATTCGCCACAGCGATCGCTTTTTAATGGAGCGCTTTATTAGAGGTGGTGTTTGGGTTACTGGAGATGTTAGTCAAAAAAATGGCTTTTTACTTATACAAAACGCAAAGTTGAAAGCAAATACAGATTACACGCCCAAGCTTAAGTCGCTGTCATTAGATATTGAATGTGATGGGGAAGGAGTTCTGTTTTCAATTGGTCTTGTTGGTAATGGACTTGACTGCGTTTTAATGATTGGTGAACCACACAATCATAGTGAACAAATCAACATTGACTGGTGTTTAGATGAGCTTGAGTTACTTACAAAATTACATACTTATTTAAGTAGTAATGATCCCGATATTATTATTGGGTGGAATGTAATAGAGTTTGATTTTACAGTACTTAATGCCCGTGCTGAAGCGCTTGGAATTTCCCTTAAATTGGGCAGAGATAACCAACCAATTAATATCAATACGGGGCACTATACACGCCTTACGTTGCCAGGGAGATGTGTTGTTGATGGAATTGACACTTTAAAAAATGCGACTTACCACTTTGATAATTACTCTTTAGGGAACATTGCCGAAAAAGTATTAGGTGAAGCCAAACTAATTCAATCAGACAACCGGTTAGGCGAAATTATTCGTCAATTTAATGAGGATAAACTGAAGTTAGCGGCTTACAACCGCCAAGACTGTATTTTAGTTAATCGTATTTTTACTAAATTAAACTTATATGAATTTGCTATTGTTCGCACACAGCTAACAGGCCTTGAGCTTGAACGAATGGGCGGCTCTGTGGCTGCTTTTACTAATTTGTATTTACCCTTGCTGCACCGCAGTGGTTATGTAGCCCCTAATTTAGGGGACCATGGTTTGTCTTTTGACAGCCCTGGTGGCTACGTGATGGACTCATTGCCTGGGCTTTATAAAAATATTCTGGTTTTAGATTTTAAAAGTTTATACCCCTCTATTATGCGCACTTTTTGTATTGACCCTCTAGGATTAATAAAAGGGTTAAATGCCCCTAATGATGCAATACAAGGCTTTAATAATGCAGTGTTTTCTCGTAGTGAGCATCATTTACCAAAGTTAATTGAATACCTAACTAAAACCCGCCAAAACGCCAAAGACACCAACCAACCAATGTTATCGCAAGCAATTAAAATTATTATGAACAGCTTATATGGTGTACTTGGTTCCAAGGGATGTCGATTTTATGATCCTCGTTTATCAAGTTCTATTACACTGCGCGGCCATGAAATTATGCAAACGACGCGTAAATGGATGGAGGAGCTTGGGTACAGTGTTATTTATGGTGATACAGACTCAATTTTTGTAAAAGTGGATGAGAGCTTAACTGCCCAATGCTGCAATAAAATTGGTAATGAATTGATGACTCATATTAATCATCAGTGGGAGCGGCATATAGCGAAGCATTTTAATTTAAAAAGCTATTTAGAAATTGAATTTGAAACCCATTACAGTCCCTTTTTTATGCCTACAATTCGCGATAAAAAAACGGGCTCTAAAAAACGTTACGTTGGTAAAGTAGTAAAAGGTGATGAATCTAAAATCGTCTTTAAAGGTATGGAAACCGTGAGAAGTGATTGGACTGAATTTGCCCAGGAGTTTCAAAAAGAGCTATTTGAGGCCTTGTTTGATTCACAGTTTGAAATTGCCCAACTTGACGAAATAGTAAAAGATTATACTAAGCGACTTTTTGCCGGTGAGTTTGATCAAAAGCTTGTTTACAAAAAACGCCTTGGTAGAAATCTAAACGATTACGAAAAAAATACTCCACCACATGTACAAGCGGTAAAAAAACACAAGGCAGAACATCCTGACTTTGAAGTAAGGCGCGGGCAAATTATAGAGTATGTTTATGCGATGTCAGGGGCAGAAATATTTAATGGAAAAAATGCACTTAATTACCCATTATATCAACAGAGACAGCTGGTTCCGATATCTGCAGCAATATTTGATGCCTTAGTGATAGATAATAAAAAAAACAACCTCGGTCAGCTTTTTCTGCCTGATTTTTAAGCTCTTTGCTTATTAAATTTGCGTTGAACTACAAAACTTACAAAAGTAAATATTTTAATTTGAAGTGAAAAAAGCAACAAACTGTTAATGCACTAAATTTAGATTGTGTATTTATTTGTTAATTAACAATAGTTTAAGATTTATTTTTTTTTGATGTAATTTACGTTTAGCTCTTTTTAGTAATTAATTATTAACGCAACGTTAATTCCTTGTTGACCTTGCTCTTTCACTAGTATTATCATTGAAGGCACAGTGATTGGGGTACTCAATACGTTTTGTACCGCTAGACTGAAAAAATTATAATTAATAAATGTATTCCTGGGAGAATCAAATGTTAAATAACAAAGTTTCAAAAGCAGTTCGCTTAGCGATCGCTTTTGGCGCAGCATCTACAGCTGCATTTTCAGCAAGTTCTTTTGCTGCAGAAGAAGATTCTGCAGAAAAAGTTGAGCGTATTGAAGTAACTGGTTCACGTATCAAACGTGTTGATATGGCTGGTGATTTACCAGTAACAGTTATCGACCGTACTGCAATCGAGCTTAGTGGTGAAACTTCAGTAGCTGATTTATTACGTAATACTACATTTAACAGTCTGGGTTCGTTCCGTCCGCAGTCTGGTAGTTCTGCTCAGGGCGCTACTACGGTAAGCTTACGTGGTTTAGGTTCTGACCGTTCTCTAGTTTTAGTAGATGGCCGTCGTTTACCTAAGTCAACTCTTACTGGTTCAAGCCAAGATTTAAACTCAATCCCAATGGCAGCTGTTGAGCGTGTTGAAATCCTTACTGATGGTGCTTCTGCACTTTACGGTTCAGATGCTATCGGTGGTGTAATTAACGTAATTTTACGTAAAGACTTTAATGGTGCAGAAGTTACTCTAGGTTCTGGCCGTATTGAGCATGAAGGCGGCGACCGTGAAAATGGTTCTGTACTTTTCGGTGCTTCTTCAGACAACTCTCGTGTACTTGCTGGTGCATCTTGGAGTGGTCGTGACATTGTTTACGCTCGTGACTTCCCATGGTACAGCCCAGGTGGTTCAGTTTATTCAAACAACTTCACAACATTCACAACTACAGATGGTGAAAGAGCAAGTAATTTTGATTTCTTCTCTCCAGAAGCTACATGTGAAGGCGTAGGTAATGAAAACTTCTACCGCATTGGCGCACGTTGTGGTTTTAACTTCGCAGCAGTATCTGCTGATGAAGCGTCAATCAAAAACCGCTCAGCTTTCGTTAAAGCTACATACGATGTGAACGATGACTGGAGTATTTACACAGACATCAACATCGCACAAACTAAATCATTTGGTCGTTACGCTCCAGGTCTAGATACAACAGCGTTTGACGCATCAACAGATACAGTATTTGTTAGTGCCGATAGCCCTAACAACCCAACTAACCCTAACAGCCCAATCTACGATGCTTCTCTAGAAATGGAACAGCAAGGTTTAGATTTCTGGCATCGTTTTGCTGCGTTAGGTAACCGTGACAACAACTTATCTACAGAGCTTAAAGATATCGGTTTTGGCGCTAAAGGTATGATTGGTGACGTTTCTGTTGAAACAGGTGTTCGCAAAACAATTAACGAAAGCCACAACGTAGGTACAGGTTACATCCTTCGTAGTATTGCTCGTCAATACATCAACGACGGTACTTACATGCTAAATGACCCGTTCGGTGCATCTGAAGAAGTTAGAGGCGCAATGACGGTAACTACTTCACGTACTGGTAAGTTTAACCAAGAAGAGTTCTATGCAAATGCTGCGTTTGACCTTATGGAAACTGACGCTGGTGCAATTCAAGCATTCGTAGGTTTTGAATACCGTTCAGAAGATTATGCTGACGTATACGATTCACTTTCTGCAGCAGGCCAAGTAGGTGGTTCTTCAGGTAGCAGTGCAGGTGGCGCACGTTCAGTTCGTGGTTTATTCTTTGAAACATTAGTTCCAGTAACTGAAGAGTTTGAGCTTAACTTTGCTGGTCGTTACGATGATTACTCTGACTATGGTTCAGATTTCTCACCTAAAGTGTCAGCACGTTACAACCCAATCGATGACTTAGTACTTCGCGCATCATGGGGTAAAGGTTTCCGCGCTCCTTCATTACCAGACCTAACTCAACAGCCTTCTGAATCAGCGGATTCAGTTTCTGATGAAGCTACATGTTTAGCAATTGGTGAAGCTGCAAATTGTTCTTCACAAATTAACGCATTAGTTATTGCTAACCCTGATTTAGGTTCAGAGCAGTCTGACCAATACTCACTTGGTGTTGTTTACCAAGTAACAGATGCGATTTCTGTAGAACTTGATTACTACAACATTGAAATCACTAACCGAATCCGTGCGTTCTCTGCTCAATCTATCATTGATGCACGTTTACGTGGTGACTCTGTGCCAGATGCGTTCACTGTATCTCGTTCACCAAATGGTGCTATCACTCAGCTAGTACGTGGTTTTGGTAACGATGGTAGCTTAGAAACTTCAGGTATCGACTTTAAAGCTAATTCAATGTTTGAATTTGGTGATGCTGGTACTTTAAGAACTAACTTCAACCTATCTCACATTGTAGATTACAGCACAGATGGCGGTCGTAACTTCGTTGATGATCCAGGTGTACCGCAAATGCGTCTAAACCTGTCTAACGTTTACTCTATCTCTGATTTTGATTTCACTTGGAATCTAAACCTGATTGATAGCCAGTGTGAAGACATCACTGCAGATGGTGAGTGTGAAGGTCACATTCCTTCATGGGTAACTCATGATCTACAAGTTGCGTACAACACACCTTGGAACGGTAAAGTGAGCTTCGGTGCACAAAATGCATTCGGTAAACAGCCACCACTTTTCGCTTCTGGCGGTCGTGACTACAACTTCGATCTTTACTCAGGTTTTGGTCGTACAATGTACTTAAACTTTAAACAGTCTTTCTAAGTTTTTAGTTTAGATATAATAAAGAGTGACTCTTGAGTCACTCTTTTTTTTGGAGAAAATAAAATGCACTGGGATCATTACTGGGACCTTACAAAAGCTTTATCTAGTTTTGGTGATGCAAATACAGCCCTAGGTTACCCAGAAGAAGTGTTAAACTTTTGGGATGGCGTTGTATTAGAAAAAGGAGAAGGTGCTGTTTATCTTGATTTAGCAACCGGTAAGGGAGCTTTAGCAATCTGGCTACAATGCCTTTTAAAAAGAAAAAACTTATCTGGCTCGGTGTATGGCTGCGACTTAGCAAACATTGATGAGTTAAAAATTACTAGTGATGTTGACGAAATTAATAGTGCTATTAACAAAGTTAAGTTTCAGTTTAATACTTCATTAGAAAACCTACCTTATCCAAATGAGTACTTTGATATATTAGTTAGCCAATTCGGTTTTGAGTATTCTAATTGGTCACACTCTTTAAATGAGGCACGTAGAGTGCTTAATAAAGATGGTGAAATTATATTAATGATGCATCACCCTGACTCAGTAATAACCAACGACTGTAAAAGCGGTTTGAAAATACTTAATTGGATGTTGGAAAACAACATATTAAATGAACTTGAAAGCTTAGTAACTTTGAAGCTTCAAGGTCATATTGAGTTATTTCAGACACGAAATAAAGAAGTGATTCAAAAAATTCAGAGCTTAAATATATCCAATGATGAAGAAAAGCTCTGGTTTGCAGATATAATGTCTAAAGTATCAAAGATAATGCTAAATATTGATCAAACTAGTAAAACAAAATTAAATAGCTTACAAAATGCTTTAAGACAACAAATTGAAAGGTTATTAGATCAAACTTCTGTTGCATTTAGTGAAGATGAAATTTACGAAAAATTTGAAGCTGCAAAGCTTGAAAATATGAAAATGTCTATAGCGACATTCAATGTAAATAATGAACTGTTTTGTTGGCAAATAAAAATTTCTCCAAAGGAAATGTAGCTTTAATTTAGTTAACAGTTTATATCAATTTTGCTTTTAAAAAAGTTGAGAGTTTTTTAGTTATTTTGTGTTTTAATTTTAGTAATAGCATTTTCTTATTTTTTAAATCTTTATTCTTTGTCATAGTTATTTTAAATTAAAGTATCTATACTTATTTTGTTATGTTTATAAATTTAAAGAGATATAAATGAAAGAAGTTCGAGCTTTTATAAAGACTGCATCCTTAACTGAACTTGAAAAAGCACAACAATTAGTTACTGATGCAATTTCAAAATATACCCAACAGCAAAAAGCAAAACAGGAAGTTTTGGATCTTTTAAAAGAAAAAGGACTTACGTTAGAAGATTTACAAGACACATCCGCAGATAAGCGCACTAAAGTTAAAGCTAAATATCGCATTGAAGTTGATGGTGAAATCATTGAGTGGACTGGCCGTGGCCGCCGCCCAAAAGCGTTTGAAAATGTTGATTTACAAAAACACCTAGCTTAACAATATAAAAGAGAGGCGCAGCTTCTCTTTTTATTTCTTGCCAATAATTTAAATAAAGCTAAAAAACGTCATCCGTTATTAGATAAAGTATTCTTATTCAAACCCAATTATTTTCCCATGAGCTATAAACTTAGACCCTATCAGCAAGAGGCGGTTGAACGCACCGTTGTTCACTTTAGAAAAACGAATGATCCCGCAGTTATTGTGTTGCCAACAGGTGCAGGTAAAAGTTTAGTCATCGCTGAGCTTGCCCGTATAGCTAAACAAAAAATATTGGTCCTTGCTCATGTTAAAGAACTTGTAGAGCAAAATTCACAAAAATATAAAAGTTTTGGTTTAGAGGCGAGTATATTTTCCGCAGGTTTAAAAGAAAAATCTTTAACCCATCAAGTCACTTTTGCTAGTGTGCAGTCACTTTCACGTAATTTGGATAAACTCAATGAGCATTATTCTTTACTTATTATTGATGAATGCCACAGAGTAAATGGTGATAAAAAAAGCCAATACGGCAAAGTTATAAGTGCATTACAAGCGTACAACCCGCATTTAAAAGTATTGGGCTTAACGGCTACGCCTTATCGTTTAGGCATGGGGTGGATATACCATCACCATTATCATGGTTTTGTTAAAGGGACGACAGAAAGCCCATTTAAACGTTGTATATTTGAATTGCCGCTTAGGTACATGATTAAAAATAACTATTTAACCCCACCAAATGAAGTTGATGCTGCCATTAACCACTACGATTTTTCGTCTCTAGAGACGAATGCGTTTGGCCAATACACTGCCGATGATATGAACGCGCTTTTAAAAAGTAACGAGCGAGCAACTCAGGCTATTCTTAAACAAGTGATTGCATATAGCGAGCAGCGCAAAGGTGTAATGGTTTTTGCGGCAACAGTTATGCATGCCCAAGAAATATTAAGCTACTTACCAACAGCCCAAAGTGCGCTAATTACAGGCGATACGCCTAATATTGAACGCGATAAAATCATTTCTGCGTTTAAAAGTAAAACGTTAAAGTATTTGGTTAATGTTTCTGTGTTAACAACTGGCTTTGATGCGCCACATGTAGATTTTATTGCCATCTTGCGTCCTACAGAGTCTGTAAGCTTATACCAACAAATTGTAGGTCGGGGCTTACGATTATCAGAATCTAAAACCGATTGCTTAGTGATTGATTATGCCGGAAATGGTTTTAATTTATTTCACCCTGAAGTAGGGGATAAAAAAGGCGACAGCGATAATGAACCTGTACAAGTACTTTGTCCAGGTTGTGGGTTTGCTAATATATTTTGGGGTAAAACGGACTCTGCTGGCAAAGTTGTTGAGCATTTTGGTAGACGTTGCCAAGGGTTATTAGAAGACGTTGAAGGTAGCAAAGAGCAGTGCGATTATCGTTTTAGATTTAAAGAGTGTGAGGAATGTGGTGCGCAAAACGATATTGCTGCTCGAAAATGCCACGACTGCGGCGCTATAATGGCTGATCCTGATGACAAGTTGCGTAATGCGCTAAACTTAAAAGATGCATTAGTGCTTCGTTGTAGTGGGCTAACAGTAACTCAACTTAAAGACGAGCTAATCAAAGTTACTTATTTTGACGAAGACGGCACTAGTTGTGGTGAAGTTTATAACCTTGCCAGTAAAGGCGGTCAGTTTATCTTTAATAAACAATTTGGCAAACGGCTTGCGCATGGACAAAAACCAACAGACTTTAAAGCAGCAGAACAGGTAATTAAAGCGCAGCTCGACTTGGTGCCCCCTGACTTTGTGATTGCGCGAAAAAGTAAAAAATATGGTTGGAAAGTAGCAGATAAGCTATTTGATTATAAGGGGAGTTTTAGAAAGGCAAATCAGTTAAGTCGTTAAACTTAACTGATTTTTAATATATTAAGCGGCGTCTTCGTCCATTAATCCCCAGCCGTCACCGTAACCGTTATAGCCATTCGCTATACTTTCTAGGTACTGTTCAGCTTGGCCCAGTAATGTGTGCTCTGGTACCATTTGTACATGAGTAATTACTTCCCAAACGCCAGTGTCTTTGCATTTTTCGACGTCAGCGGTTTGTACTAATGCATCAGAAACAATATCTTTAGCAAACTTATCAGCATCGGCTTGTTGCTCAAATAAAATGAAAAAGTCGATTTGCTGCATTTTGCTTAAATCGACGCCTGCAGCGGCTATTTCGGCTAACAGCTGGCCGTTTTCGTCATCTGGAAATTGCATTAAAAACTCATCTAAAAATAATTTTGTGTTCGTTGGCACTATTGTAACTAAAATATTGTCTTAACGCGTACTAATTTTATCTTCTTCACATTTCATATTTAAACTGAGTTTGTCATTAAGTTAATGTGTTGGTCATTATGGCTATGTTAATATGCGCCACATTAGCTCGTTTTAAGTAGTATATAAGAGTAAGGATATTTGCTTGTTTATTAAGTTTTTACGTTGCATGTGCATTGCCATTGTTTTTATGACTGCAAATTCCTATGCGGTAGAAAAAGTCATCGAAGACTACAAAATTAAAGGCATAAATGGTGATTTAGAAAAAAACGTAGCGCTATACCTAAAGCAGCTTAAAGGTGAAAAACCAACAAGAACCCTTCAACGTTATGCTAAAAGCCAGGTACAAAACAGCATAAAAGCACTGGGTTACTACAGCCCAACAGTTGAGGTTGAATTTGATAAAGACGATAGTGAACTCGTTGTCAAAATTGAGCGTGGTCCTGCAACACGGATAGACGCCATTAATATTACATTAAATGGTGAAGGGAAGAACGATAAACAATTACAAACCCTTATTAAAAATACCAATTTAAAACAGGGTGATGTGCTAAACCATGGTAACTATGAGTCAGCGTATAAAAAAATAGAATCCATGCTTTTGGAGCTTGGCTATTTTGATGCTAAATGGCCTGCCCGCAAATTAGAAGTTTCAATTAAAAAAAATAGTGCCGTTGTCACGTTTGTGATTAATACCGGTGTGCGTTATCAATATGGCAGTATTGAAATTACCAGTGATACGCCAGCTGAAAAATATATTCGTTCTTTGTCACCATTTACTCAAGGACAACCTTATAAATCAACTTACATAGCCGATTATAACCTTGAGCTTTCTAGCACACCTTATTTTGCTAGTGTGCGTGTTTATGCTGATATTACAGCGCGCAAAAACGCCCAAGTTCCTATCAAAGTTGAGGTTGTACCTAAACCTGCAAATAGCTTTGAAATTGGCGGCGGTGTGTCTGAAAGTGAGCCTAGGTTTCGTTTTAAGTGGAGTAAACCTTGGATCACAGAGGATGGCCATTACCTTGATACAAATATGAATATTGCTGAAAAGCAACAAGATCTCTCTATGGCATACACCGTTCCTGTAGATGACCCTAATGATGATTTATGGCGTTTTTCTGTAGGTTATAAATTAGAAGACGAACTTGCAGATGATGTCTACAGCGAGATATTAACCGCACAATTACAACGGCAGTGGCTTACAGAAGAAAAATGGGTAAGAACAGCGTTTTTACGCAGAGATCAAGAGACGTATCGTCTGGGCGATGATCCAGAAGAATCAACCGAAATGTTAATGCCCGGGATTAGTTATGCTCGCAAAAGTTTAAAAGGCGGAACGACTCCTTATTGGGGCGAGCAATGGCTTATATCAGCAGAGTTTGGCCTAGATGATGCGCTTTCCAGCACGAATTTATTGAGGGTTCAATTACAGCATGCATGGCTTCGTACATACCTTAATAAGCATTTAGTTTTTCTTAAGGCAAACATTGGCGCAATGCTAGTTGATGACATAAATAATGTACCGTATTCACTGCGGTTTTATGCCGGCGGTGATCAAAGCGTTCGTGGTTTTGCTTATCAGTCAATTTCGCCAGAAAATGATGATGGTGAACTAATAGGGGGTAAATATTTGCTTGCTGGCACTATGGAGTACAACTACCAGTTTGCTCAAAATTGGCGTGCAGCATTATTTGTTGATGGTGGTACGGCTACGAATGATTTTTCAGATGAATTTGAAGTGGGTGCTGGTTTTGGTTTTCGATATTTAACGCCTGTGGGCCCTGTACGAATAGATCACGCTTGGGGCTTAACTAAAGATAGCAAAAGTACCCGTTTGAGTATTACCATAGGGCCAGAAATTTAATGTCAATATTAAAAAAAATAACAGCCACAGTAAGTGCAATTTTAGTTTCGCTAATTATTAGCGTATTTTGTTTATTATTTACTGCACCCGGTAATCAATTTATTGCCTATACGGCAAATAAAGTTGTTGATGGATTACACATAGAAATTAAAGATGGTCGCTTTATTTATAACGATGCGTTTAATGTTCGTTTTAAAAATAATGGTTTAGATTTTAATGCCCAGCAATTAAAAATCGATTTATTTTGGTGGCAGTGTGATGGTATCTGTGTTGATAATTTAAGCGCTAAATCTATTAAATTAACCTTGCCAAAAACAGTTGAAGCGCAAGATGAAACACCCTCTGAGCCCCTTGAAAAAATTATTTTACCTTTTAATGTTTCAATAAAAAATATAGCGGTTAATGAGTTTACATTAAACCACCCTAGTGCAGATGTGAGCGTTAATAACTTTAAACTATCAGCTAAAGCTGAAGGTTCAAAACTCACAGTAAAAAGCTTAAATATCCCGAGTATACTTGTTGCTTTAAAAGAGCAAGAACAACCTGCCAAGGCGCAAACTGCTCAAAGCAACAAAGCTGCACTTACGCAATTACCAGCACTTCCTGATATTAAATTTACATCACCCATTGATTTAGCCATTGAAGCCCTTGATATCGCAAAGGTAACAATTGAGCAGGGCGATGCGCAGCATAATATCGAAAACATTTCGCTGCAATTAAGTGTAGAAGATGCCGTGATTAATTTGCAGTCGCTTTCAGCTACCTATGAGCAGTGGCAGCTTAATACCCAATTAGATGCAGAGCTTTTAGGTAACTTGCCTGTAAAAGGCTTAGTGACTTTAAAAAGTGACGAGCACCAAGCAAACTTAGAGTTAAACGGTGATTTAGCTGACTTAACTATACATTTAGAAACGAGTGGCCAATATCCGCTCACGTTAACAGCGAATGCTAATTTAAAGCAAAAAAATTACCCATTTGAGCTAAGCGGCAAAATTAACCAATGGCTTATTGATGCGCAAAGTAATGAGCTTAAAGTTAAAAATGTAAGCCTTAAAGCAACTGGTAATGCTGATGACTACCAACTCAACTTACAGGCAAACAGCCAATTAGGTGCTTATCCGGCTGTTAATCTTAATACTCAGCTGACTGGTGGTTTAACTCAAGCCGTGCTCAAAACATTAAGTATTAAAGCCAATGAAAGTAGTGCGATTATAAAAGCTAATATTGATTGGCAACAGGGCATTAAAGCGAGTTTTAACGGCTCGCTTTCAAACCTAAAATCGCAGTATTTTACGGATGCTGCAACTAGCGATGTTTCAGGGCAATTTAAAGGTTCATTCAATGCGGAAGAAGGCTCGTGGCAACTACAAATGGATGATACTAAGCTAAGCGGATTATTAAACGAGGTACCCCTTGAGTTTGCGTCAAACTTTCAGCTAAACAATACACTAGAGGCAAATATCGACAGCCTTTATTTAAGTAGTGGCACGAATAAATTAGTACTTAGCGGCCAAGTTGACGATACATGGAAAGTTGACGGTAAAATAACACTTAAAAGTAATAAAGAGGCAAATATGCCATTTATTGCCGATGGCAACGCCGATTTAAAAGTAAGAGGGCAGAGGCTAACACCTTCTGTCGATTTAGCGTTAATACTTGATAGCTTCACTTTTAATGAAATCAATATAAATAAACTGACGGTAAAAGGGCAGTTAGATACAGCCGCTGATTGGCAAACTGACGTATCGTTAAGTGTTGGCTCGGCGCTTGTGGCTGATGAGCAAATTAATAGTGTAAAAGTTGATATTAACGGCGATAAAACAGATCACCAACTTACAGCATCTGTAGATGCCGAGCAGGGTAGTGCAGAGCTTGAAGTAAATGGCAAAATTAGTAACGCTACCTGGAATGGTGAGTTTAGTAATGTAACGCTAAGCGACAAAAAGTTAAGCTTTAGCAACACTAAAAATATTGCTGTTATGTTTAACTCGCAAAACGGTAATTTTGATTTGAGTGCGCACTGTTGGGCTTCTCAGCAAAGCGAGCTTTGTATAGACACGCTAGCTCAATCTAAAGAGGTAGGCCAGTTAAATGCTAAGTTAAACAATTTAGCACTTGAAGAGCTTAAACACTTTTTACCCGATAACATTCGCACCCGTGGTGATGTAAAAGGTACTGTGGCGCTTAATTGGAATGCAGGCGCTCTTAAAACATTACGGGCAAGTTTAAATGCAAGTGACTTGACCACTGTTTTAACCTCAGAAGAAGATCGCTTTAAATTACCGATAGAAACACTCAGTATTAGTGCTTTTTCAGACTCTCAAAAGGGGCAGCTCGAAGCTAATTTAGAGTCAAGCGTACTAGGTAAAATTGATACATACATTAATATTGACGACATACAAAATACGCAGGCGCTTAATGGCACTATTAATATTGATAAAATATTACTTTCAGACTTACAGCCATTTCTTGAAACTCTTGAGCAATTAAAAGGTGATATTAGCGGTAAGGTCGCACTTGCGGGTACGTTAAAAGATCCACTATTAAATGGTGAGCTTAACGTAAACGATATAAACCTTGAGGGTGAACAGCTTCCTATTGCGCTACAAAAATCAAATATAAACATATTATTTGATAAAACGACCGCCACAATAGAGGGCAATTTAAACGACAATCAAGGTGGCAATGTAAAGCTAAACGGTGATGTTGATTGGCAAGGTGAACAACCTGAAGTAAATGTAAATGTGCAAGGCGAGCAGTTTTTTGTACGCGCACAACAAGGCGTTACTTTTAAAATATCGCCAGATTTAAAAATAGGGTTAGCTAATAATGCACTTAAATTAGCGGGTGAAGTAGTTGTACCTTATGGTCGTATTACGATTGAAGAGCTTCCAGAAGGCGCTGTGCAGGTTAGTGACGATGAAATTATTGTTGATCAAAAAACTGAAACCAACGAAAAGGTACCATTTGACTACGACATAGACTTAAATGTGATCGTTAAAAATGACGTTAAAGTAGAGTCGTTCGGATTAGAGTCTAAAGTGGCTGGTGATTTAGCGATTAAAATGAGTCAAGGTGTTCCAATTATTGCAACGGGTGAGCTCAATTTAATAAATGGCACTTATTTAGCATTTGGCCAAGATTTAATTATAAGAACTGGCCAAGTGGGCTTTAGTGGCTCCATTGAACATCCCTATTTGAATATTAAAGCAATCAGAAACCCAGCTAATACAGCAAATGGTGTTATAGCTGGTATTACGCTTACGGGAAATGTTAAAGAACCCACTCTAAAGCTGTTCTCTGAGCCTGCAATGGATCAGGCGCAAACCTTAGCATACTTACTCAATGGACAGCCGTTAGGAGAGGGAGAGGGAGCATCAAGCAACGCTATGCTTGCCCAGTTATTACTTTCTCAAGGGGTTAGTAGAAGTGAAGGGGTTGTGTCAAAGGTAGGTGAAACGTTTGGTCTTTCTGATGTTAGCTTAAGTTCGTCAGGAAGTGGTGATAGCACTAAGGTAGAAATTTCAGGCTATGTTGCGCCTAGCTTGCAAGTTAAATACAGCGTTGGGGTATTCGAGTCACTTAGCGAAGTGGCCATTCGTTACCAGTTGTTGTCGCAACTCTATATAGAGGTAACCAGTGGTTTATACCAAAATGTTGATGTGCTCTATAAATTTGATTGGGACTGAACTATAAGCTCTACAGCCTGATGAACTGTCAGGTTGAATTTGCAGCAGCCTGTTTGGTATTTGGGCAAGGAAGAGCCTATGTATTATGGTTATCACCTATAAATTGGCGATAACCTCGCATTAATGTCAAACAGACCCTAGGCAAGTTAGATTGCTTAAAGCTACTTTTAAATAATAAAAATAAAAGGTTGAATATGAAAACACGTTGTTCAATTTATGTAATGGCACTTTTGTTGAGCGGCTGCGCAACAACAACGAACAATAAATCCGTAATAAATATACAAACACCACTTAGTGCCAATGATGTAATAAAAAATGCAACTGCAGATGAGTGGCAAGTAGTCGATCCTCAAAATATTTTAAAAATAACCTTACCTACTGGTTCGGCTTACATAGCATTAAATCCGCAACTAGCTCCAAAACACACGCAACATATTAAAACGTTGGCGCAAGAAGGCTTTTATAAAAACACCCGTGTCTATCGTTTTGTAGAAGGGTTTGTAGCACAAGGTGGCGACGGCTCGGGTAAAAAAGAAATAAAAACAGCGAATAAAACCGTACCTGCAGAGTTTTATTTACCAACATCGCAACCATTAAAAATTACCGAGTTAAAAGGCGATGGATACGCGCCTGTTACGGGGTTTTTAAATGGTTTTGCTGTTGCGCAAAACCAAACACAGACTCAAACATGGCAAGTGCATTGCAATGGTGTATTTGCAATGGCACGCGCTAATGATATAAACAGCGCAAGTACTGAGTTTTTTGTCACTATTGGGCAAGGCCCTCGTTACCTTGATAAAAACATTACCGTGTTTGGGAGAGTGCTTGAGGGTATGGAGCACTTTAATCGTTTGCAGCGTTTACCCACTGAGGGACTGGTGTTTAATCCAATAACGAATATTGAAGTGTTGGCTGATGTTAATAGCGATGCAACAGTATTCAAGGTAATGAAGACAAACTCAGCATCGTTCAAGCAACTGATAGATGCACGTAAAAGCCGAACGGAACCCTGGTTTGTCCAATCGTATAATTACGTTGATGTATGTGGTATGCCTATCCCAACAAAGCGCGTTATTTAAATATTAAAAAAGGAGCTGAGGCTCCTTTTTTAATATTTATGTTTTGGTGTTTAACGTATTTACTGACGATTAATCTTAACGGCAAACGGTGTTTCGTTATAATGCGTAGAACGGTATGGGTTTATGTCTAATCCGCCTCGGCGTGTATAACGAGCATACACTTCAAGCTCTTTAATGTTGAGTTGCGTGGTTAAGTCACTATAAATGCGCTCTACACATTGCTCATGAAACTCGTTGTGTGTTCTAAACGATATTAAATAACGTAGTAGCGATTCACGACATATCTTCTCGCCTGTGTATCTTATAATAATGCTCGCCCAATCTGGTTGAGACGTTATTAAGCAATTAGATTTTAGCAAATGGCTATTCAGCGTTTCGGTCACTATCTCATCGCTATGTGCTTTAAGTGAATAGGCATCAATATCATAGTTATCTATTTCAATATCTAAATCATCAATGCATTCCCCAGGAAGAGCAGTACAGGGTAAACAGTTAAAATCGTCCGCTTTGTATAGGGTTACTTGTACCGGACTATTAACTGCGTCTGATAAGTCATCGATTAAATGTTGCTTAACTGTGTTTATGCTCTCAAAACGAGTTTGATTAAAGCTGTTTAGATAAAGCTTAAACGATTTAGACTCAATAATGTGGCTGCTTTGGCATGCAAAAGTAAATAAGGCGACAGCCACTTGCGGTTTACCTTTGGCGTTTAACCACGAAAGTTCGTAACCTGTCCAAATATCTTGGCCTTTAAATGGCAGTTCGGCTTCATCAATATTTAAAGCATCACGATTTAGCTTGCGCGCAATTGGGAAAAGCAAGCTTGGTGTATAGTGGTCTACATATTCAGTAGATTGTCCTAATACACTGCCTTTAAGGTCTGGAGAGTTGCTGTAATCTGTCATGTTTGCTCTTAAATAGTTACAATGTGCGCATTATATCTAATTTAATTGAGTTTCACAGTATGTCTGTAGCATTGCTTTTAGAACAACTTCACCATCAATTTAGCGAAAATACCCTCAAAAACACTGCTAAGTACCCACTTATAGCACACGATGAACAATGGCCGAGTCCGTGTGAGCTAGGCGAGGTTGACGAGCAAGGAAATATTCAATGGCAAGGCGTACGTCAGCAGCCAGCAGGCTCATTAAACAATTTAGCTAAGGCATTAGAGCTTGAGTTTCCAACAGCGTTAAGCGAACTTTATGGGCACATGTACGGTGGTAGCGTATTGGCAATTATTGACGGACATCAAATTGAACTGTTGCAAGCATGGAATAGCGACGACTTCGATATGCTTCAACAAAACATCACTGGTCATGTTTTAATGAAACGAAAGCTAAAACAACCCGAAACTGTGTTTATTGGTTTAACAGATAAAGAAGATTTACTGGTCAGTGTGTTAATTCATACCGGAGAGGTGTGTCTAGAGCACGTCGGTAAAAAAACGCACCATGTACTTGCACCAAATATAGAGTCGTTTTTAAAAGCGCTTGAAGTATAAAACGTCATTAATAAATCAGCTTAGCAATATCGCTGAGCTGATTTTAAAAAGTCATTAGAGAGGCTATTGAAAATCCCACGACACATTAGAGACTAAACCACACGGTTCACACCTAAAATCAAATAGCCCAAACCAAGGTTCATCTAGTTTCCAATCGCTATTACAGCTTGGACATTTACGCTCAAGCTCAGAGGCTTTATCCACACCACCAACTCGATATAAGTAGTAGTAAACCGGCTTTTTAGTTAAAAAACTAATGCGTTTGGTGATGTCTTTTCCGCGGCGATATAAATCACTTTTAGTACTGGATATTTCCTCAAGGGCAGGAAACTCACAGCGTGTTGCGCCATTAATTTGTATTTGATCGCATGCTTGCCAATCTTCTTGCCACTTAATTAGCGTTTTGTAATCACCATTGGCAATAGCAGGGATGCGAAATAGTGGCACAGGTAAAAAGTCGTCGCCACAATACAGAGGGCTACATGTATGCACATAAGTAGTATATAAAATGTAACTTGACGGCTCAGTGCAGCAATCCGCTCCATTAGAGTGAATATCTTGGCCAATCACTTTTACTTTGGGGGCCAATAAACCTGCGTTATGTAGTTTTTCAATGCTGTGTTTAACAAAAGGGCTATTATTTAGCGGGTGCATAGCGTCTTCAGTTGGGCACATAACACGGGTTATGAAAAAGCCGTCTTTTAAAACGGTGGGGAACTCTTCCCCCATTATTTGGCCATTAAAGCGAAGCGCATTTACTAAGCGGTTTATGGCTTGTTCGGCTTGTTCTAGGGTGGTGTCTTGGTAGCAATCAAATGTTAAATCAACAACAAACATTTATAGTCTCAAATTATTTTTGTTCTAGCAGTGCAAGTAATTGATCAAGTTTTTGCTCAATTCTGTCTAGTTGGCTTGCTTTTAGCTCAGTGTTTTCTGGCTGCTGGGAAGTTTTAATAAAGTTATTTATAGAATCCGGGTTATTTTTGTATTGGCTCACAGCTGCAATAATCATTGGCATTGGAACCGGTTGCGCTAAGCGACTTTTAGTTAATGCGACTGTGGGTGTTTTGCCTTCATCTAAAAGGACTTGAATTGCATCAAATACAACTGAATTCATTATATTTATAACTCTTAAATTAAATAAAGCGCAGCATACACATGCTGCGCGGGTGCTATGGTAGCAATAAAACGGGTATGCTACATTAAATAACCTAATACTTAGGTTAAAAATCTATCTTTTGTAACTCATCTAACGCTAACTTGCGTAAATATGCCTGAGACAAGTCAAAAATCGATCAGTAAATTTGCCTTGCTCCATTAAACATCGTCATGGATTAGTTATTTTGAAGACTTTAATAGCTATCTAGCTAAATAATGCTATTTGCCTTGGCGAAGACGAACATCTAACTCATCAATCACTTCACTCCAGGCGCCATCTTCAGCAAGCGATTCCGCTAAAAAGTGTTGCTGTGCTTCATCCCAAAATGCTGCATCTTGAAGCAGTGTTGTGTCTTTTAACTCATGTGAAGCAATAAATTGATCTATTTGAGATTCTGAATTTGGTAAACCAAGTTGTGCAAATAATGTATGAATATCATGTTTAGTAGTATCCATGTTACGACTCCTTTAAATAAACAATAAATTACCTTAAGGCCCAACAATACAATGTGCTAGCTAAACTCAAGCTGAATTGTCGGTTAATTACTTTAGGTATATAGTAAAGTTAAGTTCTGAATAATAAATTGCCTAAACCGCTGTTAAGCGCTTTATAAAGGATAGTAAAAATAAATAACACTTTGATATTATTTCTCTCTTTAAGCGGGCAATACGACGTAATATCCAGTTCTTAGATTAAATATACTCGTAAATGAAGTTATTCGCGTATAGCTTTAGTATTTGAGCTCTGATTATATTTACGGCTAAAACAATAAAGGACATACAATGAGTATAACCGCACAAGAAGAAACGTTCAGCGTACAATACATTGAAGCAGAAGATATAAGCACTGCAGCAAGTTTAATTTATCAGGCATACCATGATGACCCTGTACTAAAAACAATGCTAGGTTATGATGAAAAAAATAAAGCCGTTTACGAAAAAAAGTTACGTGCATTAATACGTGAAGAACTCAGTAGTTTTTGGCAAGAAAAGCAACCACTAATAGGACTTTATCGCAGTGGAAAATTAAAAGCAGTGGCCTGTATGTTTGATTCTTTAAGTCAACTTCAAGCTCAGCGTTATTGGCATTGGCGCTTAAAATTAATGCTGAGTGCGGGATATTTACAAACTAACCAGTTAATAGAAAAAGAACAAACTATTAGAGATACACTAAAAGAAAAAGGCCGTTATTACTTTTTAGCTTTTATTGCAGTGGATCCGCATTTTCATGGTCAAGGGTTTGGTCGGTATTTACTCAGAGGGCTTGATGAGCTGGTAAAGGCAAATAGTGAGTCTTCTGGATTGGCAGTATTTGTAACGCGTAGTGAGCATACAGAACTTTTTAAATCTGAAGGATTTTTGACTTTTAAACAGCTTACGTTTAACCAAGTTGCTGGTGAGTTACTATTTAAAAGTGTATTGGGTTAAAAGCGTAACCCGAAGTGTGTAAGTTAATGCGCCCAAACGGACATGTGTCCGTGCGATATATCTTACATTAACGTGAGAGTAATCAGTTAAGGGTGGCCAATTGGTCGCCTTTTTTTATTTAAGTGCATGTTTAATATTAATTTATTGATTTTTTAATTTTTATGACAAAGAATTATTTTGTCTCACATACTACTTCCTCCTCTCGTTTACTCTAAACTTTACCTTGTCAAGAAGACATAGCTTAATGAATAAGCTACTGCCATGGATAAGGAATAGGCAAAATAGCAGATGCTAGCAGGATGCAAAAAGGACAAGTTAACAAGGACAGCAAGGATGAATAGGAAGTGCAAGACGCACTAAGTGGCAGGAGCTACTTTAAGGATATAAAGGATTAAAGCTGCAGGACGCAGCCACGTACTAGGTTGCACGTGAATGCTTGGAAAGCAAAGGGACAACGCAGGAAGCACAAAGCGGCAGGGCGCTACTTCAAAGGATTAACATGGATGATGCTATAGATTTAGCCAAGCGTTAGTTTACGCGGGTTTGCCAAGGTGGCGATGGATATTGTATGAGGCAATGTGAGGGTAAACAAGGTTGTTTACTCGTTCAGGGGATGAAAAAACGGATTATAGATAGTGGATATCTAGCAGGAAGCAGTCCAATTGGGGCGTAACTTTAGTTACGCCTTAGTTTTTTGTACTACACAATTGCAATAATTTTATACATTAAAAGCATAAGAGCACTTAGATTTTGTGTGGTGGAATGACAACACTTTTTAAAAACTCATTTTCCATAATAAGCATTCCCTGATACGCATTTTCACCGTCACTTGAAAACTCAAATGAAAACTCACTTTTTATTCCTGGTTTACCACTTTTTAGAAAACCAAAACGGCGCCTAGTGCACGCAACACTCATAAGTTGCACATTTAATTGCTCACATTGACGTTTAGCATGAACATTAGCCGCTTCGGCGACTTTTCTGTTTAGCCAAAACAAATAAATAACACTACCAATTAATATAAACGTCCATAAACTTGCCATTTAAGAGAATAACCTTCCAATTGCACGAGCGAGGGCTTCGCTTCGATCTTCTTTTCGTAATAAACCTAATAGGTGAGGTCGAATGGTCGGTATTGCAACTAAGTCAGCAAAAATACTTGGAAAAAGCGCCTCTATTTTTTGATGTTGAGCACAATTATCCATAAATATATGCAATCGTTTAGGGTCTTCCAACTTAACAAAGCAACGCCCAGCAATTGTTAAAAGTACGTCAGAGTCGCTTTTTAGAGCTGAATTCAATGTTGCATCAACAAGCTGCGCGCACAAACCTTGTGCCTGACCTTTAGACATTGAGCGTAGTGCAGCGGTTAACGCTATAGTATCACTATTATTAATAGCTGTTTGACCCTGCGCGAGTAAAAGCTCACTCAGTGTTGGTGGTATTGCAACATGTTCAAGCATTGCACTTAGTGGCTGCAATACTTCAAGGGGTAAATGCGCCCAGGCTTTTTGTAAGTTACTTAAGTTTTGATCGTTATCTAGGCGCAGCGCAAAATCAGCAATGCCTTGTAGTGCCACACTTTGCCAATTATCAAAGCCTAACTTTGCACTAAAATATAGCTGAGCGTATTCGTAATATTGTGAAGCAGGTTGCTTTAGTAACACCTTAACTTGCGCGTTAAATGCAGCAAGTTTATTTGCATTAGGCGTAAACACATAAGGATTGTTATCAAGCTTGCCATCTGCTTTTTCACCTGTAATTTCAGTGCCAAGAGCTTGAATAACCATATCGGCAAAGTGATCACGACTTGCACTAACTAATTTACTTTGCTCATCTAGCGGAAATTTTAAAAACCACACATAGGGTTCTTTGCTCGCTTTGGCATCCCAGAACTGAATTGCTATCCACGCATGACCAGCAAGCGGATAAGGGTAAGGTACTTGGGCTTGTTCAATAGCTAAAAACTGTTGTTTATCGAGTTTAGTAATGTGCCTGCCAATATCAAAAGCCCGCCATTGCGTGCCAGCACCATCTAAAAGTTGGCCTAAGGTTGCTATTTGATCACTCATTGTTTTCCCGGTCGTTTTTAACTGCAAAATTGCGCTAATTATACGCCATAGCGAGCTTTGTGGGAACAGGGTATAATTGCTGCATAACTTATAAAGAGGGTGGTTATGTTCCAACAGACCCAAGCTTATCTAGTGCAATTAAAAGCGCTATTACAAAAGCATCAACTTTGGCAATGTGAGCCAATTTCAGCGGAGGCACTAAATTCTAGTGTTCCCTTTTGTCACGATTCGATGGCGTTTGAGCAGTGGCTACAGTTTGTCTTTATTGAAAAAATGCAGCATTTGATCACTTATAATCAACCATTACCGCGAAACTTTGCAATTGCTCCCATGGCGCAAATGGCCTTGATTAATAAATCAGGTGGAAATGAAATTATAGAGGTGCTGACACAGCTAGATGCACTATTAGGAGAACCGAATGAGTGAGCGCCTAGCGCCTACTGAATACGGCGAACTCGACATTTTGTATCAAGACGAAAACTTTGTAGCCATTAATAAACCGTCAGGGCTATTGGTACATCGCTCCTTTTTAGATAAACATGAAACTCAATTTGCGATGCAAATGTTGCGCGATCAGTTAGGGCTGCACGTTTTTCCAGTTCACAGGCTAGATAGACCTACGTCGGGTGTGCTGCTATTTGCTTTAAGCTCTGAAGCCGCGCGTGATATGAATCAGTTATTCATTGAAGGTACTATTGCTAAGCGATATTTAGCTCTAGTGCGCGGATTTGCCCCTGATTCGGTTTTTTTAGATAAGCCTATAAAAGAGGAGCTTGATAAAATTGCCGATAAATTTGCAGATCAGAATAAAGCACCTCAAGAGGCGCAAACTCAGTTTAATTGTTTGTATCAAGCTGCATTACCTATTCCAATAGGCAAATACCCAACGGTTAGGTACTCATTAGTTGAGTGTTTTCCTAAAACAGGGCGCAAGCATCAGATTCGCCGGCATTTAAAACATTTATCATTACCAATAATTGGTGATGTTAATCATGGCGACAATCAACATAACCAATTTTTTAGGGATCATTTTGAATTACGACGCTTAATGCTGTTTGCAACTGAGCTGAGTTTTGTGCACCCTTACACCACCAAAGCAATAACGATTAAAGCGCCACTAGGTCATGATATGCTACAGATTTGTGAGCAACTTGGTTGGCCAAACGAAGAGAAGGATTATTAATGGCACATATTAGTATTTTTGTGGGCACTGTAAATGGTGGTGCTCAACGTTTAAGTGATGATATAGCTGCAACTATTAAGCAGGCTGGTCATAGCGCAGCGGTCATCACAGAGGCTTCGCTTGACGATATTAAAAACGCATCAAACATATTAATTGTTACCTCAACGACAGGCCAGGGTGACGTGCCAAGTAACCTAGCTGGCTTATATTATGCGCTTAATAGCAGTTTTCCTATGCTTACAGATAAGCCATTTGGAGTGGTGGCTATGGGCGACAGAAGCTATGGTGATACTTTTTGCGGTGCAGGTAGAAGTTTTGATGAACTATTACGTGATTTACAAGCAAAACCTGTCGGTAACCGTTTAGAAATTGACGCGTGTGAAGATTTTGAGCCTTGGCCAGTGACAGAGCCTTGGTTAAAAGCATGGCTTGAAAAGCTCCCAGATTAATTTTTATATACCAATAAAAAGGAGCGCATGCGCTCCTTTTTTGTTAGCTGAAATTAACTACTTCTTACATCCACTTTAAGCTTTAATTTTTGCCCCGGTTGCAAGTACTTTTGACCTGCTAAATTATTCCATTTGATAATTTCGCTTACCGTTAAATTAAACTTAGACGCAATCCGCGCAAGTGAATCGCCTCTTCGTACTTTGTACGTAATCGTGCGATTAGTGCTTTTTGGTGCGCTGGTCGTTTTATTTTGTGATTTATACACTGTGAGCTTTTGATTTAAGCGTAGCACAGTGCTTTTTTTAAGTTTATTCCACTTTGCCAATTCATCCATAGTCACATCGTATTCGCGGCTGATATCCCATAAGGTATCGCCACTTTTTACGGTATGCGAAAGCTTAGTGCGTGATGTTTTATTTGCAGCCATACGCATTTGCTTTGGTAAGTGCTCGCTATTTATTGCACCATCGGTTAACGGGACTAGTAGCTCTTGTCCAATGCGTATCGTATTTGAATCAAGCTTGTTCAAAGATCTAATTGCGCTGGTGCTAGTGGTAAACTTTTTAGCAATTACAGATAAGCTGTCGCCGCTTTTTACCACGTATCGTTGCCAGCGAAGCCTATTTTTAATATCAGTATTGGCAAGCTTTTCAGAAAATTGCTGCGCTTTATCAATAGGTAAAAGCAAAGAGTGGGGGCCATTTGGGTCTGTAGCCCAACGGTTAAAACCAGGGTTTAATCTGTAAAGCTCTGTTAATGTCATGTCGGCCATTTCGGCGGCAAGCGCTAGGTCTATTTGTGAGCCTACATCAACTACTTCTACTACTTGGGCGTTGATAATGGGTTTCCACGTTACATTAAATTCATCCGAACGTTTTAATAAGTCAGCTAGTGCCAGTAGCTTTGGTACGTAAGCCGTGGTTTCTCTTGGTAAATCTAATGACCAAAAATCGGTGGGCAAATGCTTTTTACGATTTTTTTTAATTGCGCGCATCAGGCGCCCTTCACCGGAGTTATAGGCGGCTATGGCATTGAGCCAATCACCTTCAAGTGTTTTGTGAAGATAAGATAAGTAATCTAGCGCTGCACGGGTTGATTGCACAATATCTCGGCGGCCGTCGTACCACCAGTTTTGTTTTAAATCAAAGCGCTCACCCGTTTGTGGCATAAATTGCCAAATACCCGAGGCGGTTCTGTGAGAGTAGCCAAAGGGATCAAAAGCGCTTTCTACAATAGGAAGAAGCGCAATTTCGATTGGCATCTCGCGTTTTTCCACTTCTTCAACAATAAAGTGAAGGTAAGGCTCTGCACGCTTTGAAATACGGTCTAAATAACGTTGATGCTTCGCATAATAATTTCGCTCGGTCACAACAGGGCGGTTTTGAGGAACATTAATCGACAATTGGTAACGAATACGCTCCCATACATCGTCAAATACCGGCGCATCTTGTTCATCGCTATCTAGTTGTTGATATTGCGCGTTTACCATTAATGCATTGTTAATATCATTTGGGCTTGCACCTTCAAGCTTATTATTAGCTTGATTTGCGACCTGAGGGTCAGATTCTAAGGTAGTCAATGTTTGACAACCACTTAGCGCAAGCGCCAAGGTTAGTATAAGAGGAGATTTATTCATAAATACCAATACATCGGGTAAAAAACTCGGCAAATGTTACCTTTAATAAACTAACATTACCACTTTATGACAATTACAGCAGTTAGTAGAAAGTGTTCATGTATTTCAAGTTAATGATTTAAAATAATAAACTTATATGCGCTAAAAATTATCTTTGAACTTTCTCAGAGCAGCAAAGTTATGCCAAGGTTCATTGTTTTTTGTAACCGAGATAAATTCTTTAGGTACTTCCTCTATAATGGTTGGAATGTCGCTGCGCATAAACGGGTTTATTTTAAGCTCTTGGCTTATAGTGGTTGGCAGTGAAATTTTATCTTCTTTCCTTAACTCATCTACCAGCTCACTGTGTGCAAGTAACGATGGATTACGAGGCTCAACAGCTTTAGCAAAAGTTAAATTAGCTTGTGTATATTCGTGGGTGCAAAACACTTTACACCCTGCTGGTAGCGTTTTTAATTTGTTTAGAGAATGCCACATTTGTTCACTAGTACCTTCAAATAAACGTCCACAGCCACCACTGAATAATGTATCACCAGTAAATGCCATGTTGTCATTTACAAAACAAATATGATCAAGTGTATGCCCTGGAGTTGTGAGCACTTTAAAGTTGATGCCTAAAACATCAATACTATCGCTATCAACCAGTGGATGCGTCACTCCTTTAAAGGGGCTATTTTTAGGCCCATAAACTTTTATTGTTGGGTCATCTTTTACTAGCTGCGCAACGCCATCGGTATGATCATAATGATGATGGGTAATTAAAATGCCACCCAGTGTTAAGTTTTCTGCTGCGAGATGAGCTAGCACAGGCTCAGCCTGACCAGGATCAACGACCCATGCTTCAGCGTTGGCTTCAGTGGTTAAACACCAAATGTAATTATCTGAAAAGGCTTTAATTGCTTTGACTTGCACCATGTTAAATTGCTCTATAAAGTGACATTTAACGCATAGTATAACGAGCTCATAAAATGAAACCAGCCCTTAGTTTTCAAGAAGGACCCAAACCACTGTCGTGGCAGCAATTTCCTCACGGGGATTACTTGCAAGCTGATATTGAACGTAAAATGCAATATTGGCTACCACGCATGTTTGGTTACCATATGCTTAAGTTAGGTAACTTAAGCGGTGAGTTAAATACAAGTTTAAGTACTATTAAGCACCAGGTGTGTGTCGCTGAGCCCGGACCATATACAGGGGTCGTGGCAGATATAGATGAATTACCTTTTTACGAACATAGTGTTGACGCGTGTATTTTAAGCCATTGTTTAGAGTACCACTCTGACCCACATCACATTTTACGCGAAGCTCATCGAACACTCATACCTGGCGGTTACGTTCTAATTACCGGGTTTAATCCGCTGAGCTTGTGTGGGTTGGCTCAAATGTTGCCGTTTAGCGGGCAAAAATTACCGTGGACAGGACGATTTTTTACCCCAGCAAGGGTAAAGGATTGGCTGAATTTATTGGGTTTTGAAATTGTAAGTGACGAGCGGTTTATTTACTCATCACTTGCTAGGGGAAACAGGTTATCACGGTTTGAATTTTGGCGAGCATTTGCCAAGCAGTATTTAAAACCTATGGGTAGTGTTTATATGCTGGTGGCTCGAAAACGCGTTGCGCCCCTTACACCTATAAAGCCTAAGTGGCACGCACGGCCACAATTTGTGCCTGTAAAAGGAGCGGGGCTTAGGCAAACTTCAAAGCAGCATTACAAAACGTGCGACCAAAAAAGTGACAACCATTAGTATCAAGTAAATTAAGGCTGGTAGCCCACATCTTCGAGTAAATCTGTGCTGCCAGCTGCATCACGAGCTAAATCGTCGACTATTTCGTTGTACTTATGGCCGCTATGACCTTTAACCCACTTCCAATTTACTGTGTGTTTGCTGCAAGCTGCATCTAGGCGTTTCCATAAGTCCACATTTTTAACTGGCTTTTTAGCTGACGTTATCCAGCCGCGTTTTTTCCAGTTTGAAATCCATGACTCGATACCTTGTTTTACGTATTGACTATCGGTAGTAAGGTTTACAACACAAGCACGGTTAAGTGATTCAAGTGCCACTATAGCCGCAAGCATTTCCATGCGATTGTTTGTAGTGAGCTTATAGCCTTGGCTTAATTTTTTTTCATGGGCGTCATAAATCATAAAAATACCATAACCACCGGGGCCTGGATTACCTAAACATGAGCCATCGGTGTAAATCTCTACGGTTTTTTGCACTGTTTTACCTTGATCTTATGTACAATAAAGTGATTATAGAAAGATACCAGAGTCAGGCTTAATTCGATATGGCACGCAGACAAATAGTTTTAGATACAGAAACAACCGGCATCGACCCTAAACAAGGGCACCGAATTATAGAGATTGGTTGTGTAGAGTTAGTAAATCGTCGTTTAACGGGTAATAACTTTCATGTTTATATTAATCCGCAACGTAGCATAGAAGAAGAAGCGATTGACGTTCACGGTATTACCAATGAGTTTTTACGCGACAAACCGCTTTACCGCGATATTGCACAAGAGTTTTTTGATTATATAAAAGGTGCTGAACTTGTAATTCATAATGCCCCGTTCGATGTGGGCCACATGGATAATGAATTTGCATTGCTTAATCAAGGTTTTCCAAATACGCATGATTACTGTCAAGTTCTCGACACGCTTAAAATGGCGCGTGACTTGCATCCAGGACAAAAGAATAACCTTGATGCGTTATGCCGACGTTACGACATAGATAACGCTAAACGTACCTTGCACGGGGCGTTACTGGATTCTGAAATTTTAGCTGATGTTTATCTTGCCATGACAGGCGGACAAACAAAGTTAAACTTAAATCAAAATAAAGATGATGGTAGTGAGCAACAGCAAGGCGGCATAAGACGTTTAAACAGTGAAAGAGCGCCATTGGTAGTATTACGCGCTACAGATGAAGAGCAAAGCGCACACGAAGCCAGATTGGATCTTGTAAATAAAGAAGGCGGCCAATGCCTATGGCGCGCTGAATAAGGCCTTATAATGAGAATAATGTATTTTGTAACCGTGTTATGTGCACTCAATTTGTTACCTAGTAGCGCATATAGCGCAGAGCAAGTTGAAGTTTTAAAACGGGATGGCCTACAAAATGAAATCCCCTTACTCGACAACCGCTTTCGAATTGACAGCCAAATAGACGAAATCACATTACTCTTTTTCAGAAAACCAGGGACACCTGCCGTTATTTTAGTTAGGCCTGATGGTAGTAAGTATTTTGCCACCAACGCAGTTAGGGATACTAATATTGAATGGTTTGACGAACTTAGTTATGACCTTGTCACCATAAAAAAACCAATGCCAGGTCCTTGGCAAGTTATAGGGAGTATTTTACCAGATAGCAGAATTGTTGTACTGGGTGAAATATCACTACAGGCAGAGCCATTACCTCCCATGCTTTTTAGAGGCGAAACGATAAAAGTAACTGGCCAAATTTTAAATGACGGTGAACCGATTAACGCTAATCTATTTAGAGATGTGGTTAGTCTTAATGTTGACTTTGTAAGTACGAATAACGATAGCTTTGCAAACTTTGGCGCAGGTACACAAGAAGTCGCCGAATTTAAAGACGACGGGCGTGGATTTGATGAACGTCCAAAAGACGGTGTATTTACCGGTGAGTTTAAACTTGTGTTCCCTGAAGGTGAGTGGACCCCAGAACTTTACATTTCTACTCCTTTACTGCAACGCAGAATCGTGCAAGACACCATTATTGTTCACGAACCCCCCTTTGGCTTTAATATCGCGCTTGCAGATGAAAATATTGATGAACATAAATTAACGATCACAACAGACAACAAAATAGTTAAACCAGAGACCGTTATTTTTCAGGGTAAGATTTATTACCCTAACAACGAAGAGCAAATGTTTACTATAAACGCTGCGCCAGGTGAGACAAGAGAGTTAATAATTAAAAACTATGACTGGGGGCGCTACAGTGTCGAACTGTCTGTATTTGGTACTAATAACAACGGCCGTGAATTTATGGCCACTTTACCAACCTATAAATTTGAAATAGCCCGGCCAATAGAAGCGGTACCAGAAGTTGACCCTGCAACAATAGTTGAAGCCGAGCAAGCCACCCCCATTGAGCCGGAAGAAGAAAAAATGGCCACATCCACCATTGTGGGCTTAATAATCGGCGGTAATATTTTGATTATACTTCTTGGCTGGTTAGCTATTCGAATATTTGTGCAAAAAAAACCGATTAAAATTAAACTATCGTTACCTTTTTTAAATAAAAAGAAACACGCGGATCAAGATGCGGACGATACAGAAAAAAATCAAGTAGACAAAAATGGTTCAAAAAATGACAAATCAGGTGAAATTTTAAACCTTTCGATGTCAGATGACTAAAAAACCTGTAAAAAAACAAAAAAGCCCTTGACGAAATAGGGGCTGGTTCGTATTATTCACGCCGCTGTCAGGGAGACCTAAACAGCAACGAAAATGCGGAGTGGTAGTTCAGTTGGTTAGAATACCGGCCTGTCACGCCGGGGGTCGCGGGTTCGAGTCCCGTCCACTCCGCCAATTTTCGACAATTTGTAAGTATGCGATGGAGTGGTAGTTCAGTTGGTTAGAATACCGGCCTGTCACGCCGGGGGTCGCGGGTTCGAGTCCCGTCCACTCCGCCAACACTTGCACAACATATGGTTGTAAAACATATTCTTATTATGGAGTGGTAGTTCAGTTGGTTAGAATACCGGCCTGTCACGCCGGGGGTCGCGGGTTCGAGTCCCGTCCACTCCGCCAATAAGAAAAAATAACAGTTTAAATACACTCTGGAGTGGTAGTTCAGTTGGTTAGAATACCGGCCTGTCACGCCGGGGGTCGCGGGTTCGAGTCCCGTCCACTCCGCCAATTTTCGACAATTTGTAAGTATGCGATGGAGTGGTAGTTCAGTTGGTTAGAATACCGGCCTGTCACGCCGGGGGTCGCGGGTTCGAGTCCCGTCCACTCCGCCAACACTTGCACAACATATGGTTGTAAAACATATTCTTACTCTGGAGTGGTAGTTCAGTTGGTTAGAATACCGGCCTGTCACGCCGGGGGTCGCGGGTTCGAGTCCCGTCCACTCCGCCAATTTTCGACAATTTGTAAGTATGCGATGGAGTGGTAGTTCAGTTGGTTAGAATACCGGCCTGTCACGCCGGGGGTCGCGGGTTCGAGTCCCGTCCACTCCGCCAACACTTGCACAACATATGGTTGTAAAACATATTCTTATTATGGAGTGGTAGTTCAGTTGGTTAGAATACCGGCCTGTCACGCCGGGGGTCGCGGGTTCGAGTCCCGTCCACTCCGCCAATAAGAAAAAATAACAGTTTAAATACGCTGTGGAGTGGTAGTTCAGTTGGTTAGAATACCGGCCTGTCACGCCGGGGGTCGCGGGTTCGAGTCCCGTCCACTCCGCCATTTGATATCGTAACAAAATTAGTAAGTGCATTACCCCATGCACATACCACTGTGGAGTGGTAGTTCAGTTGGTTAGAATACCGGCCTGTCACGCCGGGGGTCGCGGGTTCGAGTCCCGTCCACTCCGCCAACAAATTAAGTAATGACAAGTAAAAAAGATATCACTGTGGAGTGGTAGTTCAGTTGGTTAGAATACCGGCCTGTCACGCCGGGGGTCGCGGGTTCGAGTCCCGTCCACTCCGCCAACACTTGCACAACATATGGTTGTAAAACATATTCTTATTATGGAGTGGTAGTTCAGTTGGTTAGAATACCGGCCTGTCACGCCGGGGGTCGCGGGTTCGAGTCCCGTCCACTCCGCCAACAAATTAAGTAATGACAAGTAAAAAAGATATCTCTGCGGAGTGGTAGTTCAGTTGGTTAGAATACCGGCCTGTCACGCCGGGGGTCGCGGGTTCGAGTCCCGTCCACTCCGCCATTTGATATCGTAACAAAATTAGTAAGTGCATTACCCCATGCACATACCACGGTGGAGTGGTAGTTCAGTTGGTTAGAATACCGGCCTGTCACGCCGGGGGTCGCGGGTTCGAGTCCCGTCCACTCCGCCAACTATTTAAACAACGTTATATTACAAAATTTGTATGCTGGAGTGGTAGTTCAGTTGGTTAGAATACCGGCCTGTCACGCCGGGGGTCGCGGGTTCGAGTCCCGTCCACTCCGCCAACAAATTAAGTAATGACAAGTAAAAAAGATATCTCTGCGGAGTGGTAGTTCAGTTGGTTAGAATACCGGCCTGTCACGCCGGGGGTCGCGGGTTCGAGTCCCGTCCACTCCGCCATTTGATATCGTAACAAAATTAGTAAGTGCATTACCCCATGCACATACCACTGCGGAGTGGTAGTTCAGTTGGTTAGAATACCGGCCTGTCACGCCGGGGGTCGCGGGTTCGAGTCCCGTCCACTCCGCCACTTGTTATTTCCTCAATAACGAGCTTATAAAGTCCTTGATTAAATAATTCAATAAAATATTATTTGGCTATCAGCTATCAGCTATCAGCTATCAGCTATCAGCTATCAGCTATCAGCTATCAGCTATCAGCTATCAGCTATCAGCTATCAGCTATCAGCTATCAGCTATCAGCTATCAGCTATCAGCTATCAGCTATCAGCTATCAGCTATCAGCTATCAGCTATCAGCTATCAGCTATCAGCTATCAGCTATCAGCTATCAGCTATCAGCTATCAGCTATCAGCTATCAGCTATCAGCTATCAGCTATCAGCTATCAGCTATCAGCTATCAGCTATCAGCTATCAGCTATCAGCTATCAGCTATCAGCTATCAGCTATCAGCTATCAGCTATCAGCTATCAGCTATCAGCTATCAGCTATCAGCTATCAGCTATCAGCTATCAGCTATCAGCTATCAGCTATCAGCTATCAGCTATCAGCTATCAGCTATCAGCTATCAGCTATCAGCTATCAGCTATCAGCTATCAGCTATCAGCTATCAGCTATCAGCTATCAGCTATCAGCTATCAGCTATCAGCTATCAGCTATCAGCTATCAGCTATCAGCTATCAGCTATCAGCTATCAGCTATCAGCTATCAGCTATCAGCTATCAGCTATCAGCTATCAGCTATCAGCTATCAGCTATCAGCTATCAGCTATCAGCTATCAGCTATCAGCTATCAGCTATCAGCTATCAGATCGACTCTTTTATACTAACCTGCTAATATTCCTTATTATTCTTCATTATTCAGCTTCATATATCTGCATGAATTACCAAGAATCTAACCTCACTTTTAAAAAGGAAGCATTAAGATGAGCACATTAGGTCAACAATTAAAGCAGCTACGAAATGATAAAAAACTGAGCCAACCAGAGTTCGCTCAGCAAGTGGGGATAGAGCAGAGTTATTTATCAAAACTTGAAAACGATAAATCAACTCCCTCAAATGAAATATTTAGAGCCTTATTAATAGCATTAAATCTTTCAATTGATGAGTTTATGAAGCCGCTTGTATCAAGTCATGATAAAACCAGACTTATGCAAATACCCGATGTAGAGCTGTGGTATAAAAGTAAAGAAGTAAAGAGCTCAGCCACGCAGCGTAAGGTTATTTATCTCGCAATGTTTTTAATATCTATTGGTTGTGCGTTGTTTTATGCAGGACATGAAAACTATGTGTTCAATGAGCGCTTTTACGAATATAAATCACAAGGTGTGATCAAAACAGATGAACCTCTGAATGTTTTTACTCATTGGAATATTTATATTATTGAGTCGAATCGAGAAAAAAGAGATGAGAAAAATCGGGAAATGCAGGCCAGAAGGGTACCAAGTTTTAAGTTAATGGATGAGTATGTTGGTGAGTCATTTGTCGAAGACGTTGAGGGAGGTAAACGTGTGTATAATGCAAATGAACTCCCAAGGACCTTGTCACATGCGGGCAATAGTTGGTTTGAATTTATCGGCATATTTACTGCTGTGTTTGGTTTGGTTCTTGCTGTACTTGAGCCAAAATTAACACGCCACCCACACTAAGTATTTTAATTAAAAATACGCAGTTTAACTTTCAGTTTAGCCCCAGCTTCGTGTGGCTTAGGTAATTTTATAAGCAATTATACAATCAGCTCGATAAGTCGCTAATACTTAAAATATTTAAGGATAATATTTAAATTACTTTAAAGAGTGTATGTGCCTTGTAACTAAGTCAAAGCACCTTATCTGTTTAAACAATCTTAATTTTGAAAAAGCACAAGGGTAGTCGCCGTTAACGGTATCGGTGGTCTCAGGGCTTCTGATGTCGTTAGTGTTATCTGTAGCTGTTGTGATGGGCTTTGTTTCTCATTAAAACTTTATACTATAACGCTAATTTATAAGGATATTTTATGATTGAAGTCATTGGTTTAAATAAGCAATTTTCCAACAATGTAGTTTTTAAAAATTATAACCAGGTTTTTTCAGATCAAAAACTCTGCATAGAAGCACCTAATGGCCACGGTAAAACCACCTTACTTATGATGCTAGCGGGGCTTGATAAACCGCAAAGTGGCTCACTTTTGTTTGCGGGGAGGGAGTTGAATGAGCCCACAAAAACAGTGGCCATAGCCAGTGACCGTATTACGTTACCTGATTTTTTAACAGCCCATCAAATTATTGACTTGTCTGTTAGTGCTGTCGACTGCCCGTGGCCACATGAGCTGGTTAAAGGGTTTAGCTTTACAGCATTTTTAAATACGCGTTTTGATGCTTTGTCCTCGGGTAACCAAAAAAAGTGTCAGCTAATATTAGCGCTAATGCGGAAGTCACCGTATTTACTACTTGATGAGCCAAGTGCTGCGCTTGATCAAATAAGCATTGAGCATCTTTTAAAATTACTCGATGTGTATTTAAATGATAAGCCTAATGGGCAAATTATTATTACTTGCCATGAGCCGGCTGTATTTATTGAGCATGGCTTTAAGTGTGTTTCGCTATGAGTTTCGCGAGCGTAAAAGGTAAGCTTGAGCAGTATCGTGCATTTATGAGTTATCGGTACCTAGCATACACGTTTGAGCTTAAGCAGCTGCTACTGCAGTTAAAAAGCTTTGGTTTGATATTTTTAGTGGTGTTGGGTTCATCTATTTTAGGCTTGGTGTTGTTGCTCTTTTTGGGCCTAGGGAAAATTATAGATAGTACAGATGCACCTGCATATGGTGCCCAAATAGCCTTGTTTTATTTGTTATTGCAAAGTGTGATGTTAAGCGCGATTAAGTCGGCAATTAAAAATAGCAAGCAACGGCTATTTCAACACACAATAGCTTGTCCTAGCTGGCTGAACATAGCAGATATTAAATTATTACTTATTAGTAATGGCTGGCTTATAGCGAGTCTGTTGATAGCGCTTGATTTAACCTGGGCTCAGTGGATAAAAGTACCGCACTTTTTTGTTTTTATGTTTATACAGTTAGGTTTAGGCATTGTTTGTTTATACAAACCTAGCGCACTCGTGTATGGATTTATTTTAAGTACTTTATTTTTGTTTACTCCTTTTGAGTTATCGCCGCTAATTTATCATTTGGGTTTTGCAATTATCTTTCTTTTAAGCGTATTCATTCCTGTCATTAATATAAATGGAATGACGAGTGTTCGGTCTTTATTTAGCTTTTGGTTTTGTTACTTCATAAACCATATTTGGACATTAGTATGGCGTATATCGTTGCTTTTGTGTGTATTTATGGCATCGGCTGAGTTATTAGCAAAGCGACCAGATCTTGTGAATATAATAGCCGGTGTGGCAATTGCTTTTATTGTATTTTTTAGCAGCTCATTACAGTTTGATTGTACTAAAGTTCATGAACAATATCGGTTGTTTTTTAAAATGAATCAAAAGGCGCGAGCGTTTTATATTAGCCAGTTTATGCCCAGTATGCTTTTGTTTTTAGGAGCCTTTATAGCCTATAGCATTACGTTTGAGAGATTAAACAGCACTTTGCTAAGCCTGGGGTTTGTGTGGTGTTTATTGCAGGTTTATTTTGCACAAAAAAAACCAGCGCATTATGCGCTGGTTTGGATTATTTCTAACGTTGGGTTGCTTGCTTTACTAAACTAGTTAAGCGGCATCCACTTTTGTAATAACGCTATCACGCGCTGCTTTACCTGCAAGCAAATCAGCAGGGTCAAAGTCATCTACGTTGATTACGTCTAAACGAGCTTGCTCTACAGCAGCTAGCTTATCGGCCTCGGCTTGGCTTAAAATACCTGCTTCAAGCCCCATTTGCGCCACTTTATCAAGTTGGAAAAACGGTAGTTTCACACCTTTCTCTTTACATACTCTTTCAAATAACGGCTCTACTTCTAGTACGTCTTTAAGCGTTTGCTCCTGACGACCTACAAGATTAAGAGGCTCATTTGTTAAGTATACATAACTTGCTAAACGGTTACGTGTTTCGCTAGGTACTTGTAAGATTTGAGCTAGTTTATGCTCTAACTTATCAGTCGGTTTGCGCACCGGGCGACCAAACGGGAACAATAACACTTTTAATACGCCACGAAGTGGTGCAGAAGGCATATTGTTAATTAAATCAGCAAGCGCACGTTGACAGTGGTAAAGGTGATCCTGACAGCTCCATTGAACAAGCGCAAAATCTTCTTTTTTACGGCCTTCGTCGTTGTAACGCTTAAGCGTTGCAGATACTAAGTAAAGGTAGCTAAGTAAGTCACCTAAACGTGCAGAAATACGCTCTTTACGTTTAAGAGAGCCGCCAAATACAGCCATGCTAATATCTGACATAAGTGCTAAAGAAGCACTAAAGCGCGACGCTATACGGTAAAACTCAGCTGTTTCGTCATGGTAAGGCACACTTGTAAAGCGAGCACCTGTAAGGGCTAGCCATTTAGTACGCACTAGGTTTGACATAGTAAAGCCTATATGACCCATTAGCGCTTTATCAAATACGTTAAGCGCTTCTTCGCGGTCTTCAATTTCGCACGCACCTAGCTCGGTTAGTACAAACGGATGACAGCGAATCGCACCCTGGCCGTAAATGATCATATTACGGGTCAGGATGTTTGCACCTTCAACGGTTATGGCAATAGGTGCACCTTGATAGCCACGACCTAAATAGTTATTTGGACCAAGCATGATCCCTTTACCGCCAAGAACGTCCATTGCATGGATTGTTGCATCGCGCATTTGTTCGGTTAAGTGATATTTAATAATCGCTGATACAACAGATGGTTTTTCACCTAAGTCAACCGCACCAGTCGACATACTTACTGCAGCATCTGAGCTGTATGCGTAACCGGCAAGTTTAGCCATTGATTCTTCAACACCTTCCATTTTACCAATCGGTAAACGGAATTGACGACGAATACGGCTGTATGCACCCGTAGCGGTTGCAATCATTTTAATGCCACCGGCAGAATTTGACGGCAAAGTAATTGCACGGCCTACCGATAAACACTCAACTAGCATTCGCCAGCCTTGGCCAGCCATATCTGGCCCACCAATAATGTAATCAAGAGGTACAAAAATGTCTTTACCGCGAGTAGGACCATTTTGGAATGGTACGTTAAGCGGGAAGTGACGACGACCAATTTCTACTCCAGGAGTATCTGTTGGGATCAACGCACAGGTAATACCTGGCTCTTTTACATCACTTAATAAGCCATCTGGATCTTGTAATTTAAATGCAAGACCAAGTACCGTTGCCACGGGCGCAAGCGTGATATAGCGCTTGTTCCACGTTAGGCTTAAACCTACAACTTCTTCACCGTTCCATTGTCCTTTACACACAACACCGTAATCAGGAATTGAACTTGCGTCAGAGCCTGCTTCTGGTGATGTTAATGCAAAACATGGAATTTCTTGGCCGCTAGCTAAGCGCGGTAAGTAATGGTCTTTTTGCTCTTTTGTACCATAGTGTTGTAATAATTCACCTGGACCTAACGAGTTTGGAACACCAACAATTGACGAAAGTAATGTTGATTTACTCGTTAGTTTTTGAAGTACACAAGACTGAGCAAACGCAGAAAACTCTAAACCGCCGTATTCTTTTTTAATGATCATGGCAAAGAATTTATTGTCTTTAAGGTATTGCCATACATCTTGCGGTAAATCAGTTAGCTCGTGTGTTGCTTCCCAATCATCTAGCATGCTACATACTACTTCAACAGGGCCATCTATAAAGGCTTGCTCTTCAATAGTAAGTTTAGGCACAGGGTATTGGTGTAGCTTTTTCCAATCAGGGTTACCGCAAAATAAGTCAGCTTCCCACCAAGTTGTACCCGCATCGATAGCTGACTTTTCAGTGTCAGACATGCTCGGTGTTACTTTTTTGAATACCGTAAAGATGGGTTTGATGATGTATTGCTGGCGAATACCAGTAACTGAAAGAGGCACTGCGATGATCAAAAAGATCAACCAGCTAATTAAACCAAAAGCACCTGCGAAGGTACCGATTAATAATGTTGCAGCAGAAACACCAAGTGCTGTGTTCCAACTCGCTCTGTGGTAAATCGCAGTGCACAGCAGCACGATTAAACCGAGTGTAAATATGAGTGTCATTTTAATTCCTTAATAGAGGTCAGACCACCTCATTTAGAGTAGCGCTAGTCAGCTCAAGTTTCAAGTAAATTAGCGTGTAAAATTATAGTAAAAAGTCAGAAGTTTTGCTTTACAAAATACCTTTTAAGGGGACGGATAGTGCTTTTTGCCATACACATTATGTTTTTTATTAACTCAGAGCGTTAAAAATTTATAATTCAGGTAGCCATAATGATTTTTTTAAGTAAATATGCAACTAATTTAGAAAATTTTTTTTGTAAAGTGTACTGCTATTCATCCGTACTTTTTAAGGGCTTTTTTATAAATGTGTGAATTACTTGGTATGTCTGCCAATGTGCCTACTGATATATGTTTCAGTTTTGCAGGGCTATTAGAGCGTGGTGGTAATACGGGGCCACACAAAGATGGATGGGGCATTACGTTTTATGAGGGAAAAGGGTGTCGAACTTTTAAAGACCCAGAACCAAGCTACCAATCAGAAATTGCTAAGCTTGTTAAAGCCTATCCTATAAAAAGTGTGTCGGTTATTAGCCATATACGTCAAGGTAATCGCGGGCGAGTATGCCTTGAAAATACCCACCCGTTTACGCGTGAGCTGTGGGGGCGAGAAATAACCTATGCACACAATGGGCAGCTTTCAAACTATCACGATTTAAAACCCGAATATTATCGTCCAGTGGGTAATACTGACAGTGAACTCGCTTTTTGTTGGTTGCTTGATAAAATTCGTGAAAAATACCCTAAACGACCTTCTAATATGGCGTCTGTTTTTAGATACGCTGCCAAGCTTTCTCACACGCTGCGTGAAAAGGGCGTATTTAATATGTTGTTGACCGATGGCGTATTTGTTTTAGCGTACTGCACAAATAACTTACATTACATAACGCGCCGTGCGCCTTTTGGTAAAGCTACATTAATTGATGCCGATATGGTTGTTGATTTTCAAAAAGAGACAACCCCAAACGATGTGGTAACTGTCATTGCAACAAGGCCGCTTACTAACGATGAGCGTTGGCAAAAAATGGAGCCAGGAGAGTTTTCGTTATTTAAAATGGGTGAGCTTATATAGTTCACCCATTTTGCAAATAAATCGTTAGCTAGTTCGCTTGAAGGTTTTTAGTGTGCTCAGCTGTTGCGGTTGGGGCGGTCACAGTAAACGAGTTCATTTGAACTTCAAACTGCTCAGTCCCTTTTTCACCTTTCCACATGCGCACAAGCATGTAATCCATTTCAGGTGCAAACCAAGCGAGGGCTTGTCGCTTGTCGGTATCGTATAAACGTTTTACTTTAATTGCCTCTATGTTACCTATAGGCAAAGAAATCATCTCTGTGCCTACCACTTCAAAGTTATAATCCCGACGGTTACCTTTTTTATCAACAAGCGGAAACGAGAAGTTGGTTTCGCCTTTTTTTAACCCTTCACGAACCTGAACTTGATACGAAATGGCATCTTGAAAATCATCAGTCCACTCGCATTTTAGCGGGTACTCACTGTTACTGCTGGTAACAATTTCATTCTCTTTGTCAAAATCAATTTTATAGTTTTTATCAGGACCTGTTCCTTTACGTACCATTGAATAATGATCAGGAGAAACCTTACCGTCTTTAAACGTAAATTGAGAGGTTTCTTTACGCGAGTCAGAAAAAATCATCCACTCAATGTCACTGTGGTAGGTTAATTCATAATTTTCATCATCAAGCTTTTTAAGAGAACGAACTGCCGTGCCGTGATTGCTGCCTTTACGCAAAATATCATACTTGGCTTCGTATTGAGTCAATTCGCCTGCAATAAGGCTTGTTGGAAGTAAAGCGCCCGCACATAGCATTAGGGCGCTTATTTTTTTATTGTGGGTAGTGCGCGCCGTGTGCAGGAAGTTGTTTTTTGTCAAGAACCGCATAATCTGCTTCCATAGTAAGTCTTTGTTCACTGAACCATTTGACCACCAAAGGATAAATTATATGCTCTTGTTCGTGCACGCGTTTTGCTAATGTGTCTGCTGTATCATCCTTGAGTACAGGTATTTGCGCTTGAAGAATGACCGGACCACCGTCTAATTCTTCAGTTACAAAGTGAACACTTACGCCATGAACATCGTCTTTTGCATCAATTGCTCTTTGGTGGGTATTCAGCCCCTGGTACTTAGGCAACAAAGATGGATGAATGTTCAACATTTTTCCAATATATTTTTGCACTAAGCTAGGTGTAAGAATACGCATAAACCCAGCTAATACAACTAGATTTGGTTCAAAAGAGTCAATAACGTTCATTAACTGCGCGTCGTAGGCCTCGCGCGAGTCAAAATCTTTATGACTGAGTACTTGCGTTGCAATGCCTGCATTTTTAGCACGTTCTAGGCCATATGCGTCTGCTTTATTGCTAATAACAGCCGCAATATGTCCGTTTATCTCGCCACGTTCACAGGCATCAATGATGGCTTGTAAATTAGAGCCACTGCCTGAAATTAAAACTACTAGACGAGTAGGTGCCATTACTTAGCACCACCTACAATGTCTACTTGCTCTTCGCCTGGTGCCGCATCTTGGATTTCACCAATGTGCCAAGCGTTTTCGCCTAAATCTTTAAGTATGGTTAAGCTTTGCTCAAGTTTATCGGCAGGAACAACCAAAACCATGCCTACGCCACAGTTAAATGTACGGTACATTTCATGTGTAGTAATGTTACCGTTTTCTTGTAACCAGTTAAAAACACTTGGCCACTGCCAACTGTCGCCTTTAACCACAGCTTTAGCTGATGCAGGTAATACGCGTGGAATATTTTCCCAAAAGCCACCGCCAGTAATGTGCGAAAGGGCATGCACGTCAACGTGCTTAAATAACTCAAGTAAAGGTTTAACGTAAATACGTGTAGGCTCTAATAAATGCTCGCCTAATGTTTTACCATCAATTACTTGATTGGTGTCGGCGTTAGATACCTCAAGTACTTTACGAATTAAAGAAAAACCATTTGAGTGTGGGCCACTAGAGGCAAGGGCAATAAGCTGATCGCCTGCAGCTACTTTAGTACCATCAATGATTTTTGATTTTTCAACCACACCGGTACAAAAGCCTGCCATGTCGTAGTCTTCACCATCATACATACCTGGCATTTCTGCTGTTTCGCCACCAATTAGGGCACAACCTGAAATTTCACACCCTTTACCAATACCTGTTACTACGTCGGCTGCTGTGTCTATGTCTAGTTTACCCGTTGCGTAGTAATCTAGAAAAAACAGGGGTTCAGCACCTTGAACAATTAAATCGTTTACACACATAGCTACTAGGTCAATACCTACGGTATCGTGCTTTTTAAGGTCAATTGCCATACGCAATTTAGTACCCACGCCATCAGTACCCGCTACTAATACAGGTTGTTTATAACCTTCAGGAATTTCGCAAAGTGCGCCAAAACCACCAATTCCGCCCATCACTTCAGGACGACGGGTTTTTTTAACTACGCCTTTAATACGCTCAACAAGTGCATTACCAGCGTCGATATCTACGCCCGCGTCTTTATAGCTAAGAGACTGTTTTTGTTCGCTCACAGGTTTTCCTCAAAATAGTTGTTTTGGGTTGCTTAGAAACGCGCGTATTTTACAACAATTGCACCTGCACGGCTAGCGTAAATATAGGTTTGAAATAATTAACAAGGACACTTGTCCGCTGTTTGTTGTTTAAATAAACAAAAAACGCCCGTTGGCGCTTTTTTAGTATTAAAAGCGTTAAATTAACCGCTATGCTTTGGCGGTTAGTATCGCTCTAAGTGGAGCAGGGTAGCCTTCAATGGTTTTACTGGTGTCGGTTGGGTCTAAAAAATCAACTAACGATTCGTTTTCCATCCAATCGGTTTTGCGTTGTTCATCAAGCGTGGTCATTGCGCAATCTTTTATTTGCACATCTTTAAAGCCAACGCGCTCCATCCACAGTTTTAATGCAGCAGTACTTGGAATAAACCACACATTGCGCATTTTTGCGTAGCGGTCGGTAGGCACGAGTACTGTATTTTCGTCGCCTTCAATAACTAAGGTTTCAAGCACTAACTCGCCGCCCGGGCGAAGCTGCGCTTTTAACTGCGCTAAAAAATCAATTGGCGAGCGACGGTGATAAAGTACCCCCATTGAAAATACCGTATCAAAGGCTTTAAGCTCTGGCAGGGCTTCTACACCTAATGGTAATAAATGCACGTTTTCGTCGGGGTTGAAGTGTTTAATTGCCTGAAACTGGCACAAAAATAAGTCAGAAGGATCAATACCCACTACAAACTCGGCGCCTTCTCCGCGCATGCGCCATAAATGATAGCCAGAGCCACAACCAATATCTAACACTGTACGGCCTTTTAATGGCTCAATATGTGGAAGGAGGCGATCCCATTTCCAATCACTGCGCCATTCGGTGTTTATTTCAATACCGTGCACACTGAATGGGCCTTTTCGCCAAGGCATCATGCGCTTTAATAAGTGTGTAGTTTGCTTTTGTTGGCCTTCACTCATTTCCCCTTTTGCGCCAATTTCTACTTTAGTGGCTATATCAACGTGAGTTGTGTTTATTTCAGGCAAATTTTTAAGCACTTTTTGCCATTGTGGTAAATCACCATGGCTTGCCTCTAACTGCCAATGTTTTAATTGGGCAGGTAGCGTTTCTAGCCAGTGGCTAAGTGGGCTTTGTGCAATTGCAGCGTAAAATTGGTTAAACCATTGAGACATAAATTACTCTTTTTATTTAATTGCTACCATTGAGCAAAAATTAAAACATTGATACCACACTTGTGTTTGGCTAAAGCCAATATCACTTAACCTATTAATATGCGTGCTGAGTGTATCGGGGCGCATAACGTTTTCTATTGCTGTGCGTTTTTGGCTTATTTCAAGCTCAGAGTAGCCATTGTGACGTTTAAAGTCGTGATGCAAATCTATTAATAAGTTATCGCATTGCTCGTTTTCAGCTTTAATTTTTTCACTAAGTAGTAATACACCACCGGGCTTTAAATTAGCGTATATTTTTTCAAGCACGGCTTTACGTTGTGCATGAGGTATAAATTGCAGTGTAAAGTTCATTGCTACAACCGATGCGTTTTGAATTTCAAGCTCGTTAATATCGCCAAGGGTAACAGTAACCGGCACGTCCGATTTAAACCCTTGTAAATGCACCTTACAACGCTCAACCATGGCTTGTGAGTTATCTACTGCAATAATGTTGCAATTATCGGTGCGAATATTACGGCGCATGCTCAGCGTAACCGCGCCCAATGAGCAGCCTAGGTCATACAAGTTAGAATTACTTTGAGCGTATTGGCCCGCTAATTTACCCATAGTGCTTACAATGGTGGCATAACCAGGCACTGATCGCTGAATCATATCAGGGAATACTTCAACCACATTTTGGTCAAAGCTGAAATCTTTTACTTGTTGCTCAGAGGCGTAAATACTGTCTTTTATGGTCACGAAGGCAGTCTCTTTAAAAATAATAAGGTTATTTTAACATTTTATGCTGGATAGTCAGTGATAAATTCAGTAGGTTGGCTAGAATTATGAATAATAAGTACAAAAGAGAACGTTAAATGAGCAAAAGTAAAGTTATTAGCACCGACGATATACTAGCAACGCTTTGTCACTCTGTGACAGGGGTACTTTCATCAGCAAGCGGTAACGAAATAAGTTACTCGGCCATGGTTCAAAAAATAACACGCACCTGCATGCGACCAGACATTGGTTGCTTTGTATTGTTTGATGGCGGCTTTACAGGGCTTGTTGTAACCAACTTTACATCGCAGGCTGCAATGGAAATCTACGGCGACTACATGCGCAACATGGGTATGCCAGAAGAAGAAATTGCACATAGTCACTTGTCAGACGATGTTTCAAACGTAATGGGCGAGTTAATGAACCAAATAGTAGGTGACTTTACTTCTAAGGTTCGCGAGCAATTACATACCTCTATTACGCAAAATCAGCCAAAAATGATGGCGATTAATAAACAAGTGCAAATTTCGGTAGATACCACAATGGATCGCCCACAAGCACGACGTGTTACTTTTACTACACGTAATCAAAATATTTTTTACCTAGAACTGGCAATGGATAAAACAGAGTTTATTAAACTGCACGATTTTGACATTATTGAAGCCATTGACCCTGACGACATTATTGAAAACGAAGCAAAGCAAAAAGCTGAAAAAGCGCAGGCTAAAAAAGAGCCCGTGCAAGATGATGCCGATGACGACTTTATGGCTGAGTTAGGGCTTTAACACCCAAAGCTGTCAGTTTATAGCTGTCAGAATTGAAAAACTGTAAACAATAAAAACGCGATTTAGATCGCGTTTTTCATTTATGAGGGTTTTAATTACTAATGAAATTTGCTGTGCCAAAAAGCTTATATGTACGGATTCTCTCCCATCGCCACCACCACACAAAAAATCCGTAAGTCTAACTCTAGCTGGTGGTATTGTGGCTCCATGTGGCAACACAGCTTATAAAAGCTTTTGTTGTGGTCTTTTTCTTTAAAATGGGCGAGTTCGTGCACAACCAACGCTTTTAATAATGGCTCGGGGGCGCGCAGTAAATCGCTATTTATGGCTAAATCGTGTTTACGGGTTTTACCTTGCATACGATAGGTGTGAGTACCTAATGCGTTTGTTACCATGTCACCTTGTTTTTTAAACACCGCGCGACCAAACGGTGGAGCGTTTTTTAAATACTGCTTTTTAAGTTCTGTTGCGTAGCTGTAAAGCAGTTTGTCGCTGGTAATAGTATGCGCATGCGGGTATTTTTTAAGTAAGTAGTCACATACCTTATTGTTACTAATAAGACTTAATACTTGCTCAACAATGTTTGCAGGATAGCCTGTAAAATAACGGGCGTATTCACTCATTTTTATGTCTCTATATTTTGTTTTAATTTTTTAAAACAGGGCGTGTTGCTGCGCTTCTTTTTCGCCGCTGAACGGGTTGAGTACTGGGTGATTATACCCAAGATCTTTACAAAATTGACGTGCAAGTAGTGGCGACTCACGATTATCGGCAGTATGAAAAAACACATAAGGGGATTTACCCTCATCAAGCCATTGTTTTACTTTACTCAGCCACGGTTTATAAAAGGCTTGATAGTCGCTTTGTAAATCAGCGATTACAAACCGCGCCATAGGCTGCGAGCCAGTAGCTATTGCATGCACTGGTAAGTGAGGTTTTTTTTGTTGGGCGTCTATTAGCGCTTCGGTGGTTGGCTTTACTGCAAAAAGTGCCCGTGTATCCATTGAAATACGATTTATGTTATTAGCCATTAATAGTTGGTTGAGTGCTACCTCGGCTTCGCCTTTTTTGAAAAATTCAATATGACGAACCTCTACACCGTAAGTAAGTTCTTTGGGGAGGAAGCTAATAAAGTGTGCCAATTTGGGTAAATCGTTCGGGCCAAATGCTTTGGGTAGTTGCAGCATTATTTGCCCTGTTTTTTCGAGTAAAGGGGCAAATAATGTAAGCCAGTTGGTAAGCTCTGTTTGCACGTTGCTAAGCGCTAGCTCGTGGCTAAAACGACGATGAAATTTAAAGGTAAATCTAAAATCGTCAGGTACGCTTTGTGCCCAGCGCAAAACAGTACTAGGTGATGGGTCGGCGTAAAAGCTGGTGTTACCTTCTACCGAATTAAAATGCTGTGCGTATTGGCTTAGCATGTCGGCGTTTTTACATTGGCTTGAAAATAAATTGCCTTTCCATGCACTGCTAGACCACTGAGGGCATCCAATATATAACATAAGAAATAGCTGATAAATTACATCGTGGCGCCAGTGTAGCAAATACCAACAGCGCCTGCTTTAAATTAACACCAACACACCAAACACGCCTAGCATCTTCAACCTACTTGGGTATAATGCAGGGCTTAATTTGAATATTCTTAGATTGCTTACGGCTTTATTTGAAGTGTGGTAGCTCTTTTTTAAATTATGCGCCTATAAAAACAAATAATTTTTACCGTTGAAGCCTTTTATCTGACAGGAAAACTATGCGCTCTATATACTGCGGACAGCTAAATAAAACTCACGTAGATCAAGAAGTTGAACTATGTGGCTGGATCAACAAACGACGTGACCTTGGTGGACTTATCTTTGTCGATTTACGCGATAGAGAAGGTTTAGTACAAGTTGTATTCGATCCAGAAGTTGAAGGACTTATGGATACAGCGAACAAGCTTCGCCAAGAATTTTGTGTTCAGTTAAAAGGGGTTGTACGTGCTCGCCCTGAAAGCCAAGTAAATAAAGATATGGCTACAGGCGAAGTGGAAATTTTAGGCACCGAGCTTACAATTATCAACCGCTCAGAGCCATTGCCGCTTGATTTTAACCAAACAAACTCTGAAGAGCGCCGCTTAAAGTACCGCTACTTAGACCTTCGTCGCTTAGAAATGAGCGACCGCATTAAATTACGCGCTAAAGCAAGCAGCTTTGTTCGTCGCTTTTTAGATGAAAATGGCTTTTTAGATATCGAAACACCGGTACTTACAAAAGCAACGCCAGAAGGTGCTCGCGATTACTTAGTACCAAGCCGTGTGCATAAAGGCAGCTTTTACGCATTACCGCAATCGCCGCAATTATTTAAACAATTGTTGATGATGTCAGGCTTTGATCGTTACTACCAAATTGTTAAATGTTTCCGTGATGAAGATTTACGTGCCGATCGCCAACCTGAATTTACGCAAATAGATTTAGAAACCTCGTTCATGAGCTCGGATCAAGTACGTGGTATGACGGAAAAAATGATTCGTGAAATGTGGCAATCGTTACTCAACGTTGACTTAGGCGACTTCCCGATTATGCCTTACTCTGAGGCAATGAGCTTATATGGTTCTGATAAGCCAGACTTACGTAACCCAATGAAATTAGTAGACGTTGCTGATTTAGTAAAAGATGTTGAGTTTAAGGTATTCTCAGGCCCTGCAAACGACGAAAAAGGCCGTGTTGCTGTATTAACAGTACCGGGTGGCGCTAAGCTTTCGCGTAAGCAACTTGATGATTACACTAAGTTTATTGGTATTTACGGTGCTAAAGGCTTAGCATGGATGAAAGTAAACGACCGTGATGCAGGCGCTGAAGGCGTGCAATCGCCAATCGCTAAATTCTTAAACGAAGATGTGATCACACAGTTACTTGAGCGTACTAATGCACAAACTGGCGATATCATTTTATTCGGTGCAGATAAGCGCAACACAGTAAATGAAGCCATGGGTGCACTACGCCTTAAAATTGGTGTAGATTTAGAAATCACTAATCTTAACAGTTGGGCACCACTTTGGGTTGTAGACTTCCCAATGTTTGAAGAAGACGACGAAGGCACATTACACGCTGTGCACCATCCGTTCACCGCACCAAAAGATATTAGCGCAAGTGAGCTTGAAGCAAACCCTGCAGCGGCTATCTCAGATGCCTACGATATGGTATTAAACGGCTACGAAGTGGGCGGTGGCTCGGTACGTATACATAATGCAGATATGCAAGAAGCAGCATTTAGAATTTTAGGAATTGATGCACAAGAGCAACAAGACAAATTTGGCTTTTTACTTGATGCCCTTAAATACGGTACACCGCCACATGCAGGTTTAGCATTTGGTCTAGACCGTTTAGTTATGCTTTTATGCGGAACAGATAACATTCGTGACGTTATTGCTTTCCCTAAAACTACACAAGCGTCTTGCTTATTAACCGACGCACCAAGCAAAGCGAATAATGATTCGTTAACTGAGCTTGCAATCAGTGTGGTAGAAAAACCAGCCGCAAGCGAAGAGTAATTTGAGCTGAGTTTACAGCATTGTATTTAAAACCCTTAAGTTGTTTGCTTAAGGGTTTTTTTGTGGTTAAATTTAGCGCAGACTATAATTTAACCACTATGAAAAGGAATTCCCATGTCAATTAATCTCACTTTATTTGGCGAGTTTTTAACATTTTTCATCTTATTTTGTATTCCTATTTTTGCGCTTATTAGCTACAAAATTGGCAAGCGAAAAAGCACCAGCCCAGGTGTTTTAGCTTTTGTAGGCGGGTGCTTAGCATTATTCCCATTATTTGGGCTTATTTATATTGCAGTGCTTGCGCTAAGAAAAGATTTGCCAGAGAGAGCCGACTACAGCCATTGATAATTGTGAAGAGGAAAGCGTTAAGTAAAAAGTTTAACTAAAACATTAGAAGCAAAGACGATGCCTAAGCTTCTAAACGTTACATGCGTTGTTTAATTATCGGCTAGGACCATTTTTATTGCGTGCACTGGCTAGTTGCCTAGCAATTGCTAGTAACGCCGGTGAAATATCGTCAGCGCCATTTTTAATTAAAGCAGTAACATCACCAGATGAAAACAGCCCATCACGCGGTGATTTAATACCTAACTCACGAACAAAATCCTTTGTTTTACCGGTACTGCCGGTTTCAATAAACTTAAATATAATGCGTTCATTGTTGTTTTTAGCGGGTGTTTTTAATGTGCTAATTTCATCATTAATTAAGGCTAACTTTTCTTCTAGAATTTCAATGCGCTGTTCAATGGTGCTGTATGATTTCATGTATCGGATCTTTTACTGAGTATATTGGAACAATTGCCTCTATTATCGCACAATTTTGTGTTTGCGGCTGTTAGTCTTTTTCAACATTTTTTAATCTACAATTTAAATGTAAATAAATTTGGTATAACCACACAGACTACTATTACTTTTAAGGCTGTCATTAATAGTATAAAACGCCTAAACTAACCCGCATTAATTATAATAAACAATACGTTAAGTAATATGCATAAAACACTTTTTTACCTCACACTTCTTTTCACAAGTGTAAGCTCCTATGCCAGCGAAACATATATTACAGACATTAGCCGTGATCGTGAGATCCCAGTTAGCATTTCGTTGCCAACAAGCAACGTTAAATGCAGCAAACAAAATAAATGCCCAGTTGCCTTTATTAATGCAGGGTATGGTATGGGTCACAATAGCTATACTTTTGCCAGTGATGAATTTAACAAACAAGGCTATTTAGCCATTGCAGTGGGCCATGAATTAAAAACAGATCCTATGTTAAATGTACACCCCCCCTATATGGCAACTCGCATGGAGAACTGGCACCGCGGTGTGGTCACCCTTAAGTTTTTAGTTAATGAATTAGCAGCCAAATACACAGAGTATGATTTTTCAAAGCTCACTTTATTTGGTCATTCTAATGGTGGAGATATTTCAGCCTTGTATGCTGCAATGTATCCTGATGAAGTCAGTGATTTAATTACGCTTGATCATCGCCGCATGTTACTGCCTCGTAATAAAGATATTCGTGTACTTACCCTTAGAGGTAGTGATTACCCGGCAGATGTCGGTGTGCTTTTAAGCGAAAAAGAGTTGAGTGAGTTTCCGGTTACTCAATTACGTATAGAAAAATCGCGCCATAACGATATGTATGATGGTGGTCCTGACTGTTTGGTTGATAGAATGAGTAAAGAAGTTGCTAAGTTTATAAATTAGCAGGTTAACGCGCCGTTTTAGCAGCGCGTAATGGTAAGTTTTCCTTATGCGTAATTTACGTAGCGGTTTGCCCAATGTGCAATAATTGTTGCTGCGTAATCGGCATCGTTTTTATTTGTCAGTAAATGATCAGCGTTATCTAGACTTATAAAGCTTTTTGGATGCTTAGCGGATGCGTAAATTTTTTCAGCTTCAGTAATATTTACGGTTGTATCAACCGGTGAGTGCATGACTAATAAAGCGCGTTTAAGTTTACTTATGTGGCTTTTATCGTATTTAGCTATATCGTCGATAAATTGCTTTTTAATGGTAAATTCACGCCCAGCTAAACTCACTTTTGCTTCGCCAGCTGCGTTTATTTCATCTAAATGGGCTTCAAAATTATGTGCTACATGTTGTGCATCTGACGGTGCGCCAATGGTTGTAATAGCTGTCACCTCAGGAATATATTGTGCAGCAGCAAGCACTGCGGCACCCCCTAAACTGTGACCAATGAGTAATTGCGGTGCTTTAAAGTGCGCTCGTAAATGATCAGCAGCAGATACTAAGTCTTGAATGTTTGATGAAAAGTTACTGTTTGCAAAGTCGCCATCGCTGTTGCCTAGGCCGGTAAAATCGAAACGAAGTACAGCGATTCCTTGCTGTGTTAAAGCACGGCTAATGCGTGTTGCTGCTGCAATGTCTTTACCGCAGGTAAAACAATGGGCAAATAGGGCATAAAATTTTACTTTACCATCGGGGAGTTCAAGTTGTCCGGCAAGTTCTAAATTACCACTTTTAAAAGATACTTTTTGTCGCATGGGTCGCCTTTTTGAACAAATAAAATACGTTGTAATACTAGACCATACATATGCATCAATGTGTGCAAATTCAATTGCTTTTATTTATTGATCTTGATCAACGCACCCTTTGATGGGGGCGCTTTGCGGACATATGTCCTTATGTTTTTGGGGCTGTTTGTCTATCCTCGCATGGCGCTATAATGAAGTCCTTGCTACTTTATATACATAAAAGTACTTGAAGTACCTAACTTCAAACAACCTATTCACTGGAACGTACAATGCAATTACCTACTGTTGATTATAAAGCTCCCGATGCGGCTGCACAATTTGTTGAATCGTTAAGAAATACTGGATTTGGTGTTTTAAAAAACCATCCAATTCCACAGTCTTTAGTTGAGTCTATTTACAAAAACTGGCAAGACTTTTTTAACTCAGAGCAAAAGCACGACTTTTTATACTCTAAAGAAACACAAGACGGTTACTTTCCGCCTTCAGTGTCTGAAGTAGCTAAAGGCTTTACCGTTAAAGACATAAAAGAGTACTTTCATGTTTATCCAAAAGGGCGTGTACCTGCCGAACTTGAAGCTGATGTACGTGAGTACTACCGCTTAGCAAACGAGTTTGCTGCAACACTTTTAAGCTGGGTTCAAGCTGAGGCGCCTGCCGATGTGCGTGCTAAGTTTTCGATTGATCTAAAAGACATGATTGCAGACTCTGATCAAACATTGCTACGTATTCTACATTACCCACCAATGACGGGTGATGAAGAGCCAGGCGCAATTCGCGCAGCTGCACATGGCGACATAAACTTACTAACTGTATTACCAGCTTCAAACGAGCCGGGCTTACAAGTTCAAAAAACAGACGGCGGTTGGTTAGATGTACCATGTGATTTTGGTAGCTTAATTATTAACATTGGCGATATGCTGCAAGAAGCATCTGGCGGTTATTTCCCGTCTACTATTCACCGAGTTATTAATCCAACGGGCAAAGCGTCTACTAAGTCGCGTATTTCATTACCGTTGTTTTTACACCCGCGCCCAGATGTTGTACTTTCAGAGCGTTACACCGCAGATAGCTACTTGCAAGAACGTTTACGCGAGCTAGGTGTTAAGTAATACCTGAGCTTAATTAAGCCTTAATTTAGGTTTTTAAGCATTTACAAAAAACGGCTTTTAGCCGTTTTTTGCTTTTTAGGCTTAGCAATATATGGCTTCAATTGAGTGCAAACTAAATAATGGCATGCATTCTAGCCCACGACAGGTATAATGCGCGCAACTGGCCACTTTGGCCTTATTTAAAAGAGAGTTTATATGAGTTTTGAAGGTCTAGGTTTATCACAGTCTTTAGTTAATGCGGTTTTAGAAAAGGGCTATGAAACGCCAACGCCAATTCAGGCTCAAGCAATTCCTGCAATTATAGAGCGTCGCGATGTAATGGCGGCAGCACAAACTGGCACAGGTAAAACAGCGGGTTTTACGCTTCCACTTATCGAACGTTTATCTACGGGCCCAAAAGCAAAAAGTAACCATGTACGTGCGCTTATTTTAGCGCCTACACGTGAACTTGCACTTCAGGTAAGCGAAAACGTTGAAGAGTACGCTAAGCATTCAAACGTGAGTTCGTTTGTTGTGTATGGTGGGGTCAAAATTAATCCGCAAATGCAGCGCTTGCGTAAAGGTGTCGATATTTTAGTGGCAACGCCTGGGCGTTTAATTGATTTACATAATCAAAATGCCGTTAAGTTTGATAGCGTAGAAGTGCTCGTTTTAGATGAAGCCGACCGCATGCTCGATATGGGGTTTATTCACGACATTAAACGCCTTATTGCTAAAATGCCTGCTAAGCGTCAAAACCTCATGTTTTCGGCTACGTTTTCAGATGATATTCGAGCGTTAGCTAAAGGATTAATAAATGATCCGGTTGAAATTTCAGTCGCTGCAAAAAACACAACAGCTAAAAGTGTAACGCAAAGCGTTTACGCGGTAGATAAAGGCCGTAAAACCGCTTTACTAAGTCATTTAATTCGTAGTAACGATTGGCAGCAAGTTTTAGTATTTAGCCGCACTAAGCACGGTGCAAACCGTTTGGTTAAACAACTTGAGCGCGACGATATCGTAGGCGCAGCTATTCATGGTAATAAATCGCAAGGCGCACGTGTAAAAGCGTTAGATGGTTTTAAAAGTGGCGAAGTACGTGTACTTGTAGCCACTGATATTGTGGCACGCGGCCTTGATATTGTTGAGCTTCCGCATGTTGTTAACTACGACTTACCTAATGTGTATGAAGATTACGTTCACCGTATTGGCCGAACAGGACGTGCGGGTGCATCGGGCCATGCAATTTCGTTTGTTACAGTTGATGATGCAGTCGATTTATACGGTATTGAACGCTTTATTGGTGAGCTTATTCCTCGTGCTGAAGAAGAGGGCTTTGAACCAGTAAACCCAGTAGCAGAACGCGCATTAGATGCACGCCCATTACCTGCTAAAAAGCCAAAGAAAAAGCAACCTTTTAACAAACCTAAATCTGATAGCAGTAAACCAAATAGTAAAAAGCCAAATAATGGCGGCAACGGTACTGGCCCTCGTCGCGGTGGCTCTAAAAAGCCTGCCGCTAAAAAAGATGATAACGCACAAAACCCTTGGGCAAAGCGTCAGTCGGTAGGCGGAAACGGTCAGCGCCGTCGCCGTCCAAATAATAATGACTAATTAGGTTTAGTTAGTTTTAATAAAAACGCGCTTACTTTAAACGGTAGCGCGTTTTTTTAATGTATTAAATACTTTACCATTAAACCTACAAACAAAGTTACACTTACGCTAAGTAGTGTGCCTAACATTACGTATTCGGTGAGCTTTTTATCTTTACTGGCGCTTAAATCGCCAAACCTAAAGACCGACTTAGCCGCTAATAAAAATCCAACACCCGCAAATTGGTCGAGTAAAATAAAACTCAGCATTAACACGCGCTCCAACATGCCAATACTTTGCCCTGCAAGTACTAAGCTGCCTTTACTGCTAAAGTTATCCGTTAAGCGCTCTAGCATCATTCTAATAAATACTGCACTTGGGCTTAAAATAATTAAATAACCGCACACAACCCACAGCACATTTGGGTTAGTGACAAGTGAATATAGGGTGTCTAAAAAGTGTGTATTATCGCTCAGCCATACGCTTAAGTAGATTATTACGGCTATGTGGGCAAATTGATCCAATAAAAAGGGCACGACACCTTTGCTTGAGTAAGATTTGGCTATATCAATTGCGTAATGACTAAGCATAATAATGGCGGTTGCTATTACAACACTGCTAATTTGTTGCCAGCCATAAGTGTATTCCCACGCGCTAATAATTATTGCGCTAGTGACCCCATGGACCAATACATGAAAATACAGTTTAGTTGCCTTGAAGTGGCGGGAGTTTCTGTCGTTAACCCAGCTCATAGGTTGCCAGTAAAAATCAGCCAATAAATGGCCAATAATTAGGGCTACGAGTAAAAGCGAAAAAGCCATTAGCATCTCCCTTGATTTATATTATTTATGATGTTGCTCGCATGGTCTAAAAATCGTTCGATAAGTTGGTAATGGGCTAAATTAAGTAGCTTAGTTACGTTTTCTCTGCTGGTTTTAAGATCTTTTGCTAAAGCTGCATGGCTATTATCGGTACTGGTTAAATAGGCGTACAAAGCATTGGCTTGTTTTTGGGTTATTTTAGTTAGGAGTACATCAGCAAAGGCTAAATTAAGGTTTAAACTTTCATGAATGTTTTGAGGGGGCGTATTAAATAAAAACCGTTGATTGGCTATTTTATCAAGGCCATGACCCGAAAGAGTAAATGCTGAACCTGTAGCTGTTTTTATATCATTGCGCGGGTTATCTATTTCCCCAATAGCCATACTTTGTCTGACTTCGTACCCTGATGCCTTCAAATATAAATAAATTAAAACAGCATGCTTAAACAAATACTCAGGGTTATTAATTTGTAATTGAAAAGAGTCGCCTCGATAAATATTCCAAAGTGTACTCTCGCCCGATACACAACGTAAACTTTGCTCTAGCTCATAAAGCATGGCATCGTATTGCTGTTTAGGAATAGTTTGCGATTTAATAATATCGCCGCTGATCACACCAATCATAACAATCCAAATTAGTTACTTTTTAAAATGTAACCAAAAATGGTTACATAGCGTTATGTAACTAATTTAGGTTACTTAAAAGCAAATAGCAAGGTACACTGAGTTTAAATTATTTCGCTATGGCTATTATTCTAACTAGGGCATTACATGACTTCATTTAACTCGCAGCAAAACATTAAACCGCGTGTAGGTATATTTGTTGACGTACAAAATATTTATTACACGTGTAGAGAAAGCTATAGCAAAAACTTTGATTACAATGCTTTTTGGCGAGTTATCCAGGAGCAGTTCGAAATAGATTGTGCGTTTGCTTACGCTATTTATCGTGGAGATGAAAAGCAAAATCAGTTTCAAAATATTTTGAGAGCGATTGGGTTTGAGGTAAAACTAAAGCCGTTTATTCAGCGCCGAGATGGTAGTGCAAAAGGCGACTGGGATGTAGGCATAACGATAGATATGTTAGAGCATGGAAAAAATCTCGATAAAGTAATTTTGCTCTCGGGCGATGGCGATTTTGCACTGTTACTTGCTCATTTAAAAAATCAATATAATGTGCCGTGTGATGTTTATGGAGCAGATAAGTTAACCGCTGAAGTACTCAAACAAAGTGCAGAAAAGTTTCATTTGATTGATGATAATTTATTACTTTAAAGCTTAAAAAAAAGAGGCTAAGTGCCTGCAACATGAGAGTTTTTAATACAGAGCCTATATAGTTTAATATAGGCTTTATTGTTGCTGTAATAAATTGGGTTTGCTCGTCGGTTATGTTAATTTTAAGCGATGACGAGTAATTAAGGATTTACATGCTCAACTACAGTGATATGCCACTTGATAGATGCTCCAATGTGCGAAAAGACCCAATATGGCTAAAAGGTCAATTGTCGTCGCAAAGCGTGTGGCTTTTGGTAAAAAGCAACGAGACATTATTTATTAAAAATACGCCTCAAATAATGTTTTTACCGTACGAGAAAATTGCACAGCTAAACTTAAACAATGCCCTATTTTTAGGCTTAAACACCACACAGCAGGGGGTGTTTGCCCTCGATGTATCTACTATTGATGACACAACACTTACCCCCATAATAAGTGGCGCAGAGTTTATGGATATTCGTAAACAGGGGCCGCTTGTTGATATAAAAGAGGGGTCTATTGCTGCGCTTGCCCGCGGGTTGTGCTATTGGCATGCAACGCATCGTTTTTGTGGACGTTGTGGCAGTAAAAATCACTTAGTTGAAGCGGGGCATTCTCGTTTATGTGAAAACGAGCGCTGTAAACACCCTACTTTTCCTCGTACCGACCCTGCGGTAATTATGGTTGTAACTAAAACGTTTGCCGATGGCATTGAGCGATGTTTGCTTGGCCGCCAAGCAGTGTGGCCCACAGGAATGTATTCGTCATTAGCCGGCTTTGTAGACCCAGGTGAAACTTTAGAGCAAGCTGTTGCCCGTGAGGTAAAAGAAGAGGCAGGGATTGACGTTGTTGACGTAACCTATGTGGCGTCTCAGCCATGGCCATTTCCTTCATCTATCATGCTTGGTTTTTTTGCTAAAGCAACGTCTGAGCAAATTAACGTAGATAAAGACGAACTTGACGATGCTAAGTGGTTTAGCCGTGAAGATTTGGCAAACTTTGGTAATTGGCATGACGAAGGAGATCATTTAAAACTTCCTCGTACTGATTCTATTTCTCGCTATTTAATTGAACATTGGCGTACTAATCCATAAGGAATAACCATGTCGAGTAACAGTAATAAAAATACTCAGCTTGTGTCGTCTGGGCGCAAAAAAGCTTACACCCATGGTGTAGTAAACCCCGTTGTGCAGCGCGCATCAACGGTGGTATTTGATTCGGTTGCAGAACTTAAAGAAGCGGCGAAGAAACGTGGCGATAAAACCCTTTTTTATGGGCGTCGTGGCACTACCACCCACTTTGCATTACAAGAAGCCATTACCGATTTAGAAGGCGGTGAAGGGTGTGCACTTTATCCGTGCGGGGCTGCTGCAATTAGCCAAGCGCTATTGTCGTTTTTAAAAAGTGGTGACCATATTTTAATGGTTGATAATGCATATGAGCCTACTCGCGATTTTTGCGATAAAATTTTAGCAGGGCTAGGAATTACCACTACTTATTACCCGCCAACAGTTGGTGCAGGCATAAAAGATTATATTAAGCCAAACACCAAGGTGTTATTTTTAGAATCTCCTGGTTCTATAACTATGGAAATTCAAGACGTACCAGCCATGGTAAACGAAGCCAAAGAACATAACGTTATGACCATGCTGGATAATACTTATGGAAACGGCCTTCATTACCGACCGCTTGAGCATGGCGTCGATATTAGTATTCAAGCGGCAACAAAGTACATTGTTGGTCATTCAGATGTAATGATGGGAGTTGCAGTGGCAAATAAAAAATATTGGCCAACGCTTCGCGAACATTCTTACTTACTAGGGCAGTGTACAAGTGCTGATGATGCATATTTGGCACTGCGCGGTTTACGCACGATGAGCGTGCGTTTAAATCAGCATGAAAAGGCGGCGATAGAGGTGGCAAAATGGCTTGAACAGCATGAGTTAGTTGATCATATTCGCCATCCAGCCTTTGAAACCTGCCCAGGCCATGCGTTTTTTAAGCGTGACTTTTACGGCAGTAATGGGTTGTTTTCAATTGTTATGAAAACAGGGAATCAAAAAGCCATTGATGCATTTTTAGATAGCCTTCAGCATTTTAAAATGGGTTTTTCGTGGGGAGGCTTTGAAAGCTTGGTCACCGCTAATTTAACCATGAAAGGGTTGCGCTCAACCACTGGCTGGGATCTAGGACCGGTTATTAGATTGCATATTGGCCTTGAAGATATCGATGACTTAATAGCTGATTTAACCCAAGCGTTTGAGGTATACAAGCAGCATTTATAACTATGCGCTAGTTACATTTAAATGGTTTGTTACAAAGCTCACTCTTCGTGGGCTTTTTTTTGCTGGTAATTCAAGGTGTTTACACTTAGGGTAGTTATATTAGGCTTTGAACTAAAGCATAAGCAACGTCATTAAGGATAGTCAATGGCAACACCATTACCAATAAACGTAGGGCGATTAACGCAAATTGCGGGATTTGAGCTTGTACGTATGTTTTTAACTAAACGTGGGCTTATAGCCCTTGCGGCATTTGCACTTGTTTGGTTAATTATTTTGCGCTACCCGATAGGGCAAGCTGTGAGCATTATTAGCTCCCCAAACTTTGAGCAAATAGCCCGCGATATTTCAGGCTCAATTGGCTTGAGTAAACTTCTTGATTGGCCTGAAGCCGAGTTTGCTATGTATTGGTTAATTGCTTTGTACAGTTTTCCTGTGTTTAGTTTATTTATTTGTAGTGACCAAACAGTGGGTGACAGAGAGCGCGGTACACTGAGGTTTTTATCATTGCGTTCAACCCGATTTGAAATTTTGTTTGGCCGGTTTATTGGGCAATTAGCGGTATTAACGTGTTTGGTAGCAATTACTCTTGTGGCCACATTAGCGGTACTAGGGTATCGCGATCCTAGTTTGTTGGTAGGGGGCGTTGGCCGCGTACTGTCGATATTTTCAATTCTTATAGTTACATTTGCACCGTTTGTGGCGTTAATGACTTTAATTAATACTTTTGCACGTTCATCGCGGTTATCAATTGTACTCGCTATTTTATATTTTACAGCGGGTGGAATCGTAGTGGGTTTACTACAGTGGCAAATACCTGCATTAAGCGTGCTTGATTATTTATTCCCGGGTGTACAAATAGAGCAACTCGCCGGTCAAAACCTGCCATTATTAAGTGCCGTGGGAATACCACTTGTACAAACTGCTGTGTTACTGGCAGTGGCTCAACGTATTTTTGCAAGGAGCTCACTATGAATCCACTAATTACAGGGCGTAATTTAAGTAAGTCGTATGGGTCTAAACTTGCGCTTAATAATGTGAACTTTGAAATTGAGCAAGGTGCTCCTGTTGCTCTAGTTGGCCCAAATGGTGCGGGTAAAACGACATTATTTAGTTTGTTATGCGGCTATATAGCGCCCAGCAATGGTGAGCTTGAAATACTCGGCCATAAACCCGGCAGTGCCGCATTATTTAATAAGGTCAGTGCTTTACCACAAGATGCGCAGCTCGATCCGCGTTTTAATATAGATAAACAACTTGCTTTTTACGCCAAATTACAAGGTATGAGTACCAAGCAAAGTCAAACAGAAGCATTGCGCGTGCTTGATTTAGTTGGGCTGCGTGAAATTGCTAAAAACCGTGCAGGTGATTTATCGCATGGTATGCGCAAACGTGTAACCATAGCGCAGGCTCTTATTGGTTCGCCGCAAATTGTTATGCTAGATGAGGCAACCGCAGGACTTGATCCTATTCATGCCAGAGAAGTACGTGAATTGGTGTCAACGTTGAGCTCTGAAGCAACCTTTATTTTAAGTTCGCACGATTTAACTGAGCTTGAGCGGTTATGTTCACAAGTGCTGCATTTAGATAAAGGCGTATTGAGTGAGCACCAAACAAAAGTAAATCAAACCGACAAACACTTTTACACATTAATGCTAAACGAGATGTATGAAAACGTTGAGCAACAGTTACAGTTACTCAATGGTGTAAGCTCTGTTTATATGAGCCAACACAAAGAGTATGTTATTGAATACACACAATCTGAGCAGGCACTTGATATTGCACTATTACAGTTTTGCCACCAACATAATTGGCAATACAGGCAATTGGTTAATGGCCATACATTAGAAAATCAAATTTTTAAACAGGAGAAAGTATAATGGGTTTATTAAGCGGATTAATGGGTAACGCAAGCGAAGTTGATGATTCTGATTTAGAAAAAGTACTCGCTAATACATTAATTGAGGGTGAGCACGTCGAAAAAGCCTATAAGGTTATTCGCGATATGTTCATTTTTACTAATAAGCGCTTAATTTTAATTGATAAGCAAGGTGTAACTGGTTCTAAAATGGAAATGGTGAGTATTGCTTATTCTAAAATTACCAAGTTTAGCAAAGAGAGTGCAGGGCACTTTGATTTGGATGCTGAACTTAAAATTTGGATTGGCTCTGACCCAACGCCACTTACAAAAGAGTTTAAAGCAGGCGATAACATTAATGAAGTTTATAGAGTAATTAGCCAACACGCTCTATAATTGTACAACTACTTTAAGTAGTTGTTGACTAAATGTTGCAACTACTTTAATTTTACAGTTTCTTACACCTCCTTACAATTAACTCAACAAATACAATGGTTTAATTAAGTTTTCATTCAGTTTCCCGGCGTTAGCATGTGCCCACTTTAGTAATTTAGCTAAAGCATAAAACGCAATGTACATAGGGAAGTCTTACAATGAAAAAATTAGCAGTTATTATTTCAAGCATTTTATTATCTAGCACTGCGGCTGCTGCAGACAGCTATAACTCAATCAGTAACTTAAGTTACAAAGACAGCGACAATAACGATACCGTTGCTGTAGATTCTATTTATTACCTATCACCTAAAAAAACATTAGGCCCGTACGACCAATTTGAATACATTAATAAACAAAGCAACATTTACGGCGCATACGCTGATGACGACTTTAGCGATACAACGTTAGTTGGTGGTGAGTACTTTATGAATGAATTTGTTATTGGTGCATCATACACAAACCTTGATGTTGGCAATCATAACGAAGCATATACAATTTCAGGCGGTTACTTTTTTAACCCAGATTTGCTTGCAAAAGTGACGCTAGTTGAAAATAAAGATGGCGAAGACTTCGCTTTATTCGATTTAGCGTATAACCATATGCTTAACAGTACCGATTACGTTGGTGTAACTGTTACTGCGGATGATGATTTTGATTACCGCGCCGTTGCTGCTAAATACTTTATTGATTTACAGCAAGGTAACTACTTAACATTTGAAGGTAAATACGAAAGCATTGATGATGCTGAAAACCAATGGGTGGCAGAAACGAATTACTATTTCTCAAAAGCGACCTCTGTATTTGCAAGCTACGATAAACAAGATACCTACAGCTTTGGTGCTCAGCACTTCATTAACAAAAATATTGGCCTTAAAGTAGGTTACGAAAACAATGCCGATGACTCTGATAATGATGCTTACTTTGCAAACATGCGTTTTCAGTTTTAATGAATAACGCAATTTAAGTCTTCAGCTTAATTAAAATATAAGCCCGCTCATGCAGCGGGCTTTTGTATTAATAAGGCTTATACTTTTTATTTTTTAGTTGCTTTACCCATATCAAAATTAATAATTACAGACTAGTTTATTCTTTATTCCCTAATTTACAGGCTTAGTAGACAGCGTATTTGCAATGATTGTATTTAAACTAAGATGGGTCATACTTAGGTTATTAATTTCTAATGTTAAAGGAATGTAGGCATGTCGGTATTTATCATTTTACTGGTTGTTATGGTGGTTATTTTTGCTGTTAAAGATATCCGCTTAAACCTGATCAGTAGACCCACGTTTAAAATGTTTAAAAAAGTACTTCCACCGCTTTCGCAAACAGAGCGAGAGGCTATGGAAGCAGGCGATGTTTGGTGGGATGGAGAACTATTTAGTGGTAACCCTGATTGGAAAAAATTACACAATTTTCCAAAGCCAGAATTGAGCGAAAAAGAAAACGCATTTATGGCTGATCAGGTTGAGACCCTAATGGCGATGCTAGATGATTACCAAATAGTGCAAAAAGATAAAGATTTGCCAAAAGAAGTGTGGGATTACTTAAAAAAAGAAGGTTTTTTTGCATTAATCATTCCTGAAAAGTTTGGTGGGCGAGAGTTTTCGGCGATTGCTAATTCAACCATTGTGTCAAAAATTTCGACCAAGAGTTTAACTGCGGCGGTTACCGTAATGGTGCCAAATAGTCTAGGGCCGGGTGAGCTATTGCTGCATTACGGTACTAAAGAGCAGCAAGATCGCTGGTTACCAACGCTTGCCAATGGTGAAGATGTTCCATGCTTTGCACTTACAGGCCCTGAAGCAGGCTCTGATGCCGGTAGCATTCCAGACTCTGGCGTTGTATGTAAAGGAGAGCACAATGGTGAAGAAGTAATTGGCCTTCGTTTAAACTGGTCAAAACGTTACATTACCCTTGCACCCGTTGCCACCGTGTTAGGCCTTGCTTTTAAAATGTATGACCCCGATGGTTTATTAGGAGACGAAAAAGAGCTTGGTATTACGTGCGCACTTATTCCAACCGATCACCCAGGAGTTAAAACAGGTGAGCGCCATTACCCACTTAATATGGCATTTATGAACGGTACAACTTATGGTGAAGATGTGTTTATTCCGCTTGACTGGATTATTGGTGGACAAGAGTGTGCGGGGCGTGGCTGGCGGATGCTGGTGGAGTGTTTAAGTGCAGGGCGTGGTATTTCGCTGCCGGCTTTAAGTGCTGCAACCGGTCACCTAGCGGCTAAAATGACTTCAGCATATGCCGTAGTTCGCCAACAATTTGGTGTATCTATTGGGCAATTTGAAGGTGTACAAGAAGCGCTTGCTCGCATTGGTGGCTTAACTTACACGCTAGAGTCATGTCGGTTAATGACGGCTGGCGCAATCGATTTAAAACTTAGCCCTTCGGTTGTCACCGCTATTGCCAAATACCATATGACGGAAATGGGTCGTACAGTCATGAATGATGCGATGGATATTCATTCAGGTAAAGGCATTCAGGTGGGGCCAAATAACTATTTGGCACATGGTTATATGGGAATACCGGTGTCTATTACGGTAGAAGGCGCAAATATTTTAACTCGAAATTTAATGATATTTGGACAAGGAGCGACCCGCTGTCATCCTTTTGTTCTAAAAGAAATGGAGGCCGCTGCACTTGAAGACGACGATGCTGCTCTGAATCAATTTGATGGTTTATTAATGAACCATATATTATTTGCGGTAAGTAATGCCAGCATGGCATTTATACATGGTTTAACACGTAGTTACTTTGCAAAAGCGCCTGTTGGCGGTGAAACCGCAGTTTACTACAAGCACCTAAGCAGAATGAGCAGAGGCTTGGCTATTTGTACCGACGTAGCCATGCTTATGTTAGGTGGTGAGCTCAAACGCAAAGAGATGATATCTGCCCGATTAGGCGACGTATTGAGCCAGTTGTATTTAGCTTCTACGGTTTTAAAACGCTACGAAGACGAAGGTCGTCAACAAGCAGACTTACCTTTTGTTAAATATGCGATAGAAACATCGTTATTTGAAATTGGCCAAGCGTTTGATGGTTTTTTCAAAAATTTCTCAAACCCGATTATTAATTTTGTGCTTAAGCGTATTGTATTTCCAATTGGAAATCATTACGAAAAACCAAGCGATGAAATTGCACAACGTATTTGCGAGCATATGACACAACCAGGTGTGTTTAGAAATCGCTTAACTCATTTGTGTTATGTAGATGAAAACGCAGGTACAGGGGGAATGGAAAATGCATTTTTAGCTATGCACGATATGCAGGCTCAATTCAAAGATTTAAAACAATGGCAGCGCAAGGGCAATATTCCTGCAACGCTCGATATTGAAGGTGCGATTAACTTTGCATTAGACAATGATTTAGTAACGCAAACCGATGCCGATGCTATGCACCATGCCAATAAGCTACGTAAACAAGCAATAGCGGTTGATAACTTTCAGCAAGGCGAGTTGTAGCTAATTATTTGAACTGTAAATAAAAAAGGCCTTACAAGTGTAAGGCCTTTTTTCAATATAATGATTAGCGTGCGTATGGGTCAGCAACTATTTTGTCGATATACCATTTACCTTTTTTACGTAGCATTTTTACGCTACGCATGTCATCTATTTTGTTACCATTTAAATAACCGGTGAAAATAAGATTTATTTTAGCATTGTCACCATACTGTTCGCGTACACTCATATTGGTCATATCGACTTCAATAATAACCTCATCGTACTGCATGTTAACTAAGTTACGAGTAAATTGTTTAGCTGTACCGTACGACTTCATGATTCGCGTAAGGTTGGGTGTTGCCATGGTTGTTGCTTTTTGAAGGTCTTGCTGATTGTACAAGGCATCAAAGTAGGCTGTTGCAGTGTCACCGGGTGAATCGCCAAGTTTTTTTACATCATCGCCACAGGCAACTAAAAACAAACACAGAATAAGGCTGACTAAATAGGTTATTTTTTTCATATTAATTTTTGTTAGTTAGTTTTATTTAAGTGTGTGGTGAATTAGCTAATATGTAAAGACATGGAAGGTAAATAAAAGATATTACAGAGTAAATAATAAAAAAGGATGCCTAAGCATCCTTTCAAAAAAATGGTTAGTTATGCTTATTGAACAAGCTCTTGGTCGCTAAATTCCTCATCAAATAGCGGGCTTGATAAGTAACGTTCAGTGGCACTTGGTAAAATAACAACAATATTTTTGTCGGCATTTTCTGGTTTTTCAGCAATACGTTTTGCTGCCACTACAGCAGCGCCAGATGAAATACCCACTAGTATACCTTCTTTTTTCATTAGCTCATGTGCCATAGCAATTGCATCTTCGTTAGATACTTGCTCTGCAGCATCTATTAGGCTCATGTCTAGGTTTCCAGGGATAAATCCTGCGCCAATACCTTGAATTTTATGAGGCCCTGGCTTAACTTCTTCACCGGCAAGTGTTTGGCTGATTACTGGTGAATTAGTTGGCTCAACAGCAATAGACTTAACATTTAGACCTTTTTCTGTTTTAAGGTAGCGACTAACACCTGTTATAGTCCCGCCAGTACCTACGCCTGCTACAAAGTAGTCCACTTTTCCGTCAAGAGCGTCAAATATTTCTGGGCCTGTAGTCTCTAAGTGTATTTTTGGGTTTGCTGGATTCTCAAACTGCTGTAGCAAGATATACTTTTCAGGATCGGTGGCTTGAATCTCTTTTGCTTTTTGGATTGCACCATTCATACCTTTAGCGCCGTCTGTAAGCACAAGGTTAGCACCCAACGCTTTTAGAAGTTTACGACGCTCTAAGCTCATAGTGTTAGGCATAGTAAGCGTTAGTTTATAACCACGTGCTGCGGCAACGAAGGCCAATGCAATACCTGTATTACCAGATGTAGGCTCGATAAGTTCTTTACCCTCAGTTAGCTGACCTGCTTTTTCAGCCTCCCAAATCATCGATGCACCAATGCGGCATTTTATACTAAAGCTTGGGTTACGCGCTTCCACTTTAGCGAATACATTCCCACCTGTAACACGTTTAAGTTTTACCAGTGGTGTATTACCGATACTAAGTGAGTTATCTTCAAAAATAGTAGACATAATGTTCCTTTGGATACAATCTGATCAACGTGCTAATAGCCTTTGCTACTAACTATATGTTGACACTTTACTGAGAGTTTAAAAAAATAAAAGTAAAGTTTGGCTATAAGATATATCTATTGAGCTTATAACTAAGTGAAATAAAAATCTATATTAGCTGTGCCTTTTGTTATTAGGTGCGCACATTTAATTTAATGATAAGACGCTTTTGTTTGTTATGTCGGCTTTTTACCTATAAATAAAATAAAGAGAAGCTTAAATATTTAAATAGGCGCAGACACTCATGCGGCCTAACGGCTAATAAATTGAGTGATTTTTGAATATGATACTTTACCGAGGTCAAATGCACTTTTTATTGATGATTATTTATGCAAACAAACTTTAGTTCAGCGGTTTTATGACACAAGCTAACCAAAACATGATAAAAACGTTTATCTAACAATAATTGAGTAATAAAAATGAAGTTAATCTTAAAGTTAATTGCCGGCATTGTGGCTGGTATATTGGTAGGCTTTTATGTGCCTTTGACAGGTGTTGAACTCTTATTTACGGTTAAAGAGTTAATTGGTCAAATTATTTCCTTCACTATTCCTCTTATTATTTTGTTTTTTATTGCTTCTGGTATTGCAGGGCTTCCTAAAGGTTCTGGCCACTTACTTGGTAAAACGGTTGGATTTGCATATAGCTCTACCGTCATTGCTGGCACGCTTGCTTTTTTATTAGTCAGTGCTGTTATCCCATTTTTAAGTGGGGGTATTACGTTCGAAGCTGAAGTAGCCACGGAAATAGGCAGTCTTATTGATATAGAAATCCCACCATTAATGGGGGTGATGACTGCGCTTGCTACGGCTTTCATATTCGGTATTGGTATGAGCCAGCTTGAATTAGACACACTAAAAAAAGTATCGGATCAGGGTCGTGATGTAATAGATGCGTTATTGTCAAAAGTGATTATTCCTGCATTACCGTTTTATATTGCCGGTGTATTTGCTGAAATGACTGTAGCAGGCACAGTGGTTGATACGCTACAAACATTTGGCGTGGTGCTTATTGCAGCCCTTGTAATGCATTGGTTATGGTTAAGTGTTCTTTATATTGCAACAGGCATTTTATTGAACCGTAATCCACTTGAGTTAGTTAAAAATATGCTACCTGCTTATTTTACTGCACTAGGTACTATGTCGAGTGCTGCAACTATTCCTGTGTCGTTGCAATCAAGTAAAGCTAATAATGTTAAAGAAGACGTAGCAAACTTTACAGTACCTTTATGTGCCACCATTCATTTGTCGGGTTCAACAATTACTATTGTTACGTGTGCCATGGCTGTTATGTTTTTATCACCCGGGATGGAAGTGCCATCGTTAATAGGCATGTTGCCATTTATATTTATGCTCGGTGTTGTGATGATTGCAGCGCCAGGCGCTCCGGGTGGCGCGGTAATGTCGGCGCTTGGGCTTTTAACAAGCATGCTTGGCTTTAATGAAGGAGCTGTGGCATTAATGATTGCACTGTACTTAGCTCAAGACAGCTTTGGTACGGCATGTAATGTTACCGGTGATGGTATTATTGCATTATGGGTTGACCGTTTTAGTGAAAAGTCAGCCTCTTAAATCGCTGGGCACATTGATTTCAGTACTTTTAACTTTAGTTAACGTGCCTGAGTGAGAGCGATAATATTAGTTATTGTTTCGCTTTAACTGTGTTAATGTGACAAATTAAATTATTTAGACGTGTGTAGTTGAGTTAATGAGGGTATTGCATTGATTAATGTACTTTTAGTTGATGATCATGAACTAGTACGAACTGGGATCAGACGCATATTAGACGATGTGCGTGGGTTTAAAGTTGTAGGTGAAGCAAAAGACGGTGAAGCCGCTGTTCAGTTTTGCCGACAGCACACACCTAATATTGTACTTATGGATATGAATATGCCTGGCATGGGTGGATTAGAGGCAACTAAAAAGATTTGTCGCTATTGCCCAGACGTAAAAATTATCGTTCTTACTGTTAATTGCGAAGACCCATTTCCGTCTAAAGTAATGCAAATTGGTGCTCATGGCTTTCTTACCAAAGGAGCTGGCTCTGATGAAATGGTTCGTGCCATTCGTTCAGTTCATGCTGGTCAACGCTACATTGCGCCTGAAATTGCACAACAAATAGCACTGGCACAGGTTACTGGTCGTACAGACGAAAATCCGTTCCAGAGTCTATCAGAACGCGAACTTCAGATAATGCTTATGATCACCAAAGGTGAAAAAGCACAAGATATTGCAGAGCGCTTAAACCTCAGTTCTAAAACAGTTAATAGCTATCGTTACCGTATGTTTGAAAAATTAAATGTAGGTGGCGATGTTGAACTTACACATTTAGCTATTCGTCATAAGATGATTGACATAGACGTGTCGTACTAACCCTTCTATATGTCTGAATTTGATCACGTACATTTTTTAAAAACGCTATCAAGCGAGCCCGGTGTTTACCGCATGCTTGATAGTGACAACCAAGTTATTTATGTTGGTAAAGCTAAACAATTAAAAAAACGCGTAAGCAGTTACTTTAGATCCAACATTACCGACAGCAAAACCCGTGTTTTAGTCAGTAACATTAATGATATTGAAGTCACACTGACCAACACCGAAACCGAAGCGCTACTGCTCGAAAATAACCTCATAAAAAAATATCAGCCTCGTTATAATATTCTACTGCGAGATGATAAGTCTTACCCCTATATTTTATTAACGAACCATAAGCATCCGCGGTTAGCGTTCCATAGAGGGAGCCGCAAAATAAAAGGTGAGTATTTTGGTCCATTTCCGAGTGCAGGCGCGGTCTCGGAAAGTTTGCGTTTAATGCAAAAAATATTTCCCGTTCGTCAATGCGAAGATGCTTATTATCGTGCCCGAAGTCGCCCTTGTTTGCAGTATCAGCTCAAGCGTTGCTCTGCGCCATGCGTTAACAAAGTTACCGAGCAAGACTACAGTGAACAAGTTGACTATGTTCGCAAATTTTTGACGGGTAAATCGGATGAAGTCATTGCCGAACTAATAACAAAAATGGAAGCGGCCAGTGCGGAGCTCAACTTTGAGCTTGCCGCAAAAGTACGTGATCAAATAATGCTACTACGTAAAATGCAGGAGCAACAATCTATTTCGGGTAACTTTGCAGAAATGGATGTGGTGGGCTTTGCGCATTTAAATGGATTAAACGGCATACATTTATTGATGATTCGCGATCATAAAGTGCTCGGCAGTAAAACGTACTTTCCAAAAGTACCCAAAGATTCAAGCGAGCAAGAAATTTTAACTTCATTCTTAGGTCAATATTATTTAGCACCAGGTGCAACAGGACGCATTGCTAAAGAAATTATACTCCCGTTTGAAATAGAAGAGAGCAGTGCGTTAAGCGAAGCACTGACGCAAATAAGCGATCGTAAAGTGGCGCTTAAAGTGGTTACACGTGGAGAGCGTGCGCAATACCTGCAACTAGCAAATAAAAATGCGTTAAACAGTATTGCTGTCAAACAAAGTACACAAGACTCTATTAATAAACGCTATGCCCAATTAAAAGCAACATTACGCCTAGATGATATAGCGCGAATGGAATGTTTTGATATAAGCCATACTATGGGAGAAAACACGGTAGCAAGTTGCGTTGTTTTCGATTCGCAAGGCCCAAATACAAAAGAATACAGGCGCTATAATGTCACCGGTATAACCGGTGGTGATGATTATGCAGCCATGGAGTTTGCTTTAAATAAGCGTTACAACAAATTAGTGGATGAAGACAAAATCCCCGATGTAATATTTATAGATGGCGGTAAAGGACAGTTAGGGCGTGCAGAGCAATATTTTTCTAATTGGTCTCATTCTAAAATGCCTCTGCTAGTCGGGGTTGCAAAAGGAACGAGCCGTAAACCTGGCCTAGAAACATTACTCATAGATGGGGGGCGTAAAACAATTCCGATGGATTCTGATGCGCCTGCACTTCACCTAATACAACATATACGAGATGAATCTCACCGTTTTGCAATAGCTGGGCATCGTAATAAGCGTCAAAAACAGCGAACACAATCATTGTTGGAAGAAATTAATGGAGTAGGTTCTAAACGTCGCCAAACATTATTAAAATATTTAGGGGGCATGCAGGGGGTAAAAGCTGCTAATATAGAACAATTAAAGAAAGTTCCCGGGATCAGCCCTGATATGGCTGAGAAGATATTTAACCATTTACATGACAAGGGCTAGCCCTTCATGCGAATATAAAAGAAAAGACATATCCAAGTAGTTATGTGGAATATTCCAAACACACTCACAACATTTAGACTTTTTCTTATCCCCATTTTTTTGGTGATATTTTATTTGCCTTATAGCTGGGCTTTTTTTGCTGCCGCTTTTATTTTTTGGCTTGCATCAATTACCGATATACTTGATGGCTACCTTGCAAGAAAATTAGAACAATCAACGCCATTTGGAGCCTTTTTAGATCCTGTTGCAGACAAGGTAATGGTGTGTGCTGCACTTGTTGCTCTCTCTGATCAATATCAGTCAATGTATATGACCATTCCTGCGCTTATTATTATTAGTCGAGAAATAGTTATATCAGCATTAAGGGAATGGATGGCTGAGCAGGGCAAGCGTGGCAATGTAGCTGTATCTAATATGGGAAAAATTAAAACTGCCGCACAAATGTTGGCCATCATTGGTTTGATTTGGCAATATGACACCTGGATGAATTATTTAAGTTTTGGGCTACTCTATATAGCAACCTTTTTGACCCTGAGTTCTATGCTGCAATATTTGAACGCTGCATGGAGTGAATTGACCAAAAATTAACTGTAAATGTATAATAACGCACCGTTTTAGATAAAAAACAAGCAAACAGTTCAAAACTAGCATTTTTTGTATTGACGCGTTTAATAATCTCTGTAGAATGCGTCCGTGTTGAGAGGGCATAGCCCCCAAGATAACGAAATGCGGCACTAGCTCAGTTGGTAGAGCGCGACCTTGCCAAGGTCGAGGTCACGAGTTCGAGCCTCGTGTGCCGCTCCAAGTTATCTAAGGTTATAACCCCAGTGCTGGGGCGGAATGGCAGAGTGGCCATGCACCGGATTGCAAATCCGTTTACCCCGGTTCGACTCCGGGTTCCGCCTCCAATCAACAATCCACACGCTTTAAATAGCAAACTCGATGCCCGAGTGGTGGAATTGGTAGACACAAGGGATTTAAAATCCCTCGCTCTTAGAGTGTGCCGGTTCAAGTCCGGCCTCGGGCACCACTTTGTGGTTTAGTTATATGCACCAACATATAACTTTTAAAATGCAATAGTAGAATTAATATGATGCGGCACTAGCTCAGTTGGTAGAGCGCGACCTTGCCAAGGTCGAGGTCACGAGTTCGAGCCTCGTGTGCCGCTCCATATTAGTTTTATCCACTTGCTTTAAGTAGCAAACTCGATGCCCGAGTGGTGGAATTGGTAGACACAAGGGATTTAAAATCCCTCGACTAACAAGTCGTGCCGGTTCAAGTCCGGCCTCGGGCACCACTTTAAATTATCATACCAAGATAATTTAAAGTTGATAAATTAGTATTTTTGGCGTTAGTTTGGTTGCCAGAACGTTTTACCGCGACATAGTCGCGCACCAACGGACAAATTACTGATAATGTTTTATGCGGCACTAGCTCAGTTGGTAGAGCGCGACCTTGCCAAGGTCGAGGTCACGAGTTCGAGCCTCGTGTGCCGCTCCAAATTATATGGAAGCGTTAAGGCGGAATGGCAGAGTGGCCATGCACCGGATTGCAAATCCGTTTACCCCGGTTCGACTCCGGGTTCCGCCTCCACATAATTTACTCCACACGCTTTAATTAGCAAACTCGATGCCCGAGTGGTGGAATTGGTAGACACAAGGGATTTAAAATCCCTCGACTAACAAGTCGTGCCGGTTCAAGTCCGGCCTCGGGCACCACCTCTATATAAATCCCAAATCCGAAATCACAAAAACTCACATCACAAATTTTTTAATATATATTCAAATCTCATTTATCTAATCTATTTTTAATATCTCCTTAACTTTACTATTTAAAGATTTTGTTACTTAGCCTTTGCAAGGCCCAATTTTTATCGTTATTACTCTATTTCACTCAGCTCAGTTAATACCAATCCGAAATAGTACTTAATTATGTGAATCTATATGAGTAACGCACTTGTCCATAACAAAATAAACAAATCAGAACATTAGTAATTTAATTACTCCTTTATCTATCTTTTAGTCAATCAGATATTTTCAACACAATGAGAGTAAGGTTTGCTCTTTTAAAATAAAAAAGTAGTAACTAGAGCTAGATTGAGGAAAATGTGACGTGGCTATAATAAGTTTTAAATGATTTGTATAAGCGACTCTTAAGAGCCACTTATACCGGATGAATTGTTAGTGCAGTTTGCTTTGAACCTTATAAGTAGGGTATTCGCTTAACAAGCCTTGTATAAGCGCAACACACATTAAAATAAGTATGATTGAAAATGGGAGTGCAGTAGTTACTACACCCGATTGAAGTGCTTGTAAGGCTTGCGAGCCGCCAACCCAAAGTAACACTGCTGCTATCATACCCTCGACAGTAGCCCAAAATATACGCTGTGGCACTGGTGCATCAATTTTACCGCCAGCAGTTATGCCGTCTATCACCAGTGATCCTGAATCAGATGAAGTGATAAAAAAGACTAAAACTAAAGCAATAGAAATAATAGAAATAAAGCTAGAAAACGGTAGCTGTTCATATACATGAAATAAAGTAACTGAAATATCAGTCAAGCCATTTTGTCCAAGAGGCCCGACTTTGTCTATAACTTGTGTAATTGCCATATTGCCAAATACACTCATCCACACAAGGCTGAGCAGAGTTGGCAGGCCTATAACAACAAGTAAGAACTCTCTTACAGTTCGACCTTTAGAAACTCGCGCTATAAACATGCCAACAAACGGTGACCAAGATATCCACCACGCCCAATAAAATACAGTCCAAGAATGCATCCAATCTTCATCGGACCTATTAAAAGGATTACTCAATGGTACAAAATGTTCTACGTATGCTCCCAGGGTAAACCAAACAGCAGGGATTGAATCAGAGAATGTAAGTACGATAACAACTAACAGCAAAAAAAACGCACAAATTAAATTAACGTTGCTTAGTACTTTTACACCGCCCTCAATACCTCTAATAACAGAGAAAATAGCAATACACGTTACTAAGCCAATAACAGATATTTGAAAAGCAGTGCCATAATCGGTGCCTAATAGGTAATTTATACCACTGGTCGCTTGTTGTGCGCCAAGCCCCAGTGATGTTGCTAAACCAAATAAAGTCGACAATACCGCGAGTATATCTATGATATGCCCCATCCACCCCCATGCGCGATCACCAAATAAGGGATAGAAAACAGAACGTATAGACAAAGGCAGGCCTGTATTAAATGCAAAAAAAAGCCAAGCTTAAGCCAACTACTGCGTAAATTGCCCATCCGTGCAAACCCCAGTGGTACATAGTCGCACTTAAAGCTAATGAATGTGCTTGTGCTGAATTGGGTTCACCCCCCATAGGCATATGATACCAACCTGTATAATAAGCTTGTTGGCTCTGCAACACCCCAAAATAGTAATCCAATGCCCATTCCTGCAGCAAATAACATGGCAAGCCACGATATGTAACCATGCTCTGGACGAGCTTTTACACCGCCTAAACGAATTTTACCTAAGGGAGAGAATGCCAAGATAATACAAAAGATTACAAAGGCATTAGCAAGTAACATAAAGTAACTATCGAATTGATTTATGATAACGTCTTTAGTGGAGGTTAGTGCATCGCGGGTAACAGTAGGGTCAAAAACCAAGCTAAGCAATACAAATAAAACAACTAAAAAAGCGCTTATTCCAAATACAGGGTTATGTATATCAAACCCCCATTGTTGTACATTATCTTGTCAAACTTGATAATCAGTAGTATCGATACTGTATTTTTTTGTCATGTCATCCATCGGCTTTCCTTTTTTAGATACCTCTTTGTGTTCCTATACGTAGTAAATATAAAGTAGTAGTAAAAATTAATCTTAGTTTTTAATGTTGGGTAAATAAATTTTAGAACTAAAAAAGCGAGCCGGAGCTCGCTTTTTTATTTTTTATTTCCAAGCTAGAGGGTCTACCTCTTTGTCTAGTTTTGGATGTTTACTTTTATCAAACGAGGGGATTAGGCCTTTTTTACGTTGTTCGTTATAGTCTTTTGAAAGCCATACAACGACACCTGAAAGCATAAATAACGCGATTACATTAACAATAGCCATTAAACCCATAGATATATCGGCTAATGTCCAAATTAATCCGAGCTCACCTACGGCCCCAAACATAACCATTCCTAAAACGATCAGACGGAATATAAACATCCCTTTTTGGGAGTTATGTTCTAAAAACATAAGATTAGTTTCTGCATACGAGTAATTAGCAACAATAGAGGTAAAGGCAAAGAATAAAATTGCAATAGCGATAAAATAAGTGCCCCAACTACCAACATGTTCTGATAATGCTGCTTGAGTCAATTCTATACCCAATACTCCTGATTCAGGAATTAATTGCTGAGATAGAAGGATAAGTGATGCAGTCGCAGTACAAATTACAATTGTGTCAATAAAAACCCCAAGCATTTGCACATAACCCTGTGAAGCAGGGTGAGGAGGGTAAGGTGTTGCTGTTGCTGCAGCATTAGCGGCGCTACCCATACCCGCTTCGTTAGAAAACAAACCACGTTTAATTCCTTGGATCATCGCTTGTATTACACCATAACCTATAGCGCCAGCACCGGCTTGCTCTATTCCAAAAGCACTGTTAATTACTAACATGAATACATCAGGAAGTGCAGCAAAGTTAATAGCACAAACATAAAGCGCAACACATAAATAGGCCAAAGCCATAAAAGGCACAACCATTTCAGCAAATCGAGATATTGTTTTAAGGCCTCCAAATATGATGATCCCAGAACCAATAACTAAACAAATACCTACAATATATTTAGGGATATCAAATGCTACTTCAAAAGCTGCAGCAATAGAGTTTGACTGCACAGCATTAAATACCAGACCAAAAGCTAAAATTAAACACAGTGAGAATAAAACCCCCATCCAACGTTTACCTAAGCCGGTTTGCATATAGTAAGCTGGACCACCTCTAAAATTGCCTTCAGCATCTTTTGTTTTATAAGCTTGTGCAAGTGTACTTTCGGCAAAGCTTGTCGCCATACCAATTAATGCAATTAACCACATCCAAAAAATAGCTCCCGGGCCACCCAGATACAATGCAACAGCGACACCTGCCATATTCCCAGTACCGACTCGAGCTGCTAATGAAGTACAAAAAGCTTGAAAAGAAGAGATTTCGTTATTCGCACATTTTCGAGATCCAAACATGACCTTGAACATATGTGGAAATTGTACAAATTGAATAAAACCTAATTTAAAGGTGAAAAATAACCCCGCTGCTATTAATAAGTATACGAGAACGTGCCCCCACAAGAGACCACTTATACTATTTATTATATCTGCCATAAATACTACCTAAAGACATGCGTTAAAAAAGTGACCGCAACTTACCATAGGAATGACAAAGTGTTTAGAATAAACGACCATAAAAACAAAGTTATCAACAGGTGTTTGTGGGTAACTTGTGTTTAGGGTGTGCGCTTGCTTGGGGTGTAATTTAAATCACTTTTTTAGTTAAAAAAGGCTTGCGTTAAATTCGCGGCTCCCTATAATGCGACCCCACTGA
>NZ_JWGY01000008.1:0-201396 GCF_000813065.1 Pseudoalteromonas sp. ECSMB14103 | reverse complement strand
TAGCGTTAGTGATTATATCAACGGATATTATAACAACGTTAGGCCGCATCATTATAATGCCGGTTTAGCGCCAAATGAATCTGAGGTTAGATATCAAGATTCTAAAACTGTGGCCAAATTTTATTGACCACTACAATACATAAAAATAAAATATTCAAGCTGAATCCTCAAATTTGTCATTAGCTACTTACAGTACAAACCAATTTATTTGCTTATTAATACTTGAAGCGTTCCTTAACTTTAGTCGGTCTAAAACCGACTGAAAAATGTTCACCTTTAAATCTAAACCAATCACGGCTTGCATCAGAGTGTGACATTAATATTTTTTTTGCTCAATTTGCATGTCTGTGAGAACTTCATGATTCGCCAATGAGGTACTGATGCGGTGAGTTTCAAAAACCAAAGACTGTTGTTCAATCTTAATAGTGTATTTCTGAAATTCCTTGGTATTTTTGACCAATAGATTTAACTGTGGTAGCTCTTCATCTACTTTTCTGGCTTTTTCTGAGAGCAACATAAAACCGAATATGAGGTATCGCTTACGTTGTATATTGTAAAATGAAGGGGTTTACATCACCAAAAGCACTTTTCAAATTGCTCTGAAGCCAATTCTTATGTTTCTCTATTTTAGTTCTTTCTGTGCCTAAAGTAGCCTTATGGAGATTACTGTCTTGTTTCAGCCTTCTTGAAAGATATGTATTTAAATTGTCGTAAGATAATTTGCTCAGAGGGTATTTTGACGCTATTAATATAAATGTTCGTTTATTAACCAAAAAATCAGCAAATAGCACTTCTGTAGGATCAGTCAGCGTATTAAAATAAGGTTTCCAATTTAACTGGAATACAGCACCCGTATTTACAATATGCCGAGACTCATCAAGTAACCCCATCGATTTATAAATCGCTGAGATTATTTGCAACTGTGGTCGTTCTATAAGTTCAAGTGCCACTATTCTTGCCGACATCACGTCTATTTTTTCATGAAGTTGATCAATTAACTCATCATCATCAACTTCACTGATAAAAAGATACCTTAAGGTGTCATGCTCAAAAATGGCATGAAGATTATTATTAGAATATTCCTGATGTAAGGCGTTTTAAGCAGCCTGAAAATTAGCGAAATGATAAACACCTCTAGCTAATAGCCCTTCAGCGATCAATTCGGGAATTTCAAGTATCCAAGCAAAAAGTTTAGCCTGATATTGAAGTTTAGTATGCAATTGCTCAAGTGAAATCATTTAGTCGTCCAAACAGTATTTCGAATAAACAACTGCCTACAAGACACGATGTTTGTTCAGTTTGAATCACCAAATTTTCTCGGATGCTCCGCTTCATTGTTCATGATTAAAAAAACCATGTGTAGGCATAGGCTGTCCGGTCAGCCTTCATTTCATATTATCTCAAATAAATAAAATGACAACTTACGTATTTGTACAATTCTCAGGTAGATAATTTGCCTTTAAACTCGTCAAACTCAAGCCCAAAAAGGGATATAACCATTTCTTCATTAATATTTTAGCCGGTAAATTTTTTTTCAAAATTTTTCACAATGCTATCTAGATTGCTAGCCAATAATTTTATTAAAAATATTTCAGAGCTTGGAGAGAGAGCCGCTATAGCTATTAAAGGGTTTTCAAATGATTCTGCTCGTAATTTTACAAGTAAATCGCTGTAACTATCACAACTGTATAGGCAAATAGCCAAACCTTCTTGGGCTTGTCCCAGAGGACATGATAATTTTCGAGATAGTCGTTTTGCCTGACGCTTTACATTACTTAAAAGCGTTTCTGATTCAAAATTCATACGCACACCAAAACATAACAACTAAAGTCCACTGCACCTAAGTCATTACATCTTTATGTATGATTAAAATTTCAAATCCAGAGTAAAATCCATTTCGTCCGCAAGTGTGGGAACAGGCTTCTCTGAAAAGCCACCGCAAAAAGCAGTGGCTATTGTCGCAATATTAGAAAGAAATGTGAATTGTAGTTTGATGTCTACATGTTCTTTTCGGTAAATTCAGCCAAGCTACTGCGCTCTACTTCATCGAATATCAGCACCGAGCCTTTTTCATAGTTTCTATACACATTTACAGCTGCACTTGCACCAGAAGAAGCTGCTGTTACAAATTTATCATCTATTTGAGCGAGATTACCAAGTACAATGGTTCGGCAATTTTTGCCACCGCGACTAAGCATTCCTTTAATTTGAGCACGGGTCATATTTTGTGCTTCATCAATTATTAAAACAGCATCATCAATTGACCTGCCTCGAAAATAAGCCATAGAAGTAAACTCTATATTGGCACGCTCTATGACATGCTCAACAGTTGCACTAATATTACCTTCATTGTTATCACCTGAATGCATTGATATAAGCGCATCTGTGATACCTGCTAATAACGGCATTGATTTCTCTGTCAGGTCACCGGGTAAAAATCCCGGATCATCGTCCATGAAGTCCCGAGACCTAACAACTACTATTTTCTTATATTTCTTCAACTCTAATACTTGATGTAACGCTGCCGCAACGGCTAAAAAAGTTTTCCCAGAACCTGCTGGGCCAAGTATAATATTTAAATCATAGTAAGGGTCTGTTAATTGGTTTAAAGCTACCGCCTGTCTCTGATTTTTAGGCAAAATGCCCCATACCTTTTCATGCTTACGTGGCAATAACTTCGTGTAAACTTCAATATCAGTTACTTCTGAAACTCGCCCAATATGCCCCGCTTCATCGTACCAATACATGTTTGGCTGAACTTCATCATTAAATAGACTTATTGGGAAAGTATAAACTTCTCCTGAAACCTTGAAGTCTTTGTCTGATTTAATTCGATCAAAAAGATCTCCTTCAAAGGCTTGTACCCCTGTGTATAAAAGATCAATATCTGATATTTGATTATCTACGGCAACGTCCTCAGCCCTAACCCCAACTGTTCGAGCTTTCAATCGCATATTAATATCACGGCTAACAATTGTTACGTCTTTATTGAGTTCTTTTTGAAGATATAAAGCATAATTAATTATTCTGTTATCAGCGTCACTTCCTATCCCGTGCTTTAACTCCTTAGCCATATCCAATTGAGTGTCAATTCCAATGAAAAGCTTTCCTCTCTGGGCTGTTTCGGTAGATGGTAAAGGAATACCTATTTCCATTTCCTCGGCTGTTTGTCCATTTATAATGTCTTCCAACATTCTTATACACATTCGTGCATCTGCACTTACAGATTTATTGGTTCTCTCTTTAAGATTGTCCAATTCTTCCAACACGGTTAAACAAATGTATACATCATCACGATAGGAAAGAAGCGATTTAGGATCATGGACCAATGCAGATGTATCAAGTACACGAGGATTGCGATTATCAATAGAGCTTTTCATTACGCAGCCTCCAAAATAGTTAAATTGTTGCTAGACTTTGTGTAGTACTCTTCTCTTAAATTTTGAATATTTAGTAAAAATTTGCCATTATGGGATTGCTTAGAGTAGTTAAAGAAATCAATTATATTGGAAATTCTTTTTACTTTTGCTACAGGCCACGAAAAACAAAGAGGTAAAAACTTTAAACTATTTTCAATTCGGGGTTGTAAAATAACAACCGCATTTTGAATACTGCGGCCACGCATAAAATTAACCGATTTAAACTGTACATTAGCCTTTTCCATAATGTAATTTCGGCTAGATAGTGGATTCTCGTCGCCTTTATGCAGTACCTCAAGCGTGTCGGTAATAGCGGCAAGCCACGGCGCCATTTTTTCCTCTTCCGTGCCAGGTAAAAAACCAATAGATTCTGCAATTTCAGGCGTGTTTCGAGTTACAATAACTTTATCGTAAATACCTTTTTCAATAACCAATTCAAGCGCACAAGCAAGCGCTAGTAATGTTTTACCACACCCTGCAGGTCCAGTTAATATGACCAATTCAATACTAGTATCAAGTAATGCATCCAGCGCCATACCTTGATAAATATTCTTAGGTTTAACGCCCCATGCATGATGATGCATTAACCGCTCAACACTAATATCTTTTATAGTAATGTGTTCATCATCAAACGACTTTACCCTAGCCGCAAAGTGATTACCCTCATCAAGTAAATACTCATTACAAAATACATCGGGTATTAGATTTTTAGGCACATGATGAAACGTATCTCGCCCATGTTGCTCTGTGTTGCACTGCCCTACATGTCCCCAAAAATCACCTTCTATTTTTTTATAACCGCTAGTGAGCAAGCTAATATCATCAATAAGCTGATCAGTTCGGTAATCCTCTACATATTTAAGTCCTGCGCCTTTTGCTTTTAAGCGCATATTTATGTCTTTGGTAACCAATATCACCTTTGAATCGCTATGCTGCTTTTGTAAATATACCGCACAATTAATAATCCGATGATCGTTTTCATTGCCCGGCAACCCCGAAATTGAGTCTGCAAATAAATGGTCATTAACAATAATGAGCGTGCCGGCAGAGCTCGATTTAGCCTTTTTATTACTTGGCAAAGCAACGCCTTGTAGCATTTGTTCAGGGGTTGCGTTTTTAAGTACCTCATCTAAACCACGAATTGCAACGCGGGCATCGCGGCTTACATCGTGTTTTCGGTCCTTAATGTGATCAAGCTCTTCAAGTACGGTCATCGGAATAACCACGTTATGTTCTTGAAAAGACAAATAAGCGAGGGGCTCGTGGAGGAGTACGTTGGTGTCTAGCACATACATTTTACTTTCAAGGTTCGAAGCTTTTTCCATAGCACTTTCCTTACGTTTTATGATTTTTATGCTATACCAAAATAACTAAGTAAAACGGGCAAAAATCAAAACCTGCAATACTTAATTGCCAAGGCATATTGAAAGTTTAGTCTATTTGCCATAAAAGTCCGTTTTATTACAACCTGAATTTAGTTTTTATTTACCTTTTTAATAGGTTAAAAAATGGCGGTTTTATTCTTTATAATTAACACTTATAAAATTAATTAAAAGTGAGCTAAATAGCGCCTTGCAGTGGTGTTAGCTTACAGGTAACATAGCCGCCTTTTTCATCATAGACGAGACATACATGAATTTTTCCTTAGGTCAGCGTTGGATCAGTGATACAGAGTCAGATTTAGGATTAGGCACGGTTGTTGCCATTGAAGGCCGACAGGTCAGCATATTATTTCCAGCCAGTGGCGAAAACCGTGTTTACTCTACAGCAGAAGCACCGGTTACCCGTGTGGCATTTAATCCAGGCGATGTGATCAAAAGCGTTGAAGAATGGGAATTAGAAGTAGAGTCTATTGAAGTTCAGGATGAACTACTTTGTTACGTGGGCACCCGTGTTGATAATGGCGAAGAAGCAAAGTTAAAAGAAACTTTTTTAGATCATTTTATAAAGTTTAATAAGCCACAAGACCGTTTATTTGCCGGCCAAGTAGATCGTTTTGATCGTTACACACTGCGTTACCAAACATGGCAACATAAATTTGAACGTGAACAATCGCCTATTAAAGGCTTAATTGGTCAGCGTGCTAATCTTATACCCCACCAGCTTTATATTGCCCAAGAAGTAGGTAAACGTTTCGCACCACGCGTACTTTTATCTGATGAAGTAGGCCTTGGTAAAACGATTGAAGCAGGCATGATACTGCATCAGCAAATTATTAGTGGCCGCGCAAGCCGCGTACTTATTGTTGTACCTGAAAACCTGCAGCACCAATGGTTAGTCGAAATGCTACGCCGCTTTAACTTACGTTTTTCTATTTTTGATGAAGAGCGTTGCGACGAAGCCTTTGCCGATTCACCAAACGTATTTGATACAGAGCAACTTGTCCTTACAAGCCTTGAGTTTTTAACCAAGAAAAAGCGCTGGTTTGAACAAGCCACATTGGCTGATTGGGATCTATTAGTTGTTGATGAAGCGCACCACTTAAGCATTAATAACGGTAAACCAAGCACTGAATATCAACGCATGGCTGAGCTTAGCCAAGATATCCCTGGCCTTATTTTACTTACTGCAACACCAGATCAGCTAGGCCATAGCAGTCACTTTGCGCGCTTACAATTACTCGACCCAGACCGCTTTTACGACTATGACGTGTTCAAAGAAGAAGAAGCAAATTACAAAAACGTAGCGCAAGCGGCAAACCAGTTATTACAACAGCAAGCTCTTGACGATAATGCAAAAGCAACGCTTATTGAGCTATTAAAAGAAACCGACATTACCGTTATTCTTGAAAAAGCGCAGCAAGGCGATTTACCAGCGCGTAAAGAAATACTTAATATGTTGCTCGATCGTCACGGTACTGGCCGTATATTATTCAGAAACAGCCGCAGTGGCATTGATGGCTACCCAAGCCGTAAATTACATGCTTACCCTATGGCATTGCCAAAACAGTACAAAACGGCCATGTCGGTACTTGGTAGCATGAGCGGTATTCAAAATGCAGAACTAAGTGCTCATCGCGCTCTTTTCCCTGAAAAAATATTTCAAGAGTTTGAAGGCGAAAGCGCAAGCTGGGGATTATTTGACCCACGTGTAGATTGGTTAATCGACACGCTTAAAACACTAAAACATGAAAAAGTTTTACTTATTTGTGCAAAAGCCGAAACCGCTATTAGCCTTGAGCAAATACTGCGTGAACGCGAAGCAATTAAAGCCTCGGTTTTCCACGAAGGTATGTCAATTATAGAGCGTGACCGCGCAGCAGCATTTTTTGCCGACGAATACGACAACGCACAAATACTATTGTGTTCAGAAATTGGTTCAGAGGGTCGTAACTTCCAGTTCTCTCATCACCTAGTGTTATTTGATTTACCATTAAATCCCGATTTACTAGAGCAACGAATTGGCCGATTAGACCGTATAGGCCAAACACAAGACGTGAATATTCATGTACCGTACTTTGAAAACACGGCGCAAGAAGTATTACTGCGTTGGTACAACGAAGGCCTTGATGCGTTTGAAACAACATCAACTACAGGGCAATTATTGTATAAAGAGTTCCGTGAAGATTTACTTGAATACATTTCAGCGCATAACTGTGATGAAGACGAGCTAGATCCACTGCTTGAACAAGTTGCTCAGCAAAATGCCGTGCTACGTAAAAAAATGGAAAGCGGGCGAGATCGTTTATTAGAGCTGCATTCATCGGGCCAAGGTGCTGCAGACTCTCTGGTTACTGACATAGAAAAACTCGATAACCAGTTTGAACTGCCAAGTTACATGATCAACGTGTTCGACACTTTTGGTGTAAGCCAAGAAGACAAAGGCGAGAACACCATTATTTTAAAGCCTACTGAACACATGTTAAACGCGTCATTCCCATCGCTTAAAGATGATGGAATGACAGTGACATTTGACCGCGATACCGCACTTTCACAAGAAGATGTACACTTTATCAGTTGGGATCACCCAATGGTGCAAGGCACGATGGATATGATTTGTGATGATGACTTTGGTAGCGCATCGGTTGCCTTACTCAAAAACAAAAAACTCCCTGCGGGCACCTTTTTTGTTGAGCTTATTTTTGTAGCCGAAGCAATGGCGCCTAAAGCATTACAAGTGGGCCGCTTTTTACCCCCAACGCCTATTCGTATATTACTTGATAAAGCCAGCAATAACTTAGGCGAAAACGTCGCATTTGACGGGTTTAACCAACAGCTTTCAGCCGTCGGTCGCCAAACAGCGAGTAAACTGGCAGGTGCATTGCAAAGCGCAATTCACCCAATGATCACGACTGCAAAAGACATGGCACAAGAAAAACTCGATGTTATTCGTGCAGCGTCGCTAGCTAAAATGCAAACGTCTCTTAGCGAAGAACAAGAGCGATTAAGCGCGCTTAAGCAAATTAACCCTAATATTCGCCAAGAAGAAATTACCTTTTACGATAAGCAACGCACCGAGCTAACTGCACACATTGAAAAGGCGCAGTTACAACTAGATGCAATTCGCTTAATCGTGGTTTCGCATTAGAGAGTCTAGCTGCTAGCTATCAGTCGCTAGTTAAAGATCAACTAGCGTGTATATTGAAGAAAAGCGCGATATTTATATCGCGCTTTTCTAATAAAGTCTCATATTGCCTCAAAAGCTAACTTAAAAGCATCTTTTGCCATGCTTGCTTTCCATAACTTTGGAGTAAAATCACTTTTGGCAATTATATTTAATAATGAATCTTGAGACTCTTGGCTCATCTGGCAGCCCAAATAAACATTTTTTATGCTACTCGATGGAATTATGTATGATTTACCATCATGCGGTATTCCCATTTTAGTACATGAGTTAGCGATAAATAATGACCTAAATTCATCTTCATAAGACCAATCAGGTGATTTAACTAATGCCATTCTTCTCCCACCGATATTATCTATAGGATACACGACTTGTGGGTATGTTTTCGTATACTCTACTTTTTGAGCAAAAGAAATTGGTGCAAGGTCAGTCCTAAACTCTATACAAAATCCCTTATGTGAATCCGCATAATGAGACCAAAATAATAGGTTTTTGTTTGATGTTGTATAACAGCAAACTCTCAACTTCGTAAATGCTTCTTCCAACGACGTATTCATTGATTCCTCAATAAAATTGGGAGTTTTCATTGAAGTACTAACGATTTTTTCAGCATCTTTTCTCTTTTGACCAGATTTAATCAAACTCTTTATTAAGTGTTTTCTAATTTTTTGAGCGCTATTCGCAGGATTACACATTGTAAAATGTGGTTTACCCTCAAAGGGATCATTTAGCTCCTCAGCTAGAGCGTGATACAACTTTCTCTTTAAAAATAGATATTCAATATATTCCGTATTTTCTATATTGAATGACATAAACCTAAATAAAGATTTTTTGTTATCAACATATGGATGAACTTCATAAAACTCTTCTTCTTTCAAAATGCATCCTTGTAATTTATTCACTAATAGCAAACTTAATAATAGGTTACAATATACTTTTCTTAGTCAATTTCAAGAAAACCCTTGCCTTGTATGTAGACAATTAATTCACTAAAATAGCGTCCTTCAAAATCATTAAGGTCGGCCGTGTTAGTTAATTACAATCCCCCAATGAACCCGTATTTAACCATACTTTTTCAAGACGACGACTTGCTCATTGTTAATAAGCCCAGCGAATTATTGACCGTGCCGGGTAAAGATCCTAAGCATGCCGATAGCTTAATTAACCGCGTTAATCGTGTATTTCCAACCGCACGAATTGTTCATCGTCTTGATATGGCAACGTCTGGCATACTCTGCCTTGCTATGAATAAAGCTGCACACCGACATTTAAGTATGCAATTTCAAGAACGCGAAACCGCTAAGCGCTATATAGCTCGCGTTTTTGGTAAGCTTGAACAAGACAATGGCTCTGTTGATTTGCCACTTATTTGCGACTGGCCTAATCGCCCAAAGCAAATGGTAGATCATGAAAATGGCAAGCCATCACTCACTCATTTCAAAGTACTTGAACGAGAAGAAAACGCCACACGCGTAGAGCTCACTCCAATTACGGGGCGTTCACATCAATTGCGCGTACATATGCTAAGCCTAGGCCACCCCATTTTAGGTGACCGACTCTATGCTCATAAAGAGGCGCTTGCAGCCGCACCGCGTTTACAACTCCACGCACAAATGTTGCAACTAAAACACCCAGTAACCGAACAAGTAATGACCTTTGAAGCAGAACCCGAGTTTTAATGGGCTCAATTACTTAGGAAAAATTAAACTTTTAAACAAGCATGCCGATACCTAACTAATGACGACTGGTTGAGCGTGTTATGGTGTATTTGCAATTATTTAAAAAGGTTCTGTGTTACATGGCATTTAGCTGTGTAGCCCTTTTAGCACTCTGTACAACGGCTGCAGAACATATTGCCCCGCCTTCTTTATCAAGTATTGAAAATAGCGATATTAAACGCCTTTTACCTACCGACGAAGTAAAAACAATGCTAGCAGGTGAAACTGAATTTTTAAGTTTACGTAGTGAATACATGAGCGCTGATTTTAGAGGGATTGTATTACTTATTCCCGATTGGCAATCAACCCCTACCAACAATGCTGGAATGAGTTACTTACGCAAAGAGCTTAACAATTTAGGCTACACCACCTATGCGATGACCACCCCTGATATTGATTGGCAAGCGAGTAAAATAGCTGAGCCTGCTGCAGAAACAGCACCAAGTGCCGCCACTGAAACAGAGAGTCAAGCCAACAGTGAATCAGAGCAGCCTAATGCTTCAAGTAAAAATGAAGCACCTCATCATGTGGACGCCATTGAAGCCATCAGCGACGAAATACTCGATAACTACAAACTAAATTTACTTGCTCGCTACAAAGCGCTTTACCAAACCGCGATGCAAGAACCCACTAATATCGTTGTAATTGCACAAGGCACCAGCGCAGGGGTTTTAACTGAGTACTATGCTGACTTTCCACAAGAGCGTATTGATGCGTTTATTAGTGTAAGTAGCTATCTGCCCAATGCAAAGCGCAATAAAAGCTTAAGCCAAACAACGTCTCTTGTTACGCCTGCACTTTTAGATATTTATTACGCCAGCGACAACCGTGATATTTTAATTAACTTAAAAAATCGCCAGCGCTGGGTTAACCGAAACGCTAAGTTTGACTACCGCCAGCGCCAGTTATTTGGGCTTCGTGATCAACCTCAACAACATGCTCGGCTGACAAAAGAAATAGACGGCTTTTTACGCCGCCTTTTTTAAATACTCATAGGCTGCTTGAATGTCTTGGCTTTTTTTAACCGCCAATTCCATCATATGCTTTGGTAAACCTTGCGATACTAATTTATCAGGGTGATGTTGCGCCATTAACTTACGGTACGCTACTTTTACTTCCCGCTCGGTTGCCCCATCGTTAAGTCCTAAAAGCCCAAGCGCTTGCGCACGATTCATATTATTGTTGGGGGGTACATGGTGCCCTGAGCCTTCTTTATAACTACTACTTTGCCCTTGCTGCTGTTGGTAACGCTGTTGCTGTTTTCTAAAGTTAAATTCAGCTTGATAGCGTTTAAGTACAAACGCAAAATGAGTTTTAGAAATACCTAACTGCTTGCTTACTTCACTCAATAACTGCTTTTCTTGCTCAGCTAAAACGCCATCAGAAAACGCCATTTGAATTTGTATTTCTAAAAATAATTGCAGTAAGTCATGACGCTTAGCAAAGCGTTCTTTAAAATCATAGACGGTTTCTTTTAATGAAAAGTCGCTTTGTTTACCCGCTTGAAAAGCATGCTGTGCTTCACGGCGCTCTTCACCTTTCAAACCCATTTCGTCCATAAATAAGCTAGCGGCTTTAATGTGTACCTCGCTTACCCTGCCATTAGACTTTGCAATATGCCCCATCACTGCAAAGCAGCTTGAAAAGAATAGCGCTTGGCGCTCGTGGACATCATCACCATTAAATAAACTTGAAAAACCACCCGCCTTATCAAAATTATTTTTTAAGCTTTTATCAAATAAATGACCAAGGTATAACCCTAAAATAGCACCAAAAATTTTGCCAAACATAAAGCCAAAACAAAATCCGAGTATTTTTCCCCACATGTAAACGACTACTCCTATTAATTATGTGTCGGCTTACGCCAAGCGCTCATTTAATGCCGTTAAACGCGCTGGTGTGCCTATGTCATCCCAATTACCAATATAAAGCTCGGTAGACACTAAATGCTTACTTAATTTTTCTCGTAATAACGGCCCAAGCGGACGAATGCCCGGCTCTAAACCATTAAAAAAGTCAGCCTGATAACGACTAATACCCGAAAACGTATATTTTTGGCTATCTGGGGATAAATGGCTCAATGTAAAATCCCCATCAAGATTATGTGGGGGATTTTCAATAAGCACCAAATGTGCCTCACCTGGTTGCAAATGTAATTGCATAAGCGAGCTTACATCGTAATCGGTAAATACGTCGCCATTTATCACAATAAACGACTCTCCCAATAAAGGAAGTGCCTGAATAATACCACCCGCGGTTTCAAGGCCGCCTTCAACTTCTTGGCTATAAACAATATTTACACCAAATTGACTGCCATCTTTAAAGTACGCTTTAATTTTATCACCCTGCCATGCAAGGTTTATCACTATGTCGGTAATGCCAGCGGCCTTTAAGTTATTAACATGGTGCTCTATTAGTGGTTTATTTTGCACTTTAAGCATAGGTTTAGGCATAGCTTGAGTGAGCGGCATCATGCGCTGCCCACGCCCTGCGGCTAAAATCATGGCTTTCATAAATTTACCTGCTCTAATCTTTTAGTCACTTTTGGCACTATCGTATTTTTAACCCAGTCACTGAGTGCATTGAGTTCAGGATAGCGTTCAGCAACATCTACAATATATTCAAGGGTAGGTAAAATATTAGCTAAATAACCTGTCTTACCGTCACGCAAATACAGGCGACAGAATATACCGGCGGCTTTTAAATGACGCTGTAAACCGGTTAAGTCAAACCAAACCTTAAATTCTTCAAACGAAGTATTACTGACTAAGCCTTCGCGTTTAAACTCGTTATATCCAAATGCTAATAGCTGAGCGAGTTCATTATTAGGGAGCTTAAAATAGCAATCGCGTAACAACGAAACTAAATCGTAACAAAGTGGCCCGCGTACGGTGTCTTGGTAATCAATTATTGCCCACTGAGAATCGCTGTGCATAATATTACGGCTGTGGTAGTCGCGATGAACTGTTACCGTGGGTTGTTCAAGCATGGTTTGAGTGAGTAGATCACAGCTCGACTCCCACATTTTAAGTTGGTTTGTATCAACGCTTTCAGCAATAAACTCTTTTACTAACCATTGGCTGAATATCGACAATTCAAGCGCTATAAAGTCTTTACCATAGGCCTGTATATCTGAAGCCTCAGGCGTTTGTGCCCACTTGGCTGATAAACTTATTAACTGTGTGTAGTAGTCGGTTCTATTTGCATCATTAAGCATGTCGGCTAAGTGTGTGCTGCCTAAATCAGTTAAAATAAAAAAGCCTTGTTGTTCATCACTTTTAATAATATGCGGTAACAAAAAACCCTGGTCAGTAAAAACTTGATTCAAAGATAAGTACGGTGCGTTATTGACCTTTTGTGGATCGGAGTCCATTACAATAAAGTGCTGATTATTAATTGTTAAGCGAAAATACCGCCTAAAACTCGCATCTCCGGTTATCGCCTCAAGGGTATCTGGCTGTTTGCCAAAGTGGGTCGTTATGAAGTGTTGTAAATTATCAAAGCGTGTCATTTTATAAGATATCTATTTTTAACTAAGTTAATTAGGTCAATTACTGTATTTGCCATTATTTTCCTTTATTATGTGTAAATTATATTTATACACACAGTATTAGGGTCAATAAATGAGCAAAACCTGGGGCATTTTGATGCTAAGCGTAGTTAGCGCACCATCGCTTGCCGAAACTGAACTGACACACAAACTTTGTGGCACTTCAATGCAAACCAGAGCTTGGCAACCGCTACCTGGCGTGAAACTCGGTAATGTTGACATTAAAGCTGATGATGTAGAACTCCTTGGTACTCAAAGCGCCGAATTTACCGGCAATGTTGATATTAACACCGTTAATATGAGTTTGTCCGCACAAACTGCATTGATAGACAAGCAACGTGGTTTACTTAATGCCACAGGTCCTATTGTATATCGCGATGCTGTTAGTAACGTAAATAGCTCAGGGTTAAATGCCGATTTAAATAATTCAGAAATTAGCCTGTTAGGTGCTGATTACAAGCTAACAGAACAACAAGGTAAAGGCGGTGCTGAAAAGCTCACTATAAATGATTCTGGCTTAGTACTGATGAATGCAAGCTTTACTGCTTGTCCGGGTGAAACCCCAGCTTGGGAAATTGAAGCCGACGAAATTAATTTATCTCGCGAAGAAGGTTGGGGCGAAACTCATAACGCCATACTTCGAATTTTAAATACCCCTGTTTTGTATTTACCTTATTTTACTTTTCCATTAGACGAGCGCCGTAAATCGGGATTACTCACCCCGAGTATTTCAAGTTCAGACAAGTATGGCTTAGAAACCATTACTCCTTATTATTGGAATATTGCGCCTAACCTAGATGCCACCATCACGCCGCGTTATATGGCTAACAAGGGTTTGCAATTAAAAACAGAGCTTAGATATTTAACCAAGCAACATGAAGGCCTAGTGGGTATAGAATACCTAAACAAAGACGACTCAGAGCCAGCGCTTGGTGAGCGCTACATGTTTCATTGGCAGCAAAAAAGTTACTTAAACGAAAATTGGCGAGCAAGTGTTGACGTTACCAATGTAAGCGACGATAACTACATTACTGATTTAGAATCTAGTTATGCGAGTAAAACCGACACTCAACTTTATCGTACCGGCGTACTGACTCATTTAGGAGACACATGGCGGACCGATATAAAAGTTCAAAACTTTGAGGTACTGGGTGATCACTTAGAGTCGTACACTGCTATACCACAAATTAATTTCACACAAACAGCACCATGGAAATTTGATCATTTTGATTTTAGCGTGTCTGGTGAGTTGAGCCACTTTACCAACAGCTCCGCAATTATAGATCAAGCAACTCGAGTTCATATTGAGCCAAAAGCACGGTTTGATTACGACCAATACGCATGGTCATTTTTATCTGAAGTAAGCTTATTACAAACAAATTACGATCAACAAGGTGACCTATCTGGCACACAGTTTAAGCAGAGCGTATCGCGTACTTTGCCAAAAGTACGTTTATATTCACAGCTTAATTTTGAGCGCGATACGTCCTACCTTGTCCAAGACGGTATTCAAACACTAGAGCCGCAAATACAGTATTTATATACGCCTAATAAGGATCAGTCTGATATTGGTTTATACGATACAACCAAATTACAAGACGATTATTACGGCTTATTCAGAGACACACGCTTTTCTGGTGTTGATAGAATAGCCGCTGCAAACCAGTTTACGCTCGGTGCAACAACGCGCTTATTTGATAAAAAACAAGAAGAGATTTTTAACTTTAGTGCCGGACAAATATTTTATTTATCTGATGATGCCAAGCCAACCGAGCAAAGCTTAAACTCAGATACCAATTACAATGCATTATTTGCAGCGCAAACCATGGTACATTGGCATCGTCGTTGGTATTTTTCTGCGGGTATACAGTACAACACTGATAGCAAACAAATGATTCAATCAAATGCCACTTTAGATTACAAAGGTGATAATAATCAGCTAGTGCAATTGAACCATCGCTATGCAAATGATGTCTCAGGAAATACAATCGAGCAAACAGGTGTGTTTACAAGTATTCCAATAAGTGACGAATGGCAGTTTATTGCAAGCTATCATCGCGACCTTGAAAACAACCGAAGTGTCGAAATATTAAGTGGATTGCAGTATGAATCGTGCTGTTGGGCGTTTCAAATTACTGGTCACCGCCAAATCGAAACTAATTTAAATCAGTCAATAGGTACAGAGCAAGCCACCTTTGATTCAGGTATTAGTTTTAATTTTGTACTAAAAGGACTGGGAAGTAAAAGCCGCTATGATGCACAAAAACTATTACAACAAGGTATTTTTGGCTATCGTAGACCGTATTTTCTTAATAACTAGTATCACAAACGTACTATTAGCAAGAGTAGTAAATAGAACATGACTTTAAAAAAATTATTAGTATCAACCGTTTTAAGTATCAGCCTGTGCCAAAATGCATTTGCTGAACCAGTAGAAATTGACAAAGTTGTTGGCATTGTAAACCAAGGTGTTATTTTACAAAGCGAAGTAAACTCCATTGTTGATCGTGTAAAAAAGCAAGCCCAAGAACAAGGTCAACAATTACCTAAAGACGAAACTTTACGTGTGCAAGCCATGGAGCGTTTAGTTAGCCAAGCACTAATGATGCAAATGGCTGAGCGCATGGGTTTACAAATTTCTGACAGCCAATTAGATCAAACGCTTGCTAACATAGCAAAAGAGCAAGGTGGTACAATTAGCGATTTACGACGTACGGTTGAAGCATCTGGCGATAGCTTTCAAGCATACCGTGAAGAAATACGTAAAGAGATCACAACACAACAAGTTACCCGCGCAAACGTTGACCGCCGCATTTATATTAGTGAGCAAGAAGTCGATAATTTATTAAAAATAATGGCTAGCCAAGGTCAAAGTGCGGAAGAGTATGATATTGGCCACATCCTGATCGATATTCCTAACGAAGCAACAGCAGATGAAATATCAGCGGCTAAAACCCGTGCTGATAAAGTTATTGAATTACTTAACGACGGCCAAGAATTTAAACGCATTGCAATTTCATCATCAAGCGGCTCAAAAGCACTTGAAGGCGGTCAATTAGGTTGGATGGGTATAAATGAGATGCCTTCTCTTTTCGCTGAAGCTGTAAAGAGTAAAAAGAAAGATGCTATCGTAGGCCCACTTCGCTCAGGTGCTGGCTTTCATATTATTAAAGTTCAAGATGTGCGTGGCCTACAAGTAGTTGAAACAACAGAAGTGCGCTCACGCCACATACTTATTGAACCTTCAATTATTCTAAGCGAAGAAAAAGCACGTAATATGCTTGCTGGTTTTGCTAAAGACTTACGTGCTGGCAACGCTGATTTTGGCGAGCTCGCCAAAGAATACTCTGAAGATCCAGGCTCTGCACTTAAAGGCGGCGAATATGATTGGACTGATCCAACTACCTATGTTCCTGCGTTTAGAGATACATTACTATCGCTCAAACAAAACGAGATTAGCGAGCCTTTTAGAACCCAGTTTGGTTGGCATATAGTACAGCTACTCGACAAACGTGTTGCTGATAAAACTGAGTTAGCAAAACGTAACCGCGCACATGGCATGCTATTTAACCGTAAATTTAAAGAAGAAAGCTTCAACTGGCAGCAAGAAATGCGCGAACAAGCCCATGTTGAAATTTTCCCTACAGACGAATAAATATGACCTTAAGAATAGCAATTACACCAGGTGAACCTGCCGGTATTGGTCCAGATTTGCTTATTACGCTTGCTCAGCAAGCGTGGGACGCACAACTTGTTGTGCTTGCTGATGCCAAACTATTAAAAGAACGAGCAAAACTTTTAGGTTTACCTATAAACCTCATTGAGTTTGATGAAAGCGCCCCCGCTAAAGCAACACCCGCAGGCAGCGTGTATATTTATCAAGTCAATTTAGGTGATGATGTAGAGCTAGGTGTACTTAACGATGCTAATGGCCAATATGTGTTAGACACCTTGCGTATCGCAAGCGAAAAAAACATGGATGGCACGTTTGACGCTGTAGTTACAGGTCCTGTTCACAAAGGCATTATTAATAAAGCCGGTATTTCGTTCAGTGGCCACACAGAATATTTTGCACAACAATCAAACACCGCAGATGTTGTCATGTTATTAGCCACTGAAGGACTTCGTGTTGCACTTGTGACAACACATATCCCGCTGGCTTATGTATCGCGTGCAATCACCGAAGACCGCCTTACCAAGGTTGCCACTATTTTAGATCACGACTTACGGACTAAGTTTGGTATTGAAAAGCCGCGTATATTAGTCTGTGGGTTAAATCCGCACGCTGGTGAAGATGGTCACTTAGGCCGTGAAGAAATAGACACAATTACCCCTACCCTTGATATTTTAAGAAGCCAGGGTATGAATTTAATTGGCCCACTACCTGCCGATACATTATTTCAAGATAAATACCTTTCAGAAGCCGATGCCGTACTTGCTATGTATCACGATCAGGGTTTACCTGTGCTAAAATACAAAGGATTTGGTAAATCGGTAAATATCACGCTGGGTTTACCTTTTATTCGCACTTCAGTTGACCACGGTACAGCGCTAGATTTAGCTGGTACAGGTACCGCCGATGTTGGAAGTTTTGAATTAGCGATCCGCGAAGCAATCAAGCTCGCCCATGAAAAAGCACAGAATCAATGACCGATAAAGTACACTTAGGACACCGCGCCCGAAAACGTTTTGGACAAAACTTTCTATTTGATGAAATGATCATCGATAAAATAGTTTCAGCAATCGATCCTAAACCAGAAGATAATTTAGTAGAAATAGGCCCAGGCTTAGGTGCGATCACCGAACCTGTGGCTGAACTTAGCGGACACCTAACAGTTGTAGAGCTAGATAAAGACCTTGCAAAACGCTTAATTGAACACCCATTTTTAGGGCCAAAATTAACGGTAAACCAAGGCGATGCAATGAAGTACGACTTTGCAAGCTTAGTTAAAGACGACAAAAAGTTAAAAGTGTTTGGTAATTTACCTTACAACATCTCCACGCCATTGTTATTTCATCTTTTTGAGTTTGCCGATAACATTGAGCACATGCACTTTATGCTTCAAAAAGAAGTTGTAAAGCGCATGGTTGCAGGTCCTGGCAGTAAAACATTTGGTCGTTTAAGCGTGATGACGCAGTACTACTGTAATGCAATGCCTGTAATTGAAGTGCCGCCAGAATGTTTTAAGCCCGCTCCTAAAGTTGACTCTGCAGTTATTCGCTTAATTCCTAAAAAGCCAGAACAACGAACAGCTAAAAGCGTAAAAATACTTAACACGGTATGTTTAGAAGCGTTTAATCAACGCCGTAAAACATTACGAAACAGCCTTGGCAACTTACTTACAGCCGAAGAAATGGCAAGCATAGGTGTTGACGCTACATTACGTGCTGAAAGTTTATCTTTACAACAATTTATTGATATAGCTAACTGGATTTATGACAAAGAGCAGTAATATTGGATCACCTGTAAAGGTGTCTGTAGAGACATTTTATGTTGAAGGTCAATCACAGCCGGAAATAGAAAAATACGTATTTGCCTACTCTGTAACAATAAAAAATCATAGTTTATGTAGTGCTAAGTTATTGCATCGTTATTGGTTAATTACAGACGCAAACGGCAAAGAAGTTGAAGTTGAAGGCGAAGGCGTTGTTGGCGAAACCCCCACAATTGGCCCAGGTGAGAGTTACAAATACACCAGTGGTGCTATCCTAGATACACCTGTTGGTACAATGCAAGGCCACTACACGCTACGCAACGAGTTTGGTGCAGAGTTTGAAGCGCCTATCAATGTGTTTCGTTTAGCTTGCCCTAATATTTTGCATTAGTAAAAACGCTACATGGCCGATTATGCAATAGGTGATTTACAAGGGTGCTTCAAAGAGTTCAGCACCTTGTTACAAAGGGTTGATTTTAACCCAAGTAAAGATCACCTATATTTAGTGGGTGATATTGTTGCCCGTGGCCCTGACTCACTTGCCTGCCTTGATTTCATCTATCAACATCAAGACAGCATGACCATCACACTGGGTAATCATGATTTGCACATGATTGCTTGTTATTTTTTAAATAAGCCGACTAACCCAAAAGATAAATTAGCCCCTATTTTTAAAAGCAGCTTACTCAAGCGTTATATCTCTTTTTTACAAACCCAACCACTCGCTTTATATTTAAAAACACATAATTGCTTTATCTCTCATGCAGGCTTAAACCCTGATTGGTCAATTGAAGATGCATTGCAACACGCAAAATTTGCTCAAGATTGCTATCAATCAAAGAATGCAAAAAACTTTTTTAAGCATATGTACTCTCCCCATCCTAAAAAGTGGTCAACAACACTCAATGACTACGAAAAGTTTAGATATATAGTTAACTACTTTACCCGCATGCGCTTTTTAACCCATGACCATAAGCTAGACCTTAATGCAAAAGGTGCAATAGCAGATAGCAAAATGTTAACACCTTGGTTTATGCACAAGAACATTCTCACACTTAAGGATGAGCTTGTTTTTGGTCACTGGGCATCACTTGAGGGTAAAACAGGGGTTAACCATGTTCATGCTTTAGACACAGGCTGTGTATGGGGTAACGGGATGACGTTAATGGAACTTAAAACAAAAAATCTATTTATAGAAAAATGACTCTTTTTACCTAAATAACCTGAAAAATTCCAATACATCTGTTAGATTTATAAACTAATAGTTAAAATTAATTAAAGTAATTGATTTTAATTACTTAACTTATCCGAATAAAAGCCGATAAGTTTTAATTAAAGTATCTTTGAGTGGAAATCCATATGAATCTAACAGTGAGCCAACGTATTTGGGGTGGTTTTATATTTATCACGCTATTACTTTTAATTATTGGCGGCAATTCGTTAATTAAAATAGCGAATATAGACCGTTCTACTCAACAGGTGAACCAGCTATCATTACCGGCATTAAACAAAAGTTCAGAGCTACAAGCTGAATTCATATTAATGAGTAAGGCAGCACAAGCAAGTTTTTATACTTCATCGGCAAGTGAGCTTGAACCCATTAAAAAAAGAGTATTCGAACAAAAAAAATCATTCAACGAACTCCATGCACAGCTTCAGAGCGTTGTTAAAAACGACCCTGAACTAAGTAAAAGTAGTCAAAGTGTTGAGCAAACCTATGAAAACTTTTTAAGTATTGTTGAAAACTTACTCGAAGATAAAAATAAACAACTGGCATTAAATAAAACACTCACTGCACAAATTGAAGCCATTGAGCTTAGCGCAGAAGATGCTAACTCAGTAGTTTTAGACATAATTGATATAGATGGTTTTGAACAAGACCACCCTCGTGCTTTCCAAGCTGCGAATAACTTGGAAAATAACTTTATGTCGGTGGTTACCAACAGTACCGACATGTTAACAGTAAAAACGTTAACCACATTAGATATCGTTAAAAGCGAGCAAACCTACTATCTTGAAGAAGTAACACGCACTGTTGCTCTAATTAAACCGGCTATTGAGCAAAGCCATAGCGACTTGTTTAATGACCTCAAAGAGCATGTTGAAGCACTTGAGAGTAACGTAAAAGGTAATAACAGTTTAGCCGCGAATAAAAAACGTTTAATTGATTCAATTGCGCTCACTGAAAAAGAGCTAGCCGACTCAGAAGCCGCAACAAAAATAGCACTTAATCAAATTGACGAGTTAGTTTCGCAAGCAAGTAATGTTGCCTTTGAGCTTCAAAAAGGCGTTCGTAATGACGTAGACTCAGCAAATTTATGGACATGGGTTGGTATGGTTATCGCAACTTTACTTGCCATCGCCATTGCATATATAACCGTAAGCCGTATTACAAAACCACTTGCCGAAGTAAACCGAATTTTAGACATTGTAGCCAGTGGCGATATGACTCAACGCTTAGATGACAGCGCTAAAGACGAATTTGGCGAGCTATCTAAAAGCTGTAATACCTTAATAGACAGTTTACGCAGCTTAATTAAAGGTATTATTTCTCGCTCGACTCAATTAGCAGCTGCATCAGAAGAAACCTCAGCCATTACTGCAGAATCAAGCCAAGCTATTAGTAACCAGCAAGCACAAGTGCAGCAGGCAGCAACAGCAACGACTGAAATGAGCAGCACATCGCAAACAGTAAGCAATAGTGCACAGCAAGCATTAAGCGAAATTAAAAACGCAGATAAAGAAGCGGAACGCGTTAAAGGTATTTCCAACAATAACAAATCAACTATTGAGCAATTAGCTCGCGAGGTTGATGATGCCTCTCAAGTTATTAATAAGCTTCACCAAGATAGCGCATCGATTGGCAGCATACTTGATGTTATTCGTGGCATTGCAGATCAAACTAACTTACTCGCGCTTAACGCCGCAATCGAAGCCGCCCGTGCAGGTGAATACGGCCGTGGCTTTGCCGTTGTAGCAGACGAAGTACGCTCATTGGCAAGTAAAACTCAAGAGTCAACCCAAGAGATCCAATCAATGATTGAATCGCTACAAACGGGCGCAGAAGCGGCTGTAACAGCAATGACCAAAGGTAAGCAACGCGCAGTATCGTGTGTAGAGCAAACTGACTTAGCAAGTACAGCGCTTGACTCAATCACCTTTGCGGTATCACAGGCCCATGACGTGAGTGAAGAAATATCTACAGCAGCACTTGAACAACAACAAGTGGCTGAAGAAATTAGTGAACGTTTAGAGTCTATTGTTGCTATTGCAGAACAAACAGCTGAAGGCGCAAGCCAAACTAATATCTCAAGCTCTGAAGTAGCAAAACTAGCCGAAGAGCTGCGTTTATCGGTAGACGAGTTTAAAGTTTAAAACGCTTTGCATATACTAAAAACCCCGTTAGCACCATGTGTTAACGGGGTTTTCTTTATAGCATTAGAAAGTAAAGGTAGTTACTTTTGGCAATGTGAACAAAAAACAGTACTACGCTGACCCAGCCTTATTTCTTCCAGCTCATTATCACACGTTAAACAGGGCTTTCCTTTTCGCCCATATACCAATAGCTCTTGAGCAAAATAACCTGGCTTACCATCACTTTGTGCAAAATCTTTAAGCGTGGTACCACCTTGAGTTATAGCGGCAGCAAGCGTGTCTTTTATTATAGGGATAAGTGCTTGATAGCGCTTAAGTGACACCTTCCCCGCTTCACGCTTTGGATGAATCCCAGCTTTAAACAATGACTCGTTAGCGTAAATATTCCCAACCCCTACTACCACAGCGTTATCCATAATAAACTGTTTTACAGGTACTTTTTTATTGCGTGACTGCTCGTACACGCGCTTTGCGAAAAAGTTATCCGTTAAGGGCTCTGGGCCAAGCTTTGAGAGTAACTTATGCACCTCACCTGGCTCTTGCCATAAGCAACACCCAAAGCGGCGAGGATCGTTTAAGCGCAGCGCTTTATCATTAGCAAATACAAATTCAACATGGTCGTGCTTTTTTAAAGGCTCACTCTTATCTACAACCCTTAGGTTACCTGACATACCTAAATGTAAAATAGTGCTACCAAGCTCACAATGCAGCAATAAATATTTTGCACGGCGCTCAATATTGGTAACAGTTAACCCCTCTAGCTGGTAAACATCGTCAGGTACTGGCCAGCGCATACTCGCATTATAAATATTAACCTTGGTTACAACTTGGTTTTTTATATGAGGAGTAATGCCCATTCGGCTCACTTCTACCTCTGGTAATTCAGGCATTAATTAGACCCACTTTGTGAAAAATCAAAACTAGGAAACAACTGTGTAGCTATAGTTAGATCAAGTGCAAATACGCGCTGAGTACTTTTTTCGAGTAAATAATACTGATTATTTCCTTTGTAAAGTAAATATACCCAAGGCAAACTTTCTCCAGCTAATTCAAATGTGGCAACAAACAAAGGCGCATTTGGGTTAAAAACCACAGACTCATTAACCACTGGCAACTGTATTCCTTGCCAAATATTAACAAGTTCTTGTAGTTGTTGCTCTGATGGTTGCCAAAAAACAGGCACATCTTTCTTTATTGCAGTTGTACGCCAACTAGTACCAATACGCTCAATTTTTTGATCAACAAAACTAAGGGTTAAAACAAAGCTTTGTGTAGGTAACACCGCTTGCAATGTGGGCTCTTGTTCACCACTTAAAAACTGCTTATGCCAACCATTTAAAAAGAAAATCATAATCAGCATCGAGAAGATTATAACGTTATTCCACCCCTTACGGCCCAGTCGCATATTTATACACCTAGTAAATTCAATATTTTAAAGTGTAACTAAAACTTAATTGCACTGTCTATATGTTAAAGGGCGCAGACTTTGTTAGAATATCGGCAAATTTAAAGGAGTTCCGTCAATGTCTATGTATGTAGTGGGCCATAAAATCCCAGATTCAGATTCTATTTGTGGTGCAATTGCACTGGCTTATTTAAAAAACCAAATTGATGAGCCGGCAATACCAACTCGTCTTGGTGAAGTTTCACCAGAAACTCAATTTATCCTTGATAAATTTGGCTTCGAAGCACCTGAGCTTAAATTAAGCTACGCGGGCGAAGATGTGTATATTGTCGATCACACAGAAAAAACACAAGCACCTGATGATATCGACCAAGCCCGCGTTGTTGGCGTGGTAGATCACCATAAATTAGGTGACTTAACATCATCTACTCCGCTTGAATGTTGGATCCGTCCTGTTGGCTGCTCAAATACCATTATTAAAATGATGTACGATTTTTACAGCGTAGAAATCCCTAAAAACATCGCAGGTATTATGATGTGTGCAATTTTAAGCGACACCGTAATATTTAAATCACCTACATGTACCACTGCCGATATTAAATGTGTTGAAGCACTTGCTGAAATTGCGGGTGTTGAAGACTTTAAAGAACTAGGCATGGATATGTTCCGCGTTAAGTCTGCAGTAGAAGATACACCTGCACGTGACTTAGTTATGCGTGACTTTAAAGATTTCAACATGAACGGTAACCTAGTAGGTATTGGCCAACTAGAAGTAATCGACCTTGCTGTGTTTGACGATATTAAAGCTGACCTTGAAGCTGATATTGCAAAGCTTAAAGCCGAAGGTAATCGTCACTCAGTATTTTTGCTGCTTACCGATATTATGAAAGAAGGCTCACAAATGCTAATTGTATCTGACGATGCAAACTTAGTTGAGCAGGCTTACGGCGTAAAACCAGAAAATGATAAAGTATGGTTAGATGGTGTATTAAGCCGTAAAAAGCAAGTAGTACCTCCACTACAAGATGCCTTTGCTAAAGCCTAATAGCTTTAATAAATAACACTAAAAAGCCGATATTGAATATGCATTATCGGCTTTTTTGTTTTTAAATTTAAAGAGCAAACTAGCATTAGATTTTACTTTTTATTTCATCATAAACTTTTGCATGGCTTTTTGAGAATTCCACTTTAGTTCTATCTATTTTATTTAACCACAAAGCCGCTTGTGTTTTGTTACCCAACTCCCAATACGATTGCGCTAAACGTAAACTATAGGTTGCTTGGTAAATGCTATCCGGTTCGATGTAGTCGAACGCAGTTTTATAATATTTTACTGCGTTATTAAAATCATTATGCTTAAAATATGAAAAAGCTAAGTTACCTAGCGCAATTACAGTTTTAGCATGATGTTTTGTTCTTTTTATAGCGTTGTAGGCTTTTAAATTACTTTCTATCGCTTGAGGGTACTGCTGCCAATTGTAATAAATGTGCCCTTTATTGATGTGCAGCTCAAAGTGAAAAATAGCATCACTACTTTTTGCATAACGCTTTTCAGCATCAAGCAACACCCTTAGTGCCTTTTTTTTATCACCAAATATGTGCTGTAAATTAGCCAGCTCAACAAGCCTTAAAGGATCACCAAATACATTATAAATTTCATCAAGTTGAGCAAATGCTTTTGCCGCATAGGCTTTCGCTTGTTGCTTATCACCTAAGTAATTAAGCGATTTAGCATAATAAAAATAAACTTGTATTTTAAATGCCCCTGGTAATTCTTCTTGGTCAACAAAGGGGCTTAATGCGCTATGAAGGTTATCGAATTTTTGATAATCAAAATAATAGTCAAACTCGTAAGTTTTCAATTTATACCAATTAGAGGAGTTCTTTTGTGCATTTAAAAGGCGAGATTGAATGTAGGTTAAGCAATCTTGGTCTGTTTTCATACAAAACACTTCATGATCACTTAAGTTTTCAGAGGCTTTTGCACCCATGCTTACATAAAAAAGCAAAAAAACAATTAAAACATGCTTCAGCATTAGAACACTCATATTAGCCACATAAGCTTTAAGTGTAATATGAGTGCACTCTATTTAACAATGGATAAAATAACTACGCGTATTGCCCGGCTGCAAATCCACAGCTCCAAGCGTACTGAAAGTTATACCCTCCAAGCCAACCGGTTACATCCGTTACTTCCCCTATAAAGTACAAGCCTTGTGATTTTTTGGCTTCAAACGTTTTAGAGCTTAGTTCGTCAGTATTTACACCACCCAGGGTTACTTCTGCAGTTCTATAACCTTCGGTTCCGTTGGGTTTTATTTGCCACGCATGAATGTAGTTAGCAAGGTCTTCAATTTGACTATGGGTAAGCTGATTAATATTGCAATCAGGTATTGCATTGCTTTCATGTAATATTTCAATGAACCGTTTTGGCAATATTGTCGTTAGGCTATTTTTTAGTGATTTTTGAGGTTGCGTTTCTCGCCAGTCTGCAAGCCGCTGTTTTAAATCAAGCTCTGGAAGTAGATTAATAGTAACAGCCTGCCCTGCACGCCAAAATGAACTTATTTGTAATATAGCGGGGCCAGATAAACCACGGTGCGTAAATAATATATTTTCTTTAAATGTGGTGCCGTCTTCACTTGTTACTTCGCACGGTATGCTAACGCCTGATAACCCTTCAAAGCGCTCTTTGTCGTGTTGGTGAAGGGTAAATGGTACAAGCGCGGCCATAGTAGGTAGTACGTTTAAACCAAACTGCTCAGCAATTTTATAACCAATAGGTGTAGCACCAAGCTTGGGCATAGTAAGCCCGCCCGACGCAACCACTAACGACTCGCAATGTAAGGTCTCTTGCTCTGTGGTAACGCTATAACCCGACTCTGTTTTTTGTACATTAATCACTTCACTGCGCAAGGCTATATTTACACCTGCCCACTCGCATTCAGTAAGAAGTATATTAACAATATCTTGCGCACTATTATCACAAAACAGCTGGCCTAACGTTTTATGATGGTATGCCAAACCGTGGCGGTCCACCAGCTCAATAAAGTCATGTTGCGTATAACGGCTCAAACATGATTTGACAAAATGTGGATTGCTGCATAAGTAATTTTCCGGTGCTGCATTCTCATTTGTAAAATTACAGCGCCCGCCACCACTAATTAAAATTTTACGACCCGGCTTTTTACCCATGTCTAGCACTGTAACACGTCGGCCTCGGTATCCAGCTTGTGCTGCACACATTAATCCAGCCGCTCCCGCGCCAATTACAATTACATCTACCTGGGTCATCTATTTATCTCACTTAACAATTTGCTCGATTATAGCAAAATTTAATCGCCAGCAATGTACAGAATTCATTATTACAAATAACACAACAAATATATTTTCTACTTTTTAAAAGTATTAAAAATACAAATTAAAAAGCAGTACCTTTATATCATTTTTATTTTATATGACAAATACAAAACAATGACAAACCCCTTTAAAACACTCGTTATAACTAAATGAAATAGGGACATAATGATTTAGTATTTTAACTTTATTAACACATAATTTACCTTTGTACCTGCATTGTGACAATTCATCACGATATAACTAATAAAAAAATCTAGGGAAAATTATGACAACAAGTAAAACATTTAATAAGTGTGCAATAGCACTTACCATTAGTACGCTTCTTGCTACTGCATCAAGCATGGCTAACCCAGCACAAGCAATCGGCCCTTCAGTGGCAGATACAACAGCTAAACTTCAAAATCAAAGTGGCTTTGAAACGCAATTCATCATTAAATATAAAAATAACAACGTTGATGCACTGAGTTACTCTACTGCAGATGAAAGCCCTGTAAACATGAAAGCACGTGCAAAAAACTTTGTTAAAAACTTTGCCTCTAAAAAAGGAAAAGTTAAAGCAAAGTACATTCGCGCAATGGCACTAAATAACCACCATGTTATGCGAGCAGATAAAAAACTTAGCGCAGCAGAAGCACAAGAGTTTATGCAAGAAATGGTTGATTCAGGCAACGTTGAGTACATTGAAGTTGACCAAATGTTAAAACCTTTTGCTACACCTAACGATCCGCGCTATGGCGACCAGTGGCACTACTATGAGCAAGCTGGCGGTCTAAACTTACCAACGGCTTGGGACACCGCAACAGGTAGTGGTGTAGTAGTAGCTGTTCTTGATACAGGTTACCGCCCTCATGCCGACTTAAACGCTAATATTTTGCCAGGTTACGATATGATTTCTAACCTATCGGTTGCTAACGATGGCGGCGGCCGTGATAGCGATGCACGTGATCCGGGCGATGCAGTAGCAGCCGGCGAATGTGGTAATAATGGTGCGCAAGGGTCTAGCTGGCATGGTACGCACGTTGCGGGTACTGTTGCAGCCGTTACAAATAATGGTGAAGGCGTTGCCGGTGTTGCTTATGACGCAAAAGTAGTTCCAGTGCGTGTACTTGGTAAATGTGGTGGTTTAACGTCTGATATTGCCGACGGCATTATTTGGGCATCTGGCGGTAACGTATCGGGCATCCCTGGAAACCCTAACCCAGCAGATGTTATTAACATGAGCTTAGGCGGAAGTGGCTCTTGTAGTTCTACAACACAAAATGCAATCAATACAGCTCGCAACAATGGCGCTGTTGTAGTTATTGCAGCAGGTAACGATAACGATAACTCAGCAAACTACAACCCAGGTAACTGTAACGGTGTTGTTAATGTAGCATCAGTTGGTCGAAATGGTGGCCGTGCTTATTACTCAAACTACGGTAGTAACATTGATGTTGCTGCACCCGGTGGTGCGCAAAGCTTTGCTAACGATTCTGAAGGTGTTCTGTCTACATATAACTCGGGATCTTCTTCTCCATCAACCGATAGCTATTCATTCTCTCAAGGTACATCTATGGCCGCTCCGCACGTAGCGGGTGTTGCTGCACTTATCAAGCAAGCAAAACCAAATGCTACGCCTGATGAAATTGAGAGTATTTTAAAATCGTCTACTCGCTCATTCCCTGCAACATGTAACAACTGTGGTACAGGTATTGTTGATGCTGCAGCTGCTGTTGCCGCAGCAAGTGGCGGTACAACACCACCTACAACAGGTGATAGTGAACTTGTTGATGGCGAAGCTAAAACAGGCTTAAGCGGTGGTGCTAACGCACAAGATTTTTACACCATGACCGTGCCAAGCGGAGCAACCAATGTGACGTTTACAATGAGCGGTGGTACAGGTGATGCCGATTTATACGTTCGTGCTGGCAGCCAACCAACTACATCAAGCTACGACTGTCGTCCGTACAAAGGCGGCAACAGCGAAGAATGTTCTATCGATAATCCAACGGCAGGTACATACCATGTAATGCTTCGTGGTTACTCTGCTTACTCTGGTGTGAGTTTGGTAGGTAATATCACAGGTGCATCTTCTGGTGGCGGTTCAGGTACACCTGAAGCAGGTGGTGGTACTGTTAGTGACGTAAGTGCCAGTGCTGGTCAGTGGAAACACTACACACTAGATGTGCCTGCAGGTATGTCTTCATTTACTGTGACTACTTCTGGTGGCACAGGTGATGCTGATTTATTTGTGAAGTTTGGTAGTCAGCCAACATCGTCTAGCTATGACTGTCGTCCATATAAAAATGGTAATGCTGAAACATGTACCTTTAATAACCCACAAGCCGGTACATGGCATTTAAGTGTAAATGCTTACAGAACCTTCTCTGGTTTAACTATTAGCGGACAATACCAACCATAATAGTAATTTCATAATCTTTGGGATAGCAAAGGCCAAACTGACTGTTTGGCCTTTTTTTGTGAATAAGATAATTTTTAGTTTAATGAGGCTTAATGCTAACGAGCTATTTTAGACAACTAAGCCTCGTCAATCACTAGAGGAAGCTTTGTTATATATTTGTTTTATATAAAGATTAAACGAACAATATCAGTTTTATTCTCTAAAACTGGTTAGGTATCGTTGCTAATGAACATACGTATTAGTTCAAATATATTACTAACTTATCACCAGAAAACAAAAAACCCAGCCTAAGCTGGGTTTTTAAATTCTAAAAAACTAAAATTACTTGATTTTAGCTTCTTTGAAAATCACGTGTTTACGAGCCTTAGGATCGAACTTTTTGATTTCCATCTTTTCAGGCATGTTACGTTTGTTTTTGTCAGTAGTGTAGAAAAAACCAGTACCGGCAGTTGAAACTAAACGGATTTTATCGCGCATGATTCAGTTCCTTAAACTTTTTCGCCGCGAGCACGGATTTCTGTAAGAACCGCGTCGATGCCTTTTTTATCGATAATACGCATACCTTTAGTAGTAGTGCGTAATGTTACAAAACGTTTTTCACTTTCAACCCAAAAACGGTGTGTTTGTAGGTTAGGTAGGAAACGACGTCTAGTCGCGTTTCTCGCGTGTGAACGGTGATTACCAACCGCTGGACGCTTACCTGTAACTTGACATACTTTAGACATGTCTATATATCTCCAATAACTTCGCTCGAGCTTAATTTAATCTAAGGCCGTGTATTTCTGCCCTAGATAAATCGAAGGGCGCTCTTTATACAGCTTTTACAGGCAAAGATCAAATACTGATCTATCCAACCAGCTCATATGTAAATTTGATAGCGGCCAATTATAAAGATCGAATGCCCTTAGGGAAAGTAAAAACTGCATTTAAATTAAACTAATTTACTAAAATGTATTAAACCGCTCATTTTTAGCACATTTCTATATTAAAGAGAGTCAAATAAGGCCACGCTCGGCAAACGAAACACACGTTTCACCTCCCACAATGATATGGTCAAGCACATTTATGTCTACTAATTGCAGTGCTTGCTGCAATTTATTGGTAATAAGCTTATCTGCTTGGCTTGGTTCAGCAATCCCACTTGGATGGTTATGAGCAAAGATAACAGCCGCTGCATTATTTTTAAGTGCCGCTTTAACAACCTCCCGCGGATACACACTTGCGGCATTTATTGTGCCGTAAAAAAGAATCTCATCTTTTACTAAGCGGTTTTGACTATCAAGATAAAGCACCATAAATACCTCTTGCTGTAGACCCCGCATTTTAATGGTTAGGTAATCGTATACTGAATTAGGGGAGTTAAACACGGCATCTCGTTGGCAGCGCTCCTGCATATAACGCTGACTTAATTCAAGTACCGCTTGTAATTGAACATACTTCGCCGTTCCCAATCCTTTTTGCGAACAAAATTCGTCCATGCTGGCATTAAACAAGTTATGTAATGTTTTATTTTCGTTCAGTAAGTGCTGAGCCAACTCTATTACGTTCATCCCCGGCAACCCGGTACGTAAAAATATGGCGAGGAGCTCTGCATCACTTAGCGCTTTAGCGCCTTTTTCGATAAGCTTTTCACGTGGGCGTTGAGCATTGGGCAGTGAAGTTAGTTGCATTTTTTCATCCTTGAATAACTCATGTGTCTTATAAATGTAATGCAAAATAAAAATTTAGCTTGTAATTTTAAATTAAAAACTTAGCTGAACGAGTAAAGATTTGTTATTTTAGGCGCCATATTTAATAAGATTGACAGACAACCATGATGACGTTAACAAACAAAAAAATTGTACTGGGTATTAGCGGTGGAATTGCAGCCTATAAATGCGCTGAGCTCGTAAGACGATTAAAAGAGCATGGTTGTGAAGTAAAAGTTGTCATGACTGAGTCAGCTAAGCATTTTATTACGCCACTCACAATGCAAGCCGTTAGCGGCGAGATAGTATCGGATTCATTGCTCGACCCTGCCGCTGAAGCCGCGATGGGACACATTGAGTTTGCCAAGTGGGCTGATCTTATTTTAGTCGCTCCTGCTACATGTAATATTATTGCCAAAATGGCGACCGGCATTGCAGACGACTTACTGACGACTTTACTGCTTGCGACCCCAGCAAAAGTTGCAGTAGCCCCAGCTATGAACCAGCAAATGTATGCACATGCTGCAACGCAAGCAAACCTAGCCACCTTGAAAGCGCGTAACGTACTTATTTGGGGCCCGGGTAAAGGAGAGCAAGCGTGTGGTGATGTTGGCTCAGGACGTATGCTTGAACCACATGAGCTTGTAGCGTTATGTGTTGAAAACCAACCTCCTCAAATTTTAGCTGGTAAAACAATTACGATCACCGCAGGCCCAACCCGTGAGCCGCTTGACCCTGTTAGGTTTATATCAAACCATAGCTCTGGAAAAATGGGTTACGCACTTGCAGAAGCCGCGTTGTTACTCGGTGCTAACGTTAATTTAATTTCTGGCCCTGTAACTATTAAAGCACCTATTGGTGCAAACCTAATAAATATAGAAAGCGCAGAGCAACTATTAAATGAAGCACTAGTATATGCACCGCAGTCGGATGCGTTTATTGGCTGCGCAGCTGTTGCCGATTACAGAGCTGGCGAAGTAGCAACTCAAAAAATGAAAAAGCAAGGCGACGAGCTAACACTAACGTTAGTTAAAAACCCAGATGTAATTGCAGCGGTTGCTAATATAGAAAAAAACCGCCCTTACACTGTGGGTTTTGCCGCTGAAACGCAAAACGTTGAGAGTTATGCTAAAGGTAAATTAGTTAATAAAAACCTAGATATGATATGCGCAAACGATGTATCGCAAAGTGGTTTAGGGTTTAATTCTGATCAAAACGCGTTGACTCTGTATTGGCAAAATAAACAGTTAGAATTGCCCGTTAGCAGTAAAAGTACAATTGCTTTAAAAGTGATCGAACAGCTGGCTAAACATCTATAAAAGGCTGGAAACAAACTGAATAAAACATTAACATATGCTTTTCATTTGAACAAAAAATGATTAACCCCAGCCAAGAATAACTAATAAAAAAGGAATGTTCATGCCTGCGACAAAAAGAAGTAATCGCAAAGAGCAAATACTGCAAGCACTCGCACAAATGTTAGAAACAAGCCCTGGTCAACGAATCACCACAGCTAAACTAGCTGCTGAGGTTGGTGTATCTGAAGCGGCTCTGTATCGTCATTTCCCTAGCAAAGCGCGCATGTTTGAAGGCTTAATCGAGTTTATTGAAGACACTCTTTTATCGCGCATTAACCTTATTTTAGAAAACGAAAAAGAAAGCCAAACCCGTGTTTATAATATTTTACTTTTACTTTTAACATTTGCCGAAAAAAACCCTGGTATTACTCGTATTTTAACCGGTGATGCGCTGCAAGGTGAACAAGAGCGCTTACGTGAACGCGTTCAAAGCTTTTTTGAGAAATTAGAGACCCAACTTAAACAAGTACTCAGAGAACGTAAGCTTCGTGAAGGAAAAAACTTCCAAAGCGATGAGCTTACACTGGCTAACTTTTTACTTGCCTATGTTGAAGGAAAAATGAATCAATTTGTGCGCAGTGACTTTAAAACTAAGCCAAGCGTGCAATTTGAAAAACAATGGCCTGAATTGCAAAAAATTTGGCTCTAACATAATCATACCCACTGAATTATTTTTTTAATAAAACGACCAAATGGTCGTTTTATCGTTTATACCTGTTACTTATCGCCACTACCTGCCTTCTATCCTATCTGGTCGAAATATTGGTCAAACTCGTTACAATAAAATAATGTTAAAAAACGAGATTCAATAATGAAAACAAAGCTCACCCTCCTAAGTAGCGCACTTATTACTGGCTTAGTCAGCACCGCGCCTAATGCAAAAGAGGCATTAGAATTTACAGATGTATTTAACTTTAAATCAGCCAAAGGCACACAACTATCTGAAGATGGACGTATTTTATCTTTAAGTGCCACGCCATACCGCGGCAATGCTGCAGGTCAGGTTTACTCTTTAACCTCAAATAGTTTAATCAGCGAAGTGGACCGCGGCACCAAGCCGTTTATAAACAAAGCAGCCAACTGGACTGCATTTATACAAGTACCCACATTACTCGAAAAAGAAACCACCAAGAAAAAAAACACGCTTAAAAATAACTTAGTACTAGTAAATACAGAAACAGGTGAGCAAAAACGTTTTGAGAATGTAAAAGACTACGCATTATCAAACGACGGGGTATGGCTTGCGTATCGTTTAGATAAAAAAGCAGATAAAACTGATAATGTAGAAAAAAATACCAAGGATGAGAGTGAAGATGAAGACAATAGCGCCATTTCACCTGACAAAAAAGACAAGGTTTACTCGCTCGTTATTGTTAATTTAAAAAACCAACAAAGTGAAACTATTGATAATGTTTTTAATTACAGTATAAGTGCTACCAATGATCAGCTTTTGCTAAGTCAAAGTTACCCTGATGGTAACGACAACCAAATAAAGCTAATCACACTAACATCTTTTAAAAGTGAAGTGCTAATTGATGAACCCGGTGTTATTGCTAATAAAATAGCATGGCACCCAATCGAAGCAACCGTAGCATTTACATTGGGTAATTATGTAAACGAAGATACCCGCCGTCGAAACCACTCACTACAATTATGGAAAAACGAAACACTTTCAACTATTGAATCTACAAACAAAGAGTGGACTATAGGCAAAACCGCAAAACTAAGCTGGTCAGAAAACGGCGAACGCTTATACTTTGAAAACCGACCAAAACTTGCAGCGAAAGTAAAAGCCAAAGAATTCGTAGATGAAACCTCACTCTATGACATTGATACCATTCGCGAGCAAAAAGGCTTGGATGTTTGGCATAATAAAGACCCAGAGATAAAACCACGAGAAAAACAGCAATGGAACGCGGTTAATAAGCACCGTCACTACGAAGCCGTATATCATGTAAATTCACAAAAAGTGGTTCAACTAAGTACCCCTGCAATGCCTAGTGTTGCTCTTAATACAGAGCGCGATACTTCCTTACTGGGCTCGTCAAATACTCCCTATTTAGAAAAAATAATGTATGGCGGCTTTTTTGCAGATTACTACGCTGTAAACATTAATACAGGCAAGCAAACTCCTATTGTGACTAACAGCCCTTTTAGGCCTTCTCTTTCTCCTAATGGCTTATTTGCGGCTTACTTTGCTGACAGCCAAATACAACTAAAAGAATTAGCTAACAATAAGGTTACTCCGGTTACACAAGCTATAAAAGCAACCTTTGCCGACGACAAACACGACTACCCTTCTACACAACCAGGCTATGGTTTTGCAGGCTGGATGAGCGATAGCAGCCAAGTACTTGCTTATAGCAAATATGATATTTGGGCGTTTAATGTAAACACCAATCAAGCTAAACGCTTAACAAATGGAAAGCAGACCAATACACAGTATCGCGTCATTAAGCTTGATAGAAACCAGGTAGGCTTTAAACAAGATGAAACACTGCTAGTTACTGCTGTTAACCTTCAAACAAAGCAAAGAGGGATTGCAAAGCTTGATTTAGAAAACACGACCATTACTGAAGTACTCAGTGGTGATAAACGTTTTGATATTGTTAAAAAAGCCAAGAAAGCAGATAAATACCTATTTACTGAACAGACTTATCATCAGTTCCCAGATTTCTATCAAACCGACTTAAGCTTTTTAACCACACATAAAGTAACTGATTTGAACCCTCAAACCGCAAATTTTGCTTGGGGTGAAAAACCTGAACTGATTAGCTACAAAGGCTTTGATGGTGAAGACTTGCAAGGTGTTTTAATAAAACCTGACGGTTACAAGAAAGGCGATAAAGTACCTGTTGTCGTTTATTTTTATCGTTACATGAGCCAGCGTATGTTTGATTTTCCTAAAATGGAGTTAAATCATCGCCCTAATTTCCCAATGTTTACATCAAATGGCTACGCCATCTTTTTACCTGATATTCGTTTTGAAATAGGTCACCCGGGCAAATCGTCAACGCAAACCATGATCAACGCCACCCAAAAGTTAATAGATCTTGGTATTGCCGATCCAAACAAAATTGGCTTGCAAGGTCACTCATGGGCCGGGTACCAAAGTGCATTTATGATCACCCAAACAGATATGTTTAAAGCGGTTGTATCAGGCGCGCCGGTATCTAACATGACCAGCGCATACAGTGGCATACGCTTAAAGTCAGGCCTTGCTCGCCAGTTTCAATACGAAACAGGACAAAGCCGCATAGGTAAAAACTTATTTGAGGCACCAGAGTTATATATTGAAAACTCACCCGTATTTTTTGCTGACAAGGTCAATACGCCAATTTTAATCATGTTTGGAGACAAAGATGATGCGGTGCCTTGGCACGAAGGCGTACAGTATTATTTAGCACTTCGTCGTGCAGGCAAAGATGCCACTTTTTTACAGTATAAAGGTGAACCGCATCACCTTAAAAAATTCCCAAATCAGGTCGATTTTTCAGTCCGTATGATGCAGTACTTCGATCATTACCTAAAAGGTCAGCCTGCAGCTAAATGGATGATTGAAGGTGAAGCATTTATAAGTGAGTGAACTGAGACATTCATAAATAAACATGATAAAAGCTGATCAGAGTACTCAGACAGATAGAGGCCGATATTACTCAGTAATATCGGCCTCTAAATAGTCAATTATTTTTCCAGCAACAAAAAAGCCGCGATAATCGCGGCTTTTTTTAAATTACTAATAATTACAAACCAGCACGGTCTTTAATTACAGGAATAAGCGCAGAACCTGCGTGATTGCCTTCAGCCCAGGCTATGTCGGCACCGTCTGACAATGAACTTTTAGATAAGTTTTTAACAATATACTCACCTGCATTTACTGCATTGCTGGCAACAGCATGACGCAATAAGTTATTACCGTTACATTGAATAGAATCATATATGTTACGAATTTTTACACGAGAGCTTTTTAACTTGCTACGTAAACGGTTTTTATCATCTGCTGCGATATACTCGCAAATAGATAGCGCTAGTTGATCATTAGCCTTTGCTGGAGCTGTGTACGAAAGTGAACCTGCAGCAATAGCAGAAATAACAACTAACTTTGATAATTTAAACATTGTTGACCCTTGTTTGGTACTTTATTCCTACGTTAACTGGTTAATATTGTACCAACCTAGTTAACCTTACGCAATAATGTTAGCAGTATTTATACAAAGTTACGAATTTATAACTATGTTTATTTTTTTCGTCTGGCAGTTTAACTTGCTCTTCTTTCACTTCCCAATTTGCAACAGCTTGATAATCAGGGAACTGTGTATCACCCTCTACATCAAGATCAATAAAGGTTAAATATAAGCGCTCAGCTTGTGTTAAAAACTGCTGATAAACATTTCCACCGCCTATAATCATGACCTCTTCAACACCACAAACCAAGCTCAGCGCGGCCTCTGGACTTGTTACAGTTTCAATACCCTCGGCCTTATATTCAGTGTTGCGCGTAATAATAATATTGCGTCTACCAGGTAAAGGACGACCAATAGACTCAAAAGTTTTACGACCCATGATCACAGGCTTACCTGTAGTAACGGCTTTAAAATGTTGAAGATCTGCAGGTAAATGCCACGGCATTTTATTATCAAGACCAATAACACGGTTATTTGCCATAGCGGCAATCATTGAAATAATCACACTAAATACCTAGTACTTTATTATTAAAAAACAAAAAAGGAGCCTATGCTCCTTTTTATATTTAATGAAAATTAACGTTCGTAGACTACTTCTACATCGTAATCATCTTCATCCCAGTCATCCCAATCATCATCATCGCCTTTGGTGGCTTTTTGATGGTAGGTATCCCACTTAAATTCTATTTCTTCATCTTCAACTTGCTCAAACTTCTCTTTAGGCATGCTATCAAGCAATGTCATAATGTCATGTATAAGCGGTTGAGTATGCAGCTTGTTAATAGCTGAGATTTGATAAATATTTTCAGACTCACCTAGCTCTTGTGCAATAGCATCGCATAGTGCTTGTGCTTCATCTTCAGGTAACAAATCTATTTTATTAAACACTAACCAACGAGGCTTTTCTGCAAGCTTAGGACTGTATTGATGCAGCTCATTTATAATTGCAAACGCATTATCGACTGGGTTTGATCCATCTACAGGCATTACGTCAATAATGTGCAATAACACACGGCAACGTTCTAAATGCTTTAAGAAGCGGATACCTAAACCGGCACCATCAGACGCACCTTCAATCAACCCAGGTATATCAGCTATTACAAATGACTTGTTAGCTTCCGGACGCACTACACCTAAATTAGGAATAAGCGTTGTAAATGGGTAGTCAGCCACTTTAGGTCTTGCAGCAGACACGCTGCGAATAAAGGTCGATTTACCAGCATTTGGCAAACCTAGTAAACCTACGTCAGCTAGCAATAGTAACTCTAATTTTAAGTTACGTACTTCACCGGGTGTACCTAGTGTTTTTTGACGAGGCGCTCGGTTAGTACTTGATTTAAAACGTGCATTCCCCAAGCCGTGGAAACCACCTTTTGCAACCAAAATTCGTTGACCATGTTGGGTCAAATCACCAAGCCCTTCTTGCGTATCAACATCGGTTATACGTGTACCTACAGGGACCATTACAAACAAATCGTCTGCTTTTTTACCTGTACAGTTTCGGCTACGTCCGTTTGTGCCGCGCTCAGCTCTGTGAAAACGCTCAAACTGATAGTCAATAAGGGTATTTAAGTTTTCATCAGCTTGTAGATAAACACTACCACCGTCTCCACCGTCACCGCCGTCAGGCCCACCATCTGGGACATATTTTTCACGTCGGAAAGACACGATACCGCTTCCGCCGTCTCCGGCCTCTGCGCGAATTTCTACTTCATCTACAAACTTCATGATTACTCACTTTAGGGATTGGCTTGCTAATTTATACATTATATACCGAAGCCAAGCCGATTGCAGGCTTGGCTTTGGTATATATTTTTGTCTCAAAACAAAAAACCCCGCAAAGGCGGGGTTTTTTAACTACCTTACTGATTACTCAGTTACGATAGTTACGTATTTACGGTTTAAAGGACCTTTTTGTTCAAATTGAACTTTACCATCTGCTTTTGCAAAGATAGTATGGTCTTTACCGATACCTACGTTTGTACCAGGGTGGAAACGTGTTCCACGCTGACGAACAATGATGCTACCCGCTAGAACTGATTCGCCACCAAAACGCTTAACACCTAGGCGTTTGCTTTCTGAATCGCGACCGTTACGAGTACTACCAGCTGCTTTTTTATGTGCCATTTCTAAGTACCTCTAATTAAGCGCTAATGCCAGTGATTTTAACTTCAGTGAACCATTGACGGTGGCCCATTTGCTTACGAGAATGCTTACGGCGTCTAAATTTAACAACCTTAATTTTCTCACCGCGACCATGTGAAACAACCTCAGCTGTTATCTTACCACCGTTTACGAACGGTACACCGATCTCGATCTTCTCACCATCAGCAACTAAAAGCACTGAATCAAATTCAACTGCCGCACCAGTTTCAACGTCTAATTTTTCAAGACGAATCGTTTGACCTTCAGTCACACGATGCTGTTTACCACCACTTTGGAAAACCGCGTACATAATTAACTCCGTCTGTGCACCCTCAAATCGGCGCAACTAAAATATTCTTCGATAGGGCGCGAAGTTTACGCTAACGCGAAATAACTAGCAAGCCTATTTTGTAATTAAAATGAATAAAAAGTAGCTGCTTTGAGAGCAATTCAATATTTTCTCTATTTTATATTAATTAAGCCTTTTGCCAAGCGCTTTTTAACTCTTTGCAAAAATAACCCTACTAATAAAATTGCAACCTGCGTCGACCATTATTCAAACTCAAAAACCATCTTTCATCGTCTAGTAATTAAACACATTTGTGATTGAATTAAGCACTTATTAAGCACTTTAGGTAGGTTTTTTAAATCAATCGTCACAAAATATCGAGCTAGTGCGTTTTTTGTTGTACAATCTGCGCCGTTCACACATAAAAATTGGCTCGGAGATCAATGGATATAAAAGCTATCCAGGCGTTAATAGAAAGCGATATGAATGACGTCAATCAACTTATACATGCGCAAATGCGCTCAGATGTGGCGTTAGTAAACCAACTTGGTTTATACATAGTTAATAGCGGCGGTAAACGCGTTCGTCCTATGTTAGCTATTTTAGCTGCCAAAGCGCTAGGATATACTGGTAAAGACCACATTACACTTGCGACCATTGTTGAGTTTATTCACACCGCGACCTTATTACACGACGACGTTGTTGATGAGTCAAACTTACGCCGAGGCACCCCGACGGCTAACGCTGAATTTGGTAATGCTGCTAGCGTATTAGTTGGCGACTTTATATACACGCGCTCATTCCAGTTAATGGTTGGTTTAGGCAAAATGCAAATTATGCAAATACTCGCCGATGCAACCAATATAATTGCTGAAGGTGAAGTGCTGCAACTTATGAATTGCAACGATCCAGACACAACCGAAGCCAGCTACATGCAAGTTATTTACTCTAAAACGGCTAAGCTGTTTGAGGCTGCTACCGGGCTTGCTGCTATTATTACCAATAATGATGAAGCCACGCTCAATGCATTAAACTTATACGGTATGCACTTAGGTACGGCATTTCAGCTTGTTGACGACGTGCTTGATTATAACGCCGATGCAGACCAGCTAGGTAAAAATATAGGCGATGATCTAGCCGAAGGTAAGCCTACCCTACCACTTATATATGCAATGCAACACGGTAATGCGTATCAAACACAGTTAATTCGTGATGCAATTGAGCACAGTAATGGTATGGAACATTTAGAAGAGATTTTATCTACGTTAAAACAAACCAATGCGCTTGAGTTTACAATGCAAAAAGCAGAGCTTGAAGCCGATAAAGCAATTGCTTGCTTAGATTTTTTACCTGAATCTGAATACAAGCACGCATTGGTAAGCTTAGCCCGTATAGCCGTTGACCGTGATCACTAGCCTTAACGAGCCTGTTATTTAACACTAATAGTAAATAACATTCGAGCAACAAAAAAGCCTGCAAATGCAGGCTTTTTTAATGCTCATTCTGGCTATTACGCCATGAAATCAACACCTTCTTTGATGTCTTTTTTCAGTGTCTCAAGCATATCGTTCTTCGCTTTTTCTTCAAATGCGCTTAGCTCGCCGTAAGAAAGAATTTCTTCAACGCCGTTTTTACCTAAACGTACTGGGTGTGCAAAATACTCTGCATCACCATCTTCAACAGCAACGTATGCGTAATCTACAACATCTTCACCTTGTAGGCCTTTAACTAAAGACATACAAAAACGTGCTGCAGCAGCACCCATTGATAATGTAGCTGAACCACCACCTGCTTTAGCATTTACTACTTCAGTACCTGCATTTTGGATACGTGGAGTAAGTGCAGCAACTTCGTCTTCAGTGAAAGTTACGCCTTCAACTTGAGAAAGTAGAGGAAGAATAGTTGTGCCAGAGTGACCACCAATTACTGGTACTTTAACTGTAGCAACGTCTACGCCTTTAAGTTCAGCAACAAATGCTTCTGAACGAATCACGTCAAGCGTAGTAATACCAAATACACGGCTTGCATCGTATGTGCCTGCTTTTTTGAACACTTCAGCCACAATCGGTACTGTGCCGTTTACTGGGTTAGTAATGATACCCACAAGTGCTTTAGGGCAACTAGCTACAATGCCTTCAGCTAGTGTTTTAATGATACCGGCATTTACGTTAAATAAATCTGCACGATCCATACCTGGTTTACGTGGCATACCCGCTGGGATTAAAACAATATCAGCACCGTCAAGCGCTTTGTTTAAATCGTCTGCGCCAAAACCTGCTACTTTAACATCAGTTGGGATGTGTGATAGGTCAACAGCAACACCTGGTACAACTGGTGCAACATCGTAAAGTGATAATTCAGAACCAGCTGGTAAGCCTGTTTTTAATAGTAAAGACAATGCTTGACCGATACCGCCTGCAGCACCTAATACAGCAACTTTCATTGGAATTCTCCGTCATTTGAGGTAGGAAATACTTGTGGCCCTTAAGATAATGAAATTAGCGCCTAAAAACAAATTTATCGGGCCTATTTTGCGATATTTTCGACCATAGTTGTAAACTTTGGTGGTTTATCGCATCAAACTGTCAAGTTGACTAAACAACTGCTGCATAATTATTCATTTTTGTGTAGTATTTACAGCATAAATAACAATAATGAATAAAGACTATGCAACCTCAAGATAAACAAGAAGCATTGGTAAAAGCGTTTAAATCACTTTTAAAAGAAGAAAACTTTGGCTCTCAGGGCGAAATAGTTGATGCGCTTAAAGAGCAAGGCTTTGACAATATAAGCCAGAGTAAAGTGTCACGCATGTTAAGTAAGTTTGGTGCTGTGCGAACCCGCAACGCTAAACAAGAAATGGTTTACTGCCTACCCGCTGAAATGGGAGTGCCGACAGCTAAAAGCCCATTACGCCAGTTAGTCATTGATATTATGCATAATGAAATGATGATCATTATTCGCACCAGTCCAGGCGCTGCGCAGCTTATTGCCCGCTTACTTGACTCGTTAGGAAAGGCCGATGGTGTATTAGGTACTATTGCCGGAGACGATACTATATTTATTGCCCCAGCTAAAATTTCTGAAATAGACGTTACGCTTGAACGAGTACGTATTTTATTTGATACGGTTTAAATTTGCTTTAAAAACCCAACTGAGGGGGCAAAAAAAGCAGACCCCATATCGGCTTGAGTAAAATCAAGCCAATGGTCGTAACACTCCCCCTCCCCTAAACGGCTATTTAATACAGCCTCAAATGCAGTACCAGTACTTGCGCAGCTTATGCATAACATACCTTGCTCATAAACATCGCCATAAGGCATGCTTTGATTCAACAAAAGGGGTTGCCCCTCTTCATCTTTTAACTCACTACGCGTGGCATGACTGGTATTTAGTGCTGGGGTTATAAGCGTATTATCAAGTCGTGTACGGCCCATAATTTGCTCTTGCTCACTGAGCGATAAGTGCTGCCAAACAGTTAAGTCGTGTTTATAGCGCTGAACATGAATATAACTTCCCTGATCTTCAAAACAACCAGGTTTATTAATTAAAGCAGTTGAACGCTTTTTTCTTCCGTGTGGCGTATCACCACCATAAATAAAACCATTAAAATCTCGGCCATCTAAAAAACGAAAGTTACGTATTTGCTCCACCAGCTCGACATCAGGTGCAAAAAGCTTTAAAACTTGCAATGCAAATAAGTGGTTTACGTCTTCTCTGTCTGAACGCACCTGCACAAACAAGTCACACGGCTGAACACTCATTTGGTGATCTGGATGATTTATATTTGGAAAGCTTTGCAGCTCACTAGGAATATACTCAGGAAGAATATGAGGCCAATATTGGGCGCCAATGGCAACAACGCACGACAACATCGACTCTGAAAACTGATCATTAAACTCTTCTTCAATTGCGCTTACTTGTTTTAATTTAGCGCGCAATGATTCGTCTTGACCATCAAACACATTAAAAAATAAATGCAAACCATGCAGGTTTGCTTCAGCACAAATCCCAGATTGCGCTTGCGCCATTGTTATTCCTCAGTTTTACAGATATGTACACAGTGAATCACATTAACTATGATTCAAAAAAATTCACTGTGTGGGGTTTTATTTTTATTATAACCTGCTCATTGATTTCAAATGATTGGCCATATTGCGCTTCAACTTCAAGCGTTTGTTCGGCTATAACAACTTTATAAACATACGCAGAGCCAATAAAGCGACGACTTAATATTGTAGCCCGTTTACTGAGTTTGTCACTTTGACACTCTTGCACAAGTTCAATTTGGTGAGGTCGCACATATAACTCACCACTACATGGATAGCAGCTCGTTTGCATATCTGACTCAACGGTGCCAAAAGGTGTTTTATATTCAGTAGCCGTTAATGCTTCTGCGGATAAGTATATGCCTTGACCTAGAAACTCTGCAACCACCTTTGACCTAGGAGCAGCAAAAAGCTGCTCTGGCGTGCCTTGTTGGGCAATACTACCGCGATCCATAATGGCAAGCGTATCAGAAAAAGCAAAAGCCTCTTCTTTTGAATGGGTAACAAATACCGCTGATACTTGTTGCGCCTTAATAATACGGCGAATATCTGCAATTAATTCAAAACGAACTTGGGTATCTATATTTGAAAACGGCTCATCAAGAAGTAGTAAACTTGGTTTATATGCCAACGCACGGGCAATCGCAACGCGTTGCTGCTGCCCACCAGAAAGCTGGTGAGGAAATCTATCTGCGCAACCTGACAAATGCACTAACTGAAGCATTTCATCCACACGCTGTTGTTTTTCGGATTGGCTCATTTTACATAACCCAAACGCAATGTTATTTGCTACGCTTAGATGAGGAAACAACGCGTAATCTTGAAACATCATACCTATATTTCGGTGCTCTGGTGCAATAAATGTTGACTCATCACTTACCAGCTTGCCATCTATAAATACACTTCCATGCTTGGCCTCAACTAAGCCTGCAATGGCTTTTAATGTGGTGGTTTTACCGCAGCCACTGGCACCAAGCAAGCATACAATCTCATCTTTACCCACGGTTAAGTCTAAGTTTTCGATCACCTTTGTACCGTTATAGTGATAGCTGACACCTTGCAAAATTAAACTACTCATTTAAGTGTGTTGCTCCATAGAACGATTAATAAAATACAAGGGGATAAATCCAACAATAACAATAGATAAAGCAGATATAGAAGCCAGCTCTAACTGCTCATCACTCACGTACTGAAAAACATGCGTTGCCAGGCTTTCAAAGTTAAATGGTCTGAGTAGTAACGCAGCAGGAAGTTCTTTCATGCATTCAATAAAAACGAGTAAGGCAGCAGTCAGTAAGCCTCTTCTTAATAAAGGTAGGTGCACTAAACGCAATGTTTGGCCTTGGCTTTTACCCATAGACTGGCTTGCCATATCAAGTGATGGACTAATACGCACAAAGCTCGACTCTATCGCTCCGTGAGCAATGGCATAAAACCGAACGACATAAGCAATCACAATAGTAAACACACTGCCTGTTAGTAACAAACCTATGTCTAAATTATAAGGCTCTAATACATTATTAATACTACTTTCTAACAGTGTTAGAGGTAATAAAACGGCAATTGCTAATACGGTGCCAGGCAGTGCATAGCCCGTACTCGCTAGTCGCCCAGGAACGAGAGGGTAAGACTGTGTTGTTATACGCTGATAAAAAACAACAAAAACACCTAATGCAATTGTTATTACGCTCACAACGCCTGCCACTTTTAGGCTTTGCCACGCATAATTAAAAAAATCAGCACTCCATGCTTTTTCGAAGTAGGTAATGGCGTAATTAAGTAATACTGCAATCGGGATCACAAAAGATACAAGTAAAACCGTGCCACAAAATGCCGTTGCTAACCAAGCGGACTTTCCCTTTAAAATATAAAGTGCTTCGCTATTTACGCCCGATTGGCGTTCAAATACAGCTTGATTACGACGACTAAAGCGCTCTGCCATAAGCGCTAAAAATAGTAGTAACAGCATGACACCTGATATTTTTGCAGCAGCAGTCAAGGAGTAATAACCAAACCATGTATCGTATACCGCGGTTGTGAGCGTGCTAACAGCAAAATAACTTACTGTTGCAAAATCGGCCATTGTTTCCATACTAATAAGCGCAAGGGCGGCAACAATAGAACCACGAGATAATATAAGACTCACTTTAAAAAAGCTTTTGGTAGGAGAAAGTCCCATTAATTGGCTTGCCTGTACCAATTTAAAAGACTGCTCTCTCAAAGCTGTTTTAAAAATTAAAAATAAATAGGGGTAAAGTACCAAAGCAATCATGACTATTGCACCAGGCAAAGTACGAATATCAAAAAACCAGTAATCACTGGGTGACTGCCAGCCAAACCACTCCCTTAGAGTAATTTGCACTGGCCCTGCGTAATCAAGTAAATCAGTATACACGTAGGCAATAATGTAAGTAGGCATAGCAAGGGGCAGCATGAGCGCCCATTCAAAATGTTTTTTACCGGGAAAGTTACAATAAGCAGTTAACCAACCAAGTGGCAACGCTATAACACTACTGAGTGCACACACACCCAATATAAGTAGTACAGTATTAGAAATGTAATCCCAAAGCACAGTGCCCCAAAGGTGTGTAAAAACCTCTGAGTTGCCTTGTAGCGATTCAAAAAGAAGGAAGAACAACGGGGCCGACAAAACTAAACCTGTCGACCACGCGAATAGCTGCCATTTAGACAGCTTAAATTTATAAGTCATTAAAGATCGAACTTCACCTCATCAATTAACTTAAGCGCTAACGGACGATATTTACTGATCTCATCAAGTGGCAAGCTATCTTCTTTAAAGCTGCCCCATGATGCAACCATACTGGATAATTGCACACCAGGCTTAACTGGGTATTCCATATTAAGCGATGCATACATGTTTTGCGCTTTATTGTCGGTCATATACTCTATGAGTTTCAAGGCATTTTCAGGGTTTTTAGCATATTTAGTGATAACAGCCCCCGAAACATTAATATGTGAACCACGATCAGTTTGATTAGGGAAATTAATGTGTACCGCCTCAGCCCATGTTTTTTGTTCTTTGTCTTGCAACATTTTACCTAAGTAGTAACTATTGCCTAACGCAAGATTACATAGCCCCTCTTTAACGGCTTTAACTTGAGCACGGTCATTGCCTTGTGGTTTACGTGCTAAATTAGCCTTCACGCCTTCAAGCCATGTTTTAGTTTGCGCTTCACCGTGATGAGCAATCATTGAAGCAACTAACCCTAAGTTATACGGATGTTTACCTGAACGAGTACAAATTTGCCCTTTATACTTTGGATCGGCTAGTTCTTCGTAAGTGAGCTTTGGTAATGCACCCAAACGATCTTTTGACGAATATACATTTCGCACGCGTTTTGTTAGCGCGACCCATTGGCCATCTCCATCTCGAAAAGCAGAAGGTACGTTAGCATTTACATTATTGCTATTAATTGTTTGAGTTAAGTTTAAATCTTCTAATTGAATGAGTGCACTAAAATTAGAAGTAAGAACTAAATCAGCTTTACTATGTTTACCTTCGCGTTTTACACGCTCGATTAAGCCTTTTTTAGCAAACACAACATTTGTTTTAATACCGGTTTGTTTAGTAAAGTCGTCTAAAATAGGTTGTATTAAAAAAGGTTGGCGAAAAGAGTAAATATTAACAACATCATTTGCAAAGGCTGGCGCCGATACGATAAACCCTAAAGCGATAGCGAGTGTTTTCTTCATTATTCCACCTAAATAGTAATTATTATCAATAATTCTACCGTGAACAGTTAAAAAGTGCACACCCTAAATACCCATAAATACTAAAAAAGCGTCCAAAACAGAAATACCCTGTAAGAGATATCTCACGGAAGTGGCAGCTTATAAGTAAAACACCGATTAAAAACCTACCAAAAAAAACATAAACCATTGATATTAAATAACTATATAATATTTAACAATAATAATACATAAACTATTTAGCGTTTTTGTCCTACTTTAGTTGGACCATCCACTTATAATTAACACATCAACTAAGCAATGACGCTTAACGAGTAAAAGGACAGGGATTGATTACTCGCAAACCAGTGACTGGTTATTAAGGATAACACGGAGTTAGGACAGGCTCAGGATGAGCATCGCAACGGAGTGTTAATAAACGGACAGCATCAGGAAGATGCATAAAGGAGTGCAACATTGGAGTGTTGCTTAACAGGAAGTTGAAGGAATATAAAGGACAGGCCTTAACAGGCAACACAATGGACTGATAACAACACGGAAGCACTAGGACGTGCAAATGAAGGATTTGGTAATAGGTTTTACCGCAACAGGACGTTTAGGAATAAAGGAGATAAGCCCGGATTGGCTTATATTGCATAGAACTAAAAAGTAATATAGCAATAAACATGGAACAGTAAAAATTGGAGTTGATTAAGTTCAATTGCAGGATGCAGAAAATTAGAAGATTCCGCAAGCGCGCCTAGAGATAGAGCGCGCTTTTCTTTGACCTAAATTTAATACTACCACTCAATACAATCGGTATTAAAGAGACTCTGGTCTACCTTTATTTCGTTTTCCCATAAGATACGCATCTCTAAACTTTATAAAGTGGTCCTCAAGCTTTTTAGCTGCATCCATTTCACCCGCGAGTGCCAGCACTAAAATACCCACTTCAGCTGTGCCTAACTGATGCGCATGAGGCGCAACTCGTAAGCGATAATCTGATAACTTATCAGCTGTTATAGACAATACGGGCAAGTTATCTAAATATGGGCTTTTACGAATCATTTTTTTCGCTTCACGCCATGTACCATCTAAAAATATGAATAGCGGCTTTTTATTAGGCTCAATATTCACTTGCGTAATAGCTCGCCCCTCTTCTACATCCTCAGCAGGAAAAATAACCATTGGCTGATATTGCTCATCATTAATAAGCGCTATTAGCGCATCATCTGGATTAGTTCTATCCCATTTAAAAGCATGGTTATCGGGTATAATTTCGGCAATTAAACGCCCCGTATTTGAAGGTTTAAAACTTTCGTTATGGTACATCAATAAACACACTGCAGCATCGCACTGCGCTTTCTCTACGCCTTCACAAATACAGTAGTGCTTTGCAATTAAGCATTGCTCACAACGTGCTAACTTAGCGCCACGGGCATTAAATTCGCGACGAGATTCACTAATTTGCTGAGCGCGTAATACCAGTACTGAATTATGGGAAGAGTGAGTCACAGTGATTAATTACCTTAAATTTGATCGGCGCATATTGTAGCTAAAAACGTGATGAATAGCTATCAGCTATCAGCTATCAGCTATCAGCTATCAGCTATCAGCTATCAGCTATCAGCTATCAGCTATCAGCTCAAAATAAAATGGCATTTTATTAAAGCAAATTTTGTTTATGTTTGGATTAACAGCTATAAAACAAAAAACCCAAGCCGAAGCTTGGGTTTTAAAAAAGCGTTGTTAGTTAAAAGAACTTACTTCTTCTTTTTAACTGCTTTTTTGTTTGGTAAATCAGTGATTGAACCTTCAAAAATTTCAGCTGCAAGGCCAATTGATTCGTTCAATGTTGGGTGAGCATGAATAGTAAGTGCTAAGTCTTCACCATCTGCACCCATTTCAATACCTAAACCGATTTCGCCAAGCATTTCGCCCGCATTAATACCAATCATAGCACCACCGATTATACGGCCGCTTTCTTTATCAAAGATAAGCTTAGTAGAACCTTCAGTACGAGAAGATGCAATTGCACGACCTGAAGCAGCCCACGGAAATACCGCAGTTTCAATGCTTAAACCTTGCTCTTTAGCTTCTTTCTCAGTAACACCTACCCATGCAATTTCTGGGTCAGTGTAGGCAATTGAAGGAATACATTTAGGGTCGAAGAAGTGCTTCTGACCAGAGATAACTTCTGCAGCAACATGACCTTCATGAACCGCTTTATGCGCAAGCATAGGCTGGCCAACTAAGTCACCAATTGCAAAAATATTGCTTACATTAGTACGTAACTGTTTATCAACGTTAATAAAACCACGCTCATCTACATTTACGCCTGCTTTTTCAGCATCAAGTAAATTACCGTTAGGCGTACGACCTACTGCAACAAGTACTTTGTCGTAACGTACTGGCTCAGCTGGTGCGTTTTTGCCTTCAAATGTAACGTATAAACCATCATCTTTCGCTTCAACACCCACAACCTTAGTTGAAAGCATAACGTTAAATTTATCGCTTACGTATTTTTGGTAAATTTTGATGATGTCTTTATCAGCTGCAGGAACTAATTGATCAGCAAATTCTACAACATCAATAGCAGAACCTAACGCGCGGTAAACAGTACCCATTTCAAGACCGATAATACCACCACCTAAAACAAGTAGTTTTTCAGGTATATCTTTAAGCTCTAATGCGCCCGTTGAGTCAATTACACGATCATCTTCTGGGATAAATGGTAAGTTAACTGGTTTTGAACCTGCGGCAATAATCGCATTGTCGAATGTAATAGTTGTTGTGCCGTCAGCACCTTCAACAGCTAACGTGTTGCTACCCGTAAATTTACCATAACCTGGTACAACTTTAACTTTACGCATTTTAGCCATGCCGTCTAAGCCGCCCGTAAGCTGACCAACAACAGACTCTTTCCAAGAGCGGATTTTGTCTAAGTCAATTTGTGGTGCGCCAAAAGTAACACCATGAGATGACATTTCAGCTGCGTCATCAATTACTTTAGCTACGTGTAAAAGTGCTTTTGAAGGAATACAACCAACATTAAGACAAACACCGCCTAATGTTTCACGTGATTCTACTAGTGTAACTTCTAAGCCCAAGTCAGCAGCACGGAAAGCTGCAGAGTAACCACCCGGGCCACCGCCTAGTACAACAACTTGAGTTTTTAATTCGTTGCTCATGCTATTACCTTAATTGTTTGAACGGGACACTGCCCTAAAATTTAACTGCCATGTTTCTGCATGGGCAGAAAATCAGAGCAATTCACAAATAGTGCAAAGATTGTATCATTGCATATAGTAAAAATCCCAGCTAAAAACAACTGGCTGGGATTTGATTTTGTTTTTCTTACAAACATCAATTGAATTAAATTAGCGAGCAATTATCGCGACAGGAAAATAGCGCTATAACAAGGTAGAAATTACGCTGTATAGTTTTTCCTATATGAGTAATTTCTGACGCCGTTAACGTGCTATTTAATTCGCTAGAATGATCGCCTTTTTAATAAAATTGGTGTTACATCACTAATTGACGTATATCGCTCATGTAGCTTGCAAGTGTTGCTGTACAACGTGCTGCTAGTGCGCCATCAATCACTCGGTGATCGTACGACATAGATAACGGAACCATTAACTTAGGCTCAAACTCTTTACCGTTCCACTTAGGCTTAATCTCAGATTTAGATACACCTAAAATAGCTACCTCTGGTGCGTTAACAATCGGCGTAAATGCCGTACCGCCAATTCCACCAAGGCTTGAAATAGTAAAACAGCCGCCTTGCATGTCTGATGCAGTTAGCTTGCCTTCACGCGCTTTTTTAGACACGTCCATTAGCTCGCGAGATAACTCAATAATGCCTTTTTTGTCCACGTCTTTAAACACAGGAACAACTAAGCCATTAGGCGTATCTACTGCCACACCTATATTAATATATTTTTTAAGTATCAAGCTTTCGCCATCTTCAGATAGCGACGAGTTAAACGTTGGGAACTCTGCAAGTACTTTAGCTGCAGCTTTCATCACAAACACAAGTGGTGTAATTTTAACGCCCAGCTTCTTCTTCTCGCTTAACACGTTCTGTTCTTTACGGAACGCTTCAAGACTTGTGATATCCGCTTCGTCAAACTGTGTTACATGTGGGATTTGTACCCAGTTACGGTGTAAGTTTTTACCCGATAACTTTTGGATGCGCGATAGTTTTTTCTCTTCAATTTCGCCAAACTTAGCAAAATCTACTTTAGGCCAAGGAATTAAGCCCAGCTCACTACCACCGGCGTTACCTGCTGATGCTGAAACCTGACCAGACTCAACTTGCTTAACTAAGTTTTTAACATAGTTTTGCACGTCTTCTTTAACCACACGGTTTTTACGACCCGTGCCTTTTACATTAGCTAAGTTAATACCAAACTCACGGGCTAAACGACGAACAACTGGCGATGCATGCGCATACGCACTGTTGTTTTCAAAACTTTCATTACTAGCTTTAGCCGCAGGTGCAGCTTGTGCTGGTGCCGACTCGGTTTTTGCAGGTGCAGCCGCTGGCTTTTGCTCAGCAGGCGCAGATGCTTTTGCTGGTGCACTGCCGGCCACTTCAAAAACAAAAATAAGTGAGCCTGTTTTAACTTTATCGCCAGTAGCTACTTTAATTTCTTTTACAGTACCTGCAAATGGTGCAGGTACTTCCATAGCCGCTTTGTCGCCTTCAACGTTTAAGATAGATTGCTCTTCTTCTACGCTATCGCCAACAGCAACCATGATTTCGGTTACTTCAACTTCGTCGTCGCCAATATCTGGTACGTTTACATCTTTTGTACTTGTTGCAGAACTTTCAGCTTGCGCTGCTGGTGCAGACTCTTGCTTAGGTTCATCTGATACAGGGGCACTTGAACCGGCAACTTCAAAAATAAATACCAAAGAACCCGTTTTAACTGTATCGCCAGTAGCGACTTTAATTTCTTTTACAGTACCTGCAAACGGTGCAGGCACTTCCATAGCCGCTTTGTCGCCTTCAACGTTTAAGATAGATTGCTCTTCTTCAACAGTGTCGCCAACAGCAACCATGATTTCGGTTACTTCAACTTCATCATCACCAATATCTGGTACGGTTACTTCTTTAGTTGAAGAACCTGAAGCTTGAGCCGGGGCTGTTGATTCAGTAGGTGCTTCTGGTGCTGCATCAGCACCAGCGCTTTCGCCTTCAAATATAAACACTAAAGAGCCCGTTGTTACCGTGTCGCCAACATTTACTTTAATTTCTTTTACAGTACCCGCTTGCGCAGCAGGTACTTCCATTGAGGCTTTATCGCCTTCAACAGTCAGTAAAGATTGGTCAACATCTACTTTGTCACCAACGCTTACTAAGATTTCGGTTACTTCTACGTCATCGCCACCGATATCTGGAACATTAATTTCAATACTCATTGCAAACCTCTTATGCGTACAGTGGGTTTAGTTTATTAGTGTCGATGTCGAACTTCTTAAGCGCGTCAACAACTACAGACTTTTCAACTTCACCGCGTTTAGCAAGTTCAGATAACGTTGCAACAACAACGTAGCTTGCGTTAACTTCAAAGTGACGACGTAAGTTTTCACGACTATCAGAACGTCCGTAACCATCTGTACCCAACACTTTATAGTTATTGCTAGGAATAAATGAACGGGCTTGCTCTGCGTAGTTTTTCATGTAATCGGTAGCGGCAACAGTTACTGAGTCGTTTAATACGCTCGTAATGTAAGCTGTTTTTTGCTCGCTTTCTGGGTTAAGCATGTTGAAACGCTCAACATCTTGGCCATCACGTGTAAGCTCATTGAATGACGTTACAGAGTAAACGTCTGATGCGATGCCGTAATCGTCACTTAAAATGGCCGCTGCTTTGCGCACTTCCGTCATGATAGTACCTGAGCTTAATAGCTGTACGTTGGCTTTTTTACCTTCGTAGCTTTCAAGCTTGTAAATACCTTTACGAATACCTTCTTCAGCGCCTTCTGGCATTGCTGGCTGATGGTAGTTTTCGTTCATAAGCGTTAGGTAGTAGTAAATATTTTCTTGGTTTTCACCGTACATACGACGAATACCGTCTTGAACAATGACTGCTACTTCAAATGCGTACGTTGGGTCGTAAGAAATACAGTTAGGAACCGTATTCGCAAGAATATGGCTGTGGCCATCTTCATGCTGCAAGCCTTCACCATTTAGCGTTGTACGACCGGCAGTAGCACCTAATAAGAAACCACGTGCTTGTTGGTCACCCGCCATCCATGCCATGTCGCCAACACGTTGGAAACCGAACATAGAGTAATAAATGTAGAATGGGATCATTGGTAAATCGTTCGTGCTGTATGATGTTGCAGCAGCCACCCATGACGACATTGCACCTAGCTCGTTAATACCTTCTTGAAGTACCTGCCCTGATGTTGCTTCTTTGTAGTAAGAAACAATATCACGGTCTTGAGGGGTGTAGTTTTGACCATGCGGGTTGTAAATACCAATCTGGCGGAATAAACCTTCCATACCAAAGGTACGCGCTTCATCGGCGATAATAGGAACAATATTTTTACCAATGCCTTTATCTTTTAATAGAATATTAAGTGCGCGAACAAAGCCCATTGTGGTTGAAATATCACGTTTTTGCTCTTCAAGTAATGGCTTAAACGCTTCTACTTCTGGCAACTGTAACCTCTCAGAAAATTCTGCAATACGCGTTGGTGTATAACCTTTTAAGTCTTTACGACGAGCATGCAAGTACTTGTACTCTTCAGAGCTTTCATCAAGCTCTAAGTATGGTAACTCTTTTATTGCTTCTTCAGAGACTAAATCTTGTAGGCCTAAACGGTCACGTAAGTGTTCAACATGACTCATGTCCATTTTTTTCACTTGGTGCGCAATGTTTTTACCTTCAGCTGCTTCACCCATGCCGTAACCTTTTACAGTTTTAGCAAGTATCACAGTAGGACGGTCGTTAGTTTGCTCGGCCTTTTTAAATGCAGCATAAAGTTTTGATGGTTCATGACCACCACGCTTAAGTGCAAAAATTTCGTCATCCGTCATATCTGCAACAAGGGCTGCTGTTTCTGGGTAACGACCAAAGAAATGCTCACGAACGTACGCGCCATCTTTTGCTTTATATGTTTGGTAATCACCGTCAATTGTTTCGTTCATCAATTGTAGTAATTTACCTGTTGTATCCTTAGCTAGCAGAATATCCCAACCGCTTCCCCATACAACTTTAATTACGTTCCAACCAGCGCCTTTAAATAGGCCTTCTAGTTCTTGAATAATTTTGCCATTACCCATTACTGGGCCATCTAGACGCTGTAAGTTACAGTTAATTAAGTAACATAGGTTGTCTAGCTTTTCACGTGCAGCAAAAGAGATTGCGCCGCGTGATTCTGGCTCATCCATTTCACCATCACCTAAAAACGCATATACACGTTGGTTTTTAGTGTCTTTCAAACCGCGGCCATCTAGGTATTTTAAGAAACGCGCTTGGTAAATAGATGCAATTGGACCTAAGCCCATTGATACTGTAGGGAACTGCCAAAATTCAGGCATTAATTTAGGGTGTGGGTACGACGGTAAACCTTTACCATCTACTTCTTGGCGGAAGTTGTCTAGTTGAGCTGCACTTAAACGCCCTTCAACAAATGCACGCGCGTAAATACCCGGAGAAATATGCCCTTGGTAATAAACTAAGTCACCACCGTCTACCTCGTTTGGCGCTTTAAAAAAGTGGTTAAAACACACTTCATAAAATGCTGCTGACGATTGGTAAGACGCCATATGGCCGCCTAAGTCGAGATCTTTTTTAGATGCACGCAGAACGATCATAATCGCGTTCCAACGAATAATTGAACGAATACGGCGTTCAAGGTTCACATCACCTGGGTAAGCAGGTTCTTGATCTACAGGAATAGTATTAACGTAGTTCGTGGTAATACCCGTTGGCATATCAACGCCGTCTAAGCGGGCTTGCTCTAATACTTGCTCAAGTAAGTACTGAGCTCGTTCAACACCTTCTTCACGCACAACTGATTCAAGAGCTTGTAACCACTCTTGTGTTTCTAGCGCGTCTACGTCAATTTTATTGACTTCAGACATATGGAGGTTTCCTTATGTTTAAAATACGAATGTTGTTAATTTAATACAACTGATACTTAAGTTAGTGTGTTCAAGTAATAGAGTATTAGCTTAATTTTGTTTTGTGCGTCTTAAACTACGTTCAATTCGCGAATATTCTTTGCCCGCTTCAAGTAATGCTTCTTCAATAAACGCTAAATGCGCATTACTTGCTAAACGAGCTTGTTCTGGATTGCCGTCAATAACCGCATCCATTAACAAACGCCTGTGCTCGGCTAACTGACTGCTAATATCAGGTTTTTCTAATAAAACCGTTAAATTTTGCAATACGTTTTGCTCAAGCAGCGCCTGCATACCTCTCACCAAGTGCAATAACACAACATTATGTGAGGCCTCAGCCACACTAAAATGAAAGGCATTAATTGCTTTTGCTTTTTGCTGTAGGTCATCATGCGAAAGCGCAATTTTATCAAAGCTTTGTTTTACTTTAGTAAAATCGTTACTTGTACCTCGCAGTGCTGCGTAGTAAGCAGCAATACCTTCTAAAGCATGACGAAATTCGAGCAAATCAAATTGTGACTCAGGGTGTTTACTTATCAGTTCAAATAACGGATCAGTTAACCCTTCTTCCAGCTGATTTTTTACAAACGTACCACCGCCTTGACGACGCGTAACTAGCCCTTTTGCTTCTAACTTTTGAATGGCCTCGCGCAGCGAAGGACGAGACACTTCAAACTGTTTTGCTAGTTCACGCTCTGGAGGCAGCTTTTCTCCTGGTGCTAACGATCCCTCAAGAATCATATTCTCAAGTTGCTGTAAAATAACATCAGATAGTTTTGCTGCTTTAATCTTTAAAGACATGAATCAACGTCCGCGTTGTATAAATACCAAGCCCTAAAACTGGAGCTTAAAGTTATAAGATTTACCCAAAAGGTAAATTGGTCATACCAAGAATTTGCAATACGTTATCAAAAACCCATATGGCTGTCAATTTACAGGTTAATTGTACGGGGATATTAGCGTAACGCATTTTTAACGAAGATCAAACAATACACAATATAGCTTAGTTTTGAGAAGCTAGTAAGATTGCCATTCAAATGGTATGACCAGATAGATTTAGAGTTTTAACTCTATTTTAAGGAAGGATCTAATCGCTATGTTTAAAGCGTTTTAAATAGGCAAGGAAGCCAAAACCAAAGCACTTTAGCGTAAATAAGTGCTTTGCCTTTAAATTGGCTTCAAAAAATAAGGTGTTAAGACAAACCGCCAAACAAAGTAAGTAATGCAATTAAAACTAAATAAAATAGTACATTACGCTTAACTAACTTAATCATACACGTTGCCTCGTAAGTGCAACCATAATAACGCTTTTCTACTTGCTCTGCTGCAAGCGCAGTATAAGTGACGACCTTTCGGTTAGGGCTTGAAAAATCAAGCGCGTAATGTAACCAGCAGCTCGTTCCTTTATTAAAGTTACCAATTACTAAGTAACCAAAACTCGCTATACGTGCTGGTAACCAATCTAACCAAAACAGTAATTTATGTATTAGCTTAAAATGTTTAGCAAATATCACTTTGTGGTTATCTCGCACTAAATCGGCAAAGGTACGTACAAGAGCATATAAAACAGCACCCGGCGCACCTAAAACAACAAACCAAAAAATAACTGCACAGTAAAACCTAAAATTTACCCAAGCAAGTGTTTGCCCAAAGGTCTCACCGCCTTTTTGATCTTCAGTACGTTTTTGCCCCATTTGCAGTGCATATAAAGACGCCGCGGTACCATCATCTCGTGTAAGTGCGTTTAAATACGCTTTATATAAAGCACGTTGCTTTGCACAACCAAAGCAAACAAGTAAAACAGCAATATTAATGGCCAACTCCCACAAAACAAATTCCGACAAGTTGTAAATACACGCCATAGCTACTACAGGTAAAAATAGCCAAATTAAAAAACCCATTGCCGAACTAAATAAACCGTTACTGGCAAGTAAGCGGTTGGAGCGTTTTAAATAGCCATTAGCGTAATAGCTTATTTGCCAATAGTTAGCTCGCGCCCCTAAACGCTCTAAAATTAACGCTAAAATAATAGAAACTAAAATCATGATAGTGACTCTCTCAACTTGGTTGCTCAAGCATATTTAAAAATAATGGCCAGTTAAAACTACTGCCGGGGTCTGTTTTGCGACCGGGTGCAATATCGCAGTGCCCCACAATACGCGAAGAGGTAATTTTGGGATAGCGCTGCATTATAGATTTACTTAAATTACATAACGAGGCGTACTGAGCGTGAGTATAAGCAGCTGTATCGGTGCCTTCAAGCTCAATACCAATACTGAAATTATTGCACGCAGTTTGTCCTTCATATTCAGATACGCCGGCATGCCAAGCACGCTTGTTAAATGGCACGTATTGAATTACCTCACCAGTGCGTTTAATAAAACAATGAGCTGATACACGCAGCCCTTTTAAATCACTAAAGCTTGTATGGGCATTGCAATCAATACACCCCATAAATAAATCATCCACAAAAGGGGTACCAAACTGCCCTGCGGGGAGTGAAATATTATGAATGACCAACAAGGTAATATCTGTGTGTTCTGGGCGCTCATCATAGTGCGTGCATGCGCGCTGTTGCGCCGCTAATAACACTCCATTTAAATCAATTGCCATTACATTTATACCAAACTATTCATAACCTTGATGCTAAAGGATTTATAAAAATAATGATAGTAACCAAGCCTCACCTAGGTAGGTAGGGAATTATAAGCTGCTTATATTTTAATATTAAAGCTGTCAGCTATGCTCTAATGATTAAAAGCGCTTCTATTCATTATTTAAACATAGTAAAATTTTCTTTAATTTATTAATGCTTATGAGCTTTTAGCCATGTCTATTTCGCACACTTTACTTAGTCAACTTGTTACCCTTGCGCTCGACGAAGACTTAAACTATCAAACCGCAGCCGATGGGGATATTACCGCTCAGCTTATCCCACAAAACGAGCAAGCAAGTGCCAAAGTTATAACCCGTGAAGACTGCATTTTTTGTGGAAAAGGCATCATTATTGAAGTGTTCAAGCAAGTAGACCCAACAGTGCAGGTATCAGTACTGGTAAACGATGGTGACGTTGTCACTGCCAATAGCACCCTATTTACAGCAAAAGGGTCCGCCCGCGCAATTTTAACCGCAGAGCGCACCGCGCTTAACTTTGTACAAACGCTTTCTGGCACAGCAACAACCACAGCGCATTATGTAAAAGAGCTTAGCGGCACTAGCACACAGCTACTCGATACCCGTAAAACTATTCCAGGACTCAGAGCCTTACAAAAATATGCAGTAAAATGCGGCGGTGGCGCAAACCACCGTATTGGGTTGTTTGATGCGTTTTTAATAAAAGAAAACCACATAGCAGCCTGCGGAGGTATTGAAAAAGCCGTTGCTCAGGCAAAACTAAATCACCCAAGCAAACCGGTTGAAGTTGAGGTTGAGTCGCTTCAAGAGCTAAAGCAAGCCATAGACGCAGGCGCCGATATAATCATGCTTGATAACTTTAGCGTTGAACAAATTAAGCAGGCCGTAGTATTAACTAACAAACGCGCTAAATTAGAAGTGTCTGGCAATATGACGTTAGAAACACTTAAAACGTATTCACAAGCGGGCGTAGACTTTATATCTAGCGGCGCATTAACAAAAAACTTACAATCAATCGATTTATCGATGCGTTTTGAATGATGCATAGCCAAAGTAATAATTTAGTTCTACATTTAATAAATGCTAAAGCGTTGACAAGTTAAAACAAAAGTAATTTAATAGTTAAAAATAACTAATTGTAACAATTTGTTAAATTAATTGGCTGTTTTAGGAAAAGTAACGTGCTATTAACTAAAATAAAATGATACACTTGTATTGTTTTATTATAAAAGTTCGTCATAAATAATGAGTTATTAGCTTTTAAATTAAAGTTAATAAGCAGCTTAAGTTATTTATTCCTACACTTTTATTGGTTGCTGATAGACTTTAATTACATCCAATTTATAAATAGCAAGTTACATATAAAGTATAATGAATTCACACCTAGCTTTTGTGTTTCATACCCTAAAGCTAAAGTGCATATAGCGCTGATAATCTCATTCAAACCGTGAGATAGCGCAAAAAGTTTATTTTAAGCAAAACTGTAAAGTAAATCAGTTAAATTAAGTTAGGCATAATGCCAATTAAGTGATTTAACTTACACAATCTATCCTTTAGGAGAGGAAACATGAAAACAATGACTCAAAAACAACAGGGTTTCACCCTAATTGAATTAATGATTGTAGTAGCAATCATCGGTATTCTTGCTGCAGTAGCATTGCCTGCATACTCTAGCTATCAGGCTACTTCAAAACTGACAGCTGGCTTAGCAGAGATTTCAGCTGGACGTACGGGCTTTGAAATAGAAAAGAATAATGGTGAAGCTGGCGCTCCAGATGTTGCTGACATTGGTCTGTCTGCGGCAACAGAAAATTGTACAATATCAACAACCGCTACGAGCATTATATGCAATATCGATAATGCTCCAACACAAGTTTCAGCGGCAGTTTTAACATGGACTAGAAGCGCTGCTGGTACTTGGTCATGTGCAACTTCAGGCTTAACTGGTGACGCTACAGAGCTAGCTCCAAAAAGTTGTCCTCATTCTTAATTGATTTATGACTAGATAAAAGCGCCTGAGTGGCGCTTTTTTAATAAACAGAATAAACCTATGACTAGATCTAATTCAATAAAGTTACTTATAGTTAGTTTATTCTTCTTAAGCACTTTAACACCATTGATTCCAACTACTTCTTACGATTACCATAATCACCAACGTATATTCCAAATAGCTTTTCTACTCAGCTTTTGCGTTCTAATGCTTATAGTTTTATTACATAAAAAAAAACCTACTTTCGCAGTCTTATTTGATAAAAAAAGCGCAATGCTTTTCCTAGCTTTTATTTTCAGCGGTTTCTTGTCATCTTTAGCTAATCAGGAAAAAAACTTCAGTTTACTTTACACATTTCACATCAGCCTACTTTTTGGGGCAATGTTCTATATAAGTACTATAAATGATAAAAAATCTGTGCTGCTCATTATTTATACCTTATTAATAGCACACACAAGTTTGGTTTTGGTTTGCCTACTCAACATAATTTTTACACTAGTAGAACAGCAACATTTAAATCCCTATATAATCTACTCTGGCTTTATTAACATTCGCTTTTTTAATCAGGTACAGGTTTTTATTCTTCCCTTTTTAATATTACTGCTAAAATTTAAAAGTATTCAACGCATCGTATTCATTGTTTTATTTTTAAACCTATTGCTAATTTTTATTGGTCAAGCTCGAGGGGCCTTGCTCTCTTTTTTTATTTTTTCAGTATTTGCTCTCATATTGAAAACAACCTTAAAAAAGCAAATTTTAACCGGGCTAGTTTGCCTTGCTCTTAGCTGTATCGCTTTTTATATTTTAGATTCGTTGAATAAAGGAGGAGCCGATATACTTCGTACATCCTCTTCAGGCCGTATTGATTTATGGTTAAATACACTTTCTAACCTATCATGGAAACATTTTTTGATTGGAAGTGGCCCTGGTGTATTTGAAATGTCTCTCGGGAGTTCAGCACCGTTTAGTCATCCCCACAACTCATTGATAGAAGTTTTAAATGAGTGGGGAGGAGTAGCACTAATTTGTATTTTAATCGTAATTTTTAATACATTGAGAAAATCTATAATACATCTAAAAAATCATAAAAAAGATATAATTACGGAAAGTATTTTTTACTCTTTTGCTATAGGTATTACGTATTCACTATTCTCTGGTGTACATGTGATGCCAGTTTCTCAAACCTTGTTGTTTATAATGTGGGGCTTACTTATTGGCAGGCTTAATAAAAACAAGTACAAACATATTCCTATAAATGTATACGCTAAGTTATTTTTGGCGTGTGTATTCATCCTCGCTTGGTTTTTATACTTACAAAAAGCAATAGAAATTTATAATAATATCGATCCTGATAATGGCTATATTTACGGGCCAAGGTTTTGGTCCATTGGTCAACGTGCCTGATAAACAGTATATTTCTACCAAGAATCATTCGATTAAGTTATGCTAGACAAAGAATTCTTTAATAATATTAATTCAGCTGGATCATCTCATGGCAAAAAAACAACAAGATAAAGGCCTCGATACATTTCAGTGGGTCGGCGTAAGTGCCCGAGGGAAAAAACTTGAAGGAGAGCTTACAGGGAATAGCATTGCACTTGTTAAAGCTCAGCTAAGAAAGCAAGGCATTACACCTTCAAAAGTAAAGCGTAAGCCAAAACCTTTATTTGGCATTCAAAGTGTTCAAAAAATCACCCCTAAAGATATAGCGCTTGTTACACGCCAAATCGCCACCATGCTTATGGCGGGTGTACCTCTTATACAAGCCATTGAAATGATAGGCACGGGCTCAACTAATAAAAGCGTGGGTAAACTAATGGAAACCATTGGCGATGAAGTAAAGGCAGGTCAGCCTTTATCGCAAGCGCTAAGAAAACACCCTCGTTATTTTGATGACTTATATTGCGACTTAGTCGCATCGGGCGAGCAATCAGGTGCGCTTGATAAAATATTTGATCGTGTTGCATTGTACAAAGAAAAATCTGAAGCGCTTAAATCAAAAATAAAAAAAGCAATGTTTTACCCAATATCTGTATTAGTGATAGCAGGTATTGTAACTTCTATTTTGCTAATCTTCGTAGTGCCACAATTTCAGGATATATTCTCTGGCTTTGGCGCTGAACTCCCAGCATTTACTTTATTTGTAATCGGGATATCTGAGTTTATGCAAGCGTATTGGTGGATGATTTTAATTGCAATTGTTGGCTTTGGTTATGCGTTTAAAGAAGCCAAACTCAGAAGCTTAAAACTCAGAGATGCAACCGATAGAGCCATTTTAAAGCTCCCTGTGATTGGAATGATTTTAAATAAAGCAGCTGTTGCACGCTATGCCCGAACACTTTCCACCACTTTTGCAGCCGGTGTACCACTTGTTGATGCGCTTGACTCTGCTGCAGGTGCTTCGGGTAACGCAGTGTACCGTTATGCTATTTTAGATATTAAAGCTGAGGTTAGCTCGGGTAATCAAATGAACTGGGCCATGCGTAACTCTAAAATATTCCCTGATATGGTAATTCAAATGGTTGCCATTGGTGAAGAGTCTGGCTCGTTAGATGGCATGCTGGCAAAAGTAGCGACTATTTACGAGCAAGAGGTTGATGATGCCGTCGATGGCCTTTCAAGCCTGTTAGAACCACTTATTATGGCGGTACTTGGTGTGCTCGTAGGCGGCTTAATTGTTGCCATGTACTTACCTATTTTCCAATTAGGTTCTGTCATTTAATTAATAAAAAATTTTACAGAAATTAAAGAGCGTCTTATTTTTATGGTTGGCGATTTAGTCTTCTCATTTGCTTTCTTTAACTTCTCTTTGTGATTATTATTTCATTTAATTTTTAGACTTTTTTTAGAATAGTTTCAGGTATATATGCAAAGTATTATTGAAGTAATGCAAAGCCAACTGTGGTTTTATTTAACCACCGTTGGCTTAGTTAGTTTATGTGTGGGTAGTTTTTTAAACGTAGTTATCTACCGTTTGCCGCTTATGATGCAGCGAGAGTGGCAAAGCGAGTGTAGGCTATTACTTGAAGACGAGCTCAATACCAATCAAGCTAAACCAAAAAACACCAGCGAGCATTTTAATCTTGTAAAACCCAACTCTACCTGCCCTAAATGTAAAACGGCCATTAAGCCTTGGCAAAATATTCCTATCATTAGCTGGTTAATACTTAAAGGTAAATGCGCAAGTTGTAGTAACCCTATCTCTATTCGATACCCTGCTATTGAGGCCATTACCGCTCTATTAAGTTTAGTGGTTGCTTATACCTTTGGCGCAACAGAACAAGCATTATTATACATAGTGATCACGTGGGCACTTGTGGCACTTACCTTTATTGATATAGACCACATGTTACTGCCTGACCAGCTCACTTTACCGCTTGTTTGGCTGGCACTGATTGCCGCTGTTGCCGGAATTACAATTACGCCAAGTGATGCAATTATGGGTGCCGCTTTTGGTTATTTAAGCTTATGGAGTGTTTTTTGGTTATTTAAATTGCTAACAGGCAAAGAAGGCATGGGCTATGGCGACTTTAAACTGTTAGCGTTATTTGGTGCTCTGCTAGGCTGGCAATCGTTACTCACTATAATACTGCTTTCAAGTGTTGTTGGCGCCATTATTGGTATCGCCTTGTTAACTATTCAGGGTAAAGATAAAGCAACCCCTATTCCATTTGGGCCCTACCTAGCAATTGCTGGTTGGATCACGTTACTGTGGGGTAACCAATTGCAAAGCGCGTATTTTAACTTAATTGGTTACTAATTTGAGTACGCACTAAAATGAGCAAATCTGATATTAAAACATCACCTTGGGTTCTTGGCTTAACAGGCGGTATTGGCTGTGGCAAAACGGCTGTAAGTAATATGTTTGAGCAGCTTGGCATTACAATAGTTGACGCCGACATTATTGCGCGCCAAGTCGTAAAGCCTAAAAGCGATGGTTTAAATGCCATTGTAAGAAAATTTGGTCAAAGCATTTTATTACGCGATGGCACACTAAACAGAAGCGCTTTACGTGAGCGTATTTTTACTAATACTGCCGACAAAGAGTGGCTAAATAATTTATTGCATCCACTCATTAGAAACAAAATACATAACGACCTTACTGTCGCAAAAAGCCCATATGTAGTACTTGTAGCACCACTTTTGTTTGAAAACGGCCTAGATGAATTGTGTAATCGAACGCTACTGATTGATATACCTCAAAGTGTACAAATAGAGCGCACGGCTTCGCGTGATAATGTAAGTCTTGAGCAAGTAAAAGCGATTATTGCAGCGCAAATGTCACGCGAAGATAAACAAAAAAAAGCCGATGATATTTTAAATAACGACCGTGCACTTAACGACGTTAACCACGACTTATTAACGCTACATAAACGTTATCTGCACAAGGCACAAATGCAAGCAACTTAAATTGTAAAACCGAGTCAAAACAAACTAATCTCCTATATTAATTAATAAATTTAGCCTAGATTGTGAAGAGTAATGTAATCCCCTTCTTTTTTCTGATAAATTACTCTCTCTGAAGGATTAAAAAGGTGCGCAATGAATATTAACTCACCGTTATTAAGAAAGTTTCTTACGCTTGGGCGTATTGATGCCGATACGGTAAAAGCAAAGCAGCAAGAGTTTGCCTCAACCGCTGAACTGATTTCTAAATGCGGAAAAATAGACAGTAAAGAGTTAGCAGAGCAATGTATTGATTTGTTTCGTGTTCCCTATTTTGATTTAAAAGACTTTGACCCTGCGTCTATTCCTGCCGATCTTGTAAAAGAAAAACTGATCCGCAAACACCATATTTTACCGTTGGTACAAAAAGGCCGAAAAGTGTATGTGGCAGCCTCTGATCCAACCGATTACGGCGCCTTCGAAAACTTTGAATTTAGTACCGGCCTTTCATGCGAAATAGTCGTAGTAGATTACATTCAGCTCGATAATAAAATTGAGCAATTGCTAGATGCAACCGGCAGCCTAGATTTGAGCGATGATGAGTTTAAAGAATTTGCGGACCTAGACACTGAAAGCCAAAAAGAATCAGCACCGCAAGATGACGACAAAGACGATGCCCCAATTATTGTATACATTAATAAAATTTTAATGGACGCGATAAAAAAAGGCGCATCGGATCTACATTTTGAACCTTACGAACACAAGTACCGAATTCGTTTTCGTATTGATGGTATCTTGCACGAAGTGGCAAGCCCGCCTAATACATTAGCAACAAAGCTTTCTGCTCGTATTAAAGTAATGTCGCGACTTGATATTGCCGAAAAGCGTAAACCACAAGATGGCCGAATTAAATTAAAAATTACTGAGCGAAAAAGTATCGACTTTCGTGTCAGTACTATGCCCACGCTGTGGGGCGAAAAAATAGTAATGCGTATTCTTGATTCATCAAGCGCTATGCTAGGTATTGATGTACTTGGTTACGAAGAAGAACAGAAAAAGCTATACATGGATGCGCTTGGTCAACCACAAGGCATGATACTCGTTACAGGTCCTACCGGGTCAGGTAAAACGGTATCGCTTTATACGGGTTTAAACATATTAAACCAACCTGAGCGAAACATTAGTACCGCTGAGGATCCGGTTGAGATAAACCTTGAAGGGATAAACCAAGTACAAATTAACCCTAAAGCCGATATGACCTTTGCTAATGCATTGCGTGCGTTTTTACGTCAAGATCCCGATGTGGTCATGGTAGGTGAAATACGTGACCTTGAAACCGCAGAAATTTCAATAAAAGCGGCGCAAACAGGTCACTTGGTTTTATCTACGTTACATACCAATTCAGCGCCAGAAACCATCACCCGACTATTAAATATGGGCGTACCCGCCTATAACGTAGCCAGCTCAATTAGTTTAATTATTGCACAGCGATTAGCACGTCGTTTATGTCCTAAATGTAAAACGCCAGAACAATTGCCAAGCGAAGAGCTCTCTCGTCAAGGATTTAGCACAGCGCAAATTGAAGATATGACTTTATATGCACCTAAAGGCTGTGATGGCTGTACCGATGGTTACAAAGGCCGTGTAGGTATTTACGAAGTTATGCAAATCACACCAGAAATTGCACAAATAATCATGCGCGGCGGTAACTCACTAGAAATCGCTGAGGTATCATTAAAAGCCGGTTTTAATAATTTACGCCTATCGGGTTTACGTAAAGCCGCTGATGGTTTAACGTCACTTGCTGAAATAAACCGCGTAACTAATATGTAAGACTATTTAGCGCTTTGCTTTCGTCAAGTACAGCAAGCGCTAATGAGTAACCTGTTGAGAGTAAAACATGCCTACTGTTGTAAATTGTCCAACCTGTAAAACAAATGTTGAGTGGTCTGAGCAAAGTCCTCACCGCCCATTTTGTTCTAAGCGTTGCCAACTCATTGATCTGGGTGAGTGGTCGTTTGAAAATAATAAAATTTCAGCGCCAATCACATCGGCTGATCAAATAAACCAAGACATGATTGAAGACATAGAAGCCATGATGGCTAAAAATGAAGATGACTTTTTTAAGTAATGTCATCTAGTTTTTATATAAACAAAAGCCAGCTAAATGCTGGCTTTTTAGTACTCACTTAAAAGTTAACCCCAGGGTCAGTTAGCTTTTTTGCTTACGCTGCTTTTTACTTTTACGCTTTTGAATTTTAGCAAACTTTTCTTTTTGCTCTGCGTTAAGCAACTGCATTACTTGATGCTGCGTTTTTAGCTTAATTAAGGCAAACTCTTCACCTTTACTTTGGCGCTCACTTAAAAGCTCTTTTGCTGCATTTTCGTCAAATGTTGCTGCTGATAGTAGTACGTCCATTTTTGCTTTGTGCGCTTCACGCATTGCTTTACGTGCTTCTTTATCGTCGCCTCGTAAGGCTTTCATTTGTGTTTTTTGTGCTTCAAAAATAGCTTTTAGCTTAGTTTGCTGATCTTGCGTTAAATCAAGTTTTTCGGCGCCGCGTTCAGAAAGTAAAAAACGCGCTGAAGAATGCCCTTGTCGATCATGCATACCGCCTTTAGCTAGTACGCTACCTGCACCAAGTGTGGCTGTTGCTAAGCCACAAATAAGTACTAATTTTGAAAGTGTATTTACTTTAGTCATAATCATCACCTTAACTGTTGGGTTGGTTGTGGTTGGCTGTCGTGTAATTGCCTAGCCAGTGAGTTAACTATAACTAACTCAACGCAAAGTAACGCAAAGCAGTGTAAAGGTTGTGTAAAGATTCACTTTTAAGCAATTAAGGGCGTAAAATAAAGAAATGAAATATTGCCTAAGGGTTTGTAAATGAAACTATTAATGATTGACGACGATACGGGTCTTTGTGAGTTACTCAGCGAATACCTTTCAAGCCAAGGGTTTGAAATACAAAGCGTACACGACGGCGAACAAGGCCTAAAGTTAGCACAGGCCAACGACTACGCATTAATATTGCTTGATGTCATGCTACCTACGCTAGATGGCTTTGAAGTTCTAAAACAACTTAGGCAAACCAAACTCACCCCAGTTATTATGCTTACAGCTAAAGGTGAAGACTTTGATCGTATTTTTGGATTAGAGCTCGGTGCGGATGATTACATACCAAAACCATTTAATCACAGAGAGTTACTTGCCCGCGTAAAAGCGATTACACGTCGTATAGAGCATATAAACAGCTTAAATATCAACACAACTAATAAGCTGCTTGTAAATGGTGTAACTATTAACCTTGCATCACGAGAAGCCTCTATTGATGAAAATACTCTCACGCTTACTGGCACAGAGTACGAAATACTGGCACTTTTGTGTAAAAACGCCAGCCAAGTTGTTAGTAAAGAGCAAATTAGTGAAGAAGTGCTAGGCAGGCGTTTAGCATCGTTCGACCGCTCTATTGATATGCATGTAAGTAATATCCGAAAAAAAATAGCAGAGCACATTAAAACAGAACGAATTAAAACAATGCGAGGCAGCGGTTATGTTTTTATCCAAGGCGAGTAAATCAGGCGCTTTATCTTGGCTTAAGCACCCTAGGCATTATTTATTTTTTAAAATATTTGTTTGGTTTTGGCTAACCATTATTGGCACCGTTACTGCGCTTGTTTTTTTAAGCAATATCAGTGTACTGAACTTAGTAAGTAATGAACCCTTACATGGCCCGATGGAAAAAAACCTAGCTTATACCGCAAGAAGTATTGAGCGCTCTGCATATAAGCATAAGCGTTCGCTTGAGAGTATTCTTTCGCATCCACGCTTATCTAAACGTAAGCTTTTATATTTAAGCGCTGAGCAATCTGATATTTCTTTTACTAATAAAGAAACACCTATAAACATAGACCTAAGCCTTCTTAATTTTACCAAAAACATGTCACCGCAAATTGTTTTCACTGAGCAATATCAAGCATTTGGGCCAGTTCAATTAACCGTCCCCGAAGGAGTATTTTATTTATATGAAATAGACATAAACAATCAGCCACCTCTTTTTATTCGCTTAAAGCTAATGCCCGGCTGGATTAAGGTATCTATTGCAATTATTGCCTCTTTAATTTTGAGCTTTTTGTTTAGTCGTAACTTAATTGCACCAATTAACAGCCTTAAAAAAGCAGCTATAAAACTATCTTCTGGCGATTTAAGCGCACGTGCTGCTATTTCAACTAACAGAAAAGATGAGCTAGGGGTACTTGGTCGAGACTTTAACAGTATGGCTAACCAGCTAGAACTATTAATAAGCTCACAAAAACGCTTGCTTGCTGACATATCCCATGAGTTACGTTCGCCACTTACTCGCTTAAAAATGGCAACAGGCCTTGCACAAATGCAAGCAAATGAAGCAAGTCAGTCTTATTTATTACGAATAGAAAAAGAGGCTAATCAACTCGATCAAATGATTGCTGATGTACTTCAAGTGTCTCGTTTAGAAGCAAAAAGCCAAACCCTTGCAATGCAAAAGCAATCACTAAACGTTATTGTTGAACATGTTTTAAACGATGCAAAATTTGAAGCAAAACAATATGATAAGCAGTTAACAATAACAGGCGATGCAAGCGTAACCATTAGCTGCGATGAAGCCCTGATTGCCAGCGCACTTGAAAACCTACTTCGTAATGCCATTAAATATGCAAATAACACAATAAGTATAAAACTATCGCATGGTGATGCCGTGCATATCGAAATATGTGATGATGGCCCAGGCGTGCCAAATAACCAGCTTGATAAGCTATGTGAGCCGTTTTTTAGGCAGTCTGATGCAAGAGATAGAGTCAGTGGTGGAACCGGTTTAGGCTTAGCTATCGCAAAAAATGCAATTACAGCTCATAATGGCACCTTAGTTTTATCGAACAAAGATCAGGGCGGCTTGTGTGCTAATATCACACTGCCAATAATCAAAGAGTAAACCATGTTTTATAGTAGTGAGCGCGAGCTTAAAGGTAACCAATCAGCCATTAATGATTTTTTTCAAAACACATTAGTTAAAGCGTATTTAAATACGCCTAATGGGCAGTTATTTTACGCGCATGCCCTGCCAGATAAAGCTCATGTTGCCATAGTTATTAGCTCAGGCAGAATCGAAGGGCTCGATAAATACAAAGAGTTGTTATGGGAGCTTTATACTAATAATTTTGCTGTTTTTATTGTTGACCACCAAGGACAGGGCCGCTCTTACCGCTATTTAAAAAATAAACATAAAGGTTACGTAAATAATTTTGGTGACTACAGTGCCGATCTTAATTTATTTAACACCCAAATAGTCGACACCGTTTGGCAAGGTGAAAAGCTATTAGTGAGCCACTCAATGGGAGGTGCTATTGCATTTGATTATTTGGCAAACTATCAGCATAGTTTTAGCGGTGCGTTTTTATCAGCCCCAATGTTCGATATACACACCAAAGGTATTCCAAAGCCTTTAGCCCGAATAATTGCAAGTAATGCCGTACGTCTTGGTTTTCAATTTAGCTATGCCCTTGGACAAACCGACTACACCCCAGAAGAGTTCCCTTTAAACGTATTAACAAGTTGCGAATTACGCTACAACCTATTTAGGCAAACATATAATGAGGAGCCTTTATTACAACTTGGCGGGGTTACTTATGGGTGGCTAAATTCAACCTTTACTTTTTTATCATCAATAGATGAGCTTACTGTTGATATTCCACTTTACATTGCAAGTGCAAAAAACGATGTAGTTGTCGATAATGAAGCGCACTATAGACTAGCTAATAAGTACGCGAATATTACCCTAGAAAGCTTTACTGACGCCAAGCACGAACTATTCTTTGAATGTGATGAAGTACGCCAGCCAGTGCTTAAGAGTCTGTATAAGTTTTGTGAGTCGGTGACGGCTTAGTTAAAACAGAAAGCGGGTCGAGGTGGATTAGTATATCAACCTCAGATTCAAAACGAGCACCAATCATCGCTTCAACCTCATCAGCCACAGTATGGGCTCGTATTAGACTTAAATGGTCATCAAGCTCTAAATGCATTTGAATAAACTTAATTTTCCCCCCCTGGCGAGTACGGATCCCGTGTACGCCATGCACATCGCTGTGCTCTTTAGCAATATCAAAAATGCTTTGCTTTTCATCGTCTGGGAGTTCTCTATCCATTAAATGATCGGCACTATCTCTTGCAATATCCCAACTGTTATAAAGTAAGTAACCTGCTACCCCTATTGCAAAAATAGGATCGGCATACATCATTCCGTAATAAGATAGAGCAATCGCAATTAAAACAGCAGCGTTTAAAATCAAATCACCTTTGTAATGCACCGAATCTGCTTTTATAGCAATCGACTCGGTATGCTTAATAACCTTAGTTTGTACAAAAACAATGACCAGAGTACATGCAATTGCAAAAGCACTTACCCATACACCTAATAATGAATGTGTAAGCTCTATAGGGTTAAATAAGCGCTCTATACCATGAAAGGCCAGTAAACAGCCCGAGCCTGCAATAAACGCAGCTTGCCCAAGCCCTGCTAATGCCTCGGCTTTACCGTGGCCAAACCGATGATCATCATCGGCTGGACGCAGTGCGTAGCCTAAAACTAAAAAACTCATAAATGTAGCGGTAATGTCCATTAATGAGTCTGTTAAGGAGCCAAGCATTGAAGCAGAGCCTGAAGCAAGCCAGGCCCATGCCTTTGCCGCAATCATTAAACTCACCATTACCATAGTAATAATGCTAGAGGCTTTAACCCAAAATTCGTAACTGCGGTTATGCACAATTTCATCCGCTAATAAGAGTATTCAATACTTTGAGTATATCATTTTTTTTAAGGGTTTCGTGTATACTGCTCTCGTCAAATACCATTTATTAAAAGGCTAATTATGCTGGATATTGTTTTATACCAACCTGAAATTCCACCAAACACAGGGAATATTATCCGCCTTTGTGCAAATACCGGCTTTTCGCTGCACTTAATTGAGCCTTTAGGGTTTGAGTGGGACGACAAACGTGTAAAGCGTGCAGGCCTTGATTACCATGAATTCAGCCATGTTCAGCGTCATGCGTCATTTGAAGCGTATCTTGAAAAATGTAAACCGAAAAAAGTGTATGCATGTACAACCAAAGGCAGCCAATTTCATCATGAAGCATGTTACGAACCCGGCGACTGTCTAGTATTTGGTCCAGAAACACGCGGGCTACCCGATGAGATGATTCAAGCTCTACCAAACGAGCAGCGTGTGCGTATCCCAATGCAACCAAATAGCCGAAGCATGAACCTATCAAACGCAGTCGCTGTATTTGTTTACGAATCATGGCGACAGCTGGGCTTTCCTAACGCGCAGTAATACGCGTATTATTAAAGCTGACAAAAAAACCGACATGATGTCGGTTTTTTTAGTTTTTATCACAGTAGTGAATGCTATTCTGATCGTTGCTCTCTGCCTAACAATGCCATGGCAGCAGCTTTCATATCTTTATTTTCATAAAGTACTTTGTAAATCTGTTCAGTGATAGGCATTTCAACGCCTGCACGCTGGGCAAGTAAATACACCTCTTTGGTGTTTCTAAAGCCCTCGACTACTTGGCCTATCGACTCAATTGCAGCTTCAACACTTTCACCTTTACCCAGTGCTAAACCAAAACGACGATTGCGTGATTGGTTATCGGTACAGGTTAAAATTAAATCGCCAAGGCCTGCCATTCCCATAAAGGTTTCTGGCTTTGCGCCTAGAGCGCAACCTAACCGAGTCAGTTCAGCAAGACCTCGTGTGATCAAGGCTGTGCGAGCATTGGCTCCAAAACCTACACCATCAGAAATACCCGCGCCAATAGCAATTACGTTTTTAACCGCACCACCAAGCTGTATGCCAATAAAATCGTCATTGTTATACACTCGAAATGAACGACCACAATGCAGTAAATCAGCCAATTGTTGTGCAAACTCAGGTGAGGTAGACGAAACAGAAATAGCTGTTGGTGAACCCATTGCCATTTCTTTCGCAAATGTAGGACCCGAAAGTACCGCAAGTGCGATTTCATCACCCAGCTCTTGCTGTGCAACTTCTTGTAATAAACGCCCTGTATTTGGCTCAAGGCCTTTAGTCGCCCACGCGACTTTAGCATCGATTTGCAATGCAGGTTTTATTTGCGCAAGTGTGTCGCCAAATGCATGGCTTGGCACAACAACAAGCACAATAGCGCTACATGCAACGGCACGTTGTAAATCGGCTTCTAGTACTAGAGTGTCTGGGAAGGGTGCATCTGGTAAGTAACGTTGATTTTTCCGCTCAGCTGCAAGCGTAGCAACGTCGTCGCTATTGCGTCCCCAAAGCGTCACTTTATGACCATTTCGGGCTAAACAAATAGCAAGGGCGGTGCCATAAGACCCCGCCCCCAATACAGTAACAGCTGAAGTTGCTGTACTCATAAGTTATGCGTCTGCTGTAACCTGGTCAGCTTGCGCAGTACGTTGTTGCATATACTGTGCAAACAATGCGTCAAAGTTTACTGGCGCAAGGTTTAACTGTGGGAAAGTGCCACGGTTAACTAGGTTAGATACCGCTTCACGTGCATATGGGAACAATACGTTTGGACAAAATGCACCTAGCATATGAGCAAGTTGTACTTCTTCAACCTCAGCAATAGTAAAAATACCCGCTTGTTGAATTTCACATAAAAACGCAGTTTCTTCGCCAATTGATGCTGTCACAGTTAATGCTAAAACAACTTCAAATACACCTTCGTCTAACTTGTTAGAGCGAGTATCTAGGTCTAGCTTAACTTCTGGCGTCCATTCTTTTTGAAAAATTGCCGGAGAGTTTGGCGTTTCAAACGACACGTCTTTAGTGTAAATGCGTTGAATAGTAAATTGTGCGCCTGCGTCTTGTGCCGCTGCTGCGTTTTGAGTTTCTTCGTTCATTGTTATTCCTAACTTGTTCGTTATTATAATTAAATTAAGCGTTAAGCTTAGCGTCAAGTTTACCTTGAGCCTCAATAGCCATCATGTCGTCACAGCCACCGATATGTTCATCATTAATAAAAATTTGCGGTACAGTGCTTGCGCCACCGGCTTTAGTAATCATTTCATCGCGAAGTTCAGGTTGTACACCAATATCAAAATTAGTGAATTCAACGCCTTTGCTTTTTAAAAGCGCCATAGCGCGCTGACAAAATGGACAATATGCCTTGGTGTATAAAACAACGTTACTCATAATAAATCCTCTATCGGTTTAGCTAAACGAGATTAGCGACCTGTTATCGTTGGTAAGCTGGCAGATTGCCATGCACCCATTCCGCCCGCTAATACATAAACCTGTTCAAAACCAGCTTTATGCATTGCTGTGGCCGTGCCTTGGGCTGTCATACCTGTAGTACATACCAATATAATGGGTTTAGTCTTGTACTTTTCAAGGCCTGAAAAGTCAGATTTTTTGGCATTTTCAGGGCTTAAGTGTTCAGCACCCGAAATACGGCCAGACGTAAACTCTTTTTGTGCGCGCATATCCACTACTTGACCATCTTCACGGTTAATAAGTAGCGTTAGTTGCTGAGGGTTTATTTGACGAATAGCTGAAAATTTACTTTTTATCCAACCACTGACAATAAGAAAAACAATACCAACCCAAGCAAGGCTTAAAATAGGGTGATTGCTTATAAATTCAATATATTGATCCATTCGACTTCCACTATAAATTACATCCTAAAACGCAATGTTTTAGACATTTTAGACTTTAGCCACGCAAGTATACCCAAACCAACTTAAAATGCGAGTTTACACAGAGTTTAAAAGGAGGAAAAACACCCCATATAAAGGTTATTAACCGCACATCAGCATCAATACGATATTCAATTAAGTGAAAAAAATTAATATGCTGTTTTGTATGCTGATTCAAGTAACAAAACACGGTATGCTAAAGCAAAACAGGTGCTAACTTTTAGGAGTGACTATGACTGAACATAAAAAACCACTGGTATTAATGATTTTAGACGGTTGGGGATATCGTGAAGACGAGCAAAGCAATGCAATACTAGCAGCGAATACCCCCGTGTTAGATAACTTATGGGCATCTCGCCCTCGCACATTAATTTCAGCATCTGGTTTTGATGTAGGTCTTCCTGATGGACAAATGGGTAATTCTGAAGTTGGGCATGTTAATTTAGGTGCAGGACGTGTTGTATACCAAGACTTTACTCGAATCACAAAAGCAATAAATGACGGTGAATTTGACTCAACCCCTGCACTTGTTGAAAACATTGATAAAGCAGTTAATGCCGGCAAAGCCGTTCATGTTATGGGGTTATTGAGCCCGGGTGGCGTTCATAGTCATGAAGATCACATTGTTGCAAGCATAGAGCTGGCTGCAAAACGCGGTGCTAAGGAAGTCTATTTTCATGCATTTTTGGATGGTCGTGATACACCACCGCGTAGTGCCAAAGAATCGATTGAACGTATAGAAGCGTTGTTTGCAAAACTTGAATGTGGTCGGCTAGCAACACTGGTTGGTCGTTATTATGCAATGGATAGAGATAACCGCTGGAATCGTGTAGAAAAAGCCTATGACGTAATGACTTCTGGTATTGGAGAGTTTAACTACAGCGATGGCGTAACCGCATTAAATGCAGCTTATGAGCGCGACGAAAACGACGAGTTTGTTGCTCCTACAACCATTACACCAGCAGGTAGAGAAGCTGCGCAAATTAATGACGGCGACACCGTTATTTTTGCAAACTTTAGGGCAGACCGAGCACGAGAAATTACACGCGCCTTTGTAGAGCCTGAGTTTGATGGCTTTACCAAGAAAAAATCCCCCGCTCTCAGCGCATTTGTTATGATGACAGAATATGCAGCCGATATAGACGCACCCGTTGCATTTGGCCCAACTCCTCTTACTAATGTATTAGGGGAGTGGCTTGAAAAACAAGGGAAAACACAACTGCGTATTTCTGAAACAGAAAAATACGCACACGTTACCTTCTTTTTTAGCGGCGGACGTGAGGACGAATTTGAAGGTGAAACGCGTGAACTAATCCCTTCACCGCAAGTGGCTACCTACGACTTGCAACCTGAAATGAACTCAGAAATGCTAACCGATAAGCTCGTAGAAGCAATTAAAAGCGGGAAATACGACGCTATTATATGTAATTACCCTAATGGCGATATGGTTGGCCACTCAGGTGTTTTTGATGCCGCTGTAAAAGCTTGTGAAGCCGTTGACACCTGTATTGGCCGTGTAGTTGATGCATTGAACGAATTTGGCGGTGAAGCGTTGATCACAGCCGATCATGGCAATGCAGAACAAATGGCTAACCTTAAAACGGGCCAAGCACATACCGCGCATACAAGTGAACCGGTGCCCTTTATTTATGTTGGTCGCGATGCGACACCATCAGAAGGTAAAGCATTAAGTGATGTTGCCCCTACTATGCTGCACTTAATGGGCATGGAGCAGCCAAGTGAAATGACTGGCACACCCATCATGACGTTGAAATAGCCCATGATTAAACGTGTTAACCGATACTTTAAGTGCGGCTTAATACTCGCCTCATTGGTGACTGCATCAGCAGTTGCCAATGAAGATCGCACTAAAAAAGATCTCTCACAGGTGAAACAAGCACTTGAACAAAGCCAATCTGAGTATAATCAACAACGAAAAAAAATATCTCAACTTCAAAAAAATCTTAAAAGCCATGAGCTTGAAATAGCTAAAAACGCTAAAGCACTTAATATGGCTGAGCAATCTGTTAAAGAAACCCAACAACAGCAAAATCAACAACAAAAAAAAGCTGATGAACTCGATAAAAAACACATCGAATTTCAACGTATTTTAGGAGCGCAACTTAAAAGCGCTTACATGGCAGGTGGTGATGACTACTCTAAAATGTTGCTGAATCAAGAAAACACAGCGCAATTTGAGCGAACACTGAGCTATTATAATTACCTAAACAAAGCACGAATTGAACAGATAGAAGAATTAAAAGCACTTAAACAACAAATCGCGTTAAACCAAGTTGCACTAAATAAAACAAAAGAAAAACTTTTAGGTTTATACAACGAGCAAAAAAGGCGTCAAACAGCCTTAGTAAATGCACAAAGTGAACGCCAAGCAAACCTTAGGAATCTTCAAGCTCAGCTTACGAGTACTAAAAGCTCTATCGATTACTTAAAAGAAAACCAACAAACCCTTGTTAATACAATTGAAGAGTTAGAAAAAGAAAAAACAAAAAAAATAGAATTACTTGGCCTCAATAAAAATAAAGGCAAATTAAACTGGCCTAGTAAAGGTAAATTAAAGCACAAGTTTGGCCAGCGCAAACATGGCGGCATTGATTGGAAAGGCGTGCTAATTGGCGCTAAAGAAGGCGAAAATGTTAATAGCGTGCACAATGGCCAAGTTGTATTTGCAGATTGGTTAAAAGGTTATGGCTGGGTAATTGTAGTCGATCATGGTGAAGGATTTATGAGCCTATACGGCCATGCACAAACACTACTGAGAGACGTAGGTGACATGGTACGCCAAGGCGACACTTTAGCGTTGGTTGGCCAAAGCGGCGGACAGGCAAGTTCTGGTCTATACTTTGAAATACGACACAAAGGACGCGCAGTAAATCCCGTAAAATGGTGCAGACGTATTTAATTGAATAAACCGCTGCTCCGCTGAGGAGTAGCTGATGAAAAACAACAATGTAATACCCGCATTTAAAAAAGCAGGCTATGTTTTCAGCCTGCTTTTATTCACCTTTACTTTAGTACTTAACAATGCATTTGCCAGCTCAGTAAAAAACCTTAAAAGCCAACAAATAGATGAAATTTTATTTAACATACACGCCTATTATGTTGACGATTTAGATCTTCAAAACAGCCATTATGTGCAATACAACAACAAACAGTTTGAGCGCTTATACTCAAAGCTAGACCCCTACTCTAAATACCTTAACGAACACGAGCTCGATGCCTTATTTGATAATACCAATGGCCAATATACGGGCTTAGGTATTGAAGTAAAAAAGGTCGATACTGACATAAAAATAGTTAACGTGGTAAATAACTCACCAGCGAAAGAAGCAGGTATTTTAGCTGGTGATATTATTGTTAGTGTTAATCAAAAAACGGTCAATTTGCTCAGCGTTAGCGAAGTCGCAACTTTAATAAAAGAAAATAAATTTACAACAATTAATCTCACGGTTAAGCGAAATGAAAGCCCAGAAGTTTTGTCATTTAACGTAGCTCGTACGCAAATACAATTAGAGAGTGTAACCAGTAAAGTTTTAGAGTCCGGCATTGGCTATTTAGCTATTAATAGTTTTTCTAATCACACACTACACGAAGTTGCACTGCAAATTGCAGCGATGCAAAATAATTATGATTACCCATTATTAGGGCTTGTAATTGATTTACGTGACAACCCCGGAGGCACCCTAAAAAGTGCGATTGCGATCTCTGATTTATTCTTAGAAAGCGGAACTATAGTAACAACGAAAGGCAGATACTTTGACGCTAACCAAGCCTTTTATGCTAAACGGGGCGACATACTCAAAGGCGCTCCGATTGTTGTTCTTATTAATGAAAATTCAGCCTCTGCGGCTGAAATTTTAGCCGGTGCCTTAAAAGACAACAACAGAGCAAAAGTGGTTGGAAGCCAATCTTTTGGAAAAGGGTCTGTGCAATCACTTATACCATTAGGTGATGGCAATACCGCTTTAAAACTCACTACCGCAAAGTATTTTACACCTTCTGGTGAATCAATAGATGGCGTTGGAATAAAGCCCGATGTGACGATTAATCAAACAACACTTCCACAAAACAATAAAGCCGTTATAATAAAAAATGAGCAAGTAAAAAATAATCAACACCAGCTTATTAACACCTTAGCTGATTTACAGTTAGTTAAAGCAAAACAATTACTCAGTATGCAGTAATCTATTTTGTTTGAGCGTTACTGGGCATAAAAAAGATAATAAAAATTATAAACGTGAATACTATTAACAGAAAAATACGGATGTGGCTTTTTTTCAGTGTATGTATCGCTTGCTTTAGCGCTAATGCTAAACAAATAGCGATAGTTATTGATGATATAGGCTATCACCAAAGAGACTTAGATTTTTTAACCTTACCTGGGCAATTGACCTATTCAATTTTGCCCCACACACCCTATTCACAAGTTTTTGCAACACGTGCTAGCAAAGCAAATAAAGAACTGCTTTTACATGTGCCTATGCAGGCACTTAACGGCAAAGCACTAGGGCCTGGTGCGCTTACTCTTGATATGGACAAAGCTCAACTTCAACAAACGCTAGGAACAGCACTAGCAAGTTTACCGCAAGTTAGAGGTGTTAATAACCATATGGGCTCTGCATTAACTCAGCAAAGCCAAGCTATGAAATGGACAATGGAAGTCCTTAAAAAGCGCGAGTTGTACTTTTTAGATAGCCGAACAACTGGCTTAAGCCAGGCACAAAATGCTGCAAACTTTTTTGGGGTTGAAAATATTGGTCGCCATGTTTTTTTGGACAACATAACAACAGCAGATCAGCTTCAGTTTAGGCTCGATGAACTTAAACAAAAAGCAACAGATCACAATTTTGCCATTGCCATTGCCCACCCTTATCCTGAGACCATTGCTTTTTTACGTAAAGCCCTGCCTGAGCTTACTCAACAAGGCTATGAGTTAGTTCCTGTTTCTCAGTTAGTACAACGTAAATATATTCAGTTAGCGCAAGCTCAAGGGAAAACGATTAGCGCGCGATAATTAAATTAAATAGGGTACTTATTCTTTCTTGCTTGTGCCTGATAGTATTTCAAAATACTCTGTTGGCCGTCTTCACTAAGTGGTTTCAGTGTTATTTTTCGTGTTCTTAGCTTTTCATCTTCTATCAATGTAAGAACTATGTGCTCATCTAACTTTTTTGCACTTACAACCGCGCTATTAGCTATTAACCAACGTGAACGGATTAAACCTTGTTTAACCTCTGAATATTTAGAATAAAACCTAACCACTTCAATATTGCTATTAACAAAATACATAGTAATGAGTAATACACCATAAAATGCAGCCATTGGTATAAAGAAGGCTAAAGGTAAAATTAATATACCTACATATAATTGTATTTGCAGTTTACCTTTATCAACTTTAATAATACCTGTAGGTTTATCGATGGTTTCTGTTGTCATTTTTCAGTGTCCTTTTGAATAGTAATTTAGCATGATCATCCATCATGTTTCTGATTGCGTAGATACCTATCAGACCAATAGGCACAAAAAAAATAAAGCCGAGCATTGCTACAAAGCCAAATATCTTCTTACCAGTTAATCTATAAATAAAACCAAATATAGTGAGCAAAAAAGCGGGGATTAAGATGTAGTTTACTTCGTAATAGTGTGGGTCATGCCCAATACTAATAATCACGCCTAGGGCGATAATTAACGACATTAAGTAGTAATTCAAAGCCAAATATCCTTTTAAAGCTTTTTTATAATCACTAGAACCTACATGAATACGTATAAATTTTCAACAAAAAAGCCCTGCATTTTAATGCAGGGCTTTTAAAAATATTACGCTTTTAGAACATATCAGCTCATAGCGCTTTGTAACTTTTTCATTGCTGTTTTTTCAAGCTGGCGAACACGCTCAGCAGATACACTGTATTTTTCAGCAAGCTCTTGCAGTGTTGCTTTGTCATCAGACAACCAGCGCGCACTTACAATGTCTTGTGAACGTTCATCTAGTGTTTTAAGTGCACTAAACAAACGAGTATGAGACTGTTCTTGCCATTGTTGCTGTTCAATGTCATCAGCTAAATCAGCAGAACCATCCGTTAAATATTGTACCGGTGAATAAGTGCTTGTTGGTGCGTCATCGTTATCATCACCCGTTAAGTCAAAGCCCATATCTTGACCGCTCATACGAGATTCCATTTCACGCACTTCTTTTTCGCTTACACCCAGCTCACTAGCAACAGTGCTAACCTCTGCTTGGTTAAACCAGCCTAAACGCTTTTTATTTTTACGAAGATTAAAAAACAATTTACGCTGTGCTTTTGTAGTAGCTACTTTAACTATACGCCAGTTCTTAAGAACAAATTCGTGTATTTCGGCTTTAATCCAATGCACTGCAAACGATACTAAACGAACACCCACGCTTGGGTCGAAACGTTTAACCGCTTTCATCAGGCCTATATTGCCTTCTTGAATAAGGTCAGCTTGTGGCAAGCCGTATCCCGAGTAGCTTTTAGCTATATGCGCTACAAAGCGCAAATGCGACATAATGAGTTGCTTTGCAGCACTAAGATCGCCTTCTTCCTGAAGTTTTTTAGCAAGTTCTTGCTCTTCTTCAACTTTAAGCATAGGGATTGTGCTGACCGCTTGAAGGTAGCCATCCATGCTTGCGCTTTGTTGTCCAACTGTAAGTGCCATTGCGTATAAATCTTTACTCATTTTTCACCTCGGTGATAAACATTTGAAACCATCTTAGCACTCTTTCCTGAAGAGTGCTAACCCCAATTTAAAACTTTTTTAAAGTATAAATCAAGCGGTTTTTTAGCGTTATTGAAGTCTACTATAAGCGACTGAATAAGCGATGAATTAAGGGATTGCGGGTGATTAACGTCAGTTTTTCACTCTATTTACAATTCATGCTTGATAAGGAGGGTAGTAGATAAATGTGACAGTTTTTATAGAGGCCGCACAACCCAACTCAATAACATACGCGCTAAGCATTGAGTTAGTTCACTTGTATTAGCTTGCGCGAATGAGGAAGAGATAAACACGCTTATAAAGTTAAATGTATATTCAAAAAGTTTACTTTAAAGCGAATAAAGCACTAATAGCATAACCTATATAGCTCGCTTGATTAACAGCGAGCTATATAGGTGCGTATTACACTTTGTCTGGCTCTATTTCTTTAATGTATCGATTTACAGATAAGTAAGAGCCAACAAACCCCAAGCTTGTAGCAAGTAAAACTAAAAAGCCAAATTCGCTAAGCGTTAAACCAATGAGTAAAAAGTTAGTTTGATACACACCAGCCACACTGTTTACGGCTGAAGAAAGCCACCACATCATCAATGCAACTGATATAAAAGCAAATAATCCACCAATAACGCCATACCAAATACCAGTCCATAAAAATGGTGCGTGTATAAACGTATTTGTAGCACCTACAAGTTTCATTACTTGTATTTCTTCTTTTTTATCCATAATCGATAGGCGAATAGTATTACCTATTATGAGAGTTACAGACGTTAATAATAATAAGGTAATGGTTATTACACTTTCTTTTAGCAAGCTAAGCAATGCATTTAAGCGCTCTAACCAGGCTATATCAAGTTTGCCAAAATCAACCTCACGTTCCGCTTCTAACTTAGTCATAAGTACCTTGGCGGCATTAGGCTGGCGGTGCCGCTTAGTAGGCGTAACTAGCACAACATCGGGTAATGGGTTGCTATCTAAATATTCTAGCGCTTGCCCAAAACCTGACACTTCCTGAAATTCTTTTAATGCTTGCTGTTTTGAAATAAACGTTACACTCTCTACTTCAGGATATAAGGCTAGGCGCTTAACTAGCGTCGCTGTTTCTTGTTTCGTCATTGTTTGTTTTACAAATAACGATATTTCACTAGCCTCTTCAAAGCCACTACTTACTTGCTGCACATTTTTAACCACTAAGTAAAGTGTGGCAGGAAGCGTTAAGCTTAATCCAAGTACCGCAATTGTCATCATTGATGCCAGTGGTGTACGCCACATTTCACCCAGACTATGAATCCCTTGGCGAAAAATGTTAACGATAAAAAAGTAGCCATTTGAAATAACTGATTTTTTTTGTTTTTCATTTTTGTTTTGGCGGCTTTTAAACAGTAAACTCATAATGCCCCCTGCGCTAGTGGATCTTCAAGCATTCTGCCATCCTTTAACGTTAAGCTCCTATACTTCATGCGTGCAACAAGGCCTAAGTCATGGGTAGCAATAAGTACGGTTGTACCATGCTTATTAAAGTCTTCAAATAATTTAAGTATTTCCATTGAGAGTTCAGGATCTAAGTTACCCGTTGGCTCATCGGCAAGTAAAATTGGCGGAGAATTTACAATAGCGCGTGCAATACCGACTCGCTGTTGCTCACCACCCGACAACATAGATGGATGGCATTTAACTTTATCGATTAAACCCACTTTATCGAGCGCACCATGAACACGCTTTGCGATTTGATTACGATGAGTTCCTTCGATGATCAGCGGTAGCGCGACATTATCAAATACAGTGTATCGTTCTAATAATCGATGGTTTTGAAAAATAATACCAATATCTCGGCGAGCATAAGGGATTTGTCGCGAATTAACTTTATTTAAATCAACACCATTAATAAATACGTTACCAGCAGATGGACGTTCCATTAAGCTGATAAGCTTTAAAAGTGTACTTTTACCCGCACCACTATGACCGGTCAAAAAGGCTAATTCGCCAGGTTTTATATGAAAATTAACTTTTTCGAGGGCACGATGCCCCCCTGGATAGGTTTTACTTACTTGCTGAAAATTTATCATTTTTTATTATGCCAACCTCATTAAAGTGTTAATGCAATTGGTATTCCTCGCAATTAAAAAGGGAGCAAGCTCCCTTCTTGGTAAATTAAGCGTCGTCCTCATCTTGGCTAAATAATGCATCAATAAAGTCATCGCTTTTAAACGAACGCAAATCATCAATACCTTCACCAACACCAATATAACGAATTGGAATGTTAAACTTATCAGCTACAGCAAAAATAACCCCACCTTTTGCTGTACCATCAAGTTTTGACAAAGTAATACCCGTTAAACCTACACATTGGTTAAACAAGTTTACTTGGCTAATCGCATTTTGCCCTGTACCTGCATCTATTGTTAGCATCACCTCGTGCGGTGCATCAGGATCTATTTTTTTCATTACACGAGCTATTTTCTCAAGCTCTTGCATCAAATTATCTTTATTTTGCAGACGACCCGCTGTATCAGCAATTAACACATCGACATTACGCGCTTTTGCGGCCTGAAAAGCATCAAATACCACCGATGCACTATCGGCTCCGGTATGCTGTGCTATAACTGGAATACTATTGCGCTCACCCCATACTTGAAGTTGTTCAACCGCAGCAGCTCTAAAAGTGTCACCCGCAGCAAGCATGACCGACTTACCTTCATTTTGAAATTGCTTAGCGAGCTTACCAATCGTAGTTGTTTTACCAACCCCATTTACGCCTACCATTAAAATCACAAACGGTTTTTTTTCTGCTGGTATTGTTAATGGCTGTTCAGCAGTCTTTAGCATCGCTGCCATTTCTTGCTTCATTAGCTCATATAAAGCATCACCATCCTTAAGCTGCTTTCTATTTGCACCGTCCGTTAGTCTATCGATTAACTTCATGGTGGTATCTACGCCTAAATCAGCCGTCAATAATTGAGTTTCAAGCTCTTCAAAAAGGTCATCATCTATTTTTTTACCACTAAAAATAGACGAAAATCCTGCGCCAATATTAACGCGGGTTTTTAGTAATCCTTTTTTAAGACGTGAAAAAAAACCTTCTTTCTTAGGCTTTTCTTCTTTCTTAGCTTGCTCTGCTGCAACACGTTCTTGTTCTAAGCGCTGCACTTCGGCTTGCTCTGTTGCAATGCGTTCTTGCTCTATGCGCTGTGCTTCTGCTTGCTCTGCTGCAATGCGTTCTTGCTCTATGCGCTGTGCTTCTGCTTGCTCTGCTGCAATGCGTTCTTGCTCTATGCGCTGTGCTTCTGCTTGCTCTGCTGCAATGCGTTCTTGCTCTATGCGCTGTGCTTCTGCTTGCTCTGCTGCAATGCGTTCTTGCTCTATGCGCTGTGCTTCTGCTTGCTCTGCTGCAATGCGTTCTTGCTCTATGCGCTGTGCTTCTGCTTGCTCTGCTGCAATGCGTTCTTGCTCTATGCGCTGTGCTTCTGCTTGCTCTGCTGCAATGCGTTCTTGCTCTATGCGCTGTGCTTCTGCTTGCTCTGCTGCAATGCGTTCTTGCTCTATGCGCTGTGCTTCTGCTTGCTCTGCTGCAATGCGTTCTTGCTCTATGCGCTGTGCTTCTGCTTGCTCTGCTGCAATGCGTTCTTGCTCTATGCGCTGTGCTTCTGCTTGCTCTGCTGCAATGCGTTCTTGCTCTATGCGCTGTGCTTCTGCTTGCTCTGCTGCAATGCGTTCTTGCTCTAAACGCTGTGCTTCTGCTTGCTCTGCTGCAGCACGTTCTTGTTCTATGCGCTGCGCTTCTGCTTGCTGTGCTGCAATACGTTCTTGCTCTATGCGCTGCGATTCTGCTTGCTGTGCTGCAATATGTTCTTGTTCTAAACGCTGCGCCTCTGCTTGCTGTGCTGCAATACGTTCTTGTTCTAAACGCTGCGCTTCTGCTTGCTCTGCAAGGCGATTTTGCAGCTCCACTCTCTGCTGCTCGGCTTCCGCATGTTCTTTTGCTAACAGCTCAGCATTTGCTCGTTCTATTGCTAACTTTTCCGCTTGCTCTGCAGCAGCGCTTTCTTGCTCAGCTTTTTCAGCGGCAACGCGTTCTTCTTCTAAGCGTTTAGCTTCTTGCTCTGCTAAAGCTTGTTGTTTATCAGCCTCTGCTTTTTGTTCGGCTTGTTTTTTATCTGACTTACCAAAGCCGAGCCAAGACATTAATTTACTTTTTTTTGCCATACTTGCTAATAACCACTTATAAAAATCTGATAAACTAAAATTTGAAAATAGCTTGGAAGAGCCAACACACTTTGCCAGCCAAACAACCATTCAAAACATAAGTGTTCAATAGTAACACTTTTAATGCGGTTGAAAAATGAAGCTATACGTAATCTACTACAATATTATCTGAGCTAGATCCCAGATACCATTTTTTAGTGAGCTAAATGAGAAATAAAACAACTAAAAATAAAGCAATTACCAAATCTACTGATGGCTTTATTAGAGTGATAAGTGGGCAATTTCGCGGCCGAAAGCTTCCAGTAAAAGACGTACAAGGTTTACGTCCTACTACAGACCGAATTAAAGAGACAGTATTTAACTGGTTAATGCAAGACACGCGTGATGCTAACGTTCTAGATTGTTTTGCAGGTTCTGGTGGGTTGGGGTTCGAAGCTCTTTCGCGTTTTGCAAGTACTGCTCTTTTTATAGAGCTTGACCCAAGTGCAGCAAAGCAACTAGCGCAAAACATAGCAACACTAAAATTACAAAATGCACACGTAAGGCACACTAACTCTCTTTCATTTTTAGAACAAAAAAATAGTAATACGCCTTTTGATCTTGTTTTTGTTGACCCGCCTTTTCGCAAAAATTTAGCTCAAACTAGCTGTAACTTATTAGAAATAAATAATTGGCTTAGCGAAGAAGCACTAATTTACCTCGAAGTAGAGAGCGATCTAAATACGTTCAAACCACCTAGTAACTGGCTGTTAATTAAAGAAAAAAAAGCAGGCCAAGTATTTTGTAGACTCTACCAACGCCAGCTAAATTAATACTGTTTTACACTATGCGTTTCTGTTAATATTATCCTTTACATGTGGTGTTGCTTCGGATTACAATACCGCACCATTTTTGAACCACTTGATCAATGTTTGATCAACTTGAGCAACGCTCATAATTTAGGTAGGTGAATTTTTAATGCCAGTAATTAAAGTAAGAGAGAACGAACCGTTTGACGTAGCACTTCGTCGCTTCAAGCGTTCATGTGAAAAAGCAGGTATCCTTTCAGAAGTTCGTCGTCGCGAGCACTATGAAAAGCCAACAGCTGAGCGTAAGCGTAAGAAAGCTGCAGCAGTTAAGCGTCACATGAAAAAACTTTCTCGTGATAACGCTCGTCGCGTTAAATTATACTAATACATTAGGTCTTGTATAAATGAGCCTTTTAATAACGCTAAAAGATGCGCAAAAAGATGCGATGAGAGCTAAAGACAAACAACGTCTTAACCCTATTCGCATGGTACTTGCTGCAATCAAGCAACGTGAGATTGACGAGCAAATAACACTAGACGACGCAGGTATTACCTCCGTTATAGTGAAGCTTGTTAAACAACGTCGCGACTCTTACACTCAGTACAAAGATGCTGGGCGTGATGATTTAGCTGAAATTGAAGCCAATGAAATAGCAGCACTTGAAACCTTCTTACCTCAACAATTGAGTGACGAAGAAATAATTGCTCTCATTGACGCGGCTATTGCTGATACTAACGCAGCAGGTATGCAAGACATGGGTAAAGTGATGGGTATAATCAAAAGCAAAGCTGAAGGTCGCGCCGATATGGGTAAGATCTCTGGTTTAATAAAGCAAAGATTAACCGCCTAACACTCCCTATACGTAAAGTATAATTGAAGTAAACCGAGCCTAGTGCTCGGTTTCTTTGTTTTTACGTCACTAAAAAGTAAACGTTATGCCTATATTCAAAAATGAAATTATTCATACTGACTCTATTTATTTAGCCGTCATTTTGATAAGTTAAGGTCCAATTATTTATACCTAACTAGTATAAATTTTAAGTTTCACCTAACTAGTATAAATTTTAAGTTTCACTTTCGTTATTCTTCTTAATATTTCAGGACTGTATTTTACTAATGGCTGGAAAGATCCCACGAAGTTTTATAGATGATTTACTTGCCAGAACCGATATTGTCGACCTGATAGACTCTAAAGTTGGGCTTAAAAAAGCCGGTAAAGACTATCAAGCATGTTGCCCTTTTCATAACGAAAAGTCTCCCTCGTTTACGGTATCGCAAGATAAACAGTTTTATCATTGCTTTGGCTGTGGGGCGAATGGCAACGCAATATCATTTGTTATGGAATACGACAAACTAGAGTTTGTTGATGCCATTGAAGAGCTTGCCAGCATGCTCAACTTGGACGTGCCCCGCGAACAAGGCGGTAGCTCTGCGCCAGAACGTACCGCTGCGCAAAAGCGTTCAGATTACGATTTGATGCTTCATACAGCTCGCTTTTATCAGCACCAACTAAAGCACCACGCTAACTCGGCCGCAGTCATTGACTATGTTAAAGGTCGAGGACTGAGCGGAGAAACCGTTAAAAAGTTTATGGTTGGCTACGCCCCTAGTGAATGGGATGGCTTATGTTTACAACTTGGCCGTAATAAAGAACAAAAAGAGCAACTCGTCGAATTAAAGCTCGCCTCAGAAAAAACACCAGGCAGGCAGTTCGACTTTTTTCGCGACCGCTTAATGTTTCCTATTCGTGATAAACGCGGCAGAGTTGTCGCCTTTGGCGGTCGCGTTATGCAAGCTGATCAAGGGCCTAAATATTTAAACTCTCCAGAGACTCGAATTTTTCATAAAGGGTTTGAGCTTTATGGCCTTTATGAAGCTAAACAAGCACACAAAAAGTTAGAGCACATTCTTATTGTTGAAGGCTACATGGATGTTGTTGCACTTGCAGAAAAAGAGATTGAATACGCTGTTGCAGCACTGGGAACCGCCACAACAAGCGAACACATGCATACGTTATTTAGAACGACCGATAAGGTCATTTGTTGTTACGATGGCGACCGAGCTGGACGCGATGCAGCTTGGCGGGCACTTGAAAATGCGCTCCCCTACTTAAATGACGGTAAAGCATTGAACTTTGTATTTTTGCCTGATGGAGAAGATCCCGATTCATTAGTGCAAAAAGAAGGTAAAGAAGCATTCGAACAGCGTTTAAGTGAAGCCGATGACTTTACTAAAGTCATGTTTAACAAATTAAGCCAAGAAATTGATTTAACACTCGATTCGGGTAAAGCAAAATTACTCAGTGCAGCCCTACCGCTCATTGAAAAAATTCCGAGTGAATTTTACCAAGAAAATATTTTAGAGCAATTAGGTAGACTAATTGGGCGCACGCGTGAACAACTTAATAATCGATTAAAAACACCAAAGCAACAGCATTCTATTGAGCGAAAATTTAAAATAACCCCAATGCGACAGGCTATTGGTATTTTAATTCAGCATCCAAACCTAGCTAAAAGTGTTCCTTATTTGCCAGAACTTGCACAAATGAACATTGCAGGTATTGGTTTATTGCTTCGCTTGCAGCAACAAGCACTTGAAAAAGAGACTATCACTACGGCTCAGATACTCGAATTTTTTAGAGATACTGACGATTATGAGCCTCTTATTAAGCTCGCTACTTGGCAACATGAAATAAATGAAGAGCGTTTAGAGACTGTTTTTAAAAATACTTTTAAATTTATTGAAGATCAGTGTTTAAATTATCGACTAGAGACCTTATTAATAAAAGACAAGACACAAGGTTTAAATAGCGACGAAAGACTAGAATGTCATTTACTAATGACAGCGTTAAAAGCGACTAACAGCTAGTCAGATCTAGTTTTGGATGTTATACTGTGCTATTCACTGCGTCACATTGTTCTGGTTGGCATTAATGTAAACCAAGTGATGGCGCCTGTTGTATCAACTTATCAGAGTGGAAGAAACAATCTCTATGGATCCAACTCCTCAGTCACAATTAAAACTTCTGATTCAAAAAGGTAAAGAGCAAGGCTACTTAACTTTTGCAGAAGTAAATGATCACCTTCCACAAGACATAATTGACTCAGATCAAGTAGAAGATATCATAAGCATGATTAATGACATGGGTATTAAGGTTAGCGAAAACGCGCCTGATGCCGATGAACTAATGATGCAAGAAACAACGACAGACGAAGACGCAGCTGAAGCTGCCGCTGCTGCACTTGCTACGGTAGAAAAAGAAATTGGCCGCACTACCGATCCAGTTCGCATGTACATGCGCGAAATGGGCACTGTTGAACTTCTTACACGTGAAGGCGAAATTGTTATCGCTAAGCGTATTGAAGAAGGGATCAACCAAGTACAAATTTCAGTTGCTGAATACCCTGAAGCAATCACTTACCTACTAGAGCAGTGGGATAAGTTTGAAGCAGAAGAAATGCGTTTAAGCGATATCATCGTAGGTTTCATTGATCCAAACGAAGACGAAGCGCCAATTTCAGCAACTAATATCGGTTCAGAATTAAGTGAAAAACAACTTGATGACGATGATGAAGACGATGACAAAAGTGACGATGATGAAGATGAAGAAGAAGTAGATACAGGCCCAGATCCTGAAGAAGCTCGCATTCATTTTGAAAACTTACGTGATTTATACAATAAAGCACGTGATACGTTTGAAGCTAAAGGTCGTTCGCATCCTGATTCACAAGCCGCCATTTTTGAAATTGGTGAGCTTTTCAGAACTTTCAAGCTAATTCCTAAACAGTTTGATCGCATGGTTAACAACATGCGCGAAATGATGGATCGTGTTCGTGTTCAAGAACGTCTAATCATGAAACAAGCTGTACAAATTGCTAAGCTACCTAAAAAAGCATTCGTTAAGCACTTTGCTAATAACGAAACAGATCCTTCGTGGGTTGATTTAGAAATTTCAAACAACGAAAAATACTCAGCTAAACTTGAAGAAGTTAAACCTGAAATAATTCGTTGTATCAATAAGCTATCTATTATTGAGCAAACAACTGGTTTAAGCATAGAGCGTATTAAAGACATTAACCGTCGTATGAGTATTGGTGAAGCAAAAGCGCGCCGTGCGAAAAAAGAAATGGTTGAAGCTAATTTACGTCTTGTAATCTCAATTGCTAAAAAATACACAAACCGTGGTTTACAGTTCTTGGATTTAATCCAAGAAGGTAATATTGGCTTGATGAAAGCGGTAGATAAGTTTGAATACCGTCGTGGTTATAAGTTCTCTACTTATGCTACGTGGTGGATACGTCAAGCTATCACTCGCTCTATTGCCGACCAAGCAAGAACTATCCGTATCCCGGTACATATGATCGAAACGATTAATAAACTTAACCGTATCTCTCGTCAAATGTTACAAGAAATGGGTCGTGAGCCAAATCCTGAAGAATTAGCAGAACGCATGATGATGCCTGAGGATAAAATCCGTAAGGTACTTAAAATTGCTAAAGAGCCAATTTCGATGGAAACACCAATCGGTGATGATGAAGATTCGCACTTAGGTGACTTTATTGAAGATACCACCATTGATTCGCCAATCGATTCGGCAACAATGGAGTCGCTTCGTGGTGCAACTAACGATGTACTAGCCGGCTTAACAGCGCGTGAAGCAAAAGTACTTCGTATGCGCTTTGGTATCGATATGAATACCGACCACACCTTAGAAGAAGTAGGTAAGCAATTTGATGTAACACGTGAGCGTATTCGTCAAATAGAAGCGAAAGCACTGCGTAAATTACGCCACCCTTCTCGCTCAGATTTACTAAAAAGCTTTTTAGACGCTAAGTAATTTAGCGCTTTGTATAAACTAAAAAGGCCGCTGTAGCGGCCTTTTTTCTATTTCAAGGAAATAAAGATGGCTTGGATCCAAATCCGTATCAATGCCAATGCTGCAACCGCAGATGCAGTAAGTGACCTATTAATGGAAGCAGGCAGTGCGTCTGTTACCTTTATAGATGCTAAAGACACCCCTATTTACGAGCCAAAAATTGGCACTGTTGAATTTTGGGCTGACACCACTGTAATTGGTTTATTTGAAGCTAATCACGATATGAACGAAGTGATCGCACTATTAAAGCGCCACGACGAAATCAATGAATCACTCGTTTACAAAATTGAACAGCTTGAAGATAAAGACTGGGAACGTGAATGGATGGATAACTTCCACCCTATTCAGTTTGGTGAAAAGCTATGGATTTGCCCTAGCTGGCGAGATATTCCTGATCCTGATGCTGTTAACGTTTTACTTGACCCTGGCCTTGCGTTTGGCACAGGCACACACGCAACAACAGCTCTGTGTTTAAAATGGCTAGAAAGCCAAGACCTTACCGGTAAAACCGTCGTGGATTTTGGCTGTGGCTCGGGCATTTTAGGTATCGCTGCTATTAAATTGGGTGCTGAGCGCATGATAGGGATAGATATTGACCCGCAAGCACTCGAAGCAAGCTTAGATAACGCTAACCGTAATGGCGTTGCTGACAAACTTGAAGTGTACCTGCCAGAAAATCAACCTGAGTTTACAGCCGATATTGTTGTGGCAAATATTTTAGCGCAACCACTACGAGAGCTTCACAGTGTGATTTTAGGATTGTTAAAGCCAGGTGGCAAAATTGCCATGTCGGGCATATTAGAAGAGCAAGCCCAGTCAGTAGCTGATATTTACGCCCCTTTTATTGAGCTAGATAATATTGCCATTGAAGGTGATTGGACTCGTGTTAGCGGTACAAAAAACAGCCAACCATATACATTATAAATTTTAGAGTATTAACTCAAAAGTCGCATGTAAAGCCTGTATTTAACAGGCTTTACTATTTTTTTACAAAATAAAAAATAAACATTATTTATTATAAAAACACCATTCGTTCAAATTTCACACAAATAAACCCTTTCGTCATACGGTTATCAAATGTCAATACGAAAAGTGCAAAAAAAAGTCACTTTTGTTCAATTTATAGCCTTTGATTTTTGTCAAAAAAGCCGTAAACTTAGCGCCCCTTGAAAAGAGGCCTATTGAATACAGTGCGTATCGGTAAATACCAACTTGAGAATAATGTAATTGTTGCGCCTATGGCCGGCATTACAGACAGACCATTTAGACAACTCTGCCGTCGCTTAGGCGCCGGGCTTGCTGTGTCTGAAATGTTATCGTCAAACCCAAAGGTTTGGAAAACTGAAAAGTCGATGAATCGTATGGATCACAGCGGTGAGTCGGGTATACGCGCGGTGCAGATTGCAGGAGCTGATCCTGAGCTTATGGCGCAGGCCGCACAATTCAATGTTGCTAACGGTGCACAAATCATAGATATCAATATGGGGTGCCCAGCAAAAAAAGTGAACAAGAAACTCGCAGGCTCTGCTTTATTACAGTTTCCTGAACTCGTGGAAGAGATTATTGATGCAGTGGTTAATGCTGTTGATATACCTGTAACACTTAAAATCCGTACAGGATGGGATCCGGATAACCGTAATGGTGTAGAGATTGCGAGAATAGCTGAACGTTATGGCATTGCATCACTGGCTGTACATGGGCGTACACGCGCATGTATGTATAAAGGTGAAGCAGAGTACGCCACTATTAGGGATATAAAACGTTCAGTGTCAATTCCTGTTGTTGCAAATGGTGATATTACCTCGCCAGAAAAAGCAAAACAGGTTTTAGACTATACGGGTGCAGATGCCATTATGATTGGTCGAGCCGCCCAAGGTCGCCCTTGGATATTTAGGGAAATAGACCACTATTTGCGAACTGGTGAACACATGCAGCCACCTGCTATTGCAGAGGTGCGCAGTATTTTAATGGAGCATTTAACAAACCTCCATGCGTTTTACGGTGAGCCAATGGGCGCGAGAATTGCTCGCAAACATGTATCTTGGTATTTGCAAACCCATGACAGTGATGGTCAGTTTAGGCGAGTATTTAATGCGCTCGACAACTCAGAAGCACAGGTCGTCGCATTAGAGCAATACTTTAAAACACTAGCAGCTAACTAAGAAAGAAAGAGACTTTATAATGTTCGAACAAAACGTGACTTCTCCATTTATCACAAACCCTCATGTTCAGTCACACGAGAAACCGCAGCCATTGCGTGATGCAGTAAAAAAAGCTGTTCACCACTACTTAAAACAGCTTAACGGTCAAGATGTGCAAGACGTTTACGACCTTGTTCTTTCAGAGCTAGAAGCGCCATTACTTGAAGAAGTAATGACATACACACGTGGTAACCAAACTCGTGCAGCTATTTTACTAGGTATCAACCGTGGTACTTTACGTAAAAAGCTAAAAAAATACGGCATGAACTAAGATTCAGGCTGTGATAAATCACAGTTAATTATTAAAAAAGCACCTTAGGGTGCTTTTTTTATGCGTACAATTTAGTAGAGATGTTGCAAAATGCTCACGCTTATTGGCGCTTTATAAGTCGTTTTTTAAGTTGTAATCAGTTAAAATGCCCGCTTCTAAGCTAGCTCATTAACTGAGGAAATCAAACTACAATGGATACTCATCGTCCCATTCGTCGCGCACTATTAAGTGTGTCTGATAAAACCGGTATTGTTGAATTTGCCCGCGCACTAGAAGCGCAAGGTGTAGATATTTTATCAACTGGCGGTACATGTAAACTCCTTGCTGATAACGGCATAAAAGTGACTGAAGTTTCAGATCACACCGGTCACCCTGAAATCATGGATGGCCGCGTAAAAACCCTTCACCCTAAAATTCACGGCGGTATTTTAGCCCGTCGCGGACAAGATGAAGATGTAATGGCAGATAACAACATCTCTGCTATCGATATTGTTGTAGTTAACTTATACCCCTTTGCGAATACTGTCGCTCAAGAAAACTGCAGCCTTGAAGATGCCATTGAAAATATTGATATTGGCGGCCCGACAATGGTTCGCGCAGCTGCTAAAAATCACAAAGACGTAACGATTGTTGTAAACGCAAGCGATTACGATCGCGTTATTAGCGAAATGCAAAATAACAATGGTTCAACTACGTATAAAACACGTTTTGATTTAGCTATTGCCGCGTATGAGCACACAGCTCAATACGATGGCATGATTGCTAATTACTTTGGCAAAATGGTTCCTGATTACACTGAAGAAGCCGTTGAAGACACTAAGTTCCCACGTACTATCAACATGCAATTCACTAAAAAGCAAGATATGCGTTACGGTGAAAACTCACATCAAGATGCTGCTTTTTACGTTGAAAACGATGTAAGTGAAGCATCAGTTGCAACTGCTACTCAGTTACAAGGTAAAGCACTGTCGTTTAATAACATTGCAGATACCGATGCAGCCCTTGAGTGCGTTAAAGAATTTGATGTACCTGCGTGTGTTATTGTTAAACACGCAAACCCGTGTGGTGTTTCAATTGGTGAAGATATTCTTAGTGCTTACGAGCGTGCATTTAAAACAGACCCAACATCAGCATTTGGCGGCATTATTGCCTTTAACCGCGAGCTTGACGCTGCAACAGCACAAGCCATTGTTGACCGTCAATTTGTTGAAGTGATTATTGCCCCGAGCATTTCAAGTGAAGCTGCAAAAATTGTTGAAGCTAAAAAGAACGTACGTTTATTAGCGTGCGGACAATGGAGTGGCAAAGCAACGGGCCATGATATTAAACGTGTAAACGGCGGCGTTTTAGTACAAGATCGCGACCTAGGTATGGTTACTCAAGGCGACTTAAAAGTCGTCTCTAAGCGTCAGCCTTCTGAGCAGGAACTTAAAGATTTACTGTTTTGCTGGAAAGTCGCTAAGTTTGTTAAATCAAACGCGATTGTGTATGCCCGCGACGGTATGACTATAGGTGTAGGCGCAGGCCAAATGAGCCGCGTTTACTCTGCTAAAATAGCGGGTATTAAAGCTGCTGATGAAAACCTAGAAGTACCGGGTTCTGTTATGGCATCGGATGCGTTTTTCCCATTCCGCGATGGCATAGATGCTGCTGCAGAGGCTGGTATAACAGCGGTTATTCAACCGGGTGGTTCAATGCGCGATGAAGAAGTTATCGCGGCCGCGGATGAAGCGGGCATGGCTATGGTGTTTACTGGCATGCGTCACTTCCGCCACTAATCACAAAAAGGGTTAAGCTCAACGTTTAACCCTTTTTGTTTGCAAGCAATTCACGTATTCTGATTATTCTAACTCCTAATTTTAATGTGAAGGAACAAACGATGAAATTTGCACTAAAGTCTCTACTTGTTGCTAGCCTAGCACTTACTTCAACAATGGCATTGAGCCATAACCATGAATCAAGCCTAAGCCACGCAATAAAAGCAAGCGAGCGAAGCGCTAAAAATAGTGCTCGTGATGAATATCGCCACCCTGAGCAAACATTGGCATTTTTTGGCTTTAAACCGTCAATGACCGTTGTAGAAATTGCGCCAGGTGGTGGTTGGTACAGTGAAATTTTAGCGCCAGCATTGAAAGAGCAAGGCTTATACTATGCAGCTCATTTCCCTAGCGACTCATCGGTTGATTACTATCAACGTTCATTAGCTGCGTTTAAACAAAAAGTAGCTGAAGACGAACGCTTTAGTAATGTTAAAATTACAGAGTTTGCCCCTTTAACCCACCTAGATATTGCGCCTGCAGAATCTGCCGATATGGTACTTACCTTCCGCAATGTGCATAACTGGTATATGGGTAAAGATACAGACGGTGCATTGAGCGCATTTAAAGCGTTTTATAAAGCACTAAAACCAGGTGGTACATTGGGTGTGGTTGAGCATCGTTTAGCTGAAAACCGTGCTGATGAGGATCAAAAAACATCAGGTTATATGAAACAGAGCTACGTGGTTGACCTTGCAAAGCAAGCAGGATTTGAGCTAGCAGCAACTAGTGAAATTAATGCTAATCCAAAAGATACAGCCGATCACCCTAAAGGGGTGTGGACGCTACCACCTAGCTTAAGACTTGGCGAACAAGACGCTGAAAAATATAAAGCTATTGGTGAAAGCGACCGTATGACGCTTAAATTTAAAAAACCGCTTTAAATAGGAATAGTACGCCATGAATGTATTAGTCATTGGCAGTGGCGGCCGCGAACACGCACTTGCGTTTAAGGCCGCTCAAAACAGTAAAGTAAATACCGTGTTTGTTGCTCCAGGTAACGCAGGTACTGCACTTGAGCCTAAACTCGAAAATGTTGCAATTAACGTTGAAGATTTAGATGGCCTATTAAAATTTGCTCAGCAAAATAATGTAGAGCTCACCATTGTAGGCCCTGAAGTACCGCTCGTATTAGGTGTTGTGGATAAATTTCGTGAACATGATATGGCTATATTTGGCCCAACAGCGGGTGCAGCCCAGCTTGAAGGCTCTAAGTCGTTTACGAAAGACTTTTTAGCTCGCCATGATATACCAACCGCCGATTACCAAACATTTGAGCAAATTGACCCGGCCCTTGCTTATTTAAAAGAAAAAGGTGCGCCAATTGTAATTAAAGCCGATGGTTTAGCCGCAGGTAAAGGCGTTATTGTTGCAATGACACATCAGGAAGCTGAAGACGCTATTCGCGATATGCTTGCCGGTAATGCCTTTGGTGATGCTGGTAGCCGTGTTGTTATTGAAGAGTTTTTAGATGGCGAAGAAGCTTCTTTCATTGTAATGGTAGATGGTAAAAACGTCCTTCCGTTTGCAACAAGCCAAGATCATAAACGTGCTTATAATGGCGATGCCGGCCCAAATACTGGAGGTATGGGTGCATACTCTCCTGCGCCAGTGGTGACAAACGAAATCCATCAACGCATCATGGATGAAGTGATCACACCGACAGTAGAAGGCATGGCAAGCGAAGGCCACCCGTACACTGGCTTCTTGTATGCAGGTTTAATGATAGATAGCTCAGGTACACCTAAAGTTATCGAGTATAACTGTCGTTTTGGCGACCCTGAAACACAACCTATGATGCTACGTTTACAATCAGATTTAGTTGAACTGATTGAAGCGGCTAACCGTGAAGAACTAGATAAAACCACCATCGAGTTTGACCCACGCGCAGCGGTAGGCGTTGTACTTGCAGCTAAAGGCTACCCGGGTGACTACCCTAAAGGCGATGCTATTTCAGGCCTTAAGGTTAACTACCCTGCTGATGAAAAAGTATTTCATGCGGGCACTAAACAAAGCGGAGATGATGTTGTTACTGCCGGCGGCCGTGTTTTGTGCGCAACGGCATTGGGTAATAGCGTAACAGAAGCACAACAACGAGCCTATGAGCTGGTTAAACAAATTAGCTGGGATGGTATGGAGTATCGAACTGATATTGCTTATCGTGCTATTGCTCGCGAGCAGTAAGCTAATAAAAATTGATTGGTATGACCAATTAATTTAACTAAAAAAGCGCAGTTCGCCTGCGCTTTTTTAGTGCTACACTAATTAAAAGTTTTTAAAAAGTAAGCATACATTGGAACTTAGAACTTTACGTTATCATTCACTTGCTGTTGCCATTTTGATATTTATATTTTTTATTATCAATACATTGGCTTCAAACCTAGTAGTGCCTACTCGTTACACAATTGATAAAACATCACCAATGTATCTCAATCACGCCTACTACATTGATGAAACCAAAAACCAAACATTCGATGCAATTATCAAGCAACCTAATTTACTTACCCATGCTCCTTTTTCTGAAATTCCTTGGAGTTTTACTCAGCAAAATTATTGGTTGTTTCTTGATTTAGAAAACAAAAGCCAAGAAAGTCAAAAAGTAGTTGCTCACTTTGATAACCCAATGGCCGATCACCTCACAGTTTATCGTTTAGATAAAAACAACCATATATTAAAAACTTATAAGTTGGGTGATAGAGAAAAAAAACTGACTTTGTTTCAGTACAGCGTGCCACACATCAACTTTTTGATGGAGCAAAAATCAACCCAGCGCCTTGTTATTAAAATAGACACCGTGGGCATTAGCAAAACACCTATCAATTTATACCGCGATAAAGAATTTGTAGATTTAATGCGTTCTCAAACTGGTATTTGGGGAATATTTGCTGGCGTATTACTCATGGCTGCACTTTACAACCTAGTACTCTATTTTGGTATAAAAGACCGGGTTTACCTTGTTTATATTGGTTACATAATTAGCGCACTGATACTAATGGGTATAGTGCTTGGGTTTGGGTTTTACCTTTGGCCTTTAGAATGGCAACTATTTTTTCATCACAAAGTCATTGTGAGTAATTACGCGGTTTCGTTTTTTACTCTCGCCTTTTGTACTATGTTTTTGCGCTACCATAAAGATAAGTGCTGGCGATACACAATGAGCAAAGCGCTGCTTTCTCTTATGTTTGTTATGGGTATAGCTAGCTTTTTTATTCCTGAAAACATCGCTGCGCCACTTTTTTTCTGCGTATTAGCGCTGCTATATGTTGCATGCACTATATTAATTTATAAAAAACTGCTTAGTGGTTTTAGATGGGCCAAATTTTACGTTTTTTCGTGGGTTCCCCTTATTTTAGGTGCTGTAATACAACCACTGGAGCTCACCGGCGTGATTGATTACAGTTTCACTTCGCGTCACGCCTTTTTGGTGGCGATTTTATGTGAAATTGTTTTAATGGCCATGGCGTTGGCTGATCGTGTACGCTATCAACGAGAGCGCGCGCTTTACCATGCAACTCACACTCAACAAACTAAGTTGCTTAATAGCTCTAAGCTCAAACAAGCATTTATGTCCCTGCAAAGCCAAAACCGTTCTACCACCTTGTGCCTAATAAAAATATGTCATTTTAATTCGCTTAATACCATCATTACATCGACTCAAGGTTACACCCTCATAAAGCACATTGCTGAGCGACTAGAGAATGAATTAATGCACGAAAGAGAGTTTGCAAACCTTGAAACCGATTTAAATAACAGTCCTCGTCTGGCTGATTTAAACAGTGGTGTATTTGCTTGTATCTCAACCAAAAACCAAAACCAAGACACACTCAAAACACTACTCACAAAAGTCATTAGTAACCTCCCCAAGCAATATGAAATTAAAGGTTTGAGTCTGCAACTCAACTACACAATTGGCATTAGTAGTGCAAACCAAAGTAATGATTTTGAATATTGGTTAAAGCGCGGTTACTTAGCCTTAAAAGATGCAAAAGGACGTGCAGATCGCGTTGCGTCGTCTGCAATTAATAACAGTTTAATAATGGATGTTGGTTTGGCGGCTCATTTGCAAAAAGCAATTAAAACAAACCAGCTTGCGCTGTATTATCAACCGCAAATAAGTTTAGTTAATAATCAAGTAATAGGCGCTGAAGCGCTACTACGCTGGCCTGATCCCACCTATAAAAACATTTCGATTGAAGAGCTTGTAATTTTGGCAGAGCATACCGGAATAATTAATGAGCTGACCTTGTGGGTTATTGAACAAGCTTGTAAAGATCTTGTAGAGCTAATTAACAGCGGCCATAAAGAGCACACAATTAGCGTTAACTTAAGCGCTAAAAACTTAGCCATTAATAACTTAGCTGAAAAAATAGAAAATATACTAATCAAACATCAAGCACCCGCTCACTTACTTAAGTTTGAATTAACTGAATCTGCCTTTGTAGAAAGCCAAGACGTGCTCATTAAATTAGTTGATGAATTATCAGCATTAGGAATAAAAGTTGTACTCGATGACTTTGGCACAGGTTACGCATCATTGAGCTACCTTGTTAACTACCACTTTAGCGAGCTTAAAATAGATAAATCATTTATTTTTGACCTCGTTAATAACCCCGCTCACCAAGTCATAGTTCAAACATCAATAGATATGGCGCACCAGCTTAACTTGTCAATTACTGTAGAAGGTGTTGAAACTCAAGAAATCCACCAGCTATTAAAACAAATGAATGCAGACCGCGCACAAGGTTATTTATATGCTAAAGCGTTGCCTTATCCTGAGTATGTTAATTTCTTAAAAAGCCAATACAGTTTAAAAATGTTAGACTCTCCTTTTTAAACATCTTTAGGGGCTATGTGAAGATGCAAGGCACACTGCGTAAATTAAAATCGAGCTTAACAGAACCCGTTCAATATCACCTTCCCGTTGGCGATGAGCTAGTTAATTTAAATGCTTTTATAGGTAAAGAACTAACGCTTACATTTAGCGGCACTATTTTGTGTTCTAACTGCGGTAAAAAAACCAAAAAAAGTTATTCTCAAGGCCATTGTTTTGTTTGTATGCGTAAGCTCGCTAGCTGCGACATGTGTATTATGAAACCAGAAACCTGCCACTACGATCAAGGTACATGTCGAGAGCCACAGTGGGGCGAAGCTAATTGTATGATCCCACATTACGTTTACTTAGCTAACACCTCGGGATTAAAAGTAGGTATTACCCGCCATACACAAATACCTACACGTTGGATTGACCAAGGCGCCACTCAAGCTTTACCTATTTTTAAAGTACAAACACGTTTGCAGTCGGGATTGGTAGAGGTTGCATTAGCAGAGTTTATTGCCGATAAAACTAATTGGCGCAACATGTTAAAAGGTCAAAACGAAGCTATAGACTTAAAAGCTGCCGCCGCTGAGCTTATTCCACAAATTAGCGATAAACTAAACGAGCTTAGTGAGCTATTTGGCGCAACAGCCATAGAACAACTTGATGAAGACGTGGTTGATTTAAACTTTCCAGTCACCGAATACCCAACCAAAATCAGCTCATTTAACTTTGATAAAAACCCCGTTGTAAGCGGTATTTTACAAGGTATTAAAGGCCAATATTTAATATTTGATAACGGCGTTATTAATATACGTAAATTTACTTCATACGAAGTAACTGTAGGCTAACCATGTTAAACAGCTTTCCACAGTTAATGGTTATTTATAATGAGCTTGAAGTAGCGCGAAACCAGCAAGAGCAAAATGAGTGCTTACACGGTGTTGCCTTAAGTGAACTAAGTAATGTGAGAGTGCTTAATAAACAAGGTCAATACCTTAACCTACAAGCTCAACCTTGCTTAGCCTTAACCGAAGAGCAGCTAGCACACCTTGTTACTGCTTACCTATTAAATGAAGGGCATTGTTGCCTAGGTAAAATTAAAACGCTAAGTACTTCACAGGCATTTGATTTACTCGGGCTTTAAACATACTTTTAATAACTATTGCTCGCTAAGCACTTTAATATGCGCTACTGCACTTCTACCCAATGCTGATAGCGCATAGCCCCCTTCCAAATACGATATAATTCCCTTACAGCCACTTTCTTTTGTTACTTTGCATAGCTGCTCAGTGAGCCAAATGTAATCGTCTTCCACAAAATTCAGGCTTGCCATGTCATCTTCTACATGTGCGTCAAAACCTGCACTTATAAATAACAGTTCAGGCTTAAAATCCTTTAATTTTGGTAACCATTGGCTATTGAATACCTCTTTTAAATCGTCCCCATTGCTTGCAATAGGTAAAGGCGAATTAACAATATGGTTATTATTTTTAACCGCTGTGTTTGGGTAAAACGGGTATTGAAATAACGAGCAAAGCAGCACCCTTTGATCATCAATAAAAATGTCTTGGGTGCCGTTACCATGGTGTACATCAAAATCGGCAATCGCAATACGTTTGATGCCTTTGCTTTGTGCATACTTAACAGCAATCGCTATGTTATTAAATACGCAAAACCCTGATGACGAGTGCTTATTGGCATGATGTCCTGGCGGACGCACAGAGCAAAATGCCGCGTCGAGTTTATCATCAAGTATTTCATCTACCGCTAAAACCCCGGCCCCCACCGCGCGCTCAATTGCTTTAAATGAGTCAGGGCAAAGCCATGTATCGCCATCGAGATTATTTAAGCCCTCTTGAGGGATTAATCGCTCAACCATATTAACAAGCGCCTCATCATGCGCTAGTAAATAATGTTCTCGATGAGCTTTAGGCGCTTGTAAATGCTTTAACCCCACGTCTACGCCACTGGCAAGCAAGCGGTCAGTTATCGCATCTAAACGTTCTGGGCACTCAGGGTGGTCGTCTATCATTTTATGCTTACGGCAATGTGGATGTGAGATAACTGCAGTACGCATAAAAACTCCAAAAACCAAATAAGTGAAAACTTAATATAACAAAGCCACCCGATGGTGGCTTTGCGACTTTGGTGTATAGCTATATAACTTGAGCGTTAATCATTTAGTTTTTAAATTTAAATTTCTAAAGTCAAAACTAAAGTCGGTCACGGCTGTTGAAACTGCACGCATGTTGGCGCTATTAACACGGTTAGCTGTACTCATTTCAAAACTAATAAACGCATCGGCTTCGAGCAGCTTTTCGTCCCACTTAACAATAAACGTGTTGCCTGTATAGTGCTCAAGTGTGCCTTTTAAGCGTTTTGTGTGCGTAAAATCAATTCGTAATTTACCATCAAGCTCTTCAATAATAACGTCGCCATACCAATCATCGTTTAGTGTACCAGTATAATTTATACTAGGTAGCTGTGGCTGATAATCCGCAGGGGTTGGTGGTGTCGCATTTGCGTATGCTTTTTGCTTACCTTCAAAATGCTTTTTGGCTAAATCTTCAACCCAATCTTTATCCTCTAGGTTGAGCACATCTTCAAGTACTTCGTGGGTAACTGCACTTAAAGCACTAAATGCTTGCTGATTAGACAAAATAACAATACCGATTTTTTTTTCTGGTAGTAACGTAACTTGCGACACCATCCCTAAAATACCGCCACCATGACCTAGCTTTTTAAAGCCTTGGTAATCCTCTATGCTCCAACCTAAACCATAACCTCTAAATTGTTGATGGTATGCCTCAAAGGCACTTTTAGATGCCATAGAGGTAATGTGCGGATGCCACATTTGCGCTTGTTGTTTTTCACTAAACAATTGATCGCCATTAGGCATTTTGCCGCCAGTCAATTGAGTGCGTAGCCATTGGCTCATATCCTCTACACTCGATGCAATAGCACCTGCACCTCTAAAGTCTTCAAGGTAATTAACAAAAAATGGGTGTAAGCTTCCCTCCATTGGAATATGCCCTATTGCCCAGTTTTTATTACTTTTTGGGATACGCGAAAAACCTGCGCGTGAGTTAGTCATTTTTAGCGGCTGTAAAATATGTTTTTCAACGTAATCGTTCCAGCTTATGCCAGATACACGCGCTACAACTTCACCTGCTGTTACAAACATCAGGTTGTTATAAGCGTATTTACTACGAAAACTGCTGGCTGGTTTTAAGTATTTTAAGCCTGATAAAATATCAGAAACTGATTTATCTGTGCTTGGCCAAATCATTAAGTCGCCTTGCCCAAGGCCTAAACCACTACGGTGGCTTAGTAAATCGCGCACTCGCATTTCCCGGGTTACATATGAGTCGTATAATCTAAATTCAGGTAAATGGTCGATTACGCGGTCATCCCAGCGTAATTTCCCCTCATCGACTAATTTAGCTAACGCGGCGCTGGTAAATGCCTTTGTATTTGATGCAATACCAAATAACGTATCTTTATTTACTTCAGCCTTTGTATTTAGGTTTGCGATGCCAAACCCTTTAGCGAGTACAACCTCATCATTTTCAACAATAGCAACGGCCATACCTGGCACATCAAAGCGCGCCATAGAGGTTTTAATGACCTCTTCTATTTTGTTGGTATCAACCTGTGCCCAAGTATTAAAAGTAGCACTGGCCAGTAGTGTAAAAGCCGCTAAATTAGTCAGTTTCATGTTAGTCCTTTTATTATTGATGCACTGCAAATTCAATTGCTGCGCGTTCTTTATTAGGATCGCTCTTTTGTGGGCGATTAAGTATTGCATCACTGTAAGCCTTTGGTACGCCCGCTTCAAGTGCTCCGCGATGAACATGTTTAACGTACCAATCGTAGGGTAAAACGTCCTCGTCGTGTGTATTTGCAATATAACAATGGGTATCAATTGTTTGCCCATTTAACAGCTCAACCGTTATATCTACACAATCGTAACCTGGGCCTTCTATCGCATCTAAAGTGAGTTTTTCGTCAGTGTTAACCTCATAGACCACACCGTATACTAAGGCATCTGCTTTATCAGTTTTTTGAATACTGCATTTACCCGAACCATCAGAAAAAAGCATATCAAAGGTTAGCTCATACCCTTTAAGGATTGCTGTGCCCACACGCTTTGCGTTTGGCAAACGTGCCAACAAACGATTAGACGACATGTTAGATCCAAACGAAAAATTATATAAAGGCATGTTTACTCCTGCTTGTATTACATAAATTGAACAAGTTAAATAACAACACGTACAGCCAACGCAATTAAAATAACGCCAATACCTCGGTCAAACCAGTAGCCGCGTTGCTGAAAAAAATCACGCACGCAGGCTTTAGAAAGTACCAACGAAAGCGCAGAAAACCACGCCCATGTTGCAAGCGCCATATAAATACCATAACCAATTTGTACACTCACTGGCGTTGTTTGACTTATTACTAAGGTAAATAACGACATAAAAAAGAGCGTGGCTTTTGGGTTCAGTGCGTTAGTGAAAAAACCGCGTCTAAAAGCAACCCAAATAGACTCCTCTGGAGCTGTTTGGTTATCAATATCATTGGTTGATGATGCGCCCGGCTTAGCCGCTCTTAGTGCTTGTATTCCAAGATAAGCCAAATAAGCGCCTGCTACATATTTAAGTGCCATAAACAAACTAGGCGATTGAGACAAAATAAGCGCCACACCCATTACACAATAAGCTATGTGCAACAAAATAGCACCGCCAACACCTGCACTTGTCCACAATGCGTTTCGCCTACCTTGTTGCACACTTTGCTTTAGCACAACAGCAAAGTCAGGGCCTGGGCTCGCTACTGCAAAGAAGTGAGCAATAACAATTAATAAAAATTCATCTAAATAGTCCAAACTTATCCCTGCTAGTTAGGTGCATACGCCAGTAATAACGGGTTTGCCGACTCACTCACCAGCGCTTTAATTTCTTTTTGCGCTTTTTTGAATTGGCTTCGTAAATGGGGCTTTAAATGTTTTTTAGATACGTTGTCTTTTTTGAAGTAGCAAACCAAAGCATGCATAAATACCGTATGTGTTTCGCTCAATTGTGCTTCACGGTTAGCGTACGGGTTGTAACATGAGCCGCACCCGCCTTTAAACTGATACACCGTATTGCTCATCATGACACCAAAACCTAAGAAACAGGCAAGCGCATCAGCAGCTTGGGGTAAAAAGTCCTTCCCCCCTGGAGGCAATACACCCACATGATGAATCATAATAGTAGCCAGTGTTCCGGCAAAACTGGCAACTAAATCTTGGGGTTGATTTATTTGATTAGGGTTAAATGAAATATTAATAGCATGGCTCGGCGGCACAATTAACTCACAGCGCTCACCACGTATTACACTACTAAACTCAAAACGAGGAAACACTTGTGGCTGTAATTGCTGAGGCGCAACTAATTGAATTGGCCATGCACTCATTCCCGCATACGTAGTTACTCGCTTAAATACGCTGGTGGCCATTTGCTCAATACTTGATACCGAATCAGGAAAATATTGCCCTGTAGGCAATATTATTTGCGTATGTTTAGTAAAAAACTCAGCATCAAAATTTTCTACAGCCCAAATAAAAGTATCAATAAGCCATTGCTGCTCTTGTTGCTCTAACAAAGGCGCTGATTTAAATAACGCTAACATAGTGTACTCTTAATTTAATTATTCTTGCTCTTGTGCCCACTGCCATGCTTTCGTGTTATATAAAGGCACAGTAGATAATGCATGATGATGACTGCCGCTCGACTCTTTTGTTGAATACGACAAATATAATAATGTGCGAGTTTTAGCGTCGTATATTCGGCGCACCTTTAACGATTTAAATAAAATGCTCTTTGATGACTTAAACACCACCTCACCAGACTTACTACGATCAATTTCTTGTAATTGCTCCGCAGTGATTGGCCCTGTTTGACGACACGCAATCGACATGTCTGACGGGTCAGAAAAGTCTAAATCGGCCTCAACATGACTAATATGACACGTCACTCCTTTAATGATCGGATCTTGCTGTGAGTTCACCACCACATCTTTTGTAGTAAACAAACCTAAACTCACCGACGCCACATCATCAGAGCAGGCACTTAACGTAATTACTGCTCCCATTAGCACGGCTAAATGTTTTATTTTTTGCTGAAATTTCATACTCATCCTTAATTTAAGCTAGGTTTTTTTACACGCTTATTTTAATAAGCTTGGGTTCACCTGTGTGTTTTTATACTAACATCAAAAATTAGCACAACTAAATTAGTTTAAAACAAACATTTTAGCCGTATGGGGTTTAGCGAGCCGTCGTGTATTTGTTACAATTAACGACACGCTTAATGCCGTAACCAACAGGAACCACCCGCATGCCGCACATTATTATTGAGCACTCAGAAGACCTCCCTGTATTACCTCAAGTACTGGTAGAAAAAATCCATAAATGCACATTCGAAAGTGGTTTATTTGATTTAGAAACTATAAAAACTCGCGCAGTTGCATATCAGCAGTATCAATTGGGTGTGGGTAAAGAAGGGTTTATACATGTGCAAGCACACATTATGGCAGGGCGAACAGTAGAGCAAAAGCAAACTCTGAGTGAGCACCTACTTGCGTGTTTAAAAACCTATTGTAGGGAGTCTGACAGTTTAAGCGTTAATATTTACGACATGGACCACGAGATATATCGTAAAAATTAACACAAATCAGGCCTTGTACTCATCATCACAAGGCCACTCGTCTTCAGTCAAAATATGCTTTGCCAATAGCGATGCCCTAAGAGCCATTATTTTACTTTTTAACTCATCACGTATCAGCCTTATTGCAGGCGAAATAAACTGCCGGCTCGGAAGCACTAACCACATTTCTGTTAAGGGTATTTTATAATCGGGTATTATTCGTTTGAGCTTACCGCTAAGCAAATCATCTGCTACATCAATGGCTGACTTTTTTGCAATCCCAGCACCATCAACACACCAGCGTCTAACAATATCACCATCGTTTACAGCTCTATCGCTGTTCATTTTAACTTTGTATTGCTGTGTATTATCATAAAACTCCCAATCAGCGTGCACTACTTCGTAAAGTTTGTAGAGTAATGCGTTGTGCTCGCTCAAATCGTTCGGCACTAACGGCTCGCCATTCAGTTTTAAGTAACTAGGTGAAGCGCACACCACGTGTGGAATATTACAAATTTTAAATCCATATAAATTAAGCTCCTCAGCTACACCTTTTTTCATCGCTCTTAATGCAACATCAATTCCATCACGATAAAAATCAGCACGGCTATCACTTGCATGCAACCTCAAAGTTATAGAACTATGATTATCCATAAGCTCATTAAGCAAAACACGCATTAAATTACGTCCCATTTCAGACGAAACAGCCATTCGCACTTCGCCTGTAATACACTCCTGCTTTTCATTAATAACCGCTTGCCCTTGCATTAGTAGCCCAAGCGCCTGTTCGCATAATGGTAAGTAACGCTCACCTTCAGCGGTCAATCTTATCTTTCTAGTAGTGCGAACAAATAGTTGTGTACCAAGAGCTTGCTCTATTCGTTTAATAGAGACACTCGCTGCCGACGAGCTCATATCCAACTGATGCGCAGCCGCTGTTATTGATTGAAGCTGCGCAACTTTTAGTAATACGCGTAAATCTGCAATTTTCATATCCGCCCCTTTATAAAGCTATTCGTTGATGCTGCCAATTATCCACGTTTTAACGAAACTGTATTAAACATTAGCCTGTTTATGGAATGAAAAATACTCGCTATTGTGTCTCTATCCCAACGCAAAGGAAAATATTTATGAAATGTAGAATTGTCCTATCAGCTTTAATACTCACAACTTCGCTTATATCTGTACCTACTTTTGCAGACGAGCACGAATCAAAAGTAATACCTGCAAACAAAGTCAAATGGGGCTATTTAAACCCATTAAGAGGCGAGCAAAGTCCCGGTGCAGCCGATTTATGGGGCGATCGTACCGCAGATACTGCAACAGGTATGCTAGTACGCTTTAAAAAAGGGTTCGAGTCCCCGCCGCATATTCATAACATTACTTACCGAGGTATTGTAATTGAAGGCCAAATGCACAATGACGACCCCACAGCTGAAAAAATGTGGATGCCTGCGGGATCATTTTGGACACAACCTGCCGGTGAAAACCATACTACTGCAGCCAATGGCACTACAAATCTAATTTACCTAGAAATAGACTCAGGCCCTTATTTAGTAAAACCAACAAACAAACAGTTTGATAATGGTGAACGCCCATTAAACGTACATAAAGACAACTTAGTTTGGCTAGACAAAAGCGACGTAAGCAATATTAATGCTAAAGGTGTAAAAACAACCTACCTTTGGGGAGACACCGAGACAATGTACGGCTCAATGATAAAACTACCAGCCGGGTTTAAGGGGGAAATTAGCACAAATGCGGATGAGTTTCGTGCAGTGATAATTGCAGGCAACGTGCAATACAGCTCAAAAAGTAACTCACAAAACTTAAGTGCAGGTAGCTTTGTAGAATCTGGGGGTAAATTCATTCACTCGCTTGAGAACACAAGCGATATACCAGCAACTATTTACATTCGCAGCAATGGCTTATACCACGTAAATTAGCGTGTTATAGCTACGTAAAAACTAAAAAGCGCACTAATAAGTGCGCTCATTTAACTACTTGTGATCAAAAGCTGTAACGTGCAGTTAAGCTAATATAATCTAAATCATCTATTGTGGTGTAGCTAGTACCTACAGAGAAATTTGTATTCACATAGTAACGAGCACCTAAAGTGATAGCTGTTTCACTGTCGTCTGCAATATCAATGTAACTTAAGCGGCCATCAATTTCGATGCTATCAGTTAGCATTGATCTAACACCAACAGATAATCCATAGCCATTTTCATCATCCGACAAATCAGTACCACTGAACGATACTTCAGTTTCAATGTTTTCGTACGTTACTAAACCATAAAAGTCAGTGCTTTCACTAATTGCAGTACGGTAACCCACGCCTGCGCTCAACCAATTTAGATCTACATCTAAACCATCTTCTGAGTCGCCTACAGTCTTATATTGACCAGACACAAAAAAGTTATCGCCTAGTAATTTACTACCATCAAGCGTCCAACCGTTTAAATCATCGCCATCAAGATCTGCATTTAAATAACCGCCAGACACATAATTAAAGTTAGGTGTTTCTGCAAATGCAGCAGGGTGACAAAAACTGAGCTTAATAATAAGAGTGCGACTTTATTCATTTTCATGGTACTTCCTTTTAGATATATTTTAACAACATATTGTTGTACCCAATAAAATACACAGCTATATATTTGATTGCAATTAGAAATTTTATAGATTAATTAAAAATCAATATATCAACCAATAAAGGATAATAATGTAGAGCTTTGGATTTTAAGTGCGTAAAAATTTAATAGGGATCTACTTGGAAAGTGGTGGCCCCTCCCAGACTCGAACTGGGGACCTAACGATTATGAGTCGTGTGCTCTAACCAACTGAGCTAAGGGGCCAACTTTATATAACTGCAAGGCAGTTAATTTTTGAAGCGTTCAGCCACAGAGCGACTAAAGCGGGTTGCAGTATAAAAACTTTTTTAGGGCTTGTCACTACCAAAAACCTTTATTTTAACAATCAATAAGCTAACTGCTTAAATTGTAATCTTTTAAAGAGTGTGAATGGGTAAATTTGGGGAGTTTTAGGAAAATAAAGTAAAAATGATTAAAAGTAATATTTATTAATAGAATGCGCTGAGCGATATTTACTTACAACTGGCGTAAACATAACTCAGCTGCGCATTATTTTTTAGCAATAATATAAATTGCATGTATTAACCCAGGGAAGTAACCCAATAGCGTTAATAAAATATTAATCCAAAAATGCATACCTAAGCCCACTTGTAAAAAAACACCTAGTGGTGGTAGCAAAACAGACAGTATTATGCGAATGATATCCATTATTTAGCTCCTTCAAACAGTTAAAAACAAAAAGCCCAGCAATGCTGGGCTTTGAGTATAACGTTATTCAGCTACGATAGATAAGTTATCTACCACATCACGTACGTCTTCAGCATTTTTTGCAATTTCGATTGCTAATTGCTTTTCCGCTGATGATTCAACTGAGCCGTTTAATGTAACAACACCATTATCGGTATCTACATCAATATCGGTTCCACCTACTTCAGAATCAAATAGGAAACGTGTTGTAATAACGGTGGTGATTTTAGCGTCCGTTAGGTCGTTATCATCATCCATCATTTTAGAATCTGTGTGTTTAGCGCTCATGTTTTTAACAACGGTTAGGCTGTTTTCAACTTCCATGACGCCATCTAGACTAAGTACAAGCTCTTCTGCTAGCTCTTTCTCTACTTCGCTATCAACTTTACCTGTAAGTACTACCTTGCCATTTGTTACATCAGTGTTTATGTCAAAGTTGTTTAGGTCTGTGTTCATTAGAAGCACAGTTTCTGCCTTGCCATCAATCCAAGCATCTTTACTTTCGTTTTCCCAGCTGTTTGCTTGTGCACCCATTGCTGTTGTACCAAGAACTAACGCGGCGATAATAGATTTGTTAAATGTTTTCATAATCTTTCTCCTTTTGATTAAAGACACTTTAACTAATGCGAACATCAAGCCAACTTTATTTACTATTAAAAATCATGGACTTAACGAAAAACATAGACTCTTATAGGTTTAACGCATTCCCCCTATTTACAGGCAAGTGAGTAAAACTTTCTCAAAGTGTGAAAATTACTAGATTATTGCTATTTTGGTTAATGTATCGTTAATATAACAACTAAACAAAAAACCTTTAAAAATTAAACTATTGATAATAAACAAAATTAATTTTGGTATACGGTTTGCTAACTAGTTAACTAATTGCAAATACAATTAAGGAATACCCCATGTCTGTAAAAGTTGAAGACCGCCCAATAGAGCAAGTACGCGAACAAGTGATTGATCAGTTAATTTATAACTATAGCCATGGCGTTATATCGGTTGAGGCATTTGAAAGACGATTAGACAAAGCAATGGATGCAAAAGACAATTCTGTGCTGCTTACGTTAGTAGAAGACTTAACACTTAATACCGACAAGCAATACAAAGCTGAAAAGCAATCGCAGTTTACGCCTAATTACAGTGCTCAACAAAATAGCGATGACGACATTACACTGCGCAGTATTTTGGGTTCAAACGAGCGAAGCGGACAATGGGTGGTTCCTAAAAATATTTACCTAAATAATTATATGGGCTCTGTGGTGCTTGATTTCACCGACGCTATCTTTACGCATCAAAACGTGACAATTCATGTTAATTGTATTTTTGGTAGCGACGAAATTTACGTACCCGAGCATGTTAATGTTGTGTCCAAAATGTTTTGTATTTTAAGCACGCTAGAAAACAAATCAGTAACGTTAAATAAGCGTCAAGGTCCTACCATTCATATTGAAGGCAAAGCGATACTAGGGTCGGTTGAAGTAAAGATAAAACGTACCATAAAAGAAAAGTTCATGAGCTTTGCAAACGATTTAAGGTCACAGCTAGGGGTCAGCAGTAAATAAGTGCAACTGTATTTGCTTTAATATGGCTGCTTTTGGCAGCCATATAGTGGTGGGCTTAAAGATCATTATTTCGTTCTGCAGGTATATCCGACAAGTACTCTACAAACTCAACTTCAAAGCCCGAAGGGTCTCTGAAGTAGATATTTTTTCTAAATGGGTTTTCATTGCCTTGCTTATGAACTGAAAAACCCGCTTTATTTAAACGAGACACCGTATTATCTAAATTAGCCGTCACGTAAGCAAAGTGAGCAAACCCAACTTGATGCCCTGAAAGCGATCTATTTTCACCCTCACCATGATCGCTCATTGCTATGTATTGCGTGTCGTCACCAAAGTGGACCCAACGCCTTGGTTTTCCATACCATTCACCCCGCCCTTCACTTCGTATTACCCAGTGGGGAAAAATGGCTTGGTAAAAGCGAATCATGGTATCAATGTTTTTAACAACTAAATTTACGTGTTCTAAATACATACTGTTTCCTTGTGAGTTAATTTAAACACACAATAAAACCTCAAGTTAACTTTAGGTAAAGCGCTTTTTTTAAATTTTTAGTGGGTCATTAAAAATACACTTTTGTTTTAATTAAATGTGCAACACTTTCAAGGCTGTACAAAAAACACCCACAAGTATTTAGGGTTTATTGTTTACTTTATGTCAAAAGTCGCTAAAATACGCCGGCTGAAAATACAAACGTTCTTTTACAACCCAAAGGTAACTCCATGCATCCAATGTTAAACATTGCGGTTCGCGCTGCGCGTAACGCAGGCAAAATTTTACTTCGCGCTGGCGAAGATTTATCAAAAGTTGAAGTGCAACAAAAAGGCGCTAACGACTTAGTAACTAATATTGATAAAGAAGCCGAAGCCGTAATCCGTGACACTATTTTACAGTCTTACCCTACTCACTCTGTTGTGGGCGAAGAACTAGGTGAACACAAAGGCAAGGATGATGATTACCAATGGATTGTAGATCCTATCGATGGAACAACAAACTTCATCAAAGGTATTCCACATTACGCAATCTCTATTGCACTTAAAGTTAAAGGTCGTTTAGACCAAGCCGTTATCTATGATCCGATTCGTGGTGAGCTTTTCACTGCATCTAAAGGTCAAGGCGCACAACTTAACAGCAAGCGTTTACGCGTGAGTAAAACAACCGTTCTTGCTGGTACAGTATTAGCAACGGGCTTTCCTTTTAAGCATAAACAACATACAGATGCATACACTGAAGCGTTTAAAGCGTTATTTGTTCACACTGCAGATATTCGTCGCGCAGGTTGTTCTGCATTAGACATGGCGTATGTTGCTGCTGGCCGTGTTGATGGCTTTTTTGAAATTGGCTTAAAACCTTGGCACTCTGCTGCAGGCGAGCTTATGGTTAAAGAAGCGGGTGGTATGGTTGTCGATTTTGCTGGTGGTAATAACTACAACCACAGTGGCAATATCATCTGTGGTGCGCCAAAACTGACTCAAGCTATTATTCGTGAAATTCGTCCAGTGTTAACTGAGTCGTTACTTCGCTAATAAATTGCTTTTACCAATATAATTGGTGCAACAAAAAAGGAGCCTAGGCTCCTTTTTTGTTGTTAAAAATATGGGTTTATTAGCTTAATCTCTATAGTTTCCCCTTTTGTATAAGGAAGGGAATTTAAATCTGTAGCAAAGTATTCATAAAATAACGCATCAAACTCGCCGTTTTGCTGCATTATTTTAATTCCCTGCTCAAGCGCTTTAGCCAACTCAGGCTTATCCTTAGACACAAAATAATATAGCGCTGTTGGGTAGCTAATATATAAATTAGGCACAATACGTAAATTTTTGTGATCTCGCTCTAAAAGCTCAGAATTGACTTCAATAAATGATCGCGGAAAGTAATCTATGCGGCCTTGGCTAGTAAGCGCAAACATGGCTTTCAAGTTTGATAATGGTCTCACGTTTAAACCGTTATTAACCAATATGCGCGTATCAGGCCAATCATGCCCCTGTACCGAGCTCAGTTTTGATAATTGCTCAAGCGTTTTTATATCTTTAAATTTATCTAAATTCTGTTTATTTGTAACTAACGCTCTTTTGCCTATATACCCTTTGAACAATGGAATTTTAATAGCTGTTGCCAGTGACTCTCGTTCAGGGCTGCTCATACTCCAAAATAAATCAAGCGAGCTATCACCAAGTGACATTAAATTGCGTTGCTGATGCGGGTGTACAGCAACACGTTCTATTTCGACAGGATACTGGGCTCTTATCAATGCCTTGGTTAGCATGTCATTGAGGTAATCATCACGGGCAAAATGCGCATGTTGATCTTTCGGAATTTTTACAATATTAACTTCGCTTGCTACAACACTTCCAATAAACAAGCTCACTACACATACGATACACTTTAATGGCAACATCATGATCACCTATAAGTAAATTACCTTTTTACTATTTACTAATCGCTACTACTGGAGGCGCTGGGCGCCTTCGTTTACATGTAAAAAGATAGCTATGACGAAATCGTTTGGCTTCTTTCTTTGCATCCGTTGCTAATGCTGCAACCTGATGGCTATTTTTGCACTGCTGTAAATCGGGTTCAACTAATCCGATAGATAAGGTGAGTAACGGTACAAACTGCTTTTCACCTTCACGATTTGTAGCCCAATACCCTTTGCAAGCTATGTGATCGGGCGTAAAAAAAGCACGAGAACGATGTTCAAACTGTTCAATAATACGGTTACAAATACTTACCGCATCGCTTTGGTCAAAAACAACCATAAAGTCGTCACCACCAATGTGTCCTACAAAGTTAGCACTATTTGTACAGGCTTGCACTGTTACATCAGCCAATAATTTAATAACACTGTCGCCACTCGCGTAGCCATAAAGATCGTTAAACTGTTTAAAGTGATTCAGGTCAATATAGGCAAGATGAAATTTATTTTTATTACGTAACCTATGCTCTATAGCTTCGTTAATTGCAACATTGCCTGGTAACATTGTTAGCGGATTTGCATGTTGTGCGTGGCGAATTTTTTCTTCTGTTATATGTTTTAGAATGTCTCTTAGTGGCGCAAGCCCTAAATAATTACCGCCTCTAGTAATAACAATATGGCGCCTAATATCGAAGTCTTGCTCAGTTATTTGCTTACTCACCGTATCGAGCTTTTGGTCTACATCAACAATCAAGGGTTGTTTGTCCATTAACTCTATAACAGGGCGTTTATCATAAAGAGCATGACCATAGGGTGCTGCAAATACCTCGGTAAGTTGGTCTTTATGTAGTAGGCCCACTGGCTGACTCTGTTGATTGATTACAGGTATGCTAATAATGGCTTTGTCTTGCTCAAAAAGTAAATGAGCGTCTTTGCATCGGGTATCACTTGCTATGGCCTTTTGTGGTTGGCTTAGCGCGCCAATGGCCATTGACTGATCAAGCTGATCACATAATTTAAATGTAAGTGCTTGTATTTGAGCAGAGCTAAAATCACGACTTGGTTGCAAGTTCGGTCGTTCAAATAAAAAACCTTGTACATTATTAATGCCTAAACTTTCAACCAGTGCGAGTTCCTCAGAGCGCTCTATGCCTTCGGCAATTACTAATGTGTTTGTTGCTTTAGCTAAAACAATAATTGATTTTAAAAACTCCTTTTTAACCTCACTCTGATCGCAATGATCGATAAAATAACGATCTATTTTTACATAGTCAGGACGCAGTGCAGACCACTGCTTTAAGCCAGAGTACCCGGCACCTAAATCATCAATTGCAATGGTAAAACCGAGCTCTCGGTAATGCGCAATGGTTTTAAGTAATAAGTCGTCGTTATCTACTTTGTCTTGCTCTGTTACTTCTATAACAACACGATTAGTCGCTAAACCAAACTGCTCGGTTAGGTGGCGTGTTTCGCCTTTTGGGTGGCAAGGGTCTAGTAGCGTTTTTGGACTCACATTTAAAAAAAGCTTACCTTGCAAATTTAGCTTAACAAAGTTTTCTATTGCCTTTGAGCGGCATAGTAGCTCTAGCTCAGAAATAAGGCCCTCTTGATGCGCAGCTTTAAAGAGCTTATTGGGCATTTCTAATGGGCTATTTTGTGGACCACGGCTAAGCGCCTCGTAACCAAGAATGAGCTGACCAGATATATCTAAAATAGGCTGAAATAACGTGGTTACTTCCCCACTATCTAAAATAGCCTCTAAGGCTTGTCGTTGAAGGGTCACTACTGGCTCAATTATTATTTTAAATAGAGCAACAAAATATCAATTCTGTATGACATTTTTATTTCAAGCCCCTATATTACAGGCAATAAAAAACCGCTCATAGAGCGGCTTTTTTAATGCATTTAAGATTATGGCATTGCCATCGGATCTTGATCTGCACCTTCTTTTTCTATCACTTCTGGTATTAAATCTTCTTTACTTACTCCCATTGCAAGTGCAACCGAGCTTGCAACATATACAGAAGAATATGTACCAATAAATACACCAAACAATAATGCAGTAGCAAAACCATGAATGGTTTGTCCACCCCATACAAACAATGCAATCAATACCAAAATTGTGGTGATTGATGTAACAAGTGTACGGTTAAGTGTTTGCGTAAGTGAAATATCAATAATTTCAACGGTATCGTCGATACGTACTTTACGAAAGTTTTCACGAATACGGTCAGATACAACAATAGTATCGTTGAGTGAGTAACCGATTACCGCCAATATTGCCGCTAATATAGTTAAATCAAACTCTAAACCCAGTACTGAAAACAAACCTAAAGTGATAATTACATCGTGTAATAGTGCGCCTACAGCACCCACAGCAAAACGCCATTCAAAACGAAATGCAACGTAAATTAAGATACAAATAAGTGCAGTTAACATGGCTAGGCCACCCTGCTCTTTCAAGTCTTCACCGACACTTGGGCCAACAAACTCAATACGACGCATAACTACGCTGTCGTCCGCTTTTTTCAGTGCATCAATTACTTGGTTACCAATCACTTCAGCTTTAACATCGCTTCCACGTGGAGCTAAGCGCACTAATATATCTTGGCTCGAACCAAATAACTGCACTGATGCATCAGCAAAGCCATTTTCACCAAGTACATTACGCACTTTTTTAAGATCAGCCGGTTGAGAAAAACCCACTTCTACCGCGGTGCCGCCGGTAAAATCAAGACCAAAATTTAAGCCCTTCGTAAACATTGATACTATCGACGCTACAATTAATAGCGTAGAAAAGCCCATTGCCACTTTTCGAAGAGACATGAAACGAAGGGTTCTGCTACCCAAACTTAAAATTTGCATGTCTGCTCCTTAAATAGAAAGTTTATCAATGCGTTTACCACCAATAAATAAGTTGATCACCGCTCGGGTACCAACAATGGCTGTAAACATTGAAGTTAAAATACCAATAGCTAATGTAACGGCAAAGCCTGCAATTGGGCCCGTGCCCACAGCAAACAATATAACTGCCGCAATTAACGTAGTGATATTGGCATCAAATATAGTGCTGAATGCGCTATCGTAACCAAAATGAACGGCTTGTTGTGGGCTACGACCATCGGCCAGCTCTTCACGAATACGTTCAAAAATAAGTACGTTAGCATCAACCGCCATACCAACTGTCAGTACAATACCTGCAATACCCGGCAAGGTTAACGTAGCGCCTGGAATAAGTGACATTATGCCAACAATAAGCACCAAGTTAGCAGCAAGCGCTAAGTTAGCCACTAAGCCAAACCCTTTGTAATAAATAAGCATAAAGGCAAGTACAAACGCAAAACCAAGTGCAACCGCAGTCATACCTGCTTCAATGTTTTCTTGGCCTAAGCTTGGCCCCACTGTACGCTCTTCAACAATTTGAATTGGCGCAACAAGTGCACCTGCGCGAAGCAGTAAACTTAAGTTATGTGCTTCAGCTGGGTTATCAATACCTGTAATACGAAAAGAGCGGTCTAAACGAGCTTGAATTGTTGCCACGTTAATAACCTCTTCTACCTTAATAGGTGGAAGTGCTTTACCGTTTTCGTCTTTTTTACCTGATGGTTTGTATTCAATAAATACCGTTGCCATGCGTTTACCAATTGCACGCTTAGTAAAGGCATTCATTTTTGAACCGCCTTTACTGTCGAGTGAAATGCTTACTTGTGGGCGTTGGTATTCATCTGCGCCAGATTGCGCACCAGTGATATGGCTACCTTCAAGAATAATGCGTTTTTTAAGTACCACAGGGTAACCGTCGCGGCTCATGATCATTTCAGTGCCCGCAGGGATACGGCCTTGAGCGGCAGCGCTTGGATCGGCGTTTTCGTCTACTTCACGAAATTCAAGCGTTGCTGTCGCACCTAAAATTTCTTTAGCACGAGCGGTATCTTGCACACCGGGTAATTGCACAATAATACGTTCAGCACCCTGGCGCTGTACGTTTGGCTCTGCAACACCAATTTGGTTGATACGATTACGAATGATTGTTTCGTTTTGCTTGATGGCGTAGTCACGAATCTCTTTCAGCTTTTGCTCACTCATAGTGGCAAAAAATGCATTATCGTTACTGCTGTCATCAATGTATACGTTAAGTGGGTAACGAGATTCTAAAAAGCGCTCTGCAGCATTTTTATCTTCTTCATTACGCATTTCAACACGCATACGGTCAGAGCCAGCCACGCGACGAACGCTGCGATAACGAAGTTTTTCTTCGCGTAGATCGCTACGAAAATCTTGCTCCATTTGCTCAAGCTGGTTATCAACCGCTGTTGCCATGTCGATTTCCATGGTGAAATGTACGCCACCACTTAAATCTAGACCTAACTTCATTGGATTTCCGCCAAGGGATTTTAACCAAAGAGGTTGAGCCGGCGCCATATTAATGGCTGAAATGTAATCGTCACTTAGCGAGTCACGCAGTAAATCTTGTGCTTTTAATTGCTCTTCAACATTTTTAAAACGAACAAGTATTTGCCCGCCTTCAAGCTTAGTTGATTTAACTGCTACGTTATGTTTTTTAAGGGTTGCGTTTACTTTGTCTACTACACTGAGATCAACATCAGCACCTTTAGCGCCCGAAACTTGTATAGCCGGGTCACGGCCATACAAGTTTGGAGAGGCATATAAAAGGCCAATGGCAACCACAGCTAAAACAAGTAAATACTTCCACACTGGAAACTTGTTTAACACGGGGTCGTCCTTATTATTTTTATAGCGACTTCATTGTGCCTTTTGGCAATACAGCAGATACAGACGCTTTTTGAACTGTAACTTCTGCTTGCTCATTTAAAGAGATAACGATGAAATCTTTATCTTCTGCAATTTTAACAATTTTACCTACTAAACCACCTTGGGTTAGTACTTCATCGCCTTTAGCCATCGCATTCATTAAGCCTTTATGCTCTTTAACACGCTTAGCTTGTGGGCGGTAAATTAAAAAGTAAAAAACTAAACCGAAAATAGCTAACATGATTAGCATTTCCATGCCGCCACCGGCTGCAGGTGCGCCAGCTGATGCGTGTGCGTTTGAAATAAATAAACTCATAATACTTCCTCTTTAAATTTAAAGTTTAATTTTTTATATCTGCAAGCTCTGGCACTTCTTGGCCGCGGCGAGCGTAAAAATCTTTTACAAATTCTTCTAGTTTACCTTCGCTAATTGCATTGCGCAGGCCTTCCATAACACGCTGATAGTAACGTAAGTTATGTATTGTGTTTAGTCGTGCACCTAAAATTTCGTTACATTTATCAAGGTGATGTAAATAAGCACGCGAGTAATTTTTACACGTATGGCAATCACAATCAGGGTCAAGTGGACCGGTATCTGTTTTATGCACTGCGTTACGTATTTTAATAATACCGGTGGTAATAAATAAGTGACCATTACGTGCATTACGCGTTGGCATAACACAGTCAAACATATCTATGCCACGGCGTACCGATTCAACCAAATCTTCTGGCTTGCCAACACCCATTAAGTAACGCGGCTTATTTTCAGGCATTTTGTACGCACAATGATCAAGAATATTCATCATTTCGTTTTTAGGTTCACCAACTGATAAACCACCAAGTGCATAGCCGTCAAAGCCAATTTCTTCTAAACCGGCTTGTGATTGTGCACGTAATTCTGGGTACATACCACCTTGAATAATACCAAATAACGCAGAAGGGTTATCGCCGTGACCTTCTTTTGAGCGTTTAGCCCAACGAAGAGACAACTCCATAGAGTCTTTAGCTTCTTTTTCAGTAGCAGGGTATGGCGTACATTCGTCAAATATCATTACAATATCTGACCCTAAATCACGTTGCACTTCCATTGATTTTTCTGGCGACATCATTATTTGGTCACCGTTTACAGGTGACTGAAACAAAACACCTTCTTCGGTAATTTTACGCATTGCGCCAAGACTAAATACTTGGAAGCCGCCTGAGTCAGTTAAAATTGGGAAGTCCCAATTCATAAAGTCGTGCAAATCACCGTGCTGTTTAATAATTTCAGTACCAGGGCGAAGCATTAAGTGAAAGGTATTACCTAAACAAATTTGCGCACCTGTTGCTTTAACTTCATCAGGTGTCATGCCTTTAACAGTACCGTAAGTACCTACTGGCATAAATGCAGGTGTTTCTATTACACCACGGTCAAAAATCAAGCGGCCACGGCGCGCTTTACCGTCGGTGCGGTCTAATTCAAATTTCATATCATCCTCAATGTCGGAAAAACAGTCCAACAAGCTATAATTTAACCGCTCGATTCTACCCTTTTTGCACTGCTAATACTATTAGCTGCGGTAAATTCGCTCGTTATAATCATATGCAACTAAAAACCCCAGCAAGTATGCTGGGGTTGAGTGTTAGTTATATTTGATAATAAATAAAACAGCGCTATTTACGTGTTAAAAACATAGCATCGCCATAACTAAAAAAGCGATATTTTTGTTCTATTGCTGTGTTGTAGGCACCCATTATGTTGTCTTGTCCGCTGAACGCGCTCACCAACATAATTAACGTTGACTCAGGTAAATGAAAATTAGTGACCATGGCATCGACGACATTAAATTGGTAACCCGGAAAAATAAAAATATCGGTATCGCCAAAGTAAGTATCTAATTTACCGCCATGTATTTTTGCAGCTGATTCGAGCGAACGCATTGATGTAGTACCAACAGCAATCACTCGCCCACCGCTCGCTTTAGTCTGTGCTACAGCGTCCACAACATCTTGTGGTACTTCAATGTATTCTGAATGCATTACGTGTTCGTCAATGGTTTCTACACGTACTGGCTGAAATGTACCTGCGCCTACGTGTAACGTGACAAAGGCCATTTTTACACCTTTATTTTTAAGTGCAGCCATAAGCGGCTCGTCAAAATGTAAGCCCGCTGTAGGTGCTGCCACAGCCCCTGGTTTTTCACCATATACTGTTTGATAACGTTCGCGGTCAGCTTCGTCATCTGGTCGGTCAATATAAGGCGGTAACGGCATGTGACCAATATCGTTAAGTGTATCGAGTACATTTTTGCTGTGATCAAATTCCAGCTCAAATAAGGTGTCGTGACGGGCAATCATAGTGGCTTTAGCTTTGCCTTCTAAAATAACCTCATTGCCTGGTTTTAATGATTTACTTGCACGAACATGAGCAAGCACACGGTGTTCATCCAATACTCGTTCTACAAGTACCTCAACCTTACCGCCCGATGCTTTTTGGCCAAACATACGTGCTGGTATTACTCGCGTATTATTAAAGATGAGTAAGTCGTTTTCGTTAACTAGCTCAAGAATATCACTAAATATTTTATGGCTTATCTCCCCTGTTGGACCATCGAGGCTTAATAAGCGGCTACTCGTACGATCTTTTTTTGGAAAGCGAGCAATTAATTCATCGGGTAAGTCAAAACTAAAGTCAGCTACGCGCATAGTTGGTAATCCACATCATTAAAAATCGCGCCAAGTGTATATCTATCGTCAATTAAGCTCAAGAAGCCAACTCAACTTCTGTAAACCTAAGCATCCTTCTATTCTGGGGCATTATTCAAATCTACTTGTTCTTACTAACAAAACTTATTACCCTTAGTAATGGTAGTAAATTACGATTTTTAGGATCTCCTGCGTGGCAGAACAATTAAATTTGCTGATTTTAAATGCAAGCCGTGCTGAGCGCAGGGTGATTAAAGATACTTTAAAAAAGCTTAACGTATTTAGCTTTATTGAAGCAAATGATAGCCAGGAAGCTCTTAAAACTCTTAAGCAACAACCGGTTGATATTATTATCACTGGATTAAATGTGGGTAAAATAGACGGTTGGCGTTTTTCTCGTATGATTCGCTCAGGGCTATTGAAAACCCCTAAAAACACCCCTATTTTGTTGATGCCCCCAACTTACTGCGAACGAATTGCAGAAACAACCGCCCGTAGTTACGGAATCGATGCTGTTTTACCGTTTGAAAACCAAGATATGCTACCGCAAGTTCTGGCTAATGTTTTATCTACACATTTAGAAAAAAGCAGTCGACTAAACCTACTTTTGTTAGAGCCCCACGCAAATAAAGCGGAGTCGATAACTGAAGAACTAAAACTAAATTTTGCTATTACACATGTCACAACGTGTAAAGCCGCACTGAACCAGTACAGCCAACAACAATTCTCAATCGTACTACTTGATACCACACAAGAAAAAGCTGATGAATCTAGCCTACTTGTCGAAAATATTTTACAACATAACCCAAAGCAAGCCATTGTTACTATTATAGATAACCCTGATGCAGATTATGCAGAACAGCTTTTGTTATCGGGTGTAACCGATTTTATTCGCGCCCCTTACGAACCTTCATTTTTAAATAAGGTATGTGATCATGCCGCTCGTCGAGAAGACTTTATGGTGAGCTACGCTGAATTTGCTCAAAAAGTAGAGCAGTTAAGCGTAAGCGAAGTGAGGTATAAAGAACTATTCTCAGCTCATCAGCGCATATTATTGCACCTTAATACTGTTGTTCTTGAGCTCGACCAGTTAGGAAAAATTCGCTTTATAAATCCAGCCTGGGAAACCTTAAGTGGTTTTGGCGTTAAAACAAGCCTGCAAAAAAGCCTAACGCAATTTTATACTGGTGAATGTCAGATAAAGCTCAAAGCAACCATCGACGATATACTCGGTGGTGGGAACGATCATCAGCAAATAGAAATAAAACTCCAACATAAAAACGGTGGCCAAATTTGGGTTGAATGTAGGTTGCAGCTAATTAAAAACAGACGCAATAATGCAACGATCACTGTCACTATTGATAACATTCACGAGCGTAAGCAAGCCGAACTTCAATTACGCCACCTTGCGCTGCATGATCCATTAACTGGCCTACACAACCGATACCACTTTGACCAAGAGCTAAGTCGTATTTGTAAACCCAAACATACTCACAGCGATGTTGAGCATGCCTTGATTTACATTGACCTTGATCATTTTAAAATTATTAATGATAGCCAAGGTCATCATCAAGGCGACTTGGTGTTAAAAGATGTGGCTCAGCTGTTTAAAGACAACATTGAAAAAGAACACTTAGTATGTCGCATTGGTGGCGATGAATTTGCCGTCATTCTAAAAAATATGAACCTACTCGATGCGCACCTTATTGCAGAAGGTGTCTGTAGTGCCATAGAGCAGCATACCTTTAAGTCAAACGAGCAAAGCTACACAATAAGCTGCTCTATCGGCTTAACGCAAATTACAGTAAACAATAACGACCCTAATGAGTGTTTAAAACAAGCCGACATTGCTTTGTATATTGCAAAAAACTTAGGCCGTAACTTAGTACATTGCTATTCAAAAGAAGATGCGCACAACAATACACTTCAAACAGGTCTTGAGTGGGGACACGAAATCCGCCAAGCACTTCAACAGAATAATATTGAATTGCATTACCAGCCTATATGGGATTTTAAAGCAGAAAAAGTTGCTTACTTTGAGGCACTATTGCGCTTAAAGCATGAAGGCACTCTTATTTACCCTAATCAGTTTATTCCGTCTCTAGAAATGCTTAACGACACCTTTTTAATGGATCAGTGCGTAATTAGAAATGCAATTGCCAGTGTTGCAAAATACCCTCAACTTAGCCAAGTTGCTATTAATCTATCTGCACAATCATTCTTAGATGAACGGCTGCTACCACTCATTGAATCGAACCTTGAAAAATACAATGTTCCCGCCACTCGGATTATTTTTGAGATCACCGAATCTGCAAGCATAAATAACATACAAGCTACACGTAAGATGATTGATAAACTTAACTCTTTAGGGTGTCACTTTTCAATAGACGATTTTGGGACTGGCTTTAGTACCTTTAGTTACCTAAAACAGCTGCCTGCTCAACATGTAAAAATAGATGGCTCGTTTGTTCGCGACATGCTTAATGACCCCATTGACCTTGCTTTGGTAAAAGCAATTAACGACATTAGTCGCTCACTCGATAAATATTCTGTTGCGGAATACGTTGAAAATAAAGAATTATTTACTACTTTAAGAGACATTGGTGTCGACTACGGACAAGGCTACTTTATTGCTCGCCCCGTTCCTGTTGAAAAAATAAATGATGAGCTTGAAAAAATTTATCAAAATAAAAGTATTTACCAACAGTAGCCTAGGTTAAAACTAACAAATTCGAACAATTTAACGTCACTTTTTTCTTCCATTATTTTCTTTCTTGCCTATACTTTCTTTATCAGATAAAGAGGATGTCATGTAATTTAAAGGATTACGCTGTATAAACATGACATCAACCCCCAGTCAATACATGGTTGATTACAAGTTACAAGGGTTTTAGGGAGGAAGGTATGGCGCAACTAGTTATATTATTACTGATAATTCACCTTATTATTGCGTACCAATGTTACAGGTATTCAAGTTTAAAAGGTTACCCCGTCAAAGTATTTACCGTATTAGGATGCGTGCCCTACTTTAATGTAGTGGTATGGATTTACTTACTTTTTTTACCTGAACTGGAGCCATTTGAAAGCCATGTTCAACGTCAAAAGCAGCCATTGTAGGCTGCTTTAATTTTTTAATAGCGGTTAACTTTAATTGCTTGGCTCATTAAAGTTTAAACTACATTGGCGTTGTAAAAACACCTCAAGCTGCTGGCTAAACAATTTAAAATCGCGAATACGTCCTGTAGTTTTTCGCCAAAGAATACCAATATCTCTGTAAGCATCGCTTTGCGACGGTGTGGCGACCATCTGTTTATTTTCTAAAATACCGGCATTAATGGCCATTTGTGGTAAAAAGGTCACCCCGAGCTGGTGTTCAACCATACTGAGTAATGTATGTAAGCTGGCCGCTTCAAATGGGTTAATACAGCTTGAGCGGTTTAAATGGCACGCACTCAGCGCGTGACCCGTCATACAGTGCTCTCGCTCTAGCAAAAACACACTGGCATCAGGTAATAGGTTAAAGTCTTCTACGCCCTTTGCAGGCATATAATCTTTATGGTGCACTAAGCTAAAATGATCTTTTGCTAAAATTTGGGTATGGAACTTGTCGGTTGCATACGGTAATGCCAGTAACGCTAAGTCAATGTGCCCATGCTCTAGCTTATCCAGTAATTTGTCGCTTGTATCCTCAATTAGTACCAACTCTAATTCACAAAAAGTTTGCTGACAAAAGTGATACAAAGGCGCTGCAATAAAGCTTGCAATAGTAGGAATAACGCCTACGGTTAACTTACCGCTAAGGGGCGTTAAAAAGCTTTTTGTAAGCTCTTTTAAACTAATAGTGTCGTTGATTATTTTTCGTGAACGCTCAACAACCTCTTCACCTATGCTTGTAAACATAAGACTTCGGTTTTCACGCTCAATAAGTTGGCAACCTAGCGTTTCTTCAAGGTTTTGAATGGCACTGCTTAGTGTCGACTGGCCAATAAAGCAGGCACTGGCTGCACGGCCAAAATGCTGATGCTGATGAACAGCGAGTAGATACTGAAGCTGTTTAATACTTGGAAGATTGGTCATTTTTTCTTTCCACAAATAAAAAGACCCCAATACCTAGGGCATTGAGATCTTTTCAAGCTAAAAGTCTTTTAGTACTTTTTTGTTAAACCCCAAATGCGGTTCTCAGTACGTAGAAGATAACAATAGCAAGGGCAGCACCAACTGGCAACGTTATTACCCAAGAAACTACAATGTTTCTGATAACGCTCATGTTAAGTGCACCAATACCACGTGCCATACCTACACCTAGTACCGCACCCACTAAGGTTTGAGTAGTAGAGATTGGCATACCAGTTCCTGATGCAATAACAACAGTAGAAGCAGCGGCAAGTTCTGCAGCAAAACCACGGCTAGGCGTTAAATGTGTAATGCCTTCACCAATTGTTTTAATTACTTTTTTACCTAAAATGGCAAGACCTGCAACAATACCAAAGCCACCTAGTGGAAGAATCCACCATGCAATTGCTGCCTTCTTAGCAATTTCACCGTTGTTTTCAACAATATTTACAACAGCAGCTAGTGGACCAATTGCATTAGCAACATCGTTAGAACCGTGAGCAAATGCCATACAACAAGCGGTTAACACCATTAATACCGCAAACACTTTTTCTACGTTATTAAATTGCATTTGCTTATCAGCTTTAGGATCGATGTTTAAGCGAGAAATAGCAATTTTACCAATGATGGCAACAACCACTGCAACACCAATTGAAAGCGCATAGCCTTCAACAGAACCTAGGTTAATACCAACGTGCTTTAAACCTTTTTTGATTGTAACTAAAGCCATGATAAAACCCGCTAAACCCATGTAGATTGGTACGTAGCGTTTAGCGTTCTTTAATGGTGCATCTGTATCAAATATAAGCTTTTGCGCGCTCATGAATATTAGATACGCAATAAAGCCGGATATAGCTGGTGTAATGATCCAGCTTCCTACAATGCCGCCTACTTTATTCCACTGGATTGCTTCTGTACCCACAGCTACTAGCGCAAAACCAATGATTGCACCAATAATAGAGTGAGTTGTTGATACTGGCCAACCTAAAAATGAAGCGATTAGTAGCCATGAACCCGCGGCAAATAGCGCGGCAATCATACCTAAAACCATCAGTTCAGGAATATTCGCAAACGGTGCAGCATCAATTATTCCTTTACGAATAGTTGATGTAACTTCACCACCTGCCAAATAAGCACCTGCAAACTCAAAAATCATAGCTATTAAAATAGCTTGTTTGATTGTTAATGCTTTTGAACCTACAGATGTACCCATGGCGTTCGCAACGTCGTTCGCGCCAATACCATAAGCCATGAAAAAACCAACAGCTGCGGCAATTAAAACTAATACCGTGCCGTAAGATGCAATGATATCCATTGTATAACCTTAATCTTTCGTGTTTGAACTGATTTTAAATTAACGAGCTAACATCAGCTCAAGACGTGATCCTACGCGCTCTGCAATATCTGCAAGCTCACCAACCCATTCAATAATGCTGTATAAAAACATTACATCTACAGGGTTAAGTTCACTTTCTACTTCACGTAGTTGGCGGCGTACTTTAATTTGCATGTCATCCGTGTCTTGTTCTATTGCATCCAATTCAACGAGCATTTTTTCTACTAAGGTCACTTCGCGACCTTTAAAGCCTGTTTCTAATAGCTCTTCTAACTCGTTTATTGCTTTAGATGCTTGTTTTGTCGCATCCACACAACGAGTTAAGTAAGCCAAGAAATCAGCTTGCATTACTGCTGGTATGGTCATTTCACGACCGATTACGCGCCCAGCAATGTCTTTTGCTTTATTAGCAATTTTGTCTTGTTGGGTTACTAACTCGAGCAGATCCGTACGTTCTACCGGCATAAATAAACCGCGTGGTAACTGTAAACGTATGTCTCTTTTCATGTCATCGGCTTCACGCTCTAAATTACGAATAGTGATACGAAGCTCTTCTGCTTGTGTCCACTCTTCTTTAAAAACGTGATTAAAAAAAGGTATCAAAGCTTTACTAGCTTGATGAACTTTTTTGATGTGATCTTCCATTGGTTTGAAAGGAGATTTTGCAAAAACTCCTAAAAACGCGTTTGTAGGCATAACTGACCCTTTAATCAAATTACATGCGTGCAGCATGCGATTTTACAGTATTCACAACAATTGTGAACGGTTTTTATTATTTAACTTATAGCTAAATAAACAAAGCGGCTTATAGCCGCTTTGTTAAAATGCGCTAATGAACTTTAAAGCGATTTTTCAATATCTTCCTGTGATATATGGCGAATATCTTTACCATTTACAAAGTAGATAATGTACTCAGCAATATTCTGACAACGGTCGCCAATCCGCTCTAATGAACGCACTGACCAAACTAAATCCATGATTTTTGGAATAGAACGTGGATCTTCCATCATGTACGTCATAATTTGACGTGTTATGGCTTCATATTCACGATCAACTTTAGCATCTTCTTTGTGTACTTCAAATGCGCGTTGCACATCCATACGTGCAAACGCATCAAGTACATCGTGTAACATTTTTAAAACCTGACGACCCATATTTTCAATATTCACTAACAAATCTTGTTGATCTTTAGTGAAAGAATCGAGAGCCACTTTTGCAATACGCTCAGCTTCATCGCCAATACGCTCTAAATCAGCAATAGTTTTTGCAATCGCAATCACCAAACGTAAATCGCTGGCAGCGGGCTGACGACGCGCAATAATTCGAGTACATTCTTCATCAATGCTCACTTCCATAGCATTAACTTTGTAGTCGTTTTTACGCACTTTTTCTGCAAGTTCTGCATCGTTTGTGCTTACCGCATCAAGCGCACTACTTAGTTGTTGCTCAACTAACCCACCCATGCTTAGTACATGGTTACGAACATTTTCAAGCTCTTGATTAAAGCGACCAGAAATATGCTTATTAATATTATGTTCCATAATTACCTTCTCTCTAAATCTTGTACAACACGATACTGTTAATTATTTAGCCGTAACGACCTGTAATATAATCTTCAGTCTTTTTCTTTGTTGGTGTTGTAAATAAGGTATTTGTATCTGAGTACTCAATCAGTTCACCCATGTACATAAAGGCTGTTTGGTCAGACACTCGCGCTGCTTGTTGCATGTTATGCGTAACAATAACCACGGTAAATTTATTCTTTAAATCGTTAATTAGTTCTTCAATAACTAAAGTCGAAATTGGATCAAGTGCAGACGTTGGTTCATCTAGTAATAAAACCTCAGGCTCTATCGCAATAGAACGAGCAATAACTAAACGCTGTTGCTGACCGCCTGATAAACCAAATGCACTATCATGCAGTCTATCTTTTACTTCATCCCATAAAGCAGCGCCACGTAATGACTGCTCTACTACTTCGTCTAACTTACGCTTTTCTTTAATGCCTTGTAAGCGTAGACCATAGACTACATTTTCATAAATCGATTTTGGAAATGGATTAGGACGCTGAAACACCATCCCAACGTTACGGCGAAGCGCCGCAACATCTACATTTTTATCGTAAATATTTTGTCCATGAAGGAGTATTTCACCTTCAATTCGACAAATATCAACCAAATCATTCATGCGGTTAATACAGCGTAATAGCGTTGATTTACCACAACCTGATGGGCCGATAAACGCCGTTACTTGGCCTTTTGGAATATTCATATTCACTTTACTAAGCGCTTGTTTATCACCGTAGTAAAGATCGAGATCTTTAATCTCTAACGCTTTTTGCTCGTCTGTTAAATTGTCTAAATCTAACTTCATGCCCAAATTGGCTTGGTTTACTTTTGGAGCGACTGTAATCATGTTTGTTACCTATTAAATCTTTACTAATTAGTGTTCAAGCGATCTGAATTTTTCACGTAAATGGTTACGTATACCAATGGCCGTTATGTTGAGTGTGATAATAACCGACACAAGTAAAAATGCCGTTGCATATACCAGCGGGCGTGCCGCTTCAACATTCGGGCTTTGGAAGCCAACATCGTAAATATGAAAGCCTAAGTGCATGAACTTTCTGTCTAAGTGAAAATATGGAAAGTTGCCGTCTAATGGTAACGTCGGTGCCATTTTAACAACACCTACCAACATCAGGGGCGCAACTTCGCCTGCAGCACGTGCAACAGCCAGTATTAACCCCGTCATAATTGCAGGGCTTGCCATTGGAATTACAATACGCCATAGGGTTTCAACTTTAGTTGCACCCAATGCTAATGAACCGTCACGTACAGTGCTTGGAATACGTGATAAACCCTCTTCCGTAGATACAATAACCACGGGTAACGTTAGTATTGCCAATGTTAGTGCAGACCACATTACACCTGGCGTACCAAATACTGGTGTTGGTGAAGACTCTGGGTAAAATAATTGGTCAATACTGCCACCAAGCATATATACAAAAAAGCCTAAGCCAAATACACCATAAACAATAGAAGGTACACCCGCTAAGTTAATTACCGCGATACGAATCATTTTAGTGACCGCATTTTTAGCCGCGTATTCATGCAAGTAAATAGCAGCAACAACACCAAACGGCGTTACTATCACAGCCATCAACATAACCATAAATACAGTACCAAATATAGCAGGGAATACACCGCCTTCTGTATTTGCTTCGCGTGGATCGTCAGACACAAACTTGCCTAGTTGACCAAAGTAATGGCCTAGCTTTGCAAAAAAGCCCATGTCGTTCGGAAACCACACATCAAGTACTTGATACATAGGGATCGTGACTATTTCGCCGCGCATATCTTTTACCGTAACATGGTCACGTTTTGCCTGTTTACGCAGTGCAAATAACTCTTTTTCAAGCTCGCCGTACTCGGCACGTAATTCAGCACGCATTTTTGCAAGCTCTGCAACACGTTCATCTGTTAACTGGTTATCAAGTAAGTAGCTTTTCTCTTTTAAGCGTAAGCGCTCAAGTTCATAGTTGATATGACCTATATCGCCATTTTGTAAATCCAGTGCTTCATCATTTAAATCTACAGCACGCTCAACAAGGTCATATAAAGCCTCTACTTTATCGCCCTCTACTGGCTTGCCGTCTTTAAATACACCTTCTACATACCCGTAAAAATTACCATTTTTACTACGTTCAAATACTGCAAGCGTAGCGGGTGTAGACTTTGCTTTTATGTCGGTTTCAAGTATCCAACGAAAATCTAGAGCTACGTATTCACGGTTACCTGTTTTTATAAGTAAACGTTCAAATTCTTCTTTATCAAATGCTGAAACATCAACACCTGTCGCTGCCAAACGTTCTTTTGGTACGAGTTCACGGTCGTAAACTTCACCAATAACGGTTTGCTTGGCAATCGAGCCTTCAAGCTCAAACTGTACAACTTGAGAAGGCCAGAAAAAACTCAATCCCTTCCAGGCTATCATCGCTAATATACCTAAAACCGAAATTAAGCTGATGCTCACTGCACCGCCGGTCATCCAAATCCAAGGAGAACCAGACTTAAACCACTGCTTTACCATGTCGTGTCTCTCCACTTACATTGAGCTGTATTTTTCACGTAACTGCTGGCGAACAAACTCAGCTAACGTGTTAAATACAAAGGTGAATATGAATAGTACAAAGGCGGCTAAAAACAATATTCTGTAATGCGAGCTACCTACTTCTGATTCAGGCATTTCTACCGCAATATTAGCTGCCAGCGTTCTCATGCCTTGGAAAATACTCCAGTCCATAATCGGTGTGTTACCTGTTGCCATGAGTACAATCATGGTTTCGCCTACGGCACGTCCTAAGCCCATCATTACCGCAGAGAATATACCTGGGCTTGCAGTTAATAGCACAACACGTACGAGTGTTTGCCATTGAGTAGCCCCTAGTGCTAATGAACCATTTGATAAGTGTTTAGGTACACTAAATACGGCGTCTTCCGCAATAGAGAAAATAGTTGGAACCACTGCAAAACCCATTGCTATACCCACTACCAATGAATTACGTTGGTCGAATGTCATGCCCAACTCGTTTGTTAGATACTGGCGAACATTACCGTCAAACATCCACAGCTCTACTGTTTCGCTCATTGCGAACGAGAACCAACCAACAACTAACACAACAGGAATCAAAATAATTGAATGAGACCCTTCAGGTATTTTATGGCGAATACTTGCTGGTAATTTCGTCCACGCAAGTGCTGAACCTAAAATACCAATAGGTAATAAAATGAGTAAGCCAACAATCGCAGGTAAGTGCTCCTCAATTAAAGGCGCTAACCAAAGGCCCGCTAAAAAGCCTAAAATAACCGTAGGAAGTGCTTCCATTATTTCAACGGTTGGCTTTACAACCTTACGTAATCCACTCGACATAAAGTACGCAGTGTAAATTGCCGACGAAATCGCAATGGGTACTGCAAATAACATAGCGTAAAAAGCCGCTTTAATTGTACCGAACGAAATAGGCACTAGCGAAAATTTAGATTCAAAGTCATCACTTGCAGATGTTGACTGCCAAATGTATGCAGGCTCTGGGTAACCTTCGTACCACACTTCTTGCCATAACGCAGACCATGTTACTTCAGGATGTTCGTTGTGAACCTCTAATACTGTTAATTTGCCATCCGCTAAAATTAACGCAGCATTTGAACGTGGAGCAATTGCAAAGTATTTAATTTCGCCTTCACTTACTTTACCCTGCCACAACTTAGCTTCGCTTGTTGTGTAGTAAACACCAAGCTCACCGTTGCTGCTGGTAGTAAAGAAAGTACGACGATAAAATTCTGTAAAAATATTTAATTTGCTTTGTTTGGTTGTTTCAAACGCACGAATTTTTTGGAACTGACGACCAGCGTCTGTGTTTACTTCAAACCACTGCGACACTTCACCGTTATCGTTAGCAAGCATTAATGAGTTTGCACCCGCAAGTAACTGAGCAGACACTATATTAGCGTTTTCTTCATTGGCCGATAATAACTGGATTTGCTCTACTTCACTCGGGTAACGCGTATCATAAACGTAAATTTGATTAGCTGAACGAATAAACGTACGTGTTGTATCTGGCGAAATTAAAAGCTCATCTACACGACCTTCAACATCAAGCTCTGTTCGCTCAACAACCCACTCTACTTCACCTGTAAACATATTTTCTTCAGCAACAAAGCTGCTAAACAAAACGCGCTTATCTGCGGTTAATGCAACAACCGCCGTTTTATCTTCATAGTGAGTAAACGCAAAACGCTTGATAGCAGCGCCTTGAGCGTCAACTTCTAACGCCATTTCACCAAGCGGGTAATCAACACGTGGCGTTAATTTGCGTTCGTTATTTGGAAAGGTAACTAAAAATTTAGGTACAACCACCATTACAGTGCCGTTTTCTAAACCATATGCGTATTGGCCCTGAAACGGTGCACTCGTTGCAAAGCTTGTTACTTCGCTTGGAAGAGCAACATTAAGCGTCTTGAGTTTTTTACCAAAACTTGCTTTTTCTACATTGTAAAAATCAACTTGGCCTTGTTGGCTTAGTAAATAAGCAACTTCGGTTTGCTCTTCAACACCTAAGCCAACTATTTGATCTGCGTTACTTACTGTGAAGCTGTCACGCTTTTCAACTTTAGCCGACTCAAAAATTGGCTGTACTACATAAAGAAGGTAGAAAAATATTAACAACAGCGCTATTAATACCATTACTCCACCGGCGGTTATGCCAAATTTGGCAAACCTGTCTTTAAATAGACGGCTTCGATCCGTATTAAAAGACGGTTTATTCGGATTGGAAGTCATCAAAACACCTTTAAATCTTAACGTTCTATAAATTATATTTCATCAAGATGACAGTAATGTTACAACGGTCATAATAAGCACTCTAATTAAAGGTATATCTAAGGTGGCATAAGTTATTGTATTAATTAAGCGTTAGATTAGTCATTTAGAAGGGAACTAAATAACAAAAATAATTGGACAAAGCATTTAACGAGGTTAATACTCAAATGGTAAATTAAGGGATGCGCTTACCTTTCTTTCATTCACGTTAAATTAATTATTAACATAATAAAATCATTAACCTATAAAAGCGCGTCAGCATCAAAACATATTTTATTTAATGCCTACGCATTTACATTCTTCGGGCTTAAAAAGAGGCACAATTTATGAAACAGTTGGTAATAACTATTTTAGGAAAGGATCGTCCAGGCTTAGTAGAAGATATTTCATCGGTAGTTTTAAAAAATCACGGCAACTGGTTATGTAGTAACCTTAGCCATTTATTAGGTCATTTTGCAGGGATTATTCAGTTAGAAGTTGCTGAAGAGCATTTTCAGGAACTGCAAAACGCGCTTACCGCTTTACCAAAACTTGAAGTGCGTATTGAAGCTGGCAATACTGAAATTGAACCTTCACCACGTGAACAAATCAATTTAGTGATCACAGGAAACGATCGCCCTGGTATTGTCCAAGAGCTCGCGAGCGTAATACGACACAAAGGAGCAAGTATTACTCATTTAAATTCTAGACAACAAAGCGCACCTAATTGGGGAGTCCCTATTTTTAGCGCTGTTGCAACCGTTACCTTACCTAACGGAATGGATAAAGACGAAGTAATTGATGCGCTCGAGTCAATAACCAGCGACTTAATAGTAGACACAGAAGAAGCATAACTTTTATATTGCGTGTCATACAAGTGACACGCATGTCATTTTAATGTCATTAAATTGTTCTATATTTAACTCAGCGTTAGATAATGGAATATAATATGAATGCCCACATAGAACATACTCAAACCGTTGAATACTTTGCTAAAGAGCTTAGTTGGCTGTCATTCAACGAGCGCGTTCTACAAGAGGCTAAAGACAAAAATAATCCAATAATTGAACGCATGCGGTTTTTGGGGATTTTTTCTAATAACCTTGATGAGTTTTTTAGGGTGCGTGTTGCCGACGTTAAACGCCGTATTTTATTAAACAAACTTCCCGATGCTAATTTTGAAGAAGACGAAGCTTTATTAAGTCAAATTCAACAAAAAGTTTTGCAGCTAGGCAAAAAATTTAACCTAATACACCAACAAATTTTAAACGATTTAACCACTCATAATATCCATGTTGACCGCCCCGAAAAATTAACAGATTTTCATCTTAATTGGCTTAAAGCGTATTTTCATGACAAGGTTTTACAGCATATATCACCCATTTTACTTAATGAAAATAAAGATTACTCAGACTATATAAACGACACAATGACTTACTTGTTTATTGAAATGAGTGACGAAAAAAGCCACTACGCTATGCTTGAAGTCCCCACAGACCGAGTACCCCGTTTTATTATATTACCGCCTGAAAAGACACGTCGTCGTAAAACCATTGTTATGCTTGATGACGTTATTTCTTACTTCTTAAATGATGTTTTTAGTAACTTTTTTCACTTTGATAAAATTCAAGGTCATGCAATAAAACTCACACGAGATGCAGAATACAATTTAGACGATGAGCTAGAAGAAGGTCTGCTCGATAAAATGTCTAAGGGCCTTAAACAACGTATTTATGCAGAGCCTGTGCGCCTTGTTTACGACGAGAGCATGCCAGAAAGTATGTTAAAAGTGATGAAAAAACGTTTAAACGTGAGTCATCATGATGCGCTGATACCCGCGGGTCGATACCGTAACTTTAGAGATTTTATTGCTTTTCCTAATGTCGGTCGCCAGTACCTTGAAAACAAACCACTTCCAGCCATACAAAGCACAGCTTTTAACAAACACAGCAGCGTATTTGACGCAATAAGCGAGCAAGACATACTGCTTTACTACCCATATCACACATTTAATCATTTACTGGAGTATGTTCGCCAAGCCGCATTTGATCCTATGGTGACGCAGATTAAAGTAAATATTTATCGAGTGGCGAGTAAGTCTCGGCTTATTTCTTTACTCATCAATGCCGCTAAAAATGGCAAAAGTGTCACGGTAATGGTTGAGCTTAAAGCACGCTTTGATGAGCAGAACAATATTGAATGGGCTAAAGTTCTTAGCAGTGCTGGAATAAAAGTTATTTTTGGTATTCCAGCCTTAAAAGTGCACAGCAAACTATGTGTTATTCACCGTAAAGAAAAAAACAAAATAGTTAAATACGCCCATATCGGTACCGGAAACTTTCACGAAAAAACAGCTAAAATCTACACTGACTTTAGCCTTTTCACAAAACATAACGGTATTTGTGAAGAATGCGATAGCGTATTTAAGTTTATAGAAAGCAGCTACAAGCCCTTTAATTTTGAATATTTAATGCTCTCCCCTATTAATGCTCGCGACACTTTATTGGATTTAATTGATAAAGAGATTCAGCATGTTGAAGATGGTTTCACGGGAAAAATTACAATTAAAGTAAATAATTTAGTTGATAAACAACTTGTAGATAAACTTTATTATGCCGGTCGTCGTGGAGTAAAAATCCGAATTATTGTACGTGGTATGTGCTCATTAATACCGGGGGTGGCTCACTTTAGCGAAAACATAAAAGTGATCAGTATTGTTGATCGCTTTTTAGAGCATCCTCGCGTAATGGTATTTGGCAATAATGGCAATGATAAGGTGTATATTTCTTCCGCTGATTGGATGACTCGCAATCTTGATCAACGCGTTGAAGTGGGAGTGCCTATTTTAAATAATAAATTAAAACAGCTCATTATGGATATTTTAGAGCTACAATTTAAAGACCGCACAAAAGCTCGGCTAATCGATAGCGAGCAAAAAAATACCTATGTTAGGCGCGGTAACAGAAAAAAAATTCGCTCACAAATAGCAATATACGATCACTTAAAAAAATGGGAGGGTAATTATAATAATGAATGATCACCCATCAATAGCGGCCGTCGATCTAGGTTCGAATAGCTTTCACTTGGTCGTTGCGCGCGAAGTGGATGGCACATTACAAATTCTGCATAAAGAGAAACAGCGTGTTTATTTAGCCGATGGCTTAGACGATAAATTAAGACTAAACCAAGCAGCCATAGACCGTGCACTACTTGTACTTAAGCAGTTTGCAAACACCCTTGAAGACTTCCCTCCTGGTAATGTAAAAGTAGCTGCTACATACACTTTTAGGCGCGCCAAAAATATTCATGCCTTTTTAACTCAGGCGAGTAAGGTATTTCCATTTCATATTGATGTGATCCCAGGGCAAGAAGAAGCTCGGCTTATTTATCAAGGTGTGGCTCATTATGTACATAACGAAGAGAACCGCCTTATTATCGATATTGGCGGAGGCAGTACCGAACTAATTATTGGTAAGCACTTCAAACATAAGCTTCTTACCAGCCGTAATATGGGCTGTGTTAGCTACACAAAACAGTTTTTTAGTGGTGGAGCTATTACGGCTAAGCGTTTTAATCGAGCTGAAATAAAAGCGGAACAAGAAATCGAAGTTATTTTTGCCAACTACATTAACGAAGGTTGGCAAGATGTAATTGGTACATCTGGCACCATAAAATCAATTTTAACCATGGTGTGCGCACAAAACCCGCAACAAACATGTGTAAGTATTGACGATTTACTGGCTCTTAAGCAGCAATGCATTGCCGCTGAACACATCAATAATATAAGTATAGAAGGATTAACGCCTGAGCGTCAGCAGAGTCTATGTGGAGGACTTGCCATTCTTATTGCTGTTTTTAAAGAGTTCTCAATCAATCAGCTCTCTTATAGTGACTTCTCTTTAAGAGAGGGGCTACTTCATGAAATGCAGCAAAAACTCGCCGATAAAGACATTCGCAGCAATACAATCAATAACCTGAGTGAACGATACACCGTAGATAAAGCCCATGCCTCACGCGTTGCTAATACAGCTACTTGGATATACGAACGCCTTAGCAAAGCGTGGCAACTAAATGATAATAACGACATAGCGCTTCTTAATTGGGCTGCTAAGCTACACGAAATTGGCTTGTCTATTAACTCTTCAGGTATTAATAAACACAGCGCTTACATTGTGGCAAATAGCCAGCTTCCTGGCTTTACTCAGCAAGAACAACTCATTTTAAGCTCGCTAATTCGCTTTTACCGAAAAAAAATTAAACGTGATGAATTACCAGAGTTCACAACAATCGCGCAACAACATGTAATTAAGCTTGTTACTATTTTACGCTTAGCTGTTTTATTTAATCAAAAACGCCAAATTAGCCAGCAACCTAATATGAATATTAGCGCTAATGCCACAGGGCTTTTTATTAAATTTTACGATAATTATTTACAAACACACACGTTACTTAATGCAGATTTAGAACTAGAACAGCGTTATTTGAAAAAGGTAGGAATAAGTCTTAACTGCTCATAATATTTTGAAGAGTAAATAATTAAGCAGGGTGCTATTACACCCTACTTTTAGCTAAGTATACTTTAGCTAATTACATATCCATATGGCGATTTGTACTTTGCATCATTTGTTTAAGCCCTTGCTTCTCAAGCTCTAGTAGCTGCGCTAGCTTCTCTTGAGCATGTTCCGTTTCTGCACGTTCAAGTAGGTAACCGTAAAGCGCAATCACTTTTTGATGCTGGCTCGATAAGTAATTTTGAATTGCTTTTTCATCTAACTGCTTATCTTTGCTGATATCGTTAAACGTAATAAGTTCGGGGTTGCTGGCAAAGTACTCATAGCAAAACGTGTCGAGCGTGTTAATTTCGGTAATCGCTTTAAAACCCACTAAATCTTCAGCGAGTTTTTTTTCGTAATTAAGGTAATAATCCACCAGCATGGCATTACGCTCATCAAGTATTGGTTTAACGCTATGAAAGTTAGCCGCCATTTGCGTATGAAATAATACCGTCCAATCGTATACCTCTTTAATTGTTTTAACTTGCATGTGCATTCCTTACTTAGTTAACTTATGAGTTACTAGTTGCTTGAATCATGCCAATAAAAACCACAATTAAAAACAATGGGTTACACTTTAAAAATAAATTAAAATACAAATTAATAGAATAACTTACAGACAATAGGTAATTTTTATAGGGCAATGATAAGCCACTACCCTATCACTGTTACTTAACAGCCTTTTTTCTCCATAATAGGTAAACCGCAGGAATAACTAATAAGGTCAACATTATTGCGCTTACCATACCACCCACCATAGGCGCTGCAATTCGGCTCATTACTTCACTACCGGTACCCGTTCCATAAAGCACAGGTAATAAACCAATAACAATAGTAGCCACCGTCATCATTACAGGACGCACACGTAACCCGGCACCTTCAATAATTGCTTGCTGTAACTGAGCTAACGAAAGTGGTTTATCAGCTCGCTTAGCAGTTAAGCACATGTTTTTATATGCCTGATTTAAGTAAACCAGCATAATCACCCCAATCTCCACGGCAACACCGGCCAGTGCAATAAAACCAACCCCTACGGCGACTGAAAAGTTAAAACCTTGAAGGTACATTAGCCATACACCACCTATCATAGCCAATGGCAGTGTGCACATAATAATAGTTACTTCAGCAAAGCTTTTAAAATTAAGATAGAGCAACACAACAATAATGGCCAAGGTGAGAGGCACTACGTAGGTGAGCTTCTCTTTTGCACGTTGCATATATTCATACTGCCCAGCCCATGAAATAGAATACCCCGATGGCAGTATCAAACGCTCATCGAGCACGGCTCTCGCGCTTTCAACATAGCTACCAATGTCTACGCCATCTAAATCAATATAAACCCAACCATTTAAACGTGCATTTTCACTTTTAATGCCAGATGGGCCATTTTCAATAAATACATCAGCGACATCTCCAAGTGCAATATGCTGTCCTTGTGGCGTCACAATGGGCATTAACATAAGGGCGTCAGGTGAGTCCCTAAAAACTTGCGGATAACGCACGTTAACCGAATAACGAGCCTGCCCTTCTATTGTTTGTGTTACATTTTTACCGCCAACAGCCGTTGCTATAACTTGCTGTATATCGCTTATGTTCAAATTATAACGCGCTGCATTTTCACGGTTTATATCAATTTTTACGTAGCGCCCACCAGCCACTCGTTCGGAGTAAACAGATACAGTGCCTTGAATATCAGCAAGTAGCGTTTCTATTTGCTCACCAATTTTTTGAATTTCACTTAACTGTGGACCTGCCACCTTAATACCTATTGGGGTTTTAATACCGGTTGCCAACATGTCTATGCGTGTTTTAATTGGCATAACCCACGCATTAGTTAAACCAGGAAACGTGACTAATGCATCAAGTTCGGCTTTGAGTTTTTCAAGAGTCATTCCCTCTCGCCACTCGTCTTTGGGTTTTAATTGAATAAACGTTTCAATCATTGTCAATGGAGCGGGATCGGTGGCTGTTTCAGCTCGCCCGACTTTACCAAAAACTGTTTTAACCTCCGGCACGGTTGCGATTAATTTATCTGTTTGCTGCAAAATCTCTCGTGCTTTAGCTATTGATATACTTGGGTATGTAGTGGGCATATACATTAAATCACCCTCATCAAGTGGCGGAATAAACTCGCTACCTATTTTGTTAAGTGGGTAAAAACCTACCAAGGTCATAACTAAGGCAAATATTAAGGTCGTTTTTGGAAAATTAAGCACCCATCTGAGCAAAGGCCGATAAGCCGCTACAAGCAATCTATTTACGGGATTTTTATTTTCAGGTATTACCTTACCTCTTATAAAATAACCCATCAATACAGGCACTAGAGTGATCGCTAACCCTGCTGAGGCCGCCATTGCATATGTTTTAGTGTAAGCAAGAGGTGAGAACATTCGCCCTTCTTGCGCCTCTAAAATAAATACAGGCAAAAAACTCACGGTAATAATTAATAAACTAAAAAACAGCGCAGGACCTACTTCGCTTGTCGCTTTAATAACGACTTCCCAACGGTTTTGATCAGTCAGAGGCGTTTTTTCCATATGCTTATGCATATTTTCAATCATTACGATAGCGCCATCGGTCATTGCCCCTATGGCAATCGCAATCCCGCCTAAAGACATAATATTAGCGTTAATTCCTTGCCAATACATCACAATAAACGCCGTTAAAATACCCAGCGGTAAGGTAATAATAGCCACCAAAGATGAGCGCACATGAAACAAAAACACAACACACACAAGCGCTACAACAATCAGCTCTTCAACAAGTTTGCTTGTCAGATTACTTATTGCGTTGTTAATTAAGTTTGAGCGATCGTAAACAGGAATAATCTCAACGCCCTCTGGTAATCCTTTTTTAAGCGATTCGAGTTTAGCCTTAACCAGTTCAATGGTTTTTTGTGCATTTTCGCCGTAGCGCATAACAACAATACCACCGGTAGCTTCGCCTTCACCGTTAAGATCACTCACGCCACGGCGCATTTGTGGGCCTAGGCGAATATTTGCGACATCACGTAACTGCAAAGCCGTGCCATTTGCATTAGTACCTAATGGAATAGCCTCTAAATCGGCAACACTTTTTATGTACCCTGTGCTGGTAACCATGTATTCCGCTTCGGCCATTTCAATAACAGAGGCGCCTGTTTCTTGGTTTCCTTGCTGTATTGCAGTTTGAATAAGACTCAACGGAATGCCGTAAGCACGCAGCTTATTAGGATCTACATTTACTTGATACTGCTTAACCATCCCCCCTACAGAGGCTACTTCAGAAACACCCGGCACAGTTTGTAATTCAAACTTTAAAAACCAATCTTGTAAGTCTCGCAATTGGCTAATATCAAGCGTATTTGTTTTATCAATAAGGGCATATAGGTAAACCCAACCAACACCCGTTGCATCAGGTCCAAGCTCTGGCGTTGCACCTTCAGGCAGACGGTTTGCAGCTTGGGTTAGGTATTCTTGCACTCGGCTACGCGCCCAGTACAAATCAGTGCTGTCATCAAAAATAATATAAACATACGAGTCGCCAAAAAATGAAAAGCCTCTTACGGTTTTTGCCCCTGGCACCGATAACATAGCAGTAGTAAGCACATAAGTAACTTGGTCTTGAACCACTTGTGGTGCTTGCCCTGGATACGATGTTTTTACTATAACTTGCACATCAGATAAATCGGGCAAAGCATCTACTGGCGTATTTTTAACGGCAAACACACCACCGCCCACTAAAATTAATGTAAGCAACAATACCAATAACCGGTTATGAACGGACCAGCGAATAACAGCAGTAATCATTTTACTTCCTCGCCCATCGTATGTTGCATTGAGGAGTGATCTATTGCGTCTATATTATTTAAAGCGGTGATCACAAAATCATCATTAATAATACTAAACGTGAAATCAATGGTTTGACCTTTAATAAGAGAGTTAACCTCTATATGCGGTGCCAGAACAAAATTCATTGTTGCTGGACCTCGGTTCCACTTTGGAATAGCTTCACGACTAATATTTACAACTCGATTTGCTGCATCAATTGTATTTATAACGCCATTTACGGTTGCACTTTGAGAGTTGTCATCGTTACTACTATCAGCAGCTGGCATCTCCATTCGCTTAAAGTCTGAAAGCTTACTCGACTCAGAATCTATTAAAAATTGTGCAGAGGTAACCACGCTATCGTTTACCACCACACCTGATAAAATAATCGTTTCATCAACGCTTGTTTGTCCTACTTGCACTTCAACAGATTTAAAGCGCCCTTCGCCTAATGCTATAACTACGCGGTTTTGATGTTGCGTACGAATTACAGCTTCTTTTGGTACTACAAGCTGAGGTTCACTCGCTTTTGTATGAATAGTCACCTGAGCAAACATATTCGCTTTTAGCTTAAGGTCTTTATTTGTAAATCGGAGCCTAACCCGGAGTGTTCTATTTTGAGCATCCAGCGCCGGATAAATATAATCGACCTGTCCTTGCCATATTTTTCCCTTAAAATAATCAAGGGTCATGGTTACCGCTAGGCCAACACTAATAAGCGACGATTGACGTTCAAATATTTCCGCCTCCACCCATACTTCATCAAGTTGAGCAATACTCATCATAGATGTACCCGGCTTTACATAAAAACCTTCTCGCACATTCAGCTCATCAACAATCCCACTTTGACGCGCATAAAAGGTAATATTTTGCATTATTTGCTTATTTTTTTGTAAGCGCTCAATAAATTCAGCAGATACATTTAACGACTCTAAACGTGCCTTTGCAGCACGAATTAGTACATTGTTATTTCTATTTACTGCCAATAAAAACTCTTCTTGTGCATTAACTAGCTGCGGTGAATATAAGGTATACAAAGGTTCGCCGGCGTTTACCTTATCGCCTTGCGCTTTTACATATAAATCCTCAAGCCACCCTTCTACACGAGGGTGAATATGAGTAATTTTATCTTGGTTATATTGCACATAACCCACTGTATTGATGTTACTTTGCAGTGTTTTTAACTGCACCTTAGTGGTTTTAACTCCTAAATTATTAATCACCACTGGCGAAATAGTAATCGCTCCTTTTTCACTTTCACTATTACCAACTTCGTCGTAAACGGGCACTAAATCCATTCCCATAGGAGAGAGGCCTGGAGCGTCACGTCTATAATTGCTGTCCATGGGCGCCACCCAATATAAGGGTTGTTTATCGGTAGTTGCCGGTTTTTCATCAACTATAATTTGCGTAAAACCAGCCCATAAACCAGCCCCTACAATAGCGGCAATGAATAGTTTCAAATTAGTGTTCATCAGGCTGCTCCTCGCGTAGTTCGTCCATAACTTGGGAGTCTAAGCTACTCATATAATAATTTAAGCGTGCAATAATAATGTGTTGATCAACTTGGATGTTAAGCGCGTCAATTTTGGCATTTAACTCACTAATACGTGCTTGCATAACATCAGAAAAGTCACCGTCATCACGCGTATAAGCATTCAAGGTTGCTTGTGATTGCTCAGCCATTTGTACTAATAAAATATTTTGATATAGCGTATTTCGTTTTTGTAACTGGGATAGCTGACTATATTCTTTAAAATACATACCTTTGAGCTTTTGCAAAGCGACCCTTTTTTGTGTTTTAGTCGCTTCCGTAATAGATATAGCCGATTTAACGTGTTGGTCTTGCCTGTTATCCGTAAATAAAGGGAGATCAATGCTAACTCCCACAGAAAGTAAATCGGCTCTTGATTGGCCCATTGGGGTGTCTGCTCGATAGCCATACCCCACATTAACCCCTATCTGTGGCTTATAACTTTGTTTCGCTAAGCTCACTTGTGTTTGCTTTGCCAACACACTTTGCTCTATAGCAACAATAGCTGGATGAGCCATAAGTAATTGCATAAGTTGACTAAATTCAAGGGTATTAAAATCAGTAAGCGCCACAGGAGGTATAAATTTATCGTCTAAAGATTTTACTAACATTGTTATGGGTAACCATTGCGCTAGCCGATTTTTAGCACTGTGAAGTTGCTGTTCAAGTATGAGTAGCTTATCTTCTAAGCGGGTAAGCTCTAACTGAGCACGAATAATATCTTGCTGGCGTGTTTTACCCTGCGTACTTGCGTAGCTGGCTTCAGTTATTTGAATAAGCTGAGTAAATAACTCTTTGTCTTTCTCAATCAAATTAATACTATGTTGAGCCCTATAAGCATTTAACCAAAACTCGGTAACCATCGCTTTTACTTGAGCCAACCTATCAGCTCGCTGCCATGGATATTGCTTAGATAACTGAAAAAGCGACTTTTGTTTCAGTGATAGACTATCACCGCGGCTAAATTTTTGGCTTAGACTCACTTTAAATTGAGTCATCCCTTCTTGGTCAAACGCATAACCATTTGTTGGTAAGTTCATAAGACCAAGCGTTAGTGTTGGATCGGGTAAAGTACCCGCCATAATACTTTGCGCCATAATGGCTTGCTCTTGGTGGCGGCTTGCCGATAACCACGGATCATTTGCAAGTGCATAGGTAAGGGCGTGAGATAAGTTTAGCGTACGTACAGAGCTATACTTATCTATTGCGCCAGTCGTTTTTTCTTCTTGGGTATTCGCCGCACTGCTGAACAAAGTCAAACAACATAGCACTGCATTTATTTTCAAAGCGTAATTCATCACTTGCTCCATTTAAAAATTAATAAAAAATTTAAATTGGCAAGAAAGGTGTTTATATCAGCCGCACCTAATACGAAAACTAATCACGTTTTCAAAAGATAAAAATCAGCTTGAGGTTCCATAAAATTTAGACACACCTATCCTGCTATTTAAGCAAACATTGGAGGTCGGTAAAGTGATTTGGGAGAGGTTGTTTGAGCACGCGATTCGCATGTATTAACTTTTTCAGTACTCATAACTGCAATAATCATTAGAATATCAACATTGAGCATTGAGTTAGCCGTACAGCCATTAACGGGACAACTGCATTCATTTTGAGCAGTCGCTTCCTCATCGCAGCAATCCATTTGCATCATGGAATGGTGAGCGCTGTTATTCTCTGCACTACTTTTGTCTAAATGCATGTTAACGTGAACGTTAGACTGATGAGGCATTTCACATTCACTTGATACAGACGCAAACGACTGACCCACAAACGTGAGCAGTAAAGTAAGCGTAAGTAAAATAGTGTACAAGCGTTGCAAAATAGTACCTCAATCAAAAAAGGGGATTTTAAAGTAACTTATAAACGACTACAAATAATTTAGGGCGTGTTTTGTAGTTTGGTTTGGGGTTTAATTAAATAACTGGCAATTACTGTAAATATACAATAGCCACTAAAATACCAAAACCCTTCACCAAATTGTGCATTCATAACAAGCAATTCACCACTTTTACCGTGTGCATTGCCCGCTAAATACGTAACAATTAATGCTATTACAAATACATCAACCATACTCCATTTGCTGAGTGCACAAACAATATTGCCACATACTTGCTTAAGTCTATTCACTGGTAAGCAGCAATATAGTAGCTGTAATAATAGCTTTAAGCTTGGCACCACAACTGAAAAAAGACCAACCAAGGCAGCCACAAGTAAATTATTATTATTTGCTAGGTCTGTGATAGTGCCGTAAATACTTTGCGTTTTGCTATAAGCGCTAATCTCACCGTCTAACTTATCCAGGCCCAACATGTTTGAAAACATCATTAGCATGCTGCGCGTTCGGCCATCGCCCTCTTCAGCTAACATTTCAATCCCCGCTTGAGCAAGTTTTGATTTATCAATATTCCCTTCAATTGTTAGCACGGGTTTTGTAATACCCGGAAATAACAAACATAAAGCAATAACTACACTTACAACAGATAAAAAATTACGCATACTTATTCGCTCATAACTTCTATTACATCATCACTATAAAGCATTGACTCTAATATAAAGCTGTATATTTTTTCTATTTCCATCTCTGGGTTAACCAACTTAAGTTGTGTTTCAACCACTGCCCAGTTTTTAGTTTCAATCGCTTTTGCCAGTAATAAGCAATCACCCAGCAAACCGGTTTGCAGTAGCAAAGCATCTGTTATGCTTTTATCTAGCGTAAACTCTTTTACAATAGTTGCTAGCTCAATATCTAATATCGCATCAAGCATCGAAAACAAACCCACTAAGTAACCTTGCTGAGATAAATTTTTGTTTGTTTCAGCTAATATAAGCTCTATTAACCGAGCGCGTACAAGAGCAAATTTAGTCAACTCTGTTGGTTTATCTATTCCTAAATCGCTAACAGCTAATACACGCACAAATTGGCGAATTACGTCCTCACCTAAATAAACAACAGCTTGCGATATGGACGTAATAACTAAATTACTATTATTAGAACGTGCATTTGCCAAACGTAAAATTCGCGCCGTTATTCCTACATCTTTAGCTACACGCTGATGAATTTCTTCAAAGCATAACGATTCTTTTGCTATTGCTTTAAGGAGTTCGAAAACGGTAACTTTTGAAGGATCGACCCCACTGTAAGTTAGCATTTCTGGGCGGGCAAAAAAGAATCCCTGAAAACAATCACAACCTGCATCACGTAAGTTTATAAACTGATCGTAAGTTTCTATTCGCTCTACTATTATTTTGCAATGAGGGTAACTTCGTTTCAGCTTTTTAACCCGCATATTAGTTTTAATAATAGGCTCTTCAGCCTCAATTTTTATATAACTAACAAGGGCGAGTAACGGCTCCCATTTTTCATCGCCGTCATAATCGTCCAGTGCAAATACATAACCCTGACCTTTCAGCGCTTTAATACGACTAGCAACCGCTGCAATATTTACCGTACGCTCCACAATTTCTATTACAGTATGTTCAGGGTTTAATAGTTTAGGGAATTCATCCAGCAAGGCGTCTGTAGAAAGATTTACAAAAGCAAGTTGGTGAGCTGTAAGCTTTTCTGCACCGACTAGCATTAAGGTATTAAAAAACAAACGGCTGGTCGCATGCTCATCGCTAGTACCTGCAGGAAACGCATTATTTGCTGAGTTTCGGTAAAGCAACTCATAAGCAAACACTGCTTTGTCTGCATCAAATATTGGTTGCCTAGCAACATATTGTGTCAACGTAGGCGTTAACGACGGAGTGTCAGACACGTTCAATAGAATTCACCTATAAGTTTGTGCAAAATTAAAGCTAATCTTTTGAGTCTAATCTATGTTAAAGATTAAAAGTATAGTAAATGCATCTTAATCGTTGCAAAATTTTGCAAAGTAAATAAAACTAATAAAAAAGTTCGTAGTACAGGAGCGGGTTTGCTTATTTTAAAGTGGTTATTGATATTATGTTTAGCATTGAGCTCGCTTCCTAATATTGCAGCACAAAGCAACAATACCCTAAAGTACAACATTAGCTCATCTGGAAGTCATTACCCTTTCTACACCAACAATCCTCAACGCCCGGGAGTGTTACCAGAAATCATTGAAAAAGTATTGATTGACGCTAATATCTCTGCTTCTCATGAATCGCTACCAGCAAAGCGAATCACTAAATACCTTAATGAAGGGATTATTGACTTTGATGTGATCTCGCTTGATTGGCTACCTCAAAGTGAAAGAACCAACACCCAATATGTATTTTCTGACCCATTAATTACAGTAACGGAAATGCTTGTAACGCTGCCCGAAAACACAAAAAAATGGCAACATGTGTCCAATATGAAGGGTAAAAATGTAGGCACAGTATTGGGTTATTATTATCACAATGCAGATACATTTAAACGCGTTGATTTTCCTTCGGAAAAAGAACTCATAGAGGCGCTAGTACGAAAAAGAGTAGATGTTGCCATAATAGGTGAGTTGCCAACCTTATATTGGTCACAAAAACTTAATATCAACATTGGTTTTGGTGCTCAATATTCTCATGGTTTTTTGAGAATTCGCCTGCTTAGCAAACATAAGCACTTAATGCCTATCATTAATAAAGTAATAAAAAACCTCCACAGCATTGGTTATATAAACAACATAGCTGAAAAATACATGAAAGAAATACCCATACAAAACTAAGGGATTTATAACACACACCCAGTGCGCTGAGTTATACTATGCAAAAATATTAACCCGACCAAAAAAGTAGTCCTATGAGTATTGAAAAAGCCTTAATTGAACGCAGCAGCAACCAGTGTGAATTGTGTACAGCTACCAATGACTTATCTGTTTATGAAGTTCCACCTGTAACCGAAACACATTCAGACAAATGCATTTACACTTGCAAAACATGCAAAGAACAAATTGAAAACACCCTAGATGTAACGCCGACGCATTGGCATTGTTTAAATGACAGCATGTGGAGCCAAACACCTGCGGTTCAAGTTGTTGCCTATAGAATGCTATCGCGCTTAGCGCCAGATAACGGTTGGGCACAAGATGCGCTAGACATGGTATATCTAGAAGAAGAGACTCTGGCTTGGGCTAATAAAGCACTTGCTGAAGATGACGATGTTAAGCATGTCGATAGTAATGGCGTGGTTCTTCAAGCTGGCGATACCGTGACACTCATAAAAGATTTAGATGTAAAAGGCAGTAGCCTTACAGCAAAACGTGGTACTGCGGTGCGCAACATTGGTTTAACCAGTAACCCTGAGCACATTGAAGGGCGTGTTGATGGCCAGCGCATTGTCATTTTAACTAAGTTTGTTAAAAAGTAGGCAGTCAATAACTCACACTATCTTCGCTTTTAACTGTGAGTAATAAGTTAGAACAAAAATGCCCAGCAGTGCTGGGCATTTTTGTAAGTAGTGGTTATTCATCAACCAGTTGCTCACACCTATAAAAGCCAGTAGGTTCACTTAACAATGACACTAGCTCAGGCAATACATTATCCATAGTTTGTTTAAGCTTCCATGGCGGATTAATCACTATCATACCTGATGCAGTCATGCCATGAACGTCAGTATCGGCCTCGGTTCCCAGCTCAAATAACTGAATATTTCGCATACCGGAATCAATTAAACCCTGCTCCATATTGTTAATGCGCTCCCGATCAACAACCGGATACCAAATCATATAAGTACCCGTTGCAAATCGTTGATGTGCTTTAATTAATGTTTTTACAACGCGTTCATAATCATCTTTAATTTCGTATGGTGGGTCGATTAATACGCACGCTCTTCGAGACGCAGGTGGCAGTAGCCCTACCAAACCAGTGAACCCGTCTTCACCGCGCACTCGAATAGAGCGCTTACCCTGCATATTACTTTCTAGCAAGACTAAGTCTCTTGGGTGCAATTCAAAAAACCAACCTTTATCTTGACGACGTAAATAATGTTCAGCAATTTTTGGTGAACCCGGATAAAAATCGAGGTCACTCGTATTATTGAACGATTTAATTAGGTCAATGTATTCGTTAAGTGCCTCATGCTCACTTGTGTGCGCCCACAACTTTTCAATACCGTCTTGGTATTCTTGCGTTTTTTGAGCATCAGCTGCTGCGAGTTCAAAAAAGCCTGCGCCAGAGTGCGTATCAATGTAATCTAGCGGCTTATCCTTAACTGTTTGATATTTAAGCACCTCAGCCAATACAAGATGTTTTAGAACATCGGCCGGATTACCCGCATGAAATGAGTGTCTGTAACTAAGCATTATTTATTTTCGCCATACGCAATTTAATATCGCAAGTGAACCATAAGCACTGGGCTTTAGCAACTTGCACTAGGGTCTGTTAACCGTTCGAGGTTAAAGTTTAAGCGGCCTGTTTGATATTTAGGCAAAGTAGAGCCTACATAGTGCGGTTATACTTACATGAATTTAAGCCGGTAGAATAACGCGGGAGCAGTTACCGAGTCCACTGAGTTACAAACCTCGCGCCACGATTAAATACCCCCTAGTTTGAACAAACTTTAATCCGCAAAATTCAACAACCTCTTGGATAAAGGGTGTTTAAATGAACCATATATGAACAAAAAAGCACGTTGTATGAATTATCCCTTAACAAAGAAGAAAAATCAGCTAAAACTCGCGTAAATGCTAGTAAATTAATGTACTTTGCTTTACATTTGCAAGACATTAATTACAGTTATATGAGCGCCTTATGGACAACAATACTCTTCAACAACTCGAACAACTGATCGATTCACTTATTGAACGCAATAATCAATTACAAACTGACGTTGCTAGCTTAAAAGAACAAAACAGCAAACTTGCTGATGATAATGAGCTTTTACAACTAGAAGCGCTTGAAAACGAAGAAAAGCAAAAAGATGCCAGCACAACATTAACTGGCTTGCTTGATAAATTACAAAGCGCACAACAGGCTAGCTAATGTCTGAGCTGCAAAACCAGCGGGTCACTGTTGAGTTGCTAGGTAAAGAGCAGCAATTTGCTTGTCCGCAAGGACAAGAAGAGGCATTGATAGCAGCAGCTAAAAATCTAAACGACTTAGTTGAACAAATGAAACAGCGTTCAACCGTTCGAAACGATCAAAAAGCATTGCTTATGGCAGCACTTAATTTAAGCCACGATTTGCTTGAAGCAAAAACACAAGCAACTGTTGAGCAGCAACACCAAGACCAACTTGTTGATAAACTCAGCCAACATTTGGCAAGTGACCCCGAACAAAAAAAATAAAAAGCGCAACCTGCGCTTTTTGTTTATCATTAGGGTAATAAATGGCCTGCAAGAGATCGCAAATGAAGTACTCCTTACTCACTATTCACTCATCGTTAAAATATACACTCCTGATGATGGGTTTACTTTTTGCCACAGCCAATTCAAATGCAGCTATTAGCTGGCAAACTATTAATAACAATATCCAATTTTTAAAACAACAGGACGATTTACGCTTTTACGACTCAAACCAAGTTTTAATTGAAGGCGCTGAATGCGCCCTACTTGTTGATACCAGCGGGAATTTTGCCGGTGTTGAACAACTTGTCGTTGAACTAAAAAAACGTCTTAAAACGCCTCTTTGTTATTTAGTTGCAACTCATTATCACGACGATCACTTACTAGGAATGGCGGTGGTTCAACACTACTATCCAAACGCTAAACTCATTACCCACCAGCAAGTGAGCGCTGATTTTAAAACCTATCAAAAAGCCTACATCAATAAACTCGACAGCTATGAAAAAAGCATTGAACTGAGTTATCAGCGTTTAGCTTCAATTCCCAAAGAAGAACAAACAGCATGGCGAGAAAAGCTAGAACTGGCTAAAGCACGACTTTTTCGCTGGCGCGAATATAAGCTTAATCCACCAAAAATAGAATTAGCAGTAAGTAAAACGCTTAATTTAGGGAACTTTGAGATAAATATCACACCACACAAAGCGCATACTACGGGTGATTTAACCATTACTACAAACAATGGGAGCACGTTAATTGGTGGTGATATTGTTGATTGGCTGCCTTACCCAGGCCACGGTGAACTTAAAAGCTGGCAAACGTTGCTTAAACAATACATAAGTAATGAAAAGCTATCACTCATTATACCAGGCCATGGTGATACTCTAAATAAACAACAACTAAAGCAACCACTGGCATTTTTAAATGCCCTGACTGAACACGTCAAAAGTAATAAAAACCTAACAACTGAAGCACTCATAGAATCTTTTCCACAAAATGTGCTCGCTCCTTATCAACAAGACACGCTAAACCAAAAGTCGAGCCAGTTTTTTTTACAAGCAGGACTCAATCGCGCTAAAAGCTCACAATAACCCAACACAACGGATTGTGTTAAAATAATAAAAGGAATTTATTCAAGTGATCACTATGCGCAGTTTGATATTATGCTTTTTAGTACTTTTTTTGTTTGGTTGTGAATCAACTGAGCAAAAGCAGGCAGAGGCACCTCAAATATTTACTCATTTTGAGCCTGATTACGCTAATCACCAAAACGTAGATGAACCGATACCCCAAAAGCAACAAGCACTTCTTATTGAAGAACAAAGCACGCCACTAAAGGTTAAAAATAGAGTCGTAAAAAAGCGCCCACCAAAAACGACTGATTTATGGGTGCACATTGCTAACAACTTACACTTTACGGTTTATCAAAATCGGGCTTTAAAAAAACGCATTAAGTGGTATCTAAAACAGCCTAAATACCTAACAACGGTAAGTAAGCGTGCAGCACCCTATTTATACCACATTGTAAAAAAGATCGAGCAAAGAAACCTCCCTATGGAAATAGCGTTACTGCCTTTTGTGGAAAGTGACTTTAGACCTACCGCTGCCTCATCGCAGCAAGCTGTTGGCGTATGGCAACTTGTCGGTGCAACCGCGTATCACTTTGGTATAAAGTCAGATCAATGGTACGACGGACGCCAAGATGTACTTGCTTCAACCGATGCTGCGCTGGATTATCTGAGTTATTTACATAAACGTTTTAATGGTAACTGGCTACATGCATTAGCCGCCTACAATAGCGGTGAAGGACGCGTAAAACGGGCCATAGAGAAAAATACTAAACGAGGAAAAAGCACTGACTTTTGGTCGCTCAGCTTGCCAAAAGAAACTGCTGATTACGTACCAAAATTACTCGCTTTAAGTTATTTAGTTAAGCATCCACAAAAAGGCATGAAGCAACCCAAACTTGCCTATAAGCCACTCACCACACAAATGAATATAGGTCAGCAATTCGATTTTTCAGTTATTGCTAAGCTGTCTGGAATTGGGTCAAAGCAGTTACATGCAATTAACCAAGGGTATTTAAAAAATCAAAGTTCGCCAAACGGACCACATACCTTACTACTGCCAATAGGCCAAGAGGCACTTTTAAAAAGTCAGTTTTTTAAATCTAACTTTGCTGGTGAATACATAGTAAAGCAAAACGATACACTTTATGGCATTGCAAAGCGTTATAGTATGTCGGTCAAAGCGCTTAAACAGCTTAATAACAAAGCCAATAACTTTATTGGTATAGGCGAAAAGTTATTGGTTGGGCAACCCAAAACCTTACCAAGCTCTTTAACCATAGATTACAAAATAAGCCCTTATCTAGAACCTCAAGAAGATATTGCCATCCCAACAATAGAAATAGACTACACCGTAAAAACCGGTGATAGCCTGTGGAGCATTAGCCAACTTTACGACGTACCACATAGCGATTTAGCTAAGTGGAATAAATTATCAGCCTCAAGTATTTTAAAGCCCGGCAGTCAGCTAGTACTTTTTATTCCTCAAGCTGAAAAACCTAAAGCCAAGCCAATCAAAAAAGACCTACTGCTTGATCTGCAAAAAACACTAAATCAACCACGTTAAGTTTATAAACCAATCTATTTCGCGTAAAATCACGCCCTAACATAGTTATTATTGAAAGAGATCAGCATGCAAATTAGTAAAAATTCGGCAGTAGAGTTTCACTACACACTCAGTGAAGCAGGTGAGCAAATTGAAAGTAGTGTAAATGATGCACCACTTAGCTACATCCATGGTAGCGAAGGCATGCTTCCAGGTTTAGAAAAAGCCCTTGAAGATAAAAGTGCCGGCGATAAATTTAGTGTAACACTTGAACCAAGTGAATCTTATGGTGAGCGAGTTGATGACTTAATTCAACGCATTCCACTAAAGCATTTACAAGGCGATGTTAAAGTATGGAAACCAGGTATGACCGCAATGGTTCAATCTAACCAAGGCCGTCATCAAGTGACTATTGTTAAAGTTGGTCGTTTTAATGCCGATTGCGACCTGAACCACCCATTTGCAGGTAAAACTCTGACATTTGATGTTGAAGTTGTATCGGTACGCGAAGCAACCAGCGAAGAGATTTCGCATGGCCATGTTCACGCTGAAGGCGGTTGTGGCCACGCTCACTAATTAGCGAAAAAGGAACAAGTATGTCAAAAGTTGCAATTGTAACAGGTGGTACAAAAGGGATTGGCCTAGCGGTAGTAAAACGCTTACTAACCAGTGGCTATGAGGTACATAACCTTGATATCACACCAAGCAATGTAGGTGTTTTTCATCATTGCGATGTAAGTGATGTAGAGGCTGTCCGCCGCTCGATAAGCGCGATACATGAACAATCTCAACGTATTGACGTACTGGTTTCTAATGCAGGAAAACACTTAAGCGCAAATATAGAAAGCACTGATGAGCAAACGCTCGATGCGCTATTTGCGCTTAATGTAAAAGGCGCCTATGCGGCAGTACAAAGCGTACTCCCAACGATGAAGGCAAATAATGCGGGTTCTATTATATTAATAGCATCCGACCAAGCATTAATTGCCAAGCAAAATTCATTTGCCTACAACCTCACTAAACATGCCCTCGCCTCAATGGCAAAAACTACGGCACTTGATTATGCACGCTTTAATATTCGTGCTAATGCAGTGTGTCCAGGCACAATTGAAACCCCTTTATTTCATAACGCAATAGACGCTTACTGCGATAAAAGCGGTGCAAACAAAGCCGATATAGTGGCAGAAGAAGCCAGTCTTCAACCTCTAAACCGATTAGGTCAAGCCGATGAAGTAGCCGCTCTTGTGGGTTTTTTAGCAAGTGACGATGCAAGCTTTATTACTGGCAGCTTACAAAGTATTGATGGCGGCTATACAGCCCAATGAGTACAAATATAATTGACCCGCATGTTCATTTTTTTAATTTACTTGATGGTCAATACACTTGGCTACAAGGAAGCAATCCTCCTGCGTGGCCCAATTTAGAAAAAATAAAACGGCCTATTAGCGCACAACAACTTGCCAACAGTACCGACTTTAAATTAAAAGGCCTTGTTCACATAGAAGCAGGCTTTGATAACTCAACCCCAATTAAGGAGCTAAATTGGCTAAGCAAGCATTTAAGTGAAATGCCATTTAAAGCTATTAGCTTTAACCAAATAGATGCGCCTGCTGAGCAATTTAGTAATGCACTAAATGCGCTTGCTCATTCAAGCTTATGTGGCATTAGAGATATAACCGAAGGAGATGACGCAGTAAGGCTAAAAAGCCCTAGCTGTATTCATAATCTTGATTTATTAGCAGCAAACAAATTGCATTTTGAAGCACAATTTGAGTTACACAATATTAGTGTGGCCAATCATATTGCTCACTGTGCAAAACAATTACCTCACCTACAAATTATTCTTAACCATACAGGGTTGCCTGATGATTTGATCTCTTGGCAAAAAGGCGTTGAACTACTTGCCCAATATAGCAATATTGCCATCAAGTTTTCTGGCTTTGAGTTATTAGACCTGACACAAGCACAACAAAAAGCCTGCTTTAAGTGGCTTTTACAACATTTTGGCGAGCAGCGTATTATGTTTGCTAGTAACTTTCCGGTATGCCAAATAAACACGCATTACAATGCCCTATGGCATCAGCATTATGCGCTATGTAATAGCCATAGCCTTTGGCTTAAGCTCAGCTACGCAAATGCAAAGCATTACTACCAAGTGTAAGTAAAAGTCGTTATATTTAATTTCTATTATGCTTAAAATGGCGTAGGTTTTATGAAAAACACATTATTCATTTCGAGCTTAGCTTTGTGCGCTTTATTAAGTGGCTGTATATCGCAACACGCTGAACCCACTCCAAAATTACAACATGCATTACTTTTAGCGCCTAATCAAAGCGCGGTTAACAAAGTAATCAATACCCTTATGAATATGCAAAATATAACGTTAGATGACGATGTATTTACAATAAACAGTGTGGTTACGCTGAGTAATTTAAACGAAAATAACATAATAAAAAGTCATCAGCTTAATCCACCCGACCAATTTGAGCTGATGATAAAAAACAAACAATGCTTTATACGTCACGTAGATAGCAAAGCAACTCAAGAGCTCAAAGGTGTTGAGTGCGTAATTAACGAATGACCTTAATTCTGCTAATAAAAAGCCGGTAAGTGAATAGTCACTTACCGGCTGTTATAATAACAAGCTTAGTTATTATTTTATTTCTACACGTTGCGACCGCATTACAATCTCATCGTTTAGCTCAATACCCAAACCTGGCTCTTCAGATACTTCAAAGAAACCATTTTTAGGTTGTGGGTCTTGTAAACACAACTCGCGGTTCCACTTTTTAATTGCGTACGTGTGGTGCTCATGAATTAAAAAGTTAGGAATAGCTGTTTCTAAATGCAGTGATGCAGCCGTTGCAACTGGCCCACCACATACGTGCGCCTGAATGCGTACATCAAAAATATCAGCGTAATCGCATACCTTTTTAGTTTCAGTAAAACCACCACATAAACCGATATCGGGCTGAAGTACGTCAATACTCTGATCTTCTAAATAAGGACGAACCCCCCAGCGGTTATACAAGCGCTCACCACCTGCAATTGGCACATTAACTTTATCTGCTACTTTGGCATGCAATGAGTGATTTAAGTAGTTCACAGGCTCTTCAAAGTACATACAATCAAACTCTTCGGCTATTTCACCAATTTGAATTGCAGATGTAGCACCCGGTAAACTATGGCATTCAAAAATAATATCCACTTCATCACCCACGGCTTCACGAATAGCTTGCATACGCGCGCGGTATAACTTCATTTCTGGGCGTGAAATAATATTAGTTCGGTCGTAATAGGTATTACCGTCTTTATCATATTGAATTGGATCTACCTTAACCGCATCGTAACCCTCAGCTATGGCTTTTAATGCTGCCTCTGCGTATTCTTGTGGCTGAACTAGCGCTTTAAATTCGCTATCCCAGTCAAACTGCAGTTGCGATGCATAAGTACGAAGCTTGTCGTTAACCTTACCACCAAGTAATTGATATACCGGTAACCCAAGCGCCTTACCTTTAATATCCCAAAGCGCAGTATCAATAGCACTCATTGCAGCGTACACAACGGGTCCACCACCTAAACCCCAAAAGCTTTCTCGTAACATGCGAGACCATAGCTTTTCGGTCTGAAAGGGGTCGTGCCCAATTAAAAAAGCATCTGCCATTTCTTTGATCATGGCGGCAGCTGCGCTATGACCTAAATCATAAGCAAGACCCGCCTCACCAACACCACTAATGCCTTCATCAGTATGAATGCGAACGAATACAGGTGTCCATGCTGGGCGCTCTGGACAATGAATATCAAATACTTCTACGCGATTTACCTTCATAAAAATTCCTTATTAACCTGTTAAGGTTATTTTGCAAAACTGGGATCAAGCCGATACGCTTTACGTAGCATAGCAGGCCAAGCAAGCTGGCCTCCGGTGCTACCGCTATGAACCACATTGGCTTGATTATAAATATTGTCGATAATTGGTTGAGGCACGGGAATTACTTCTTGCGAACTAGCTTGCAGCGCTAATTGTATTTCGCAGGCGCGCTGTAAGTCGTAAAAACGCATAAACGCATCGCCTACAGTAGGGCCTACAGTTAACCCACCATGGTTAACTAATAACATGTGATTAGTTGAGCCTAGATCATCCTGAAGGACTTTGCGCTCATCATCATTAACTGCAAGGCCTTCGTAACCGTGATATGAAAGCGATGGCAATGAAAACATAGAATACTGGCTCAGTGGTAATAAGCCCTGTTTTTGCGTAGCCACAGCAATGGTTTCTTTGGTGTGCAGGTGAATAACACAATGCGCATCTTCTCTTACTTCGTGTATTGCACTATGAATAGTAAAACCAGCAGGATTAATGCTAAAGGGAGTGTCGTCGATTATATTCCCGTTTAAGTCTACCTTAACCAAGTTTGACGCGGTTACTTCGTCAAATGTTAATCCAAAAGCATTAACAAGATAATAGTCAGTGCCCGGTAAACGCGCTGATAAATGCGTATAAATTAAATCTCCCCAGCGAAAATGATCCACTAGCCGGTAACAGGCAGCAAGGTCGACACGAAGTTGCCACTCTTGAGCAGATACTTTATTTTTTAAATCGAGTTGGGGTAAATCAAACATAGTAAGCCTTTTAAAATACACACATAACAAGTGCGAATAGATGTTTAGAAGTCTAAAACACTCTGTCTTTTATAGCAATCAACAAACAAAAACAGCCACACGTGTGCGGCTGTTTTTTAAAGGGTGAATAACTGCTTTGAGTTATTTTACTTTAGATAAGTAGTCTGCAATAGCTTCAAACTCTTCGTCTGTTACTGTAGCAACCATTGCTTTCATCGCCATAGACATACCATTATTACGCGCACCCGACTTAATGTCTTTCATTTGCGCAACTAAATAATCTTTGTTTTGGCCATTAAGTTTAGGGTACATACCCATAATTGGTGCTTTACCATCTGCACCATGGCAGGTTTGACAATTTTTTGCAGTGTAAAGAGCGGCGCCATCGGCAGCAGCTGCATTAAACGAGAAACTTGCGGCTAAACTAATGCCCGCGCCTAGTATTAGTGTTTTCATCTTGCTCATTGTATTTACTCTTCTTTTTTGACGGTTAGAAAAAACTGTTCAATTGATTGTAGTCAACAATCAAATAAAAAGCATACGTTAGAAACGATGCTAGACGATCAACTTAATCCTACACTGCTAGCTCGTTTTATGCTCATAATTAGTTTAGCAAATAAATATGAGCAGACGCTTAACTGATTGTTACCATACTAAATCGTCTGGCACTTCAAAATCTGCGTACGGATCGTCTTCATCTTTTGGTTTATTTTCAGCTTCAACATGAAAAACAATGTATTTTTCGTCAACTTCAGCCACCTTGCGAGCGGGTTCGTCTTCTAATACATAAAACTGCCCTTCTAGGACACAGATTGCTAAACGACCACCCGACAATGCTTTTTGAGTGTTTTCATTCACTTCAATACTTTTAACTTTTTTGTCGTAAGTAAAATTAAAGGTTCGCTCACCACGAATAGCATCTTGGTTGTTGTGCTCTAAAATTTGTTTAACGCGCGCTTCTTGCTCACGCTGTTTAAGGCTAACTTGGCGAACTTGGTTAAGCTCTTCTGCTTTTTTCTGCTGCTCAAGTTTAGTTTGTTGGATATGCTTTTGCAGATCACTAGGGTTACTTGTCGCCCCCTTTTTTTGTTTTTTTTGTTGCTTACGTTTTTCTGATTTAGCAACTTTAGCTTTATGCGATGTTGTTAACCCTGCTTGAAGCAATTGGTCTTGTAATGAACCCATGGCATTGTTCCAGTAAAAACTAATATTACGCTCATTTTAATCATCAACGCGTTTAAATAACAGTGCTATTGGTATTAATCTAACAAACTCCTTCATACTAAGCATGATATAAAACAATAATCGTACTTTTAATTATCAATTAGAGGTAACTTTCAATACAATAAAGTAGCCAACTAGCTAACTCATAAGCCAAATAATGCGCTTAATTCATCTACTTGCTTGCTCCATTGTTATATTTTTTGTGCTTTATGCACCTCAACCGTTACTGAACTTATTTGCGAGTGAATTTAATGTATCGCCTGCCGTTGCTGGTAGCCTTATGACGGCAACCATGCTGCCACTCGCTATTGCACCATTAGTATACGGCTTGTTTTTAGCTAAACAGAATCCTTTAAAAATACTTCGTATTGCAATGATAGTACTGAGCTTTAGCTGCTTGCTATTTATATGGGTGCCTAGTTTTGAGCTCTTACTGTTAGTAAGGTTTTTACAAGGCCTTACTCTTCCCGCAGCATTAACCGCCATGACCAGTTTCATAGGGATAAGCTTTAGCGCTGATACACTTCAAAAAAATATGACACTTTATATAGGCAGCAGTATTGCAGGTGGTTACTTTGGAAGAGTACTTGCTGCACTGTTTAGTGACTTATGGCATTGGCAAAGCTTTTATTACTTAATTGCTTTTATGCTTGTTTTTTTAGCTATGCTAATTAAGCCCCATAAATTCAACAACATTGCTACTCACGCTCAAAAATCACCTCTAGATTACATCAAACAACTTAAGAAAGGTCCTGTTTTAAAAGTTTACAGCGCTGTGTTTTGTATGTTTTTTTGTTTTGCTGCTTTACTTAATTATTTGCCTTTTATACTGCAAAAAACATTTTTAATTACCAACACTCGTGATATCGGATTAGTTTATAGCGGCTATTTAATTGGTGCTTTGGCATCTATTGCGACGCCTTGGTTACTAAAAAAAGCACCTTCAGCTTGGCACGTATTAGCGGCGACTTTCATTTTTTATAGCCTTAGTATTGTTGCGCTAATAAGCCACCAGCTAAGCGTATTTTTAACTGCATTCACGCTATTTTGTGCGGCTATGTTTATTATTCATTCAACCGCAGCTCCACTGGTCAATCAAATAAGTAAAGCACCACCAAGCGTGACAAACGGAGGGTATGTCTCGTTTTATTACAGTGGTGGGGCGAGTGGCTCGCTATTACCGGGTTTAGTTTATCAACAGTACGGACAAACAGCATTTATGTTTACCTTACTTGTTGTTTGTTTGTGCGGCTTTTTTCTTATTACCTGGGCTTACCTTGACGGTAAAAACATGACGCGCGGTTGATGACCCGTATGCTTAAAAAAGGTTTCTAGGTCTGATTTACTCAAAATCCATGTCAGCGTATTTTCAAAGGGGTGGCAGTGAAATAACTCACCAAACCAAATATCTTGATCTAACCATACTGTTACCGCATTTTGTTTATCGTTTAGTAGCGCAAGCATTGATACACACCCTGGTGCAACTTTTAAATAGGTTGCTAAACGTTCGCTTGAAGCGAACCCTAAACGCGACAAACCTTGCTGTTTAGAGAGCGCTTTTAGGTCCAACTGCTTATTGTGAGCTGTAATCACTAAAAAGTGACGTTTACCTTCGTTATCACGCAAAAATAAATTTTTTAAACGGGTACCTGGGCGTTCAAGCAGTAATTCATCCGCTGCTAAGCTAGTATGTAAAGGTGGGTGTTCGATAACATCGTAATTAATATTTAAATGCGCTAAACACGCCTCTAATTTTGTTTTGTCCGCTAACATAGTTACAAACAACGCCCTCTTAATTGCACGCTTAGATCTCGCCACAGAACGTCTGTTATTTCATGATTATTAGCGCAGTATTCACGCGTTGTAAGCTCTTGCTTTAATAATTCAACGGCCCGGTCTTCTAGTTTTAGTTTTAACACACTCGACTCTTCAAAGTGTTCTTGCTCAATATATTCCTTAACTTCACTACGAGAAGGTCTGTTATTACGTCCACGATCGAGATTAAAGTTCTCACGGTGCTTAGCTTTAACTGATACAACATAAGCAAATACATTATTTCCTTGCTCATCTTGTTTTTCAAAAAACTGTTTGTTGTTTATTTCAAAAGGCGGCTCTTCATTTGATGCACAACCCGAAAGTAAAACCATCAGTACCAAAACGCTTTTTTTCATTATTTTCTGTCGTTTTAATGAGTAATTAAGCCGAGTCTATCAAAAATTCATCTAAACTGTGAAAATTAGCGAAAAAATACTTGACCAAATTTATAAAAAAACTTAAAGTTCGTCCCGCTTGGAACTCAGCAGCCAAGCGTTTATGTTATGCATAAACTAGGAATGTGGGGCTATAGCTCAGCTGGGAGAGCGCCTGCCTTGCACGCAGGAGGTCAGCAGTTCGATCCTGCTTAGCTCCACCACTTTCCTACTCCTTTCTCAAATATATTTTTTACTTCAAAAACACCCTAATTCATTCATTTTATTTTGTTTTTCATTTATCTCTATTATCTTGAGTCTTTATCAATTATTAGCTATACATACTTGTATATCTATTAATGCCTTAGGTAAATCATGGACTCTCCAAAACGCTCAACACTTAAAAAGCTTGCAGCTATAGGCTTAACTGCAGGCGCTATAACGCATGTTCCTTATGTTTTTGCTCGTAACAAGGTCACAATAAGAGTGCTTGGCACACATGTAACCTTACAGGACGCAATTCGTAAGCAAGCCATGAGTGATTTAGGCATTAATATTGAATTTACGCCCGCTGGTAGTGCCGCTGTTTTGCAAAGAGCCTCAATGGACCCCAGCTCATTTGATTTATACGAGCAGTGGTCAAACAGTATTAATGTGTTGTGGAATGCAGGCTCAATACAACCCATAGAAAAAAAACGCCTTACTTATTTTAACGAAATAAATAGCCTTACAAAAACAGGAAAGTTATCAGAAGATGCCAATATTGGTGCAGGTGACGCTCCCTTTAAAATATTAAACGTACAACCCGATGGCACACTCAGTGAGCAAGAAAGCGACTTAATAAGCTTTTTACCCTACGTGCACAATGTAGACTCCTTTGGTTATAACACTAAATTTATTAAACCCGGAATTGCCTATGAAACTGAAAGTTGGGGATGGTTACTGGATGAGCAACACAGAGGAAAAGTAGGTATTGTAAATGCGCCTACTATTGGTTTATTTGACTTAGCGCTTGCTGCTAAAGCTAAAGGGCTTGTGAAAATTAACAATATAGGGGCAATGACTCGTATTGAGTTAGATAACTTATTTAAAGTATTGCTCGACTATAAGCGCCAAGGCCACTTTAGCGGTTATTGGAACTCAGTACCTGAATCTGTTCAGTATATGAAAGATGAGCGTGTTCATATTGAAAGCATGTTTTCACCTGCGGTATCTGCGCTAAATGGCCAAGGCATAAATGTGCGTTTTGCTGCTCCTAAAGAAGGTTACAGAGGCTGGCATGGTGTAATGTGTTTGTCGTCACAAACGCATGATAGTGTAAAAGATGCTTCTTACGATTATATGAATTGGTGGTTATCTGGCTGGCCAGGTGCGTTTATTGCTCGCCAAGGTTATTACATAAGCAATCCGCAGCGTTCTAAACCATTACTTTCACAGAATGAATGGGACTATTGGTATGACGGCAAAATCGCAAACACTGATTTATTAGAAACAAATGGTAATATTGCGGTTAGAAAAGGCGAACAAAGAAATGGTGGAAGTTACACTAAACGCTTCAGTAATGTTGCAGTATGGAATACCGTCATGCCAACCTACGACTACAGTTTACAAAAGTGGTATGAGTTAATAAGTCGATAATGCGTTCTATTAAATCAAAAATAATTGCGACCTTAGCGGTACTAGCTGGACTGCTTTTTATACAAAGCTATTTATTTAATCACTTACAAAAATCGTTAACCAGCTTACAAAACATTCAAAACAATGCAATTAGCCAAAGTGAGGCTGTAGTAAAACTAGAAAGAGATGTAATGGCCTTACAAAGCCATGCCGTTGCATTTATTGATGACGCTAATAAAAATAATATTGCAAAGTTTAAAACATATTTAGACCAAGCAAATATTCATTTAGGGCAATTAACATTAAACACGCTAGACAAAACCCCTGAATATAAAAATATGCTTACTCGCCTCAGCGAGCACCTAAAAAACTATGAAACAACATTTGAAAAAGTAGTTATTAACAGACAAAAGCGCGAGCAAATATACTCATCTGGATTTAAGCTGCCCATTGAAGAGCTGCAAAAAAAGGTAATGGCACTTGAGTCAGTATCAAACAATGATAAAAAAATTCTATACAATGATATTTTACTAACCATTAGTAACCTTAAGCATGCAGCTGTCAGCTACCTTTACAAACCTAATTTTGATGAAGCCCAAAATGTGAAGCAAAACCTAGCGTTTTTGCACACAAAAATTAACCGTATGTCAGCTATTAATGACTCCTTGCTTGATAAAACAATTAATCTTAAAAAAACACATAACCAACTAATACTGCTAACACGTAGTTACACCTACTCTGTAAATGTAGTGCTGACAGGGATCGAAAACGAACTTTTATACCTAACTAATAAAATTAAAAGCGCTGAAGAAAAAAAATTAAATTTGGTTAAGTCGCAATTTAATAGTGAATTAACGAAAAAAACCAAGCAAAGCAGCCTATTTACCTTTCTAATTCTGATTATTATTTCGCTGCTTTGTTATTTTATTGTTGCTTTTGTTATTAAACCCCTATCACAGCTTACCTTGTTACTTAATAGTATGAATGAAGGTAAGCCAATTACACTAAAAAATAAGCATGCAAAGCTGAGCGAAATTGCATCTGTGTTAAAAGCGGCTAATACACTTTATTTAAAAAGTGAGGAAACGAAGCAATTACTTGATGAAACACGCGCTTTAAATGTAAAAATGGAAGCTATGAATACAGAGCTTACTCAAGCAATAGAGGAAACAAACAAGGCTAATAAAACAAAAATCGACTTTGTGGCAAATATGAGCCATGAACTTCGCACACCAATGAACGGCATATTGGGTATGCTTCAGCTGCTACAAACAAGCAATATGCCAGTAAAGCAGGAACAATATGCTAAAAAAGCATTTTCTAGTGCGCAGAGCCTGCTGCAAGTTTTAAACAATATTTTAGACTTTTCAAAACTCGATTCTGATAACCTCAAACTTGAGAAAATTCCTTTTACACTCGATACGATCGTATCTAACGTTGAAGATTTATTTTCGATTAATGCACAACAAAAAGGACTAGCTCTAAATTGTGTTGTGCATGCCGACAGACACCTGACTCTGTTGGGCGATCCTATACAGCTAAATCAAATAATTAATAATTGCATTGGTAATGCCATTAAGTTTACCGATAAGGGTGAGGTGTCATTAACCATAGAAGTCATTTTTCAAAAAGAAAACAAAGTACAGTTGCGCTTTAGCATTAGTGATACCGGAATTGGTATGACGCAAGCCCAATCTGATAGGGTGTTTGAATCATTTGCTCAAGGCGACTCAAGTACAACAAGAAAGTACGGAGGCACAGGGCTTGGCCTAACTATTAGCAAACAGCTAACCAAATTATTAGGTGGTGACATACAAGTAAAAAGCGAACTTGGCAAAGGAAGTGAGTTTTTATTTACTCTTCCATTCACCATTGCAGAACAGCAATTAATTAATAACACTGCTAGCAAAAATAACCCTTTACCTGCAAAGGTAGACCTGCCAAAACTAACTGATTTTAAAGCACTTGTTGTGGACGATAACAAACTTAACCAAGAAATAACCTCTGCAATGCTAGGTAAATTTGACCTTAATACAACAATTGCAAACGATGGACGAGACGCTATAGATAAAGTATCAGCTCAACATTTTGATATTGTATTTATGGATATACAAATGCCCCATATGGACGGCCTTGAAGCAACAAAACAACTAAGAGCTAAAGGTAACAATATGCCTATTATTGCTTTAAGTGCTGCTGTAGAGTCCAGAGATAAAAAAGCAGCCGCTGATGCAGGTATGGATGACTTTTTGGTTAAACCCATTGTATTTGACGCGCTTTACGAAAGCTTAGATAAACACCTAAAAAGTAGAGATAATTTGCAAACAATAAATTTAGTAAAAGCAAAGCAAAACGTTGATAACAATGAAACCTTACTCATGACATTGCTTACTCGATTCATAAATGATAATAATAACTTTTCAGCGAAGGCTGATTTATTAATAAACAATAATGATGTTGCTACTTTAAAGCGAACGGTGCATACACTGAAGGGGTTAGCGGGTACATTAGGGCTAGAGAAGCTGCAAAAGTGTGCATTAGAGACTGAAAAAGCACTACTTGAGGAAAGTTCGCTTAATATAGATTTATTAAAAGAAAATTTGGCAGCAACGCTTTTTTCTATCAAAGAATTATTAGCGACACTCAATTTGGAAAATATAGAGCCGAAACGACACAATCTCGAAGATGAGCTGGTAGTGATAAATGAGATTCACTCACTAGCATTAGCGTCTCGTCCTATCCCAAACGACCTAAAAAGGCATTTAGAAGCGAATAGCTATGATACTGAACACGGCTTATCTAAATTAATAGAGGCGATTAATAGTTTCGACTATCCGTCTGTAATTTCGATTATTGAAACATATAAAGCAGACACAAAGCATTAATGATTGAGTGATTCAGAATTTAAATACTATGTAAAAAGGATTAACAGTGCATTTAACTCATTACACCATAAATAAAAGTGAACAAAAAGCGCAGCGACAAAAGCCTTTAATTCTAATTGTTGATGACGAACCAAGTAACTTACATATTTTGGTAGAAGGGCTTTCAACCGACTACGATGTTCGAATATCGACAAGTGGAGAGCAAGCTCTAACGTTTATTGAGTCTACCCGTCCAGATTTAATTTTACTCGACATAATGATGCCAGGAATGAATGGTTATGAAGTGTGCACTATACTAAAAGGGAAACCCAAAACAAAAGGCATTCCCATCATCTTTGTTACGGCGCTTACAGAAGAAGAGTCTGAAGAAAAAGGCTTTGCTATGGGCGCCATAGATTATATTCACAAGCCTTATAAATTAGCCTTGGTCAGAGCTCGCATTCGTACACATATAACAGCACAAGGTATGCTAGACCGATTAATAGAGAAAAACTTTGACCTACATGACAAGCTGCTTGAAATAGAATCTTTAGCAATGGAGTTGGATGTTAGAGAAAAAGAATTAAAGCAGTTATCATCTAAACATCAACTCTTTTTTCACGCACTAACGAGTACAGCTGACGGAGTTGTGATAACTAACAGTACAGGCAAAATAATCGCGGTTAATCCTTCATTTTGCCGCATCACGGGTTACGATGAAGCTAATTCGTTAAATATGCATATTCACGATATCAAACAAAATAACCAGCCAAATATAAACTTTGAACAAGTATGGCAACACGCAAGTGAAGCCGGCTACTGGAGTGGTGAGTTAGTTACCCGACGCAAAAGTGGTGAGTTATACCCTGAATTGCTAACGTTGAGCCTTGTAAAAAATGAACACGATACTAACGATCACTACATCGGTGTATTTAGCGATATATCAAGCCTAAAAGTGACCCAGGAGCGAATAGATTACTTAACTTGGCATGACGAATTAACCGCCCTACCTAACCGTAACAGCTTCTTAAAGCAGTTAGAGCAGCAATTACAAAGCTGTTCCACTGACAAAAATTTTTCCTATATTTTTATTATCGATGTAGATGGGTTTCACTCGTTTAATGATGGAATGGGCCTGCTAGCCGGTGACCATGTCCTAAAAGAACTAACTAAGCGTATCCATACAAATACTGATAATAATGATATTATTGCTCGCTTGGGAAGCGATGCCTTTGCAACGTTGTCTGTCCTAGATAAAGGCATTGGCAGAGCAAGAGCTCAAATTATTGCAGAGAAAAAAGCACAAGAAATTCTTACATCCGTAAGACTACCTTTTTTTGTTGATTTGCAAGAGGTTAGCCTAACAGTAAGTATTGGTATGTATATATTCCCGCAACATGGGCAATGGGAAAGCGCTATTGAGACTATCAGAAACTGTGAAGCTGCCTGCTATAAAGCAAAAGAGAAAGGGGGTAACCGAGTTACATTTTTTGACACCTCATTTGGTGAACAAGCAAAAAGACGTTTCGAAATTGAGCAAGACCTACGCAAAGCAATCGCTTATAACGAGTTATCGCTTCATTTACAGTCTCAATATGATAGTGATCAAATTTTAAAAGGAGCTGAGGTTTTACTTCGTTGGCAACACACGACAAAAGGCTTTATTAGCCCCAGTGAGTTTATTTCTATTGCTGAAGAGTCTGACGTTATTTATGACTTAGATTGCTGGGTATGTGAAAATGCCTTAAAAACATTAGCTAAGATTAATCAAACACACCCTCACTTAAGTTTATCAATAAACATAAGTGGTCGACATTTCCATGAGCCACGCTTTTTAGCCTTTTTAGTTGAACAGCTAACAATTAATAATGTTATTGCGTCGCAACTCACTATAGAGATTATTGAAGGTACGCTACTAAATAATATGGACTCTGCTATTGAAGCTGTGCATAACCTCAAAAAGTTGGGTGTAAAAGTATCAATTGATGATTTTGGCACTGGCTATTCAAGCCTCACATATTTAAAGCAATTACCAATTCAAGAGCTTAAAATAGACCGTTCTTTTGTGCTTGAAGCGCCAACAAATAAAAATGATAAGTTAATAATTGATATGATTGTGAGTTTGGGACGTTTATTTGAATTAGACGTTGTTGCAGAGGGTGTCGAAAACCAATCACACTTCGATTTACTACAGGAATACCCGGAGGTGATACTACAGGGTTATCACTTGCATAAACCTGAGCCAGTAAACGATTGGCTAGCTAAATTAAAGTGATTTTTATCAAAAATAAAAAGCCGAGCTATGCTCGGCTTTTGTAAAATTAATATAAAATTTATTCGCGAACTTGGCCTTCGCCATTCACTAAATATTTTTCTGTTGTGAGTGATTCAAGCCCCATAGGGCCATACGCATGAAGCTTAGATGTAGCAATGCCAATCTCTGCACCCAATCCTAACTGTGAACCATCAGAAAAACGAGACGATGCATTCACCATCACAACTGACGCATCTACACTACGTTGAAATAACTCAGCTGCGGCTTGGTTTTTAGTACAAATCACTTCTGTGTGATTTGAGCCAAATTGAGCAATATGCTCAACAGCGGCTGAAAATGTAGGTACTACGCGTATCGCGATTTCTAAGTCTAGGTATTCTTCACCAAACTCATCATCAGCTAAAACAGTTGCATTATCAAAGTATTTGGCAGCAAAGCTATCAGCATTGATCTTTACACCTTCTTGACGAAGTACTACCGCACATAAATTTAGGAACTCATCTGCGATATCTTCATGTACAACCAAACCTTCAAGTGCATTACATACACCCGTTCGTTGTGTTTTACCATTAAGTAATAAATTAATCGCAACCTCTAGGTCTGCGTCTTTATCGACATACAAATGACATACGCCTTTGTAATGCTGAATAACAGGAATGGTACTGTTCTCGGTAACAAAGTTAATCAACCCTTCACCGCCGCGAGGAATGATTAAATCGATGCTATCACGTTGCTGCATCAACTCCATAAGAAGTGCACGATCGGGATCTGGAATAACCGAGATTAATGAAACGGGTAAGTTGTGCTTTTCAAGTACACTGTGCATTACACTGGCAATCGCTTGTGAGCTTTTGAGCGCCTCTTTACCACCGCGTAAAATAACGCCATTACCCGATTTAAAACACAAAGCACCAGCGTCTGCGGTCACATTAGGGCGTGCTTCATAAATCATACAAACAACACCAAGTGGTACGCGCATTTTACGAATTTTAATACCATTAGGTCGTTCGGTGATTTCACGAAGCTGACCCACTGGATCATCCAGGCTTACTATAACTTCTATCCCTTCAGCCATCGATTCTATGCGCTCATCGTTCAGAGTTAGACGATCAACCATTGCCGCAGGCAAATTGTTGTCGCGCGCAGCGCTTAAATCACTTTCGTTTTCTTGAATTATAAATGCTTTTTGCTCTCTTAATGCCGCAGCCATTTCTATTAACACTTGGTTTTTTGTCTCGGTGTCGAGTAAAGCAAGTGTATTTGCAGCTTTAGCTGCCTGACGCGAAATATCCGTAATTAAACTCATGACTTCTCCAATAATGCGATATCTTTTTCTGAAATAACAGGTCCAATAGAATCCTGCATTTTTTCACTAAATTCACTTTGTTCGTTGTCTGCAATGAAATTCAGCAAACAACTACTGTAATTTGCGGTCGCTTTAGCTAAACGCGTACCATCTTCACTTCTAACGAGTATGGTGTCGCCAATTGCAAACTCACCATGTACTTCAACAATTTCATCGCCGCGAATTATGCCTGTTTCACCTTCGATTGATTCATCAAATGTTCCATCTACCACAACTTCACCTTGCTCATTCGCAGTGTGTGTCATCCAATGCACAGAATCTTGCATTGGTTTTTCGTATGGTAAAAATATTGTTCCAGGGTTGTCACCCTCTAATAAACGATTAAATGTCTCTTCTTTAAAACCATTAATTATATATGTTGCAATTCCGTGTGATGTTGCTTTTTCTGCCGCTTCTATTTTAGTTTTCATACCGCCGGTACCCACCGCACTGGTAGCACATCCTGCCATGGCGTAAATAGAATCATCAATTGATTTTATTTCAGGTAATAAAACAGCATCGTCATGAAGATTTGGGTTTTTATCGTATAAACCATCTACGTCTGAAAAAATGAGTAAAGCGTCCGCATCAGCGGCTGCTGCAACCATTGCTGATAAATTATCGTTGTCACCTACTTTAAGGTCATCGGTAGTCACCGCATCATTTTCGTTAATAATAGGTAAAACGCCATGCTCTAATAATGTGAATACGGTTTCACGAATACTTTGATAACGCTCTCGGTCGCGCAAGTCACCATGAGTGAGCAAAAGCTGAGCAGATGGAAAGTCAAAAAAGCGGTCCCACATAGCAATCATTTCAGTTTGACCAGCAGCGGCCATTGCTTTTTTTAATACAACTGAACGAGGCTGATCTGATGGAAATAGATGCGAACCTGCTGCAACAGAACCTGATGAAACTAAAATAACCTCAATGCCGCGAGCACGACAACGAACAATAAACTGTGCGATAGTAAGAATATAACGAGAACGACAACCGTCTTGATCCGGTGCAATGAGTGCACTACCCACTTTTAATACAATGCGTCGCCAATTTAACTTTTGCATAAGTCTTCTACTTTCCATTTTATCTGTGCTCAGTTTTAATGAGCTAAACTAAATAGCTACCAATATATGTAGCTTCGAATTTGTGTTTTTTAGCAACACTTTTAAACGCACACAAGAAAGCCAAAATCTAAAAACAAGGCTTTAAATTTAAGCTCAGATATAAAGAAGCAGATACCTTGCAGTGAAAGTAATGCCTATAAGAAAGTTTAAAAAGTGTTGTTTATGCATCGCTGTAAAAAGCCTTGGTGACTTTTTTATTAACAACATACATAGAGCCTCTAAAGTCTGGTACACCAACAGATAGGGTGAAGACTAAAGGACCGAGATTTAACCGCCACGATGGGGGTTAAACATTGAAAGATATCAATTCAACTCAAACTTTAAATGCTTGAGATAAACCGTATCAAGTAATCAAATAAATTATATTTTAGGCGTTCAAATACTGAACCAGCTTCTAAATAACGATTATACCTAGCAAATATGACCGTAACATTAACGATGAATTTATTTCCTAGATAATTTAATTAGATACCTAATTATTCGAACTCGAAGTATAATACGCTAAATAAGGTCGTAAGATCAAGGCTAAAATTCAAACGACCACATTAAAAAGCGTTTAATAACAAACTTTTTTACTTTCAAATCATCAAGATAGAAGGTGTTATTGGTAATTTATAAAATATTTAGCAACGCTAAGCATAATTAATACGTACTAATATTTTGTTAGCGGCTAAAATTAAATAGTAATAGTTGATTTTCCCGTGTATACCCCTTTAATAACAACTAATATCGTTATACTTTAAATAAAATCATAATAAGGAATTCTTAATCTATGTCAGCAATTTACATAGCCGGTATCGCACTCTGTTCAGTGCTTGCCCAATGGGTAGCGTGGGCATTTAGAGTACCCGCTATTCTTTTTTTATTGCTCACTGGCCTGTTACTTGGGCCATTTAGTGGTGTTTTAGACCCTGATGCACTATTAGGCGACTTACTCTTTCCTGTCGTATCATTAAGTGTGGCTGTTATTTTATTTGAAGGCGCCCTTACCCTTCACTTTAGGGAGTTAAAGGGGATTGGTAAAGTAGTCAGAAACCTCTGCTCCATTGGTATGATTGCAACCTGTGTTGTAATTAGTTTAAGTGCCTATTGGTTACTTGAACTCAATTGGCGCGTTGCTGCTGTGCTCGGCGCAGTGCTTGTGGTAACAGGCCCAACAGTAATAGCACCTTTACTAAACTCCATGCGCCCCACACAAGACATAGACCGCATTCTACGCTGGGAAGGGATTGTTATTGACCCTATCGGGGCATTGTTTGCTGTACTGGTATTTGAAGCAGTAATGTTAGTAGGCCAAGGCGAGGTACTAAGCCATACTATTGTTGCTTTAGTTAAAACTGTTGGAGTTGGTCTAACAATAGGGGTAGCAGCAGGCTGGGTTACAACTCAATTAATGCGCCGAGAATGGTTGCCATTTGAATTACATAAGTTTGGTATTTTAGCGCTGGTATTAATTAGTTTTTCTGTATCAAACTACTTAAGCCATGAGTCAGGCTTACTGGCAGTAACGGTATTTGGTATTTGGCTTGCGAATCAAGATGACCTAGAAATAGACTCTGTTTTAGAATTTAAAGAAGACTTGTCGATGATTCTTATATCAACGCTTTTCATCTTACTCGCAGCCCGTTTGCAGCTTTCCGACTTAATGATGTTAGACAGTGATGTATTTATATTTTTAGCGATTGTGTTATTCGTAGCACGCCCTTTATGTATTGCTATCTCTACCTTTGGTACCGACTTACCAATTAAATCTCGCTTAGTACTCGCTTGGATTGCGCCAAGGGGAATTGTAGCAGCCGCTGTTGGTTCGGTGTTTGCACTTAGTATGATGGAAGCGGGTGTGGCTGATGCAGAAAAAATGGTTCCACTTATTTTTACAGTTATTATTATAACTGTTGTACTACAAAGCTTAACAGCAATCCCTGTGGCTAAGTTGTTAGGTGTGCGCCAACCGTCACCTAATACTATTTTAATTATTGGGGCTAACCATGTGTCACGTGCTATTGGTCGGGGCTTAAAAGAGCAAAATATACCTGTTCACCTGTCAGATCCGGCATGGGAAAACTGTAAAATGGCACGTATGGATGGCTTACCTTGCTATTATGGTAATCCGCAATCAGAGCATGCTGAACGATACTTACCGCTTACAACTATCCGAAGTGTTTTAGCGCTTTCACCAAACAGGCATCACAATGCATTAGGTGTGCAGTATTTTTCACATTTACTCAATGAAAAAAACGTGTTTTCGCTACGCTCATCAACAACACACGCTAAAGCCAACAAAGACAGTGCGACATTTTTATCGCGTCAAATATTATTTGGGGATGAAGGTTCGTACGCTCGCTTAAGCAGTGTCATTGCTAAAGGCGGAAAAGTAAGTGCTACACGTATTTCAGATGAGTTTAGCTGGGAGCAATACTTAGAAATGAACCCTGAGGCTATCCCTTTATTTATTCTTAAAGGAGATAAAGACAACGATGACGATACACCAGCTAAAGTAACACCATTCACACTTAATATGGACAAACCGCCTCAAGAAGGTGAGCGTATTGTTGCACTGCACCCCCCAAAAATGTCGTTATTAAAAGACCCTCAACCTAAAGACAAAGAATAAAGTTAACTAAAATAATGCTCACAAAAAAGCCCTAATTTTATTAGGGCTTTTCGCTAAATTTACAGCAACTCGCTTAATTAAAGTTTATTCTTGATTAGCATTACATAGGTAACCGAGCGCGCTCTACTACACTAGCAGGCATTTTTTGCGCAAGCTTAGTTAGGGCGCTTTCAATTTTTTTATGCGTTGCTTTATCTGCTACCATTGCATTAAACAACCAACGATATGCATCTTCAAAATCCCGTGGGCTACCGTACCCATCATTAAACAACTTCACTAAACGTAACTGCGCTTTTAAGTTACCTTGTGCAGATGCTTCACGTAAATACTTAATAGCCATAGCTTTATCTTGCTGAACTAGCCTTCCGGTATCGTAATAGCGACCTAACTGCTCAAGCGCTGCCGCTAAGCCTTGCTCAGCAGACTTTCTCATGTAATACACGCCTAGCTCTACATTTCGTTCAACACACACATTATAAGCAAGCATATCGCCATATAAAAATTGATAGGATGGCAATGCCATTTTATTGGCTCGCGCTTCAATATCTTGAACTAGCTGGCAATCATCTGCCTTTACACGCTGCAAATGCACATTTTTATTTATTAACGCGATAAGCTCTGATTCAGTGTATAGCGGTACTGCAGCAGGTGATTCATCTGCTAACGTATTGGAAGATATAAATAAAGACACTGACACTAAGGGCACAGCTAATAACGAACTTTTTAAAAATAGGCGCATGTTCACCACGTACAAAAATTATCTTACTAAATAATATACAAAGATCGTTCCAAGGTGAATTTTAGACACAAAAAAAGCTGCATTTAGCAGCTTTTTTTATATTTATGGTAATTAAGCAAATGGATTGCGAAGTACCATTGTTTCTACACGGTCTGGACCTGTAGAAATAATATCAATTGGAACACCAGTGATTTCTTCAATACGCTTGATGTAATCAATTGCAGCTTTTGGTAAGCCTTCAAGTGAAGTTACACCCACAGTATTTTCAGACCAACCCGGCATCTCTTCATATACCGGTGTTACTTTCTCGTAACCTTCAGCAGCTAATGGTGTTACGTTTGTAACAGTGCCATCTTCAAGCTGGTAGCCAGTACAGATTTTCAATGTTTCTAAGCCATCTAAAACATCAAGCTTAGTTAAACAAAAACCTGAAATACTGTTGATTTGAACTGCACGGCGCATTGCCACTGCATCTAACCAACCAGTACGACGAAGACGACCTGTAGTAGCACCAAACTCATGACCTTTGTCACCTAAGTGCTTACCAACTGGGTCTTGCTTATCAAGGCCATCGTAAAGCTCTGTAGGGAAAGGGCCTGAACCAACACGTGTTGTGTACGCTTTGATAATACCTAACACGTAGTCAAGGTTTAGTGGACCAAAACCAGCACCAGTTGCAACGCCACCAGCGGTCGTGTTTGACGAAGTTACATAAGGATAAGTACCGTGATCGATATCAAGTAATGTACCTTGCGCACCTTCAAATAAAATGTGCTCACCTGCTAAACGTGTTTGGTCTAAAAGCTCAGTTACATCTACAACCATTGCTTTTAAGATATCTGCAACAGCCATTGCATCATCAAACGTTTTTTGGAAATCTACAGCGTCTACTTTGTAGTAATTAACTAATGTGAAGTTATGGTACTCAAGAACTTCTTTTAGTTTAGCTGCAAATAATTCAGGATTAAATAAGTCACCTACGCGTAAACCGCGACGTGCTACTTTATCTTCGTACGCAGGACCAATGCCACGGCCAGTTGTGCCAATTGGCTTGTCGCCACGAGCTGTTTCGCGGGCTACATCTAATGCAACATGGAAAGGCAAAATTAGCGGACATGCTTCACTTATTAAAAGACGTTCGCGAACTGGTACGCCACGCTCTTCAAGCATGCCAATTTCTTTCATTAGCGCTTCTGGTGATAAAACAACACCATTACCAATCACACATTTAACATTGTCACGTAATACACCCGATGGAATAAGGTGTAGAACCGTCTTTTTACCTTCGATAACTAAAGTATGACCTGCATTGTGGCCACCTTGATAACGAACTACTAAAGATGCTTTGTCCGTAAGGAGGTCAACTACCTTACCCTTACCTTCGTCACCCCATTGGGTGCCTAATACAACAACGTTTTTACCCATTGTAAATTCACTTAGAGAAAATTAGGACGAGATTTTACCAGAAAACCCAAGTAAAGATCACCCCTGTTCAGCTTATTTTTTCTGCGAAGAATTATTAAATTAAAATATGAGTAAATAACCACATATATAACAGTGGTTTAAAGTTGTAGATTGTATTCAACAAAAAGCCCCGCAAGTGCGGGGCTTTAAATTTAAAAGTATAAATATAGTCTACTGCGCTTTAGCGCCTTTCATATATTGGAAGAAGTCACTGTCTGGTGAAAGCACCATCACGTCTTGCTTACCTTTAAATGTTTTCTTATACGCTTCTAAAGAACGTACAAAGCTGAAAAACTCTGGATCTTTATTATATGCATTTGCATAAATAGCGGCAGCATCTGCATCACCTTGACCACGCACTGAGCGTGAGTTACGTTCAGCGTCTGCAAGCATAACTGTCACTCGACGGTCAACGCTAGCACGAATAGTCTCCGCTTTCTCCTGACCTTCAGAGCGGTGCTCTTTAGCAACGGCAGTACGCTCAGCACGCATACGTTGATAAATCGAACTACTTACTTCTTGAGGCAAATTAATTTGCTTAACACGTACGTCTAGCACTTCAATACCTAACTCGCGGGCACTTTCAGATGCTTGAACTAATGCTTCTTCCATAAGCTCACTACGCTCACCCGATACAATTTCACGAATTGTGCGTGTACCAAAGTTAGTACGAAGTCCGTTATTAACCTTTTGCTCAAGTAACGTTTCAGCATACTGCTTGTCGCCACGTGCACGTAAGTAAAAAGCACTAAAGTCGTTAACACGCCATTTAACAAACGAATCAACAATTAAGTCTTTCTTCTCACTTGTCACAAAACGATCTGGCGTTCCATCTAGCGTTTGAATACGTGCATCAATACGACGTACTTGGCTAAAAAATGGGACTTTCAAATGCAAACCTGGGCCATAAACAACCGCTTGATCATCGTCATCTTTTTGTACTTTACTGAACAATAGCACAATTGCTTTTTGCCCTTCAGGTACAACAAATACCGATGAGAAAGACATCACAATGGCAACTAGTAGTATTACTAAACTAAAATTTTTCATTATGCTTATCTCCCCTAGTTAAAGCGATCGTTGTTAAAGCGGTCGTTGCTGCTATTAACGGTGCTGTTACGTGATGTACTTACTTTGTTTCTTAAGTCTTGAATGTCACTTGAGCTTGGTAACGCAACACGTGTTGCACTGCCTTGCTTTTCCATGATTTTATCAAGAGGTAAGTACATCATGTTATTACCACCCTTCACATCAACCAACACCTTAGAACTGCTGCCTAACACTTCTTCCATTGCATCAATGTATAAGCGTTCACGCGTTACTTCTTTAGCCGCTAAATACTCAGGTAATAGCTTTTCAAAACGAGCAACCTCACCTTGCGCTTCCAGTGTAATACGCTCTTGGTAACCTTCAGCTTCTTGCGTCATACGTGTTACTTGACCACGTGCACGCGGTTCAATTTCACGCGCATACGCTTCTGCTTCACGAATGAAACGCTCTTCATCTTCTTGTGCTGCAATCGCATCATCAAACGCATCTTTAACTTCAGTAGGTGGGCGAGAGTCTTTAAAGTTAACGTCAGTAACGATTAAACCAAGATTGTATGGTTCAATTACTTTGTTAAGCTCATCCCATGTGTTTTGACGCACTTCTTCACGACCGTTCGTTAGAACCTGGTCCATTTTTGCGTGACCCACAACATAACGCAGTGCACTGTCTAGCGCTTCTTCTAAACTGCTGTCAGCATTCGTTACGCTAAACTTGTAAAGATATGGGTCAATAACACGGTATTGCACCTGAAACTCAACACTTACCACGTTTTCATCTTCAGTAAGCATAAAACCAGACGCCGACAGTGAACGAACTGCTTCGATATCAACTGGGATAACCGTTTCAATAAACGTCATTTTCCAACGCAGGCCTGGTTCAGCAATTCGGTCATATTTACCAAACTGCAAAACAACACCACGTTCGGCTTCTTTAACCGTATAAATACCACTTAACGCCCACACAATGGCAGCGATAATGAGGATAAATGAAATACCGGCTCCGCCAAGTCCGCCACCGCTTCCATTGCCGGATTTTTTACCGCCAAATAAGCCGCCGAACTTGTTACTAAACTTACGGAACACCTCGTCTAAATCAGGTGGGCCTTGATCACGTCCGCCTTTATTGTTCCACGGATCTTTGTCATTGCCATTATTACCCGGTTCATTCCAGGCCATAGCTATACTCCATTGTTATCTAAATAAATTAGGAAATTGTGTTAAATCTATCAAATCTACTGCGTTTCTCATACAAAAACCGACATTTAAACGTCAATTTTTAATCTTGGTTGATAAAACCAACAATTTCAGGACCAAATTCTTTAATTAAGCGATTCCATTCAACCATTGGCATTCTTACATCTAGTAGCCAATTGCCTTGTTCATCAAATCGCTCTTCATGCACCGCATTTAAGCTAAAAAGTGAAGCTCTTAAACGCCCGTATAAAGGGGTTAATAAAAGCGTTTCACTAAACATTTTTTTAGCAAGTAACTCGCTAATGGCTTCGCTTAGTAATTCACACCCTTCACCCGTTTGTGCAGACAACCATACTCTTATAGGTTGACCTTCACTATCTCGATCAATACGCGGAGCAACAGTATCAAGCGCATCAATTTTATTATAAATTAATAGCTGTGGAACGTCATCGGCTTCAATTTCTTTAAGCACAGATTGCACTTGTTCAATATTTTCTTTAATCCGCGAATCAGCAGCATCTATTACGTGTAACTGCAAATCGGCTTCACGTGTTTCGGTCAATGTTGCTTTAAATGCAGCCACTAAATCGTGAGGCAAATGACGGATAAAACCCACGGTATCGGCTAAAATTACTTGACCAACATCACCCAACTCCAGTTTACGCAGTGTTGGGTCAAGCGTCGCAAAAAGCTGATCGGCAGCATAAACCTCAGAATCTGTAATACGATTAAATAATGTAGATTTACCCGCATTAGTGTAACCAACTAACGACACCGTTGGAATTTCATTACGGTTACGCGCGCGTCTACCCTGCTCACGCTGGACAGCCACTTTTTGTAGTCGTGCACGAATACTTTGAATACGTACGCGCAGTAAACGCCTATCGGTCTCTAATTGAGTTTCACCAGGTCCACGTAGACCAATACCACCCTTTTGACGCTCAAGGTGAGTCCAACCTCGGATAAGCCGAGTAGACATATGACGTAGTTGTGCCAATTCAACCTGCAATTTACCCTCATGGGTACGTGCACGTTGGGCAAAAATATCAAGAATAAGGGTCGTTCTATCAAGCACACGGCACTGACAAACGCGCTCTAAGTTGCGTTCTTGTGACGGTCTTAGTTGATGATTAAAAATAACGACATCTGCATTGTGGATTTTGACAATCTCAGCTATTTCTTCTGCTTTACCGGTACCGACGAATAGTTTCGGATGTGGTGCTTGACGGCTGCCTTGCACAACCGCCAAACTACTAACACCAGCAGAAGATACCAACATCTCTAATTCATGAAGATCTTCACGATCCCCTTCTTTAGGTAAGTCGATATGAACTAAAATTGCCTGTTCGCCGGATTCATAGCGGTCAAACAAGCATTACGCTCCTAATTAAAAGTTTCCAGCTTCTGGTTCTTCAGTGTCATCGCTCCCTTGAACACCTTGGAAGTTGACTGCGCGAGCAGGTACAACTGTTGAAATTGCGTGTTTGTAAACCATTTGGTTTACCGTGTTTTCAAGTAAAATAACAAATTGATCAAATGACTGGATTTTACCTTGTAATTTTATGCCATTAACCAAAAAGATTGATACTGGAATGCGCTCACGACGTAGTGCATTCAAAAATGGGTCTTGTAACGATTGGCCTTTTGCCATGTTATTCTTCCTTCGTTCTAGGTGTTATTATAATTAAGTGGCTGAACTCATTTAATAAAGCTAAATCATATCCAACTACTACTAGCTTAGCGAACTTACTACATGATGCAAGTTTTCTTCATCGCCGGTTGTTAACCAAGTAACATCAGGCCAACTTCTCAACCAAGTTAATTGACGTTTAGCCAATTGCCGGGTTGCTGCGATACCTCGAAATACCATTTCATCATGACTTACTTCACCCGCAAGGTAATCCCACATCTGTCTATAGCCCACACAACGAATAGAAGGCATATTGTGATGTAAATCTTTACGTAGATATAAGGCCGAAACTTCATTTTCAAACCCCTGTTCTATCATTATTTTAAACCTTTCTTCAATTCGTTGATGTAATTCACTTCGCTCTTGCGGCGCGATGGCAAATTGATGAAAAGTATACGGTAAAGGTGGCTGCTTTTGCTTTTGCAGTTCAGTCATTGTTTTACCGGTTAATCGATATACCTCCAGCGCACGGTTAATTCTTTGCGAGTCGTTTTCACTCATTTTTTGTGCCGCTTGTGGATCTATTTTTACGAGTTCTTGGTACAAGTGTGGCCAGCCAAACTCACTAGCCTCTGCTTCAAGTTGAGCCCTTATAGCTGGGTCTGCCTCAGGCAGAGGCGATAAACCGTCAATAAGTGCCTTGAAGTACAGCATTGTACCTCCAACTAATACAGGTACTTTACCTTGTTGATGAAATTCATCAATTTTTTTTATTGCATCACGTCTAAAATCTGCAACAGAATACGTTTCACTCGGGTCAAGCAGATCAATAAGATGATGTGGAGCGCGAGCCAATTCTTCTGAATCAGGTTTTGCAGTGCCAATGTCCATACCTTTATACACTAATGCTGAATCGACGCTGATTATCTCTGTATTTAAATGCTCGCACAAAGAAATAGCCAATGCTGTTTTACCTGCAGCAGTGGGACCCATTAAAAATATAACTGGTAATTGACTCAACACGAACACCCTAATTTAATTGCGCTAAATACTGACTTAGCTCTATTTTAACTGCTTTTTCACGCAAGCGTTCAATAGTTTGCGGATTATTTTGTAAGCGCATTTGTTGAGTTATAAATACGTTGCTAGCATAAAAGCGCGGCGGTATACATTCGGCCTGCCATTTTAACCAATCCTCTATGTTCTCAAACTGCTTTTTACACGCGCTTAGTAACTCATTAACAGCATTACTTACATCAAGTAAATACAAACATGAAGGCAGCTTTTTAACCATAACAAACTGCTTCTCTATCACCAATTCAAAGCCAAGCAGCGTGAACCACGATTGCTGCCCTTCGATTAGCAAACAGTCTTCTTTTGATAAATTAACCCTGACAGGTAATAACAATGCTTTACCTTCAAGGCTACCTTGCTCTTTAATTTGCTCATGCCAATCATCAACTATGGCGTATTTAAAATGTGAGCAAAATAGCTGCTGCTGCGAACTAAAGACACAGTTTCCATCATGCAAACTAATAATAGACACCATACTCACAGCACTTTGTTCCGGTACTGATGAATCTTGCTGAGTGGTTTGCGCCACGACATCAAAGTGAGCAGCATGTTGTTCACTCACTCCCTGATAAAACGCATTCACGTCTTGATGGTTTGCACTTGATGATGCTCTGTATTCACCACCACTACTTTTTGCACCAGTTGAACTTGAACTACCTGAGTAATTTGGTTGTAACTGAGATTTAGGATAATCGTAACCACCGCTAGTCTCATTTTTAGATGTCGACGGATGCATGGCATGAGTAAATGCAGGTAAATGATCATCAGCTGTCGTTACCGCTTCATTGTTAAACTCACCTTGCAATGGCACAACAACTTGCTTGATCGCTTGTAAAATAAAGTCATGTACTAAGCGACCTTGATGAAAACGTACTTCATGCTTTGCTGGGTGTACATTTACATCAACTTGGCGTGGGTCAATATCAATATAAATTACAAACCCTGGTAGCTCTTGTACCCCACTAACTTCTTCAAATGCCTGACGAATAGCGTGTAAAATGAGCTTATCGCGCATCATACGATTATTTACATACGTGTACTGCGTTGTATTTACAGAGCCTACCGGTAAAACCCAGCCATGTAGTTGAAGCCCTGCTTCCCCTGATTGAATATGAAGTCCTTGCTCTGCAAACGCCTTACCTGCAACTTGTGCAACGCGAGTTATGGCGTGAGCGGGATCTGTTTTGGCGCGGTATTGCCTAACTACTTTTTCGTTATGAGTCAGCGTAATCGATACATCAAACCGGCTAAGCGCTATACGCTTAATGAGCTCATCAATATGGGTAAACTCTGTTTTTTCGGTACGTAAAAATTTGCGCCGTGCAGGGGTATTAAAAAATAGATCTTTAACCTCAATGGTGGTGCCATCAGGGTGAGCAACCGGCTTAACTTGCACAGCCATATCACGGCCTTCTGCAAATGCTTGCCAAGCAGCGTCTTGAGTCTTTGGTTTGGAGCTGAGGGTTAATCGCGATACTGAGCTAATTGAAGCTAATGCCTCGCCCCTAAAACCTAGTGAACAAATATTTTCTAAATCATCAAGCGACTTTAACTTACTTGTCGCATGGCGAGAAAGCGCAAGTGTGAGCTCTTCTTTACCTATACCCGAGCCATTATCACGAATACGAATAAGCTTATGGCCACCACGCTCTATCTCTATTTGAATACGAGTAGCGCCAGCATCAAGGCTATTTTCAACAAGCTCTTTTACTACCGATGCTGGACGCTCAACCACTTCACCTGCGGCAATCTGGTTGGCTAAACGGGCAGGTAGTATTTCAATATTCATGATATTTCCTAGCAAACTGCGTGCAGATTTATGTAATTAACTTTGTGGTATGTCGAGCTCTTGACCAATAAAAAGCGTGTTTGAATTTAGTTTATTTACTTTTTTTATTTTACTTATGCTGACCCCATAACGGCTTGCCAACATACTTAAAGATTCACCCGGACGTACTTTATGTTTTGTAGGGTATTGCGACTTTAATTTTGCAAACAACGAATCATCTGGTGGGTTTTTCAAATAGTAATTTTTAATTGAGGTGAACATAGCCTTGGCTAAACGCTCTTGATGATTTGCACTTTTCAATAATTTTTCTTCTCGCGGGTTAGATATAAACCCCGTTTCGACCAAAATAGAGGGAATATCTGGCGACTTAAGAACCGCAAGGCTAGCATGTTGCGGGTCTTTTTTATGAAGCTTTGCAACTTTTCGTAGCTCTTTAACCACTTCTTCAGCAACGTTTAAGCCGGTTTTCATTGAATGATCCATCGACATATCAAGTAATGCCTGCGCTAAGTATTTTTCGTTAGCCGCATCTTTCATTACATCGGCTGCACCACCGAGCAACTCGGAATGCTTTTCTTTATCTTCTATCCATTTACCTATTTCAGAATTAGCTCTTCGCAATGACAATACCCATACCGATGCACCATTGGGACCAGGGCTTGTAAATGCATCAGCGTGAATAGACACAAAAAAGTCGGCTTTTTTTTCTCGTGCTCTGTTTGTTCTCGTATTAAGTTTTACAAAGTAATCACCACTTCGTACCATACGCGAAATCATGCCTCGCTCAGCGTCTATCATTCGCTCAAGGCGCTTAGCTATTTGCAACGTGACCGTTTTTTCATACGTGCCTGATGGCCCTATTGAGCCAGGGTCCTCTCCGCCATGCCCCGCATCGATAGCAATTACAATATCGCGTTCTTGGCTAAGTTGACGTTTTTTTGCCGCTTTTTGTGCAGGTGAAGCCACTGGTTCTGGTTCGCTTTTATTATATAAATCGACCACAAGCCTGTTTTTGTATGGCCCAGTAGGCGCAAGCGCAAATAGCACTGGTTTTACGGGTGCGCTTAGCTCAAATACTAAACGAACGCTTTGCTTATTTTTGGGCTTTGAGTAACGTAATTTGCTAACAATTTGATGCTTAGGTGGCACACCGGGTAGTACTTTAAGCTCTTTGGTGTTTTCTAGGTCAACTACTAAGCGGCTTGGGTTTTTTAGCATAAAATAACTAAAATCGGGTTTATCGTCTAAATCAAATACAACGCGTGTACTATCTGGAGATGGCCACACACGCACACTATTTATCGTGTTTTGTGCCCACAAAGAAAAGCTCATGATGAAAATCATAAGAGAAACTGAGAGTTTAATTGCGCCTCGATTCATTTGATAATTACTGCCTTCACTATTTTATTATTTGTTTTTTAGTTTATCGACAATTGCTGCACCACGTTCACTGGTACTTTTGAACACAATTTTACGCTCGTCACCTACATAGCTTAGCGTTATATCTAAATCGGGTACAGGGATAAACTCTCCGCCCTTTTCTGGCCACTCAACAACACAAATAGCCTGCGGTGAAAAATAATCGCGTATACCCATAAATTCAAGTTCTTCTGGATCACCTAAGCGATACAAGTCAAAGTGATACACGTTTGCACGGTCAAGCTCATAGGGTTCGACCAGCGTATACGTTGGACTCTTAACTTTACCTGTATGACCAAAGCCTTGCACTACACCACGTGTAAACGTTGTTTTACCAGCGCCTAAATCACCATGTAAATAAATCACAGCACCTTGCTCAATAACTGCTGCTACTTGCTTACCCATTGCAACAGTTGCAAGTTCATCATTTAAGTGAGATTCAAAACTACGGGTCATTATTACCTCAAAATTAACTTAAAAGCGCATATTAGCTAATCATACCAGATTATTTATTTATGGCGATAAATTGAAGTTTCAGGCATAAAAAAACCGGCCTAAGCCGGTTTTTTAATTTAGGAAGATTACAACCCTAACTTTTTCTCAAGGTAGTGGATATTAGTTCCACCATTTTGGAAATTCTCATCTGCAAGAATACGCTTATGCAAAGGAGTATTAGTTTTAATTCCATCAATTACTAATTCGTTTAGTGCATTACGTGCACGGGCAATAGCCACATCACGGTTTTCACCGTAAGTAATTAGCTTGCCAACCATTGAATCGTAGTGAGGTGGTACAGTGTAGTCAGCATAAATATGGCTGTCCCAACGAATACCTAACCCACCAGCGGGGTGAAAACGTGTAATTTTACCCGGTGACGGGATAAACGTTTCAGGGTCTTCAGCATTAATTCTACACTCAATCGCATGGCCACGAATAACGACGTCGTCTTGCGTGAACGATAATGGCTGACCCGCTGCTATTTTTAGCTGTTCTTTGATTAAGTCAATACCCGTAACCATTTCTGTTACTGGATGCTCAACCTGAATACGGGTATTCATTTCAATGAAGTAAAACTCGCCGTTTTCGTATAAAAACTCAAACGTACCCGCGCCACGGTAACCAATTTCAATACACGCACGTGTACAACGCTCACCAATAAACTTACGTGTTTCAGCTGTTATGCCTGGAGCAGGAGCCTCTTCAACTACCTTTTGATGACGGCGCTGCATTGAACAATCGCGTTCACCTAAGTGAACTGCATTACCTTGTCCGTCGGCTAATACTTGTACTTCGATATGACGTGGGTTTTCAAGGTATTTCTCCATGTAAACCATACCATTACCAAAAAACTGTTTAGCTTCTTGCTGCGTTAGTGAAATTGAATTTACTAATTCAGATTCATTGCGTACTACACGCATACCACGACCACCGCCGCCGCCAGCGGCTTTAATAATAACCGGATAACCAATGCGCTTAGCAATTTGCATGTTGCGTTCGTTATCGTCTGTTACAGGACCATCAGAACCCGGTACACATGGAACGCCAGCTTTACGCATTGCGGCAATAGCAGAAACTTTATCGCCCATTAGACGAATTGTGTCGCCTTTTGGTCCAATAAATACAAAACCACTTTGCTCAACTTGGTCTGCAAAATCTGCGTTTTCTGCAAGAAAACCATAACCTGGGTGAATCGCTACCGCATCAGTTATTTCAGCCGCAGCAATAATGCGCGGTATATCTAAATAACTATCTGTTGCTGATGGCTTACCAATACAGATGGTTTCATCTGCAAGCAATACATGCTTAAGATCGCGATCCGCCGTTGAATGAACAGCAACCGTTTTGATCCCAAGCTCTTTGCAGGCGCGCAATATACGAAGTGCTATTTCACCTCGGTTTGCTATGACTACTTTATCTAACATTAGAGTTGGCCTTTTACGTTATGCTATTAGTCAATGATGAATAGAGGTTGGTCAAATTCAATTGGCTCGCCATTTTCAGCTAAAATTGCGCGTACAGTACCCGCTTTATCAGCTTCAATTTGGTTCATCATTTTCATGGCTTCAATGATACACAGTGTATCGCCTACATTAACTTTAGAGCCTACTTCTACGTAAGCAGGTGCCTCTGGAGAAGATGCTGAGTAAAATGAACCAACCATAGGTGATTTAACTTGATGACCCGTTGGTGCAGCAGGCGCAGCTTCTGCTTCAACTGCTACAGGGGCAGCAGGGGCTGACGCTTGCTGTGCAGGAGCTGGTGCATATTGTTGTGGTGCAAATTGTGGGTAAGCTGGACCCGCACTCATGTTGTTACGGTTTATGCGTACCGACTCTTCACCTTCAGTGATTTCTAGTTCCGCAATGCCCGATTCTTCTACTAATTCGATAAGTTTTTTTATCTTGCGAATATCCATTACACGACCCGCCTGTTAGTTTGTTAGTGTGTTAATTTTTAAATTAAATTGCGTTTTGCGACCGGTTAACCGCTGCATTTAATGCTGCGTGGTAACCCATTGCACCTAATCCACATATAACGCCTTGTGCCACATCTGAAAAATAAGAATGATGGCGAAAAGCTTCACGTGCGTGCACATTGCTCAAGTGCACCTCATAAAACGGAATATCAACACTTAACAATGCATCACGTAATGCAACGCTTGTATGCGTAAATGCTGCGGGGTTAATAATGATACAATCAACCGCTTGCCAAGCATTATGAATTCGTTCTATGAGCGCTTGCTCACCATTACTTTGAAAGTGCGTAAGTTCAACATTCAGACTATTAGCGGTATTTGTTAGTTCGCTCATAATCTCGCTAAGTGTTTGCGTACCGTATTTTTCTGGCTCGCGCTTTCCTAGCATGTTTAAATTTGGACCATTAACAACTAAAATCTTTAATTTTGCAGCCATAATACGCGATATACCCTCTAAGTAATGAGTTAAGCCATTGCTAGCTATTTTTTAACTTTAAACTAAGCATAAAAAAGCTAAATTGCAACATTTTCTCACGTTAGCTGGGTATTATAGTGATTTCGACGTAAATAACAGCAAAATACTGGTCCAATCACTATTTAAGGTACATTTTGAAAGGTATAAATAACAAAGCCACTTAGTAAACTTAAGTGGCTTTATTGCACTATTATTGTGCGCTGGCACGCACTGTAGCAAGGTGTTTAGCAAAATCCTCAGCATTTAAAAAGCCTGTCACTCGCAACGTGCTTAGCTCTTGCCCTTGAGTATTAAAAAACAAAATACTCGGTAACCCGAACACGTCATACTCTTCCATTAGCTCAATAGTTTTACTATCACTTTCAGTTAAATCGATTTGAATTAACTGATAATGGCTAAACTCCTTTTGCACATTTTCATCAGGAAAGGTGTAATGTTCAAACTCTTTACACGCAACACACCAATCGGCGTATAAATCGACCATAACGAGTCGACCTTGTTTATTGGCATCATCGACCGCGACTTTTAGTTCGGCTAAATTGGCAACGTGTTTAAACTCGTTTTTTTGTGCATTTACTTGGACTTGTACAGGCCAAAAATAGTCTTTAGCTAAACTAAATCCAGTAAATACCAATAACATGGCTGCAAACCATAAAGCTGTTTTTAATTTACTTTGCTGCTGATTACTTTGCCAATGGTGTAAGTACAAAGCAGCAGCTAACGCCAATATACCTGCCATAAGTAATATAATGTTGGCGCTGATCAAACGTTCTAACAATATTAGTGGAACGACCAACATTACAAAGCCAAATAAGGTTTTAACTTGCTCCATCCAACCGCCTGCTTTAGGTAGCAATTTACCACCCGATGTACCAAGCAATAATAAAGGCAACCCCATGCCTAAACTTAATACATACAACGTTAGCCCGCCCACTAAGTAATCACCACTTTGCGCAACGTATAATAAAGCGGCTGATAGCGGCGCCGTAGTACAAGGTGATGCAATTAAACCGGATAATACCCCCATCAAAAATACACCAACATAGTTGCCACCTTTTTGATTATTACTTACCTGCGTGAGTTTATTCATCACACTGCTAGGGAGTTTTATTTCGTACCAACCAAACATCGACATAGCCAGTAATACAAATAATAAGCTAAAGCTAATAAGTACATAGGGGTGCTGTAAATACCCTTGTACTTGTCCACCTAATGCTGCAACAACTAGCCCTAATGCCGCATAAGTTATCGCCATGCCTTGTATGTATACGAACGAAAGTGCAAAGGCTTTTTTAGTTGATAAATTTTGTTGCCCAGCAATTAAGCTCGACAAAATAGGAAACATCGGGAACACACATGGTGTAAAAGCAAGCCCCACACCCACTGCAAAAAATACTAATAAGTTAATAGCTAAACTTTGACTTGCCAGTTGCTCAGTAAAAGAAAGATCTTTTTTAGTGATAGCAGCATCCGATTGCGATGTTGATTCGGTTAATGCGCTTGCAGCATTAGACGGTGTTGCATTTTGCGATTGCTCGCCTGCAATCACACTCAATGGAATTGTGATAACTTCAGGCGGGTAACAGAGCCCAGCCTCTGCACAGCCTTGATAACGCACTTTGACTACGGCGCCTTCATTTACGTCACTCAGCTTACTGATGATACTAACGTTTTGAAAAAACACCTCTGTTTTACCAAAAAATTCATCTTCGATAATCTCGCCATCACCTAAGCTTCCTACATCAATGCTGGCATCTTTAGCGAGTATCTCTATTTTTTGCTTATACAAATAGTAACCTGGCGCAATATCCCACCCTATAAACAAGGTGCGACCTTGCTGATCAAAGTCAAACTCAAACGCTTGTGTTACGGGTAAAAAGGTTTGCTGCGTGGGCGCTAATAAATCATTAAGCACATTATTTGATGTAGCCTTTGCAGGGGCTATTAATAATGTCACTAATAGCAAAAACAAAAAGCGCATTAATGTAATACCTCATCCATCCAGTTAAAATAAGCCAAGTTCCCGGTTGTTATGTCAATAACTTGTATCTCAGGTACTTCGTAGCTATGCATCGCTTTTATCGTTAAAAACACATCGTTCATTTTCTCTGTTTTGGTTTTAACTAGCATTTTAACTTCTGTCATTTCTTTTACCTCACCCTCCCACATATAAATAGAAGACATTGCTGGTAAAATATTGACACACGCGGCCAGCTTTTTTTCTACCAAAGCTTTACCAAGCATGCGTGCTTCAGCCTCGTTTTTACAGGTAGTAAAAATTAATTTAAATTGTGTATTCATTATGAACCTTTACTTGTTGAACGATGTCTAGCTTCATAGTATCTGATAGGTAAGCCAATGTGTAGAAATCCAGTTAAATGACACCACCTACGCATTAACCTTGAAAAGAGACCTATTAACCCTCACTTATATTTCATCAACTCTTACGAGTACCTTATTTAGAGAGCATTATGTTTAGATTTTTATTTGTGTTGTTTATTATCATTCCTATTATCGAAATCGCCTTGTTAATTCAAGTAAGCGATGTAATAGGGGGTGTAGCGACTATTGCACTAGTGGTTATTACCGCAATTTTAGGCGCTAAGATGGTGAAACAACAAGGTATGGGCGCACTTCAAAATGCGCAAACGCAAATGGCGCAAGGCCAGATGCCTGCTAAAGAATTATTCACGGGAATATGCGTAATTATTGCCGGTGTACTATTGTTAACGCCAGGCATCATGACTGACGTTTTTGGTTTACTTTTATTAACCCCTGCAATTCGTAATAAATTAGCTGCAGGCCTTGCAAGTCAGGCAACCGTGAGAATGAGTGCGGGCATGCAACAAGGTCCTTCCCCATGCGCGCAACAACCGCACTCAATGCGTGACCAGCAACAAACCGAACAACCAACAACCATTGATGGTGAGTTTGAACGAAAAGATTAAAAATTTATCATTTTTTCTCTTGGAATTTTTTACTCTACCCCCATTAATAAATGCTAATTAGAAAAGCTTTTTTCTGTACTGTTCAGAAACTGTTAGGAGAACTAAAAAACATGAACATTCGTCCTTTACAAGATCGCGTAATCGTTAAACGTCTAGAAGAAGAAACAAAATCTGCTGGCGGTATTGTATTAACTGGCTCTGCAGCTGAAAAATCAACTCGCGGAGAAGTAGTAGCCGTAGGTAATGGTCGTATTTTAGATAACGGTGACGTTAGAGCTTTAGAAGTAAAAGCCGGTGACACTGTGTTATTTGGCTCATATGTTGAGAAAACTGAAAAGATCGAAGGTCAAGAGTACCTGATCATGCGTGAAGACAACATTTTAGGCATTGTAGGCTAAGCCTACTTTTCGTTTAACAAACATTTAAGAATTTAGAGGAATTTAAAACATGGCAGCTAAAGAAGTACTTTTTGCAGGTGACGCACGCGCTAAAATGCTAACTGGCGTAAACATCCTAGCAAACGCAGTTAAAGTTACATTAGGCCCTAAAGGCCGTAACGTTGTACTAGACAAATCGTTTGGCTCTCCAGTGATCACTAAAGATGGTGTATCTGTAGCAAAAGAAATCGAACTTGAAGACAAGTTTGAAAATATGGGCGCGCAAATGGTTAAAGAAGTTGCATCTAAAGCAAATGATGCAGCAGGCGATGGTACAACTACCGCTACAGTACTTGCACAATCTATTGTTAATGAAGGCCTTAAAGCAGTTGCTGCAGGCATGAACCCAATGGACCTTAAGCGCGGTATTGACAAAGCAATCATTGCTGCTGTTGCAGAGCTTAAGGCGCTTTCTGTTCCTTGTGCTGATACTAAAGCTATTGCTCAAGTAGGTACTATTTCAGCTAACTCTGATAAAGAAATTGGCGACATCATTGCAGAAGCAATGGAAAAAGTAGGCCGTAATACAGGTGTTATTACTGTTGAAGAAGGTCAATCACTAGAGAACGAACTAGATGTTGTAGAAGGCATGCAGTTTGACCGTGGTTACCTATCTCCTTACTTCATTAACAACGCTGAAAAAGGCGCAGTTGAATTAGATAACCCATTTATTCTACTTGTAGATAAAAAAGTATCTAACATTCGTGAGCTACTACCTACATTAGAAGCCGTTGCTAAAGCAAGCAAGCCACTATTAATCATTGCTGAAGATCTTGAAGGCGAAGCACTTGCAACGCTTGTAGTTAACAACATGCGCGGCATTGTTAAGGTATCAGCGGTTAAAGCTCCTGGTTTTGGCGACCGTCGTAAAGCGATGTTACAAGATATCGCCGTATTAACTGGCGGTACTGTTATTTCTGAAGAAATTGGCCTTGAGCTTGAAAAAGCAACAGTTGAAGACCTAGGTACAGCTAAGCGCGTTGTTATCACTAAAGACGATACAACTATCATCGATGGTGCTGGCGAAGAAGAAGGCATTACCGGTCGTGTTTCTCAAATTAAAGCACAAATTGAAGAAGCAACATCAGACTACGATAAAGAAAAACTACAAGAGCGTATGGCTAAACTTGCCGGCGGTGTTGCAGTAATTAAAGTAGGCGCAGCAACTGAAATTGAAATGAAAGAGAAAAAAGACCGTGTTGAAGATGCATTACATGCAACTCGTGCAGCGGTTGAAGAAGGCGTAGTACCGGGTGGCGGTGTTGCTCTAGTACGTGCAGCTAGCAAGCTAGTTGAACTACTTGGCGATAACGAAGATCAAAACCACGGTGTTAAAGTTGCCCTTCGTGCGATGGAAGCACCTCTTCGTCAAATCGTAACTAACGCGGGTGACGAAGCATCTGTTGTTATTAACGCAGTTAAAGGCGGCGAAGGTAACTACGGTTACAACGCAGCAACTGGCGAATACAATGACATGATTGAAATGGGTATCCTAGATCCAACTAAGGTAACGCGCTCTGCACTACAATTTGCAGGTTCGATTGCGGGTCTAATGATCACAACTGAAGCAATGGTTGCTGAAATCCCTAAAGAAGAAGCTGCTGGTGCCCCTGATATGGGTGGCATGGGCGGAATGGGTGGCATGGGCGGCATGATGTAATCATCACAACCCATATTAACCATTGATTTATAAGGGTTTATCCACTCTACGTAGAGACATATGTAGAGACATGGATAAACCCTTTTGTATATTAAGGTATACACTTGCCCTGCTTTCCTTTTCTAATTAGCAAATAAAACTACTTCTTCAGACCCTCTTTTAAATTATTTAGGTTAGCTCACTACATATATTAAGCCATAGGGGGGAGTGCTGGGGATGCTAAAGCACCTTTGCGATTGCATCGACTCACTACGCTAAAAAAAAGCGTGTTGATGCTTATCTATTTTTTGGCTTTTTAATACTCTAGAAATAGGATAATGGTCACCTCTTCAAATATTCTTTAAACCTGTTGTGTACACCAAGGAAACCACACTGTACACATGTGTACACTAGGCTCTATTTCCTTATAAAGACTATGTGCGGTCTTCCTTTGATGGCTATTCAACGACATCTAAAAGGCGTCATATGAGCTTTCAGGTATTGATACGCCATCCCAATTATCTGGCGCTTCTTCACTCTCTAACGTTCCTGCTTGCTCAAGCCATTTATCCCTTCTGGTAATGGAAATTCCAAGGGTAGAGCCTCTAGCAGTTTTACGTAGGGCTTCCCTAAAGTTATCTTCACCTACAGATTCTATTAGGCTATCTATCTTGGTATATGCCTCTTCTATTAGATAATGTCTGTATTCTTCATTATCCATATCCTTAGGGGTGTAGCTTTTTCCTGAGACAATATCAGAGAGCCTTCTAATCTTTGGAAACCCTCTTGCATCCCAAGTGGAGCTTTTAGCTGCCTCTGTATATCTATTCTCGAGGTTTTTTTGTAGCTGGCGGGTAAAACTATCAAGAGAGCTATAATCTTCCAGCTTACCTTGAATAGTTTCTGCACAAGCTCTAAGGGCTCTCATTACATGGTTTGCTTGTCCTCGACTGCAGCCAATAAGCTTTGTAAGCTCACTAACACTGTAATCATATTTTCCAGCTATTACTAATGATCTAAACTTAGACTGATTGACTTCGTCCTTAGTAACCCCTACACCATGCCCTTGGTTAACTTCTTGAGCCGCAAGGAAAGCATCTGTGTATGTTCTGTTTCTAACTAGCCTAGCTTTTACCCTAAAATCATCACATTTAGCTTTGTCCATGTACTCTAAGGGTGCACTAATACGATGAAAACCATCTATAACAAGCTTCTTTCCAGAAACCTCAAACACAGTTATTGCTTGCTTTATTCCTACTCCATTGTGAAGGTCGTCTAAGATTTCTTTTGATTGGCTCTCTTGCTTAAGCTCTTGAGCGCGTCTTGTATTCTTATCTCTAATTAAATTAGTGTCTCGCCCTTGCATTGCAGGGTCTAAAATCACTTCTCTTGGGTTAATGTCTATAAAACTACTATCAGACATGTATTGGTTCATTAAGGCTTCTCTATCGCTTCTAGAGCTCTTTGCACTGTGGAAAGGGAAACACCAACCTCTTTAGCTATTTTACGCAAAGATATACCCTGAGAGCGTAATAGCCTGATTTGCTGGTGGTTAGTCTTATTGGTAGGACGGCCACGGTATTTTCCAGCAGCCTTGGCTTTTTCGATGCCTTCCTGCCTTCTCTCTTGAATCATAGATAACTCGAATTGAGCAACTGCCCCCAACATACTCAGCATTAACTCAGACATTGGGTCAGAGCCACCAGCTTTAAAGCAGAGGCCTTCCTTATGAAACTTCACTTTGACCCCTCTACCATTCCAATCAGTAACAATTTGCTTCAAGTCTAAGAGGTTACGTGCAAGTCTATCAATGCTATGGATATGTACAGTGTCACCTTCCCTGATATATTCCTTTAGCTCATTTAAGGCTGGTCGTTGAGCAGAGCCGCCACTACATTTATCAACAAACTTTTTTGTAAAACTGATCTCTACGTCAGCAAGTTGTCGTTCCGTGTTTTGGTCTGTAGAAGAGACTCTCATATAAGCTATGTGTGCCAAATCCTGTACTCGTTTAATTCTAAGAGGCAGAAAATAATAATGTGGTCTTAATTTAAAGTAAACCCTAACAGGTACTGTTTGATCACGTTATGACCATACCTGTTTAGGTATACTTAAAAGAGTACAAAGTCTTAAAAGCTAAATATATTTGAATTGAACGTCACATAGACTTTATCTTTGATGCTCTCAGGGGCGTTGCGACCAAATATCCTCTCAATGAGTTCGTTTCTTCTTCTTTCTCCGCGAGCCGCATTAAGCTTTCTAATAGCTGGGTTATACTCAAATATTACTAGCCTAATATCTTTTTCTCGTACCTGATTCGCAATAAGTTCCCACCAAACTTCATCTGTTACACCTAGAGATGATCCAAATATACAAATCACGTCAGCTTCTTCTATTAATTTTTCGCAAGCTAGCTCGACCCCATGCCTTAAAACTAGGTTGCAATCAGGTTTTATAAATTGGTTTGTAATATCTGCATCATCTTGGAAGATTTCATTATGGATCTGAGAGCTGTCATTAACTCCCAATACCATATCAGTGTTTACTGACCCGTGGACATGGAACATAGAATTTAACACGTAATCTTTATTTCTAATGATCATCTTTTGCTGTATGTTCCAGTGCTCGTTTGATTCATCTTCCAACCCTAGAATCGTTTCAAAACTATTTGTATAATTAAAGTTAATTAGATTAAAAGCATTAGTACTTGATGAGAGGGTTTCATAAAAATTCTGGAGTTTAGCTCTATCTCTAGAGCCCATAAATCTCTCTGGCATAAACAAATGTTTGAGGAGGTTGCCTCTAAGGTTGTTTAAGTTTTTCTCTTGGGTACTTTTAAAATTTTGTTGTACGCTTTTCAAATACTCAGCAAGGTCATCTAAGATATTATCTATAAGTACGTCAAACTCATCAACGGAAGATACTTGCTGTAAGTATTCTCCCAGCGAGAGTTCTAAGTCCGACCACTTGTCAGTGCTATTCATCTCATCTGTTAAATGGTTTTTAAATTTTACCAGTACTTTATTTTCTGTGGGCTTTGTTAGGTAATAGTCGTAAAAATCTGAGTACCGCGTATGCAACCCTAAATTAATGTCAAAACCGTTCCCTGTTAGATAAACAGTATTCATAATCTTCTATTAGTCCCATATAATTTGCTGTTTTATCTTATATTAAAGAAAATTAATAAATTGTTCAGCTATTGTTCACTACTTTGTTAAACTTAACTCATGCACAAACAAAACATTTCATTATTTACTTGTATGTGAGCATTAATACAGCCAGTCCCTTTCTATAACTACAGCCGCTCTTTCAGCGTTTTCACAAAGCTTTCTCAATTCTTCACCTTTAGAGTAATAGCCATAAGTCATTGTCTTACCACCTTTATGACCTACAGCAAAAGCCGCACTACTTTCGTCTATACCAGCTCTTTGATAAGCCGTACTCATGTGCACCCTAAATGAATGAAATGTTCGACTTTTATCCTTCGTCACATTAGCTGATTTATAGTTACTAAAGACTCTTGAGGCTTGTTTACCATCCATTCCAATGATGCTTTGACCTACTTCAGAAGCCTCCAAACGCCTCTTTACGATGCCATGAACCCTCTTAGGAAGTGGAACAGTTCTAGTCGCTGATGCTGTCTTACCCTTTCTTATATATAACGCCATTAGCTCACCCTCGATATACACATCATCTTTAGTTACAGCACAAATTTCAGATATACGACACCCAGTGAATAAACCTAAATAAACGAGAGCTTTGATACCTTCATTTTCAGAGTCAGCCCAGCTAATTATTTCGCAAATTTCCTCACGACTGAATAGCTGCTTCTTTTCAATAGTCTTGTCTGCTTCATAATGAGTAAGTATGTGAGAGTCGAAAGGGTTCTCGCGTTTATCAATTTCTGCAATTCTCCACGCATGCTCGTAGATACTTTTCAATCTACTCAAATGACCCTTAACTGTACTTACTGCTACCTCCTGAATGAGTTCGTCTATAAAACTAATCACCTGCTTTCTTTCAATACCCATTAGCGGCATATCGTGTACGTTTAGGTGCCTCAAGAAACGACTAGCGGTAGACTTCATTTTGACTATAGTATCTTGGTTTCTATGTTTGTTTTTACGCAACCAATCATTAAGAGCTTCTCTCATGGAATAGGTATACTTTACAGGTATTGTCCCAGTCTTAACTGCTTTAGCTGCTTCTTGTCGTATCTCTGGGTGTTCTTCTGTTCCAACCAAAATAGAGTCTTCAAGCTGATAATATGGTTCATACCTATCACCCCTAGCATCGCGCTTTGCTTGCTCCAAGTTATTATAGAAGCTCATAAAGGTACTACGCCCACCATCAATAGCTTGTTCCTTTTGAACAGCTAACTGCCCTAACAAACTGTCTCTACGTAACCTAGCAGTCTTAATACAGCTCGTTTGAAGTGACTTTACGTAAATCTCTTTACCGTCATATAAGTGCCTAACTTCCTTAGGTATTCTTATTTGAAACATCCAGACATCACGATTCTTACGTTTTTTAAGGTATGTGTTATTACTAGCTTCTGCCATTGTTGAATATACCCAATAGTGGAGACCAATGTAGAGACAAATAATACCACAGCCCTTTATTTACAGTACATACAGAGGCTTAAGGCAGATTTGGAAGGCATGATGTAACAGATTTTTCTATTACCGCTTAATCTACTAAAATTTTTGAAAGCCCGAATAGCAATATTTGGGCTTTTTTATTAGCTATTTATGAATATCTAATAACAGTTTTGATATGTATTAATAGTGAACAAAGCGAAAGCTATCTTCCAGTCAAACCTATTACCTGCTTCACAACTCATCACTGCCGTTAGCAACTTTCCTATAAAGGACTGTTATTGGCTTATCAAACAATTCAACGTATCAAATACAAGCAAGAGATCTACAACGAACCCTACTATATACATAGATTAACGTGTGCTTTTGGCACTAACCGTTAACATGAGTAAGCTTATTGAAATAGCTACAAAATAATAAGGAACTCCGGCCTGCCAACTTGCTTGGCTATTAACACCAAAAAAATCGACATATAATGCTGTTTGAATTGGTCCTATGTACCAAAGTGCAGGATAAAGCACTTCAAACATCCGTTTTGTTCCAGTAAACGCGCCACAGAAATAGGCTAGCGATACGGTAAATGAAATGGCGATAATCAATTGGACGAGTAACAACCACTCAGCACTTCCAGTAAAGCGGATAACGCTGCCCATGCTTGCTAAGACTAATAATATCGAAGCGGCACAATAGCAGGCCAAGCTTTGTAAAATAGATGATTGTTTACTGTAAGTAACTAACTCTACAGTATTCGCTTGTTTTTCTAATTGCCCTAGTTGAGAGATCACCAAAACACACCATAACCACGAAATAGGTAAAACAAGGCTAACAAGCAAATCTTGACTGATAAACAATTGAAAAATATTTAACACCAGCAAACCGATAAACCAATACACTGAATGACCTTTGAGTATTAATTTTAACTCTAATCGTAATAAGCGAGTAAAAGAAAAATGCTTGGTTAAAGCAACAAAGAAAATATCAAGTAGGTCAGTCACTCTAGCTTTTAAGGTGAAATTCAACCATGAAGATTGCTTATTTTCAGGTGTTGAATTTTTGCTAAAACGGTCAAAAAATATAAACGCTAATGCTAAACAACTAAGACAAATAAAAAGTAAAGGCAGGGCACCCCATAGGCTGGCTATTGTCGGCTCTATTCCTTGCCAAACGAAAGTGTTTATCTCATCTGCTGCATTAGTGATACTTACCCCTATATTTGTATCACCTTGCTGTAATGGAAAACGTTCGGCAACTTCTGCATCTAAATGATCGAGTAATGCTCCAATCCCAGACACGCTTTCAATGGTTTGAACAATGGAGCCAATCCATAAGAAAAAATAAACGACGTTGCCTAACCCGCCTTTAAGCCATTCAATTGACTCAAACATTATCGCGATAGCGGCAATTGTTAATAGTATTGGCAAGACAAAAACTACCTGAGGCCATATCAACGCCCAAAGATTTATTTGATAACTTTCACCATAATAAATCTGAATCAAAATACTACTCAGTAGCATAACCAGCACAATAGAAACCAAAATAAGTACACTCGCGCACCATTTGGCTAATAAAAAAGTCAGTTTACTAATAGGAGTGGCTGCGATGAGCTCTCCCGTCATTGATTGTCGGTCTAATTCAAGCGCATTTTTGACCAGATAAAAACAGATAATCGGTAAAAATAAAACGTTCAACATCGCTAGGCATACACCAAGCCAAGCGCTATTGTAGATGCCACGATAACCATTAATCACTAGCGTTTGATAATGGGCATCAGGGGAAGGGAAAAAAAGTAATGTTAATACCGACATCGCCAGCAGTGTTACTACAAAGCTTTGCTGGCGGGTTCGTTGTTTAAAATCAGCAGTGATGCATTGCCATACTTGAGTCATTAACTTGCCCTCGCATAGGCAGTTTGAACTTGTCGGTTGCTGGTAAAATAAAGGTAAGCATCTTCTAGAGTCGGTGGTCTTGAAATGGCTCTTGCATCAGGGCAGAAGTCAGCAACAATATTTAGTTCAACCTTAGATTCTTTCCGCACGCTATGGCTTACAATGAATTCATGCTGGATATGTTTAAGTTCACTGAAATTGACCGTTAGTTGCCAGCATTTATTGGCGACTTTATCTTGAAGTTTACTTGGTGATTCTGATTGAATTAAATGGCCTGAGTGCATAATCACAATGCGATCGGCAATTGATTCAACATCTGCCACTATATGCGTAGAGAATAAAATACAACGTTCACCTGCCAACTCGGTTAATAACTGACGAAAATTAGCACGTTCGTGTGGATCTAGGCCAACGGTTGGTTCATCAATAATCAGTAACTTGGGATCATTAAGTAGAGCCTGCGCAATACCAATACGCTGTTTCATACCGCCAGAATATCCCTTTAGTGACATATGCGCAGCATGCGTTAGGTTGAGTTTATGAAGTAAATCTTCAATTATGTGATCTGCGGTTGATTTATCTAATCCTTTTAAGCTAGCAATGTACTGCAAAAACTCGATACCAGATAACTGATCATAGACGCCAAAATACTGTGGCAAGTAGCCCAATTCGTTCCTCAATACTTGAGGTGACTTAATAATGTCTTGCCCTTGCCAGAAGATGTTTCCTTGGGTTGGTTTGGTAATCGTTGCAAGAATTCGCATCAGGCTAGATTTTCCTGCACCATTTGGACCTAACAAGCCCAAAATTCCCGGCTCAACTTGCAGCGACAGTGATTTGATTGCAAACTTAGTTTTTTTGCCACTCTGATATTGATGGTTAAGTGATTGAATATCCAATAACATTGTACTTCCCTTATAAATCAAGATTCAATTACTGAGCAAAAATAACGCCATCAATAACTCCTTTAAATTCAATGAATTAAAAATTCAACAACTTAAGTAATAAAAATAAATGGTGAATTTAACTAACTATTGGTGAAATAAGAATAAGTTATGAACAAAATAAAATTCATTTCTCATAGCAATCAATTAAGTCCGAAGTTAACTAAACCGCCCAAACTGATTATCTTAAGAAAAAGAGTAAAGGCGATGTAGTAAGCCATGTTGTTGCCGTTTTAAATGTCCATTTTTTAGGAATAATGAATACGGTGAAACAAACTAAAGCGCACTGAATGGTCATCACAAGACAACTTTTTGACCGGCAGCAATATGAGATTAGCGGACTATTTATTTAGAAGAATATACTTCTTAGCTAGAACTGCTTAGGAACCGAATAAAACGTTATTCACACTAAATAAACTAGTAAAATTTCTACAATTCAGACGGTTAACCATGGTTTCGAGGTGGTAGGGTATAAAGTGGGGTATCACTTATTTTCCCATGTAACGAATTTAATAAAAACATGTGGATAAACTCTATATGGGCGGCATGATGTAATCATCACCGTTTAAGCACCTCGCTTATATAAAACCCAGCCTCAGCTGGGTTTTTACTTTTTAGTACTTTTTTTATTGTTATTGTTCAATTTACCCTCAAATAGTAATAACGTATAAATTAAAAAACCACACCATGGACATACTTAACAGTAATGGAATTACTTTCATCGCAGTGCTTGTAACCCTAATATCTGCATTGCTGCTTTTAATAGTTTGCCTTTTGTTAAAAATGATTACTTGGGGTAAAAGTATGTCGACAGGGGCATATTTATTTTTAGCTTTTTTTCCGCTTATTTCCCTGATGCCTATTCCGCCACCTACCTACGAAAATGTTCAAAAGGCGAAGCAAGAGCAGCGTAAACTTAAGGAAGACTCAGGCGACCCGCCGGATGAAGAAATGGAATAAATGATTACGTTTATTAGCTAACAATAGACAAGTGCTTGCGAAACGCTGTACATTTATTATTAAATAATTTATGAAGTTAATTACTAAATGCAGCAACGTAAAAAATTTAAGAACCCTTACATAGGGCTAAGAAAAGAGGATTTTGTTGAGTTAGTTGGTAGTGAAAAAGAATTACTTACGGCCGAAATTGAACTGGCCGACAGTAAAGGTGAGTCACTCGCTTACTTTAGAATCGATGGCGATTTTTTCTATGATGATATTTACTATTCGGCTGATATATTAGTTCCGAAAACACACTGGTTAGGCTCTCACGATGTAAATCAAAAAAAACTCTGGATTGCTGTTATTTACAACGTACCTTACGGTGAGTATTTAGATGCAGAGTTTGATTTTAACAAAGTTGATGACCCTAACTTTGGGGTAGTAAAACCTGTATTGGTTAGTGAGCTGAATGAAAATGAGCTCGCCTATGAAAAAATTACACGCTTGGAAATGATTGCCAATATTGAAAAAGCAGCGACTGAAGATAAACTCCTTCAGGCGGAAAAAGAGCTCATTCTGACCAAGCTTTTAAGCAAAGTGACTAAACACTAATCTAATAAAAGTCAGTTTAACAGCTGTCTCACTATGCTAAATAAATCGGAGGGTAGCATACCTCGCTGCCCCTCTCCCTCACTGGCGATATCACCGGCTTTAGCGTGCAGTGTTACGCCATATCGCGCTGCTTCATCAATATTTAAACCTTGAGCCAGTAAGGCACCAATAATACCAGTGAGTACATCGCCACTACCACCCACGGCCAGTGCCGGATTGCCGTCTTCACACACCCACGTGTTCTCTGCATTATCAATTAAGGAGCCTGCACCTTTTAATACGCAAGTCGCATTATAGCGCTTTGCACACAGTCGGGCATTTTCAAATCTATTAGATTCAATTTCCTGAGTCGTTACACTTAATAGCCTGGATGCTTCTCCTGGGTGCGGTGTAAGTACACATTGCTTTACTGTGTACGATGAGGCTTGCTTGGCTAATAAATTTAGCGCATCGGCATCTATGACTAATGGCATTTTATTATTTTGGCAAAATTGCATTACTTCATCAAACGTTTGTTGTGCCCATTCGTCCTGCCCAAGCCCTGGCCCTATTACTACGCAGCTAGCCCACTCAAGCGCTTCTTTTAGATTAGTACTGGTTACCATTAATTCTGGCCTACCAATACTTACAGGCACTACAGAACTTGAATGTGTATACACTTTTACCATACCCGCACCTGCTCTAAGTGCGGCCTCGCTGGATAATCTAATTGCGCCAGCCGTCCCCTCATTACCACCTACACAGAGGAGTTTACCATGAGTTCCTTTATGGCTATTTAGGTTACGCGCACCAAGCTTTTTAAAGCTCTTAATATTTATAAGTGTGCCGCTTGAAGTAGCGAGCTCAAAAAATGCAGGTCCAATATTTAGATCGTCAAATATTAACTCCCCGCAATGTTGTTTACCTATAGCCGTTGTTAGCCCCTGCTTAATACCAACAAAGGTTATTGTTTTACTTGCTTGTATAGCAATACCTAAAGGTTGGCCAGTATCAGCGCTGATACCTGAGGGTACATCTATACTCAATACAGGTTTATTACTGGCGTTAATTTCATTAATAATTTTAGCAAAATTATCGCGAACCGAGCTTGTGATCCCTGTACCTAGCATTGCATCTATAATTAAATCACTTCGGTTTAATAACTCACTCGTATAAGCATTAACTTCACCGCCTTCATCACGCCATAACTTAAACGCTTTTGCAGCATCTCCTGTTAATGCTTTTTTAGGATTAACGGCACACAAAGTTACTCGCTTACCCGCTTGCTTAATTAGGGTCGCGGTAATATAAGCGTCCCCAGCGTTATTACCATGTCCTACAACAACTAACGTATGCTCAGCATTAAAGTCTTGCCAAGCGTTGAATGCAGCGTGCCCAGCGCGCTGCATGAGGGTAAATAACTCACAATGGCTATTTTTAGCAGCTAGTGCCTCGTTATCCCTAACTTCTTTTGCAGTAAATATTAGTTTATTTAGCATGAAGACCCCTCTAATAAGTGACACCCTACCTTATCAAATACACATATCGAGCGGCTAGTTTTGTGAGCTTTTAATCGAGGTAAGTTCGTTTATTCAAACGTACTAAAGATCACATTTTTATCCGGGTCAGATAACTGAAAACTAATCACTTTTGTTCAGGTATTAAAAACTTAAACGCTAAATATTACTCATTGAACGTTGCTACAAAGCACCTACGCCTGAGGTAAATGCGCCACCTTCACGTGAGGCAAATTGCAGGCATTAAAAAACCCGAGACTAAGCTCGGGTTTTTTTAGTATTAATTAACTTAAACGCTAACTATTACTCGTTGAGCGTTGCTACAAAGCACCTACGCCTAAGGTAAGAGCGCCACCTTCACGTGACGTAAATTGCAGGCATTAAAAAACCCGAAACTAAGCTCGGGTTTTTTTAGTATTAATTAACTTAAACGTTAATTATTACTCTACGATAGTTG
>NZ_JWGY01000007.1:0-210946 GCF_000813065.1 Pseudoalteromonas sp. ECSMB14103 | reverse complement strand
GTCTGCAGAAAAGTAATCTTCAGTATTCCCTTCTCTAAAGCATCGCGTCTCCTAAGCGAAGCGCCTCTTTGTGAAGAGTGTTTTGGTTATTCAATACACTGGCCTTTGATAGGCAATATTTCACTGTGACTCTCCACCGCTGTGGGCACCACGACATTACGCAGGCTTCACATTGTAGAGAGCCCGACTAGCAATAGCCGGCCTTTTTTACGTCTGCAAAAAAGTAATTTAGTAAATTGCCAAGACCCTATGGCGAACTCAGTAGCGGTCGCTCTTTCACAGCCTGTGCTCCCGGTATTTGTATTCCTATACATTATACAAAAGTGCGCGAAAGCAAGCCCTTCAGAGGCTGACCTGATAAAACAGTTTTCTGTTTCCCTCAGCAGTAGCTAATAAAAGCTAGTATATTTTTAGAACTTAATACAGTTGTGTTGGCATTACTTTAAAGAGAATATGTCTTTTTAGAAGGTTTGGCTTTAGTTGCTCTCTTTTTGGCTGAGTGAATTTGTTTATAAATTTAGAGTTTCAATTAAATCAACATTGTATGAGAGGCTTAATCTATAAGTATCAATATGTCACAGTAACAAATATAATTTTGCTTTGTTACTGGCTTTGATTTAGGATCAAATCAGTTTAAAACCAAGAACTAACATACAGTGTATAGATTATTAATAAGCATAATATCCATTTTAATTTGTTTTTCTGTTTCTGCAGTTGAAGTCACTGATCTATATCAAGACATTTTAAAAGTTGATGATAAATCAAGAGATAGTAGATTAGCGGCAAGCCGCAAAGCTTTACTTAATGTTTTGGTAAAAGTAAGTGGTGATGAAACGGCGGATCAAAATCGATTAGCTCAACAGCGCACTAAAGATATCTCTGATTACATGCTTAAATTTGAATACGATGAGCGTACTGAAGGTCAATTAAAATTAATTGTTAAATTTGAAGCACGAAAAATTAATGCGCTTATAAAAGAATTAAGTCTACCTCTATGGGGTTCACAACGTCCGTTAGTCGCTATTTGGCTAGGTATTGAAGATAATTGGCGAAGAGAGCTAGTAACACAAGAGAGCTATCCACAGCTTGAACAATTAATTTACGATAATGCTCGAAGACGTGGCTTACCTGTTGTTGTGCCATTACTGGACTTACAAGACAGACGTTTAGTAGGTATACCCGAGGTGTGGGGCAATTTCTCAGGACCTATAGAAGAGGCGTCTCAGCGGTATAGTGCTGAAAGAAGTATTACAGCCAAAATGTACAAAGACAATAACAGTAATAACTGGGTTTTAGATTGGCGATTTACAAATGATGATTTGTTTGATGAAAATCGTTTAGTTGGTGATAAACAACAAATTGTTAGTCAAATGATAGATACACTAGCTAGAGGGTTAGCAAGTGAATACGCAATTGATCCCAATGCATACTACGAGCAAGCTTCAGCTATTTTAACTTTAAAAGGGGCCGAAAATTTTGTAGATGTCGAACTAGCTAAGAGACGTTTACAGAGTTTAAGTGTTGTTACACAGGTTACGATTGCTCGAAAAACGACTGAGTTTGTTGAATACAAATTGAATCATACAGGCGATGTTACAGATTTAAAAAAAGCGCTAGGTCTTGATTCTGCTTTTAAAGATTACGTTGATCCACGCGCTTTTTATCATGTTGTTGACAAAAACAGCCTTGAATATCAATGGATAAAACCATAGTGCTAAGTCATGAACCAATGCAAATGGCGTTGCCTGTTACTTTGCCAGATGACGAGACGTTTGCATCGTACTTTGGTGGTGAGGACTCATTAGAAGTTAACCATCTAAAAGCGAGCTTTTCTGAGTTGGCAAATTCATTTCAGTATACTTACTTGTGTGGATTGGGTGATTCGGGTAAGTCTCACTTGTTATACGCGACGTGCATAAAAGCGCAAGAACGTGGCCTTTCTAACATGTTACTTTCTATGCGCGAGGTTATCAATTTTGGCCCTATGGTCCTCGATGGACTCGAAGCGCTTGATGTATTGTGTATAGACGATGTCCACTTAGTTGCAGGGAACGATGCCTGGGAAAAGGCCCTGTTTAATTTTTTTAATCGCTTTAACGAACCCGGTAAAATGTTAGTCGTAACCGCAGACCTGTTACCAAATATGTTAAATATCTCGCTTCCTGATTTAGAATCTCGTTTGACTTGGGGAACCACCTTTCAAATACGTTCAATGAGTGATGATGATAAAGCGCAGGCGCTTGTTAAGCGGGCACACATGCGTGGGCTTGAGTTAAGCGATGAATGTGCACGCTTTTTACTAACGCGTCTAAGTCGAGATATGCGTGCTTTACTCGATGTATTAGACAAATTAGATCATGCATCTATGGCCGCACAGCGAAAATTAACAATTCCCTTTATAAAATCAACGTTAAAGCTCTAGTAGGTCTAGAATCTAGACCCCGCTTTCAGTTATCATTAGTCAATTAAATTGTAATCACCTTCTGTGAAAGATCAGGTATCGAATGAACTTAGAAAATATATTAGCGCAAGCACTTGAGGCGGTAGCCAGTGCCAGTGAAATCGCGCAACTAGAAGAGATCAGGGTTAACTACCTTGGTAAAAAAGGCGAAATCACTAGCTTACTTAAAACACTGGGTAAAATTGCTCCTGAAGAACGCAAAGAAGCAGGCCAGGTAATTAATCAGGCTAAGCAAGATGTGCAAGCTGCAATTAACGACAAGCGTGAGCTTTTAGCAAGCAAGGCACTAGAAGAAAAGCTAGCCGCTGAAACAATTGACGTTACTTTACCTGGGCGTGTGATGCCTACAGGTGGATTACACCCAGTAACACGTACAATTGAGCGTATTGAAAGCTTTTTTGGTGAATTAGGTTTCGAGGTGAAATCAGGTCCTGAGATTGAAGATGATTTTCATAACTTTGATGCTTTAAATATCCCTGAACATCACCCTGCGCGTGCTGATCACGATACCTTTTATTTCAATCCTAAATTAGTATTGCGTACACAAACAAGTGGCGTGCAAATTCGTACTATGGAAATGGAACAGCCACCGCTACGAATCATCTCACCTGGGCGTGTGTATCGTAACGATTACGATCAGACACATACACCTATGTTCCATCAGGTAGAAGGGTTAATGGTTGATACCGATGTAAGTTTTACTGAGCTTAAAGGTATATTACATGACTTTTTGCGTAACTTTTTTGAAGAAGATATGGAAATTCGTTTCCGTCCATCATTTTTCCCATTTACAGAACCTTCAGCTGAAGTAGATGTGATGGGCAAAGACGGCAAATGGTTAGAGGTACTAGGCTGTGGCATGGTACATCCAAACGTTCTTAAGTCTGTAGGTATTGATCCAGAAAAATACACTGGTTTTGCATTCGGCATGGGCGTAGAGCGCCTAACAATGTTGCGTTACGGCGTAAACGATTTACGTGCATTTTTCGAAAATGACTTAAAATTCCTAAACCAGTTCCGTTAAGAGTGAAGCAATAAAATGAAATTTAGTGAAAAGTGGTTAAGAGAGTGGGTTAATCCTGCTATTGATACGCAAGCTCTGTCGGAACAGCTTTCTATGGCTGGCCTTGAAGTTGACGGCGTTGAGCCAGCTGCAGCCAAATTTAATGGTGTGTTAGTAGGCGAAGTTGTTGAATGTGGTCAACATCCTGATGCGGATAAACTTCGCGTTACTAAAATTAACGTAGGTGGCGATGAGCTGCTTGATATCGTTTGTGGTGCGCCAAACTGTCGTGAAGGAATTAAAGTCGCGGTTGCAACCGTTGGTGCAGTATTACCTGGCGATTTCAAAATTAAAAAAGCAAAACTTCGCGGTCAGCCTTCACACGGTATGTTATGTGCATTTGACGAGCTAGGCATTAGCGAAGAAGGTGAGGGCATCATGGAGTTACCGAGTGATGCACCCATTGGCGCGGATTTACGTGACTATTTAAGCCTTGACGACAACATTATTGATGTTGATTTAACACCAAACCGTGGTGACTGCCTTGGTATTAAAGGTCTTGCCCGTGAAGTAGGCGTTTTAAACAGCATTGATGTAAACGTATTAGAAATCCCTACTGTTGCTCCAACAATTGACGACAAAGTATCAATTGAGCTAGTGAACGAAGATGCATGTCCTCGTTACTTAGGTCGTGTAATAAAAGGTATAAATCTTGATGCAGAAACACCGTTATGGATGGTTGAAAAATTACGTCGTAGTGGCGTTCGTTCAATCGATCCGGTTGTTGATGTAACTAACTATGTATTACTCGAACTTGGCCACCCTATGCATGCATTTGATTTAAGTGCAATTGAAGGTGGCATTAAAGTACGTAGTGCAAATGCAGATGAAGAACTAGTACTGCTTGATGGTAATACAGCTAAATTAAACGAGTCTACACTCGTTATAGCAGATAATGATAAAGCACTTGCCATTGCTGGTATTTTTGGTGGTGAGCAATCAGGTGTTACTGAAAAAACAACAGACATACTGCTCGAAAGTGCGTTCTTTAATCCGGTAGCAATTGCAGGTCAAGCACGTAGTTACGGCCTACATACTGATGCATCACATCGTTATGAACGTGGTGTAGACTTTGCTCTACAACACGATGCAATGCAGCGTGCTACAGCGCTACTTCTTGAAATTGTGGGTGGTCAAGCAGGCCCTGTAGTAGAAGCCGTGGCGGCTGATAAGTTACCTAAGGTGACTGAAGTTCGTTTGCGTCGTTCGCGTTTAGACCGCGTAATAGGTCATCACATTGATGATGCTAAAGTAACTGATATTCTGACTCGCTTAGGTCTTGATGTTAAAGTTGAAAATGAGAGCTGGAGTGCAGACATACCTAGTTACCGTTTTGATATTCGCATTGAAGAAGATTTGATAGAAGAAGTTGCACGCGTTTACGGTTACAACAGTATTCCAAATGTGGCACCAACTGCAAAACTTAAGATGACCACTCATAACGAAGCGAGCATTGCACTAAGCAAATTCCGCAATACGTTAGTAACACGTGGTTACCAAGAAGCGATTACATACAGCTTTGTTGACCCTAAGGCACAAGCTATTTTGCATCCTCAAAGTGATGCACTTGTTCTACCGCATCCTATTTCAATTGAAATGTCAGCAATGCGTGTTAGCTTAATGCCGGGTCTATTGGCGTCTGTTGCATACAACCAAAATCGTCAACAACCACGTATTCGTTTATTTGAGCATGGTCTTAAATTTATAAACGATGAAAATGCAGAAAATGGTGTATACCAAGTGCCTGTTATTGGTGGCGTTATTACTGGTTTGGTTCATGGCGAACATTGGGTTGAAGAAAAGCGCAATGTCGACTTTTATGACCTAAAAGGCGATGTTGAGGCATTACTTGCGATCACTAACGATGTAAGTCGCTTTGAAATTAAAGCAGAGCAGTCAGATGGACTTCATCCGGGCCAGTCAGCTGTTATTTATGTTGATGGTAAAAAGGTTGGTTTTTTTGGTGCATTACATCCTCAAGCGCAAAAGTCGTTAGATATCAATAACGCAACTTTTGTATTTGAAATTGAAATGTCAGCAATTGAAAAAAGAAATTTACCACAAGCAGAAAGCGTGTCTAAATTTCCTTCAAACCGTCGCGACATCGCGATTTTAGTGGCCGACAGCGTTAAATCTGGTGATATTTTAAACGCTATAGAAAAAGTTGGCGGAAATCAATTGGTTGACCTAAACTTATTCGATGTGTATAAGGGCAAAGGTATTGAGCCAAATTATAAGAGTTTGGCGATTGCTCTAACACTGCAAGCGGTTGATAGAACACTCGAAGAGAAAGATATCAATCTAGTAGTTGATAACGTGGTGGCCGAATTGGCCGAAAAGTTTAATGCATCGTTGAGGGACTAGATATGGCGCTTACTAAAGCCGACATAGCTGAACACCTATTTGAAAAGCTCGGGATCAATAAAAAAGATGCCAAAGATTTAGTTGAAGCGTTTTTTGAAGAAATCCGCTCAGCGCTAGAAAAAGGAGAGCAGGTTAAGCTTTCTGGATTTGGTAACTTTGATCTTCGAGACAAAAAAGAAAGACCAGGGCGTAATCCGAAAACAGGCGAAGACATTCCTATTTCGGCGCGTCGTGTTGTCACCTTTAGACCGGGTCAAAAATTAAAGACTCGTGTTGAAGTGGGCACCAGCAAAGCAAAATAAAAAAAGGCAGCGAAAGCTGCCTTTTTATTTATTCCTCGCTTAACTCTGCTTAAGCGGGGTTTATTATTATCTAAAATTCTCTAGGTGATACAAATTCACCCTCTAATACTTGTTGATAGGTTTGCTCGGCAAGTGAATCAAGTCCAGATAAGTTTTTACCAGTACTTAAGAGTTCCTGCTCTATTTCAAATAGATCTATATTTTCGATTCCCGACATTTGCGCTACTTTTGAAAATATATAAGCATGTTTAAATTTATCATGTTTATAAAACAGGCTGATAAGTGATGTGTACACCTCAGGATTGGGTATGCGCCCTTTTTGATTTAACTCTAGCGTTTTGTAGAGCAAATCAATCGTTTTTTCGTCATCAAACTTAATGTAATACGACGCTAAAAAAAACTGCATTTCAGCACTTTGTGTAACACTCGGATCGTCTTCTATAGCCAATAGTTTATTTAATGCACCTTGATTATTGTTTCTGGACCAATGGTAATAAAGTAAACCGGGGTGATTTGTATCAATAGTGTCTTGATAAAGGCGCGTCATTTCTTTAATGCTAGTAAGTTGTCCATCTATGCGAGACGTCTTCTTAGCTTTGAGCTTTATGTGCTCAATTTTAGCCGCCAGTGTTATACATTGGTTGTATGTTTCAAATTCTTTTAATAATTGATATTTATTTTCATCCGTTGGCTCTTTGTATTCACTGTAACGCTTTAAGATAACTTCAGCACGCTCGTCTTTACAATGACTGTCTTTGTTTAAATCAGAACAAAAGCCGGGTGTTTCCTTACAAACTTTTGCTAGCGTCACAGGTTCTTCACAACCCGCTAATGTTAGTAATCCAAGTAGTAAACTTGCTCTTTTTAGCATTCCTAAACCCCAAATAAATATCTACGCAGCCATTCTAGCGCAATCATTTAACGCCTAACAGTAGAGAATAACTTCAGATTAAATTAGAATAGCCGTGCCTGAAGTGCATTACTCTCAAAATATAGTGCACTTTTAAAGGCTATCCGTTCAAAATGATAAACTTAGGTAAATAAAATGACCTCATCTCACGAGTTAGAATACACAAATAGTTGGCAAGAGCGCCAAGATTACGCTGAAAGCATGCAACCTATCATTGGTAAACTTTACCGTAATCGTGGTATTGAAATCGCTGTATATGGCCGTCCTCTCGTAAATGCCAGCACTATTGAAATTATTAAATCTCACAAAACTGTTGCACAATTTGAAGGCACAAAATTACGATTACGTGAAAGCTTCCCGTTTTTAGAAGCAATCAGCAAAATGGAATTAAACTCTGCTCGTATTGATATTGGTAAGCTTGCATACAGCTATTTATACAGCGACGTTGCTAATGGCCGTTCAGTTGAAGAGTTCGTTAAAGATGAATTAGCAGAAATAGCCAATTCAACAGTGAAAGAACCTCGCGATGTAGTTCTTTATGGATTTGGTCGTATTGGTCGTTTGCTTGCTCGCTTATTAATTGAAAAATCGGGTCCTTACGCCGATTTACGTCTACGTGCAATCGTTGTGCGTGGTGGTAAAGAAGGTGACCTTGAAAAGCGCGCTAGTTTATTACGTCGCGATTCAATTCATGGTCCATTTAATGGTTCAATCACCATTGATAAAGAGCGCAACGCGATTAAAGCGAACGGCAGTTACATTCAGGTTATTTATGCAAATTCGCCTAGTGAAATAGATTACACCCAATACGGTATCAATAATGCGTTAATTGTTGATAACACAGGTATTTGGAAAGATGAAGCAGGCCTTGGTCAGCATTTAGAGTGTAAAGGTGCAGCTAAAGTATTATTAACAGCACCGGCTAAAGGCAATATTAAAAACATCGTATATGGTGTAAATAACCAAGATATTTTATCTGAAGATAAAATTGTCTGTGCAGCAAGTTGTACAACAAATGCAATCACACCAACATTAAAAGCGTTAAACGATAAGTTTGGTATTAATAATGGTCACGTTGAAACCGTTCACTCATACACAAACGATCAAAACCTAATTGATAACTATCACAAAGCCGAACGTCGTGGTCGTGCCGCAGCGCTTAACATGGTAATAACTGAAACAGGCGCAGCTAAAGCTGTATCTAAAGCATTGCCAGAGCTTGAAGGTAAGTTAACAGGTAACGCTATTCGTGTACCTACACCTAACGTATCGCTTGCTATTTTAAACTTAAACTTAGCAACTAATACATCAGTTGAAGAACTAAATGCATTTTTACGCGATACAGCGCTTCACTCAGATTTACGTGACCAAATTGATTACACTGCATCAACAGAAATAGTGTCTACCGATTTAGTAGGCAGCCGTTATGCAGGTGTTGTTGACTCACAAGCGACAATTGTTGACGATAATCGTATTGTATTATACGTATGGTACGATAATGAATTTGGCTATAGCTGCCAAGTAGTACGTTGTATGCGAGATATGGCTGAAGTGTCATTCCCAAGCTTACCACGCTAATGTATATGTAGTATTTAAAAGCCAGCGTTTAGCTGGCTTTTTTAATGTGCAATCATTTTTAAAGTGTATGCCTTGTGCTACGCTTTGCTTATTAAAATACAGTGCGTGTTAGAGTTATAAAATACACTGTATTTACTGCGAGTAGTATTATTCGTGGTGTTAGTTCTGCGAGTTAAAATGCAGATGGGCTTATTCAAATTAAAGGTTTTTTCATGAAAATCAGTAGTAATTTCGACAGTGGTAATATCAAGGTAATTGATGCAACCGATCCGCTTAATATTCAATTAGAGATTAATAACGACCACAACTCTGAATTTTATCAGTGGTTTCACTTTCGATTAGAAACAACGCCTTACCAATTACATAAGCTTAATATTAATCAGCTTGAAAAATCAGCATACCCAGATGGGTGGGAAGGCTATCAAGCAGTCGCATCTTACGATCGCCAAACATGGTTTCGTGTTCCATCAAACTATGAAAATGGCACGCTAAGTTTTGAAATAGAGCCAGAGTGCGGCAGTGTTTATTTTGCTTACTTCGCACCATATAGCTATGACCGCCATTTAGATTTATTGTCGTGGGCGCAAACGCAAGGTGCTTGCCAACTTCAAACATTGGGTGAAACACTTGATGGGCGCGATATGAGCGTATTAAAAATTGGCGAGCCAAGCGAAGATAAAAAAGTAATTTGGGTAACAGCACGCCAGCATCCAGGTGAAACTATGGCAGAGTGGTTTGTAGAGGGATTACTCCATAAGTTACTTGATGATGAAGACCCACATGCTGCCGCATTGTTATCAAAGGCTGTATTTTACATCGTGCCAAATATGAACCCAGATGGCAGTGTACGTGGTCATTTACGTACTAATGCTAAAGGTTTTAACTTAAATCGCGAATGGCAAACACCTAGTATGGAAAATAGCCCTGAAGTGTATTTAGTCCTAAATAAAATGCGCGAAACAGGCTTAGATATGCACCTTGATATTCATGGTGATGAAGCCATTCCTTATAACTTTGTTGCTGGCAGCGAAGGTATTCCAAGTTACGATGAGCGACTTAAAAATTTAGAAGACAGCTTTAAAGCGGCGTTATTAACAATAACACCGGAGTTTCAAGACGAACACGGTTACCCGAAAGATGAGCCAGGCCAAGCTCTTTTAACAGTTGCATCGTCGGCAACGGCTGAAGAGTTTAAAGCGCTTACATACACAATTGAAATGCCATTTAAAGACAATAACGATTTACCAGATCCTGACTACGGCTGGTCAGATCGTCGCTCGTATCAGTTTGGTCAAGACACGTTAGCAGCCATTGTTAATGTGGTTGATACGCTAAGATAGAGTATTGAAAAAAGGCATCAATTATTGATGCCTTTTTTATACATAAACTTAAAATTAATTAATATATAAAATCGTTTTATAAACCCCTCAACCAGCAGTCTATATAAATTGCTTTCTATAAACCTCTATCATATTCATACAAACCAATTACTGGTTAAATAACCCTCAAATAATACGTCGAAGCGCACGTTTTATCTGTAAATATGAAAATTAAGTGTTAACAAAGTTAGCTCACTTAAGTTAATATCAATAACAATCGAATTAAAGGTAGGCATATTTAAGCCCGATTTTTAATCGTTTTGTGTCGCGCATTCTGAGTAGCTAAAACAGAGTCTCGTAATTCATAATAAAAAATATAACTATAGAGGATATCCATGGAAGCTTTTGTAAGCGCTGTTAATGATGTTGTTTGGAGTAATGCCCTTATTTACTTATGCCTTGGCGCGGGCTTGTTTTATTCTGTATTAACTCGATTTGCCCAAGTCAGACATTTTAAAGAAATGTGTAAATTACTTTTTAGTCCTAACACATCTGAAAAAGGTATTTCTTCTTTCCAAGCACTTGCAGTGTCTCTATCGGGGCGAGTCGGTGTTGGTAACATTGCTGGTGTTGCTGCTGCTATCGGTTTTGGCGGTCCAGGGGCTATTTTTTGGATGTGGGTTGTTGCATTTTTAGGTGCAAGTACAGCCTTCGCTGAATCAACGCTTGGTCAAATTTATAAAGAAGAAGAAAACGGTCAATATCGTGGTGGTCCAGCGTATTACTTTGACCGTTGTTTAAAACAAAAATGGTTAGCTATCTTGTTTGCTATTTCTGCCGTTGTTGCGTGTGGTGTTTTCCTACCCGGTGTACAAGCAAATGCGGTGGGTAACGCATTTACTCAAGTATTTGGCGACGGTACTATGGTGTCGACCAGCTTTGGCGATGTAGGTAGCTTTAAGCTAGTTGCGCTGGCTATTATTCTTATCGTTTTAGCATTTATCATTTTTGGTGGTATAAAACGTATTGCCAACTTTACTCAAATTGTTGTGCCATTTATGGCTTTGGGCTACATCGTGCTTGCCTTAATCGTTGTGTTTTTACATATCGATAGAGTGCCTGATATTTTTGCTATGATAATAAGCGACGCCTTTACTGCTCAAGCCGGATTTGGAGCTGCAATTGGCTGGGGTGTAAAGCGCGGAATATATTCAAATGAAGCGGGTCAAGGTACAGGCCCTCATGCAGCGTCTGCGGCAGAAGTCGACCACCCAGCGCAACAAGGTTTAGTTCAGGCTTTTTCAGTGTACGTAGATACCATCTTCGTATGTACTGCAACCGCACTAATGATTTTGTTAACACAACAATACAACATTGTTGGCGAGCTACCAGCTGGTCAATTTATTGTACAAAATGTTGATGCAGCAACTGAAGTAGGCTCTGCAGCATTTACGCAAATGGCTTTGTTTAGTGTATTTGGCGGTTTTGGTGAGGCATTTGTAGGTATTGCGTTATTCTTCTTTGCGTTCACTACTATTTTAGCTTATTACTTCATTGCGGAAACAAACATTGCTTACTTAAATCGTTACTTTAAAGGAAGTATTCCACTGGTTATTGTGAAGTTTGTGATCATGTTTATGGTGGCGTATGGAATGGTTAATAGCTCTGGGTATATTTGGAGCATTGGCGACATAGGTGTAGGCTTGATGGCGTGGATCAACATCTTAGGCATTTTAGCTATCTTCTTTGTCGCAAAACCAGCACTGTTATGTTTAAGCGATTACGAAGAGCAAAAGAAAAAAGGTGGTAAAATTACCTTTGACCCAATTAAGTTAGGTATAAAAAACGCTACTTTCTGGGAAAAACGCCTTGAAAAACAATCTAAGGATCCTGAGTAATTTAATACACAGTGTACTTGCAAGTTTGATTGGATAAACGGGTTTAAACCAATAAAAAGAAAGTTACATTATCTGTTATTGCTTTAAATTCAAAAAAGACAACAACAAATAAAACAAGTACAATAAAGGCGCCGCAAGGCGCTTTTTTTATGCGTAGTATGGAGAGATGTATGGCGATTATTCGTTGCCCAAAATGTGCAAAATCAATTTCAGATAAATACAAGCAATGTCCGCATTGCGAAAGTAACATTTCAGAGCTAAATGACGAGCAGGTTCAACAACTTCAGCGCGAACAGCAAATTAAAAAAAAGCAGATGTTTATAAATCACTCTTTCCTAGCACTTATTTTATTTTTGGGTGGTTTTTTCTGTTTATATTTTTTACAACCGCAAAAAGAAACCCTTGAGTGGTATGCTTACACCATCGCCATTGGCGTAGGGTGCATTTGGTATCTTATTAACCGTATTATTTTAGTGACTCTTAAAAAGAAAAGATGACATGAATATCGATAAACTCGTAGAAAATATTACTCCAGAATTATTTGAACGCTTGCAATATGGTGCATCCACTGGCAAATGGCCAGATGGCACTGTGTTATCAGATGAGCAAAAGCAACAAACAGTGCAGTTGGTTATGTTGTATCAAGCAAAGGTGGCTCAATCGAACGAGCAATTTACGATTGGTGCTAATGGTGAAATGATCCAAAAGACAAAAGCGCAACTACAAAAAGAATTCAAATCAGACAACGAAATAGCTAGGTTTAGTGAACATGATCTTTAAGCACCTTTTTACGCCAAAATGGAAACACCCTAAGCAACAGGTACGTCTTGATGCAATTGAAAAGCTAGATACGCAGCGCGATGCAAGTATTTTAAATACACTTGCATTAGAAGACAGCTCTGCAGAAATTCGCCGAAAAGCGCTTCAAAAGGTAAATGATTTACCACTTTGGTGGAAAGCCTATAAGCAAGACCAAGCGTTGAAGGATATAGCTGAGCAGCAAATATCTAACGCGGTTTTAAACAGTGAAAGCACACTAACACCGCAAATTAAAAGTGAATATATAGAACGCTTTGCACCTGTAAAAACATTAGAAAAACTAGCGTTTGCAGAGAAAGAACTAAAAGTTCGCGTTAAATTACTTAAGCGTTTAGCAAACCCAAAATTAGTAGAAAAAGCTTTTAAAGAAGGCAGTGAAGAACTACAAAAGCAGCTAGTGGAGTTAGTTATTAACCACCAGCTTACCAAACCACTTGCTAAACATGCTAAAGGGGAAGCGAAAAGCATCCTTGATACGCATATTGAAAATGAGCGTCTGGCCAAAGAAATGCCACAAGAAGTTGAAAATTCAACGCGCGTTATTTTAGCAAAACTTAATGCGTTACGTGAAAAAACAGACTTTGCGTTGGTAAACCCACAAGCTGCTGAATTAATGGCTCAATGGCAAGCATTAGAGCTTAAATGGTTATCAGCAGAGCGTATAAAATCGCTAGATGAAAAGTACATAGCTATTACCAGCAAGCTTGATACGCACATAGCGCAACTTAAAGCTGAGCACGATAAAGAACAGCAACGTTTAGCATTAAAACAGCGTCAATTATTGGCATTAGCAACGCTTGAAGCATTAAGTGATGAAATTGAAAATGCGCTTCAATTAGGTTTAGAAACCCCAGAGCAAATTCAACAAGATTGGCTTGACGCTAAAGTAGCCCAAGCAAAACAAGCGATCACAGAGACTGAGCTTGAAAATAACGCACAGTTTAAAGCGGTAATCATAAGGCTTGAGACTTTATTTTCACAAGTGGCTAAATTACCCGAATTAACAACGGTAATTGCTCAATATAAAGAGGCATTGACCGCCTTACAAAAAATTGAACCAGCGCAAAGCATTGAGCAATATGACGATATTCTTTCAGCGTTTAATCAAGCGTTTAAAGAAGCGCGTGGGCATATAGCTATGCTTGATAGCGCACTGCAAGGCAAGTTTAAAACTGAGTTAAACGCGCATAAAAAGCAGTTTTTAGTACCAATGAATGAGTTAGTTAAACCGCTTGAAAAAAATCAAAGCCAAGCAAAGCGAAAAGCTCGTGATGTTAAGCGCTTAATTGAAGAAGGCCGCTTCAATGTGGCATTTGGTGTATTTAAAGGTTTTGAAGAGCTATTTAATACATTAACAGCACGCTACCAGCAACCGCTTGAAAATATTAAAGCAGAGCTAGAGCAGCAGCTTGCTGACGCAAAAGATTGGCAAAAATACGCCGCTGCACCAAAGCGTGTAGCGTTACTTGAAGAAGTAGCCACGTTAACTGAGCAAGAATGTACCGACCCGCAACAACGTGCAGAACAAGTAAAAATGTTTCGCACACGTTGGAATGAGCTTGGCCGTTTAGATACAGATGAAGAAAAACAACAAGGTGTTCAGTTTGACGAACATATTGAATTGTTGTTTGCACCTTGTCGTAGTTACTTTGCCGAGCAAGAAAAAAATCGCGATGCAGCGAAGTTGCAACGTGAAAGCATCATTACTGATATGCACGCGCTTAGCACAGAGCCTACTAGCGAAGAAGGCTTTGATTGGAAACAGTTTGAAAGCCAATACAATAGGCTAAATAAAGCATGGCGCAGTGTAGGAAAAGTTGACCCTAAAACATATCGAGTTTTAAATGATCGCTATAAAAATGAGCAACAACAGGTGCTTGGTTTATTAAATGCGTTTCATAAAGGTAATGCTGCGCTTAAAAATGATTTAGTAGAACAAGCACAGCAGTTATCACAAAGTGACGACTTAGCAAGTGCTTGCCAGACGTTAAAGCAAATGCAGCAGCAATGGCAAACAATTGGCTTTGCGGGCTTGAAAGCAGAAAATGCGTTGTGGCAAAAGTTTCGTCAATATAACGATGAAGCATTTAGTAAGCGCAGCACTGAATTTGAGCAACAAAAGCTTGAACAGAATGAGTCAGACAAACAAGCCGCTGCAGAGCTTGCTGAATTAGAAGCGGTACTAGAGGCGGTTGAACAACGTGCGCAACTTCATGACCTAGAAACGAAGGTAAAGGGTTATGCACAATTCAGAACGCTTGCGCCAAAAGTGGCTACTTTGCTTAAAGCCATAGATGAAAAAGTGTCATTGCTTATGACTAAATCAGAGCAGGCTAACTTAGATGCTTTACTTAACGCGCTTCAAAATAATGAAGAAATACCTGCTCAGTATCAAGCACCGCTAAAAACAACGCTTAAAGAAGAGCAACTTGTAACGCGTATGGAAATTTTAGCAAATGTGAGTTCGCCAAATGCATCACTTAGAATGGCAGAGCAAGTTGCTATGCTTGATGATAAGCATCGTGGTGATCATGCTGATTTAAATTATTATTTAAAACAGTTGCTCGCGCTCAGTAACGGTTCAGTTGAACCTGACACACTAGCTCGATTAAAGACGACACTTGCAGCTTAATCATTAACATTACTTTAAATGTTGATTAAAACTTTAAAAGGCCGCTTAAAAAGCGGCTTTTTGTATTAACCAAACAAAGGATTTACCATGAGATTTTTATTACTTATTACTACGCTTTTTTTAACTGCCTGTAATAGCACGCAAGGTGTATCGGTATATTCATTTACAAATGCTGAAGTAGAAAGCGTATTAGCTAAGGAGTTGCCAAAGTTAAGCGAAAAAGTAAAGCTAATGGGATTACCTGTTCAGCTTAACGTTAATGATTTAAGTGTTGATATAGGGCCAGATAATCGTGATGTTGTTTTACTTGGCGCTGACTCTAGCGCAGAGATCAACGCTTTTGCACTTAAGTACCCAATTCGTTTAAAGCTTCAAATAGAGGGCAGCCCATTCTACGATAGCGAGAAAAAAGCAGTGTTTTTGCGTAATATTAAACTACTGGGCTCAAGCGTTGATGCTGGTGGCTTTAGAGGCAACATTGGCGCGCTTGACGATCAAGCAATGGGTGTAATCAATACCTTTTTGGCTAACAACCCTGTATATACGTTAAACATGAACGATCCTAAAATGATGCTATTGAGCAAATTGCCACTCGACATGAAAGTATCGCAAGGTGCAATTAAACTGGTTCCTAGATTATAAATAACCAGGCTAATCAGATCGGCCTGCCTTAATTAATCGTATTAAATAACCTAACTATAAGCTAATTAGGTTCATTATATTATGGCAGCACCGCGTAACGTGCCCACATCGAGACTTTCTCGTTTTGCAAAATTAGGCTCATTAGCATCAGGCGTTGCGGGTAATATGCTGGTTGATGGCGCTAAAAGTGCACTAACAGGTAAAGGCTGGGATAACAAACGCTTACTTCTGCAGCCTAAAAATATTGAAAAACTTGCTGTGCAGCTCTCTCACTTACGCGGAGCAGCAATGAAATTAGGCCAGCTTCTATCTATGGATGCTGGTGACTTGCTCAGTCCTGAGCTCGCCCAGTTACTCGCTTTGTTGCGCTCTGACGCAAATCCAATGCCGCATAAGCAGCTAGTTGAAGTTTTAAAAGAACAATGGGGGGACGACTGGCTTTCTCGTTTTTCTCATATTGAACTCAGACCTTTTGCAGCGGCTTCTATTGGGCAAGTGCATTTAGCGTATCAAGAAAATGGCGATAAGCTCGCAGTTAAAGTTCAGTACCCGGGTATTGCAAAGAGTGTTGAGAGCGACGTAGATAACGTGATTACGCTGTTAACCCTATCGCGCCTATTACCTAAAGATCTCGACATTAAACCCCTTGTGAATGAGGCTAAGGCACAATTACTTGCAGAAGCAGATTACCTGCGAGAAGCAGATTATTTAATACGTTACAAAAATGCACTCAACGGCAATGCTCACTTTAAAGTGCCTGATGTTTACACTTCGCACAGTACGCAGCAAGTGCTTACAATGGAATATGTTAATGCTGAACCCATAGAGAGCATCACAGAGCAGCCACAAAGCCAGCGAAGTTTTGTTGCTGAGCAGCTTATTAATTTATTTTTTAAAGAAATGTTTGAATTTAAACTCATTCAAACGGATCCTAACTTTGCTAATTTTCATTATCAAACAGAGACACAAAAAATCGTTTTATTTGATTTTGGTGCAACGCGAGAAATATCAACTGAGTTGAGTTCAGCTTATTTGGCACTATTTAAAGCAGGTAGCGATAATAGCCGAGAGGGCGTATTAAAAGCAGCATCGCAAATTGGTTACTTTAAAGATGACATTATAGATAATTATAAAAATAACGTAATCGACTTGTTTTTAATGGCGTGCGAACCGCTCAGGCATGATGGTGAATTTGATTTTAAACATAGTGAGTTAGCACTTAAAATTAAGGATGCTGGGCTTGCACTTAGTGCTCAATCACAGCAGTGGCACACTCCACCCGTCGATGCGTTGTTTATACACCGAAAACTAGCCGGTTTGTATTTAATAGCTGCTCGTTTGGGGGCAAAAATTGATGTGCGTGCGCTTTTTAGTCATTTCGCATAAATGCTGAGCTAATATCGATACAAAGTTACTGGTGCAGTAATGTGTTAAAGTTGTCATAATACTCGTGATATTTCGCGAGGCGTAGTTATGATAAAGCAATTTTTAAACGATCCAAAGTTATTACTTAATGCCGTGGGTGAGGGAATTTACGGATTCGACTTGTCTGGAAACGCTGTATTTGTAAACCCAGCAGCAGAGCGCATGACAGGGTGGAAGGCAGAGGAGCTACTAGGAAAAAAAATACATCAATATCATCACCATACTCGTGCCGATGGCACGCCTTACCCTGCAGATGAGTGTCAAATTTACTGTACCATGTTTGATGGTAAACGCCGTGAAGTTAACAATGAAGTGTTTTGGCGCAAAGACGGTAGCTCGTTTGCTGTTGAATATACATCCACTCCAGTGTATCGAAAAAATCAACTTATTGGTGCCGTTGCTATATTTCGTGATATATCGCAGCAGCAACAAACCCAAAATGATTTACAAAACGCACTTAAAAAAATAAAGCAGCTGAGTGAGCAGTTAAAAGACGAGAATAGCTATTTAATAGCAGAGTTAAATCAGGACTGGCAAGACTCTGGGCTTGTAGGGCAAAGCCATGTGTTCCAAACCATGTTAGAGCAAATCAAATTAGTGAGCGAAACCGACACTACCGTGCTTATTCTGGGAGAAAATGGCACAGGTAAAGAGCTAGTAGCACGCAATTTATATAGGTTAAGCAAACGCAGCAAGCATGCCTTTATTAAAGTAAATTGTGCAGCTTTTACACCGAGCTTATTGGAGTCTGAGCTGTTTGGGCATGAGAAAGGCGCTTTTACTGGGGCTAACGAACGTCGTAAAGGCCGATTTGAACTGGCCGATAAAGGCACACTTTTTTTAGATGAAATAGCCGAATTACCTCTAGAATCACAAAGTAAGCTACTAAGAGTGCTACAAGAGCAAGAATTTGAGCGGGTTGGTGGTAGCCAAACCTTAAGTGTAAACATTCGAGTTATAGCGGCTACAAACCGCGATTTGTGGCAAATGGTGCAAAAGGGCAGTTTTAGAATAGATTTATATTATCGACTTAATGTATTTCCTATTAAAGTACCGGCCCTGAGAGAGCGTAAAGAGGATATTCCTTACTTATGCAGCAACCTCATACAGCAATTAAATAAACGCTTGGGGAAGCAGTTAAAAGGGTTAAGTAAAAAAGCAGTTACTAAGCTTCAAGCCTACGATTGGCCTGGCAACATAAGAGAGCTGCAAAATGTACTGGAGCGAGAAGCCATTTTGTCCAAACAATCTGTTTTACAGCTCAATCAACCACTCAATGGTGACACTACGCAAAATGTTGACGAGTCTCTTACCCTCGATGAGGCGCAAAGGCTGCATATAAGCCGTGTTTTAACACTGTGTAACGGGCAAATTTCGGGAAGTAAAGGTGCTGCACTGAAGTTAGGGTTACCTGAAAGTACACTTCGCTCAAAAATGAGAAAGCTAGGAATTAATAAATAATCGCGATATATAACGTTTTTCGTTATATGTCGCGATTGGTAAAAGCGTGTAAATTATAAAGTTATTTAATATCAATAGATTAAATAAAGTTTCAGTTTGGTCTGAAAGTTGCAAATACTTAAACAACATCCGTTCTAATTAAGTAAGTAACATGAAGTTTGATATTAAAGAGCAAGACATGATCATTAAGCCCTATAACTCAGGGCCAATTTATATTCGCGAGCAAAAAGGCTTTTTTCAACGTATACGCCGTAATTTAGGCTGGTTGCTAATGTTAACGTTTATTGCCATTCCATGGATTCAATACAACGGTCAGCAGGCTGTACTGTTAGATGTCGCAACACAAACCTTTACTATTTTTGGATTAACACTTCTTCCTCAAGACTTTATGATTTTAGCCATGCTTTTTATGGTGGGAGCCTTTGCGTTATTTTTTGTTACTAATTGGCTTGGCCGAGTTTGGTGCGGTTACACGTGCCCGCAAACAATATGGATGTTGATGTTTACATGGGTTGAGCAACGAATAGAAGGTACACGCAATCAGCGCATTAAATTAGATAAGTCAAAATGGACATTTAGCACGTGGCGTAAAAAAATAGCTAAACACAGCGCGTGGATAGTTATTTCGGTTTTAACAGCGACCTCATTTATGGCGTATTTTATTCCGGCTAAAAATTTATACTTAGACATGCTTTCGTTTGATTGGTCTGGCATTACCACATTTTGGGTGCTTTTTTTTGCTGGGTGTACGTACGGTAATGCTGGTTTTTTAAGAGAAAAAATGTGCACCATTGCATGCCCATATTCTCGTTTTCAGTCAGTGATGTTTGATAAAGATACCTTAGTTGTTACTTATGATGCTGAACGAGGAGAAAACCGTGGCCCACGTAAGCGTAAAGCTGATCCAAAGTCATTAAACCTAGGCGATTGTGTAGACTGTAATTTATGTGTGGAGGTATGCCCTGCGGGTATTGATATAAGAAATGGCTTGCAATATGAGTGCATAAACTGTGGTTTATGTATTGATGCCTGCGATGACACAATGAATAAGTTTGGCTACGACAAAGGCTTAATTAAATACGCGAGTGAAAAACAGATGGAAGGTAAAAAAACCAACCCATTTAGATTAAAGCTTGTTGGCTATGGTGCGTTAACTGCCTTACTTATCCTATCGATGTTTGCATGGATGATGCAGCGTACACCCATAGAGGCCTCAGTGCTTCGTGATAGAAACGCACTCTACAGAGTAAATTATGAGGGCCTAGTTGAAAACCCATACACACTAACCATTATTAACAAAACACAGCAATCAATGCACTACACAATCGCTATTGAGGGGTTACCTGGGGCAACGCTTAAAAGTCCAAAGGCAACACTCGTACAACCTGGTTTAATGAAAAAAATACCGGTTACGGTTACCGCTGATGGTTACGATATTAAACAAAAAGTAAGTAAATTAAGATTTGTAGTTACCGCGCAGGAAGATGCGAGTATTACCATCACCAAGGACAGTCAGTTTTATAAAAACTAAGTAGTTAAACGCCAAGTTGATTAAATAATTAATCCGCTTGGCTGTTTTTAAGGTGCTTAATAACGTATTGCTTGGCACTTTCAACCTCACTAAATATACATTTAGTGCCGTCTCTGCCAACGCTATTTAAAACCCGCGACATTTGACTGATTGCGATGGCCGATGTCATTACATACGCGCTGATAAAGCAATTTGCAGCTTGCATTTTTTTGCCAATTTTAGTGAGCAATAACTCGGCTTCAGGCGTCGCTGCTAATACTTTTCGTGAGTCGCTAATATAGCCCCAGGGGTTGCCATTAAATTGTGCTGTAGTATTAATGAGCTTTTCACCATACACAGTTAGAATATCGGTATCGATGCTACCTGAAAATTCAGCAACAATTATGTTGTTATCTACATAAAAATTAACGTTGCCATAGTCATTTTTTAATGAAAAGTCATAATGCTCATTTTTATCTACTTGCAAGGCTTTCTCTCTATTTATATTACAGACTTGTTACTACGTTTAATAAAACACACTTATAATAAACGTAGCAACTAGTAATTTAGCCTTCATTTCGTAAATAATTTAAAGCACTATCAATAACATCAACTTGCGCTAATATACATTGTTCACTATTGGCTGAAGGGCTATCTGGGTAAACCTCTGTTGTTGTTACAAAAGGAGCATCAGTAAAGCCCATACATAAACCTAATTTGCGTGCTGCGTAATTTATAACGCCAAATTGTTCCTGCGGTACACCTATTAATGCATTGTTTTCATCGCTTGGTGCAATATGCGTAACCTTTGCAACGCCCTCAATAATCACTTTTTGAAATTCTGGTTCTGGCTTTGTACTGTCAGCAACTAAGTAAAACCCATCAGGAATATTCCAGTTTGTATTAGTTGTGCCTTCACGTGCTGCAAGCGCTGGCCTGAATTCACTGTTATCGGAGTCTGTTGTCTCGTGTAAATCAATGTGTGCTAGTAGATCAATATTTAATGATTTTACATAGGCCATTACCGCAGCAGACTCGTGTGATGGGCTATTTTCGTAAAAAGAGCGGTTAGGATCTATTGCGCTTGGGTTCCAGCGGTTAATTGTTTCATACCCCCAAGGGCTAATACAGGGAGTAATAATTATATTAAAGTGTTTTGAATGATTTAAAGCAGAGGTTTTTGCAAATCTAAGCGCGCCATGTACACCACTGGTTTCGTACCCATGCACGCCACCGGTAATTAAAACCGTTGGTTTGGTATCATCAAAATTAGGTGTTTGCAGGGCATATAATGGATAACAGCCATCGTTGTAATTAAGCTCACCATATTGCTCAACCGTTAATGTGCCTTTAAGCTCGTTAATTAACGTTAACACTTCATCTTGGTAGCTACGCTTTATAACTTGCCCTGCTAGCCATTGTGCTTTGTCGCTGTCGTTCCATTTTTTACCTGGTGTGCCAATTGGGTATGCGCTGTCAGTCATTATAAAGCCTTGGTATATCAATATTTAATGAAATAAAGCGCTAGCTTAACGCTGACTAAAATAGCCTGCAACTTAATGCGATGCATAACATTTCTATAAAAATTAACCATAACCGCGATTTTAACTTTGCTATGATTAAACAGGTAAAAAACGCAGTTAAATTAATTAACTGCGTTGAAAGTCACTCAAACGGCCCTTTTATAACCGCGTGGCTGTTTTGTACCATTAAAGTACCGTTTGCCCATACGTACTCAGGGGTTAAGGTCTCTTTATCGAGAAGCACAATATCTGCGTCGCTCGCTGTTTTTAAGCGGCCTTTATTAAGCCCTAAAATATCAGCGGGGTTACTGGTTATGCTCATCAAGGCGTGCTCAATAGGGACGTTATATTGCTTAACTGCTTGCTGAAACGAGGTTAATAAAGAGGACTCTTTACCTACCTCAAGTCCCAATAAATTAAAGTCTTTATCGAAAATAGGTAAACTAGCATGGCCATCTGAGCTCATAGTGAGTTGATTTGCTGCTACACCTTGGTCTAAGCAATAAGCAAGGGCATGGGCTGCTGCGAACTCACCGTGGGCTAAATCGTAATCGGTAGTGCTGGTGGTAAAGTCGATAGTACCGCCCTGATCACAAAATTGAATACCGGCATCAAGAAGTGCTTTATTGCGGTTCATATGCGTAGGATAAAACTGTTTAAGCTTAATATCACTTTGCTGAGCCACCTGATGCAAAATAGTTAAATGGCTATCAACAGGGCCCACATGAATACTTACGGTGCCTTTTTTACCACTGAGCATACCGGCTACTTTAGCCTCGGCTGCTAATTCCGCTAATTGCTGTACAGTAGGTTGGCTACTGCGATGATCAGAAATCGCCACCTCGCCTACACCTATAAACTCCTCTATATACATAATGTCGTCAGTGATTGAGTGGCTGAGTGTTTTAGCTGGCAAATGATACGAACCCGTATGGCAAAATACATTTAGCCCTTGCTCTTTAAGCCCTTTTGCTTTGGCAACCAAATTGGTCAGCGTACGTGAGCTTGAATCGGTACCTAGTGCTGCCACCACCGTGGTGGTGCCCGACAAGGTGGCATCGGTTAGGTTCATTTCAGGGGTGCGGCTGGCAAATCCAGCCTCGCCACCGCCACCGGTAATATGCACTAACGAGTCAACAAACCCCGGCGTAACAAGCTTATTTTTACCGTCAATTCGTTTGACGAGTACACTGCTGTCGAGGATTATATTTTCGTCAATAGCAATGATTTTACCACCGCCAATTAAAACATCTTGTGTGCCTAGGTAAGTAGGTGCATAAACGTTTGCACCTTGAATTAAAGTTAACATAACAAATTCTTTTTATTGATAATTAATAAAGTAAGCAAGAAATATAAAGCCGCTTGCTAATACAAAAAGTGCTAGAGCAAAGCGCCAAATAAACGCAGCCCATTCTCCCCAATCTAATTTTACGACCCCTAAACAACCAATTAAACTAGCTGAGGTGGGAATTAAAATATTGGTTAATCCATCACCCAATTGAAAGGCCAATACTACAATTTGCCTTGATACATTGAGCAAATCGCCAAGTGGAGACATCAGCGGCATAGTGATGGCAGCTTGGCCTGAACCCGATGAAACAAAAAAGTTAAATACACTTTGGAACACCAGCATTCCCCAAGCCGCAATGTAATCTGGCACACTGGCTATGCTACTTGCACAGTAATACAGCAGTGTATTTAGGGTTGAGGGAGTAGTTAAATCGCTACCCCCTAATAGTAATACAATGCCTTTAGCTAGTGCGACCAATAACGCCGCTGGCAGTAACTCTTGTGCACCGTTTTTAAAGGCTTCAGCGCACTCATTTGCGGTTAGCTTTTTAAACACGATGGCAATTATTGCACTAATAATACCAATACAAAAAAACTGTGCCGCAAGCTCAGGAATATAATATTGGCGAGCCATTACGCCCCATACAACCCAGGCTATACCCAATACAAACACTAATAATGTGAGTGCATCGGCTAAGCTAAGTTTAATTGATGGCTGATCACCCGCTTTTTGGGTTTGTATTCTGATGCGTTTTGCATAGCGAATGGTAAACACAAGGCCTGCAAGAGTAAAACACGCCCACGCTAGCATACGAAAACCCGCGCCAGAAAACACGGGGATTTCAGCTATCGATTGCGCTATAGCAATGCTAAAAGGGTTCATCCATGAGGTGGCAAAGCCTATTTGCGTGGCCACATAGGTTGTGAGCACGGTAACTTTAGCGTCGTAGCCAAGTTGTTGCATAATAGGGAAAAGCACAATACAAAAGGCAATAGCTTCTTCGCCCATACCAAATACCGCGCCGCCTAACGAAAATAGTAAAAATAGTAAGGGAATAAATAGCCATTCAACCCGTTGAGTTTTATTAATAAGTGCCAGAATGCCGTTGTTAATCGCACCGGTTTTCATAACAATGCCAAAAGCACCGCCAGTGATTAAAATAAACGCCATTACGCCAATCGCTGCACCATATTTATCACCCGACACTAAGCCTTCAAACAATACATTTGCTAAACCAATATCGCCACCTTGTGCAAAAAATGGCGGTGATTGTTGGTTATTAACGGTTTGATATTGTGAAAGCTGCACAGTATGGCTACCCGGTTCTGCATTAAATACCCCAGGGGTAATAAAAACCGTGGCCATATAGGCAATCACTGCCACGCAAAGCAAAAGAATGCTCGCATCGGGCACAGAAAATTGTTTTTGTTTCATAATTTCACTTTAATAAAAGGTCATTGTGTTGATGCGTAAATAAACGCTTAAATGTACTTTAGCACTTAATAGGCAGTGTCACTGTAGCCATGACCTGTAATAAAAGGAAGGCCGCAAAGCGTTTGCTTTGCGGCTAAGTGGTTAAAAGCGGTAGCTAATACTTAATTTATAATTAGCACCAAGGGCATTATGATTAATTGAATCAAATCCGCGGCTTGAACCAAAAAGTGTGGGTGGCTCTTTATCAAAAATATTATTGATACGCGCACGCAAAGTCAGCGATTTATTAACATAGTAACCCGCTGATAAATCCCAAACGAGCCAATCGTCAACCTGATGCTCACCTTTTGAGTCTAATACGCCAAGTGAATCTAGTTCATCAATTTCACGCCCACGCAGGCCTTCTATATCATCTTCGTAGCTGCTGGTGTAGTTTGCACCTAAGTTAAGGTAGTAACTTTGCGCTTCCCAATCTATTGACATACGAGCAATGTTTTCAGGGTAACGATAAGTTCCTACCAACTTCTCTAACGAGTCAGACCCCGGTTTATTACGTTCAAACTCAAGGTAATGAGTGCCGTCAAACGCAAAGGTTAAGTCGCCACCTGATAGCCTAAAGCGGTGATCAAACTTAAAGTCTATGCCAGCTAAAGTTTGAGTACCGGTGTTTTCAAGTGGGATAGCATGATCGCGAAACAGCGGTAAGAATAGCTCGTTATCACGTGGGTTGAATTCATCGATGTAGCTGGCTAAGATTTCAGTTAAGTTGGCTCCGTCTTGCTCTATGTTTAAACCACTGGTGTCGGTGACATCACATAATGCTTCATCGTACGATATGCCTTGCTCGCCCGGTGGTACAATGCCACAGTGACGAAGTGATGCATCGGTTATGGCGCGATCTAACACTGCGGTCATGTTAGTATCAATTACTTCTTCATGATCAAACTGCCAATAATCAAGGGTTAAATTAGTATTAGCCGATGGGCTCCATGCAAAACCAACACTAATAGCTTCAGATTCTTCTGCATTTAAATTAGGGTTACCTAACTCTAACGAATTAACACTTACTTCGGTGCCATCACCCATACAGTATAAATCAGCTACAGCTTGGTTTGCACCACAGTCAAAAGTAGATTGTGTGGTTCTTAATTTAACACCAGCCTGCGTTAATGATGGTGCCCTAAACGAGGTTGACCATGAACCACGAACAATTAACGAATCAGTCGGGCGATAGCTCAAACCAATTTTAGGATTAAAGGTGCCATCAAAATCATCGTAATGATCGTATCGACCCGCTGCTTGAAGCTCTACTTGCTCACTCAGTGAAATACTTAATTCAGCAAACGCTGCATATTGAGTGCGATCGGCCTCTGATAAACTAGAGCCAAAGCCAAATACATCAACAAGGTAATCATTACCTGCTTGAGCTTGTGAATTAAGCGAAGGAATGTCGTTTAACTCTTCACGGCGTGCTTCTACCCCAAATGAGGCATAGGCAGGCAGGTCGTTAAAGGTAAATAGCTCACCATTAAAGTTAGCATCCCAGCCGTAAACAGTACTTTCTCCGCTACGTGTTGGGCGAGCTTGCGCTGTTGCCAAAACAGCATCGTTAGCGGCGTCGCCTTGAAGGAAAGGGTTGTAAAAAGGCAGCAGTTCTCCCGATGCACAGTTTAAGTCAGTACCGTCAAAACTCGCTAATGTACCGTCTGAACACAGCTCGCCGGTGATCGCGCCATGAAACTGGTAACGATTATATACCCCTGCAATAGCCTCCTGCTCTGAGCGCGAGCGAGAAAGAGTAACACCAGACTCCCAGCCCCAGTCGCCAATTTCACCACTTAGGCTACTTACTAAGCGAAAGTTTTTCGTTTCTACTTCCACTGTTCTTTGGGCATTAAAGCGGGCATCAAAGCCAAAACCATATACTTCTCGGCCACTTTGAGTATCAAATGGGTCAATGTAGAGTTGATCCATTAAATCATTACTACCATCGGTATTATCGTAAATAAATAAGGCGTCTTCTAAAATAAACGGGCCGTCGTCGTCATTAATTTGGTTAATAGGTGAGGGAGAAGAATACGCTTTTGCTTTGGTTTGACTGTAAAAAAAGTCAGTGTGCCATTGTAGACCACCGAGCTCGCTATTAAACATAAAGCCGGTTGAAAGGCTTTCAAATGGCGTATCTAGGTAATCATCTTGGTTAGGGTAGTAAGCACAAATTTGTTCACCAAATTCAGTAGTCACTAATTCGGTTTTACAGTTTGGTGATGGAAGTTCGTTACCATCTCGGCTGCTGAAATAATAAATATTCGGTGAGTTCTCCAGCTTAGGTAAATACGAGTAACCATTAACTAAAGAAGGTGAAGCGGTATAATCGCGGTCGGTTGCTCTAAAAGCGTTACGGTCGTATATATCTGCAAATACCGTTAAGTTACTCTCGCCTATTTTTGTACCATACACTAAGTTTAGCTGCTTTTTACTTTCGTCATGCTGATCAAAGCTATCGGCAAACGAAGTATTGATTTCAGCGCCTTCAAAATCATCTTTTAAGATGTAATTAATAACACCCGCTACAGCATCGGCACCATAAACGGCTGATGCACCGGTGGCTAAAATATCAATACGCTCAATGGCGGCTAGCGGAATTGAATTCACATCTACAAAGTTTTCAGTACCAGCAGCAAATGAGCTAGGTGCAACTCGGCGGCCATTAATTAATGTAAGCGTTGCCGAAGGTCCCATGCCTCTTAAACTCGCTGCTGATTGGCCCGCTGGTGTAGAAGTAGACGTACCGCCACTTTCAGAGGTTGAGAACGTACCGCTCCCGCCTTTAAATACAGATAAATCTTTGAGTAATTCATGGATGGTATTAGCGCCAGAGCGTTTAATCGCATCTTGGTCTAACACGGTTAGTGGAATAGTGCCTTCCAGATCAACGCCTTTTAAACGTGATCCTGTTACTTCTACTCGTTCAATGTTGGTATCAGTTTGAGTTTCTTGTGCGTACGCACAGGTAATAGGGCTCAGTAAAGCGCTTACTGTGGCCGCAATAGTTAGTTGACGAAACATTGTAGTACCTTTTGTCTTTTTTAAGCGCGCAGAAATAGGTTTAATATTTCTTAAGGCTTTAATTATTATGTTTTTTAGACAGGGCAGTGGTGAAATGACACGCTGAGCCCCTCACAGAAATCAGTGAGGTGGTGGGCTACTCGTCAAACCACTCCGAAAGGTAGTGGGGTGAGTAGAAATATGTTGTAAGCAATGTTGCTTTTTTAAACATAATTCTCGTTCCAAAAAGGTTTTTGACAAAGCCAGCAAATGGGTGCTAGCTTACTCGCGTTTTAAAGTTCCTTTTTTTTATAGCAAGCGAGAGGCTCTCTCGCAAGTCATTTTTTATAAATTTTTACATGAGTGTAACATAATGGAACGAATATATTTACCAAACAAGCGGTTAGTTAAATCGCGAATAATAACCGCTTTTTTATCTGTTCTTGTCGCTTTTTCGCTGCAAGTAAGCGCAAAAGAGTCTAGTCAAACTCTCGTTTTAGTGGGGGGAGCTCTCACAACATGTGCCAGTTTAAGCCCCAAAAACTGTGAAAAAAATACTCAGATTTCGGGTAAAACGCATAATGTATTTACGCTCTCTCACACTAAAATTAGCCAAATAAAGCAACAATGGCCCAGTAAAAATAGCCAAGCTAAAAACAATACTATTAAAAATTTAGCAACAATGCAGGCTAAATCATCGCCCACGTTATCGAAAAAAGAACTGTTATGGTTGTGGCGCGATATTGATAGCAAACAGCTCAATAGTTTATCGGATCAAGAATACAATTTTGTAATAGATATGCTTGAAGTAGCGCAAATCCAAAGCGACAACACGCGGCTAAAAGAGCGGGTAAATACCGCGCTTAATAGCGAATCGGCAGCGACAGAGATTCTGCAGTTTATATCAGGTAGTTTAAAAGTTAATAACTCCAACCCGAGTATGCTGGCCATTACCGCCTCAAGTAGAGACCCTTATGAATCTGCTGATTTTTACGAAGGATTACTAAGCTTCCCTAATGTAAATTCGCAATGGCTTGCATTAACCCCTGCGCTTGCTAAAGCAATAACCACCAATAAGTGTGATGATTTAACCACGCTTAGGCACTCAGAAATGGGGCTATATCAACGCGAACATATTTACCCTGATCGCACACAAGCTGAATATCAATTGTGTAAAAAAGGCACCGACGCTTTAATCGAGCTAATCAAAAACAGTACCGGTGTCATGTTTAATGGTGGCGATCAAAGCCTAACTCGAAAAGTATTATTTGATGAAAATAACCAGCCTTACCCTTGGACAAAAGCATTACAGTCTCGCCCTGTTATTGTTGGAACAAGTGCAGGTACCGCGGTGCAAAGTGGTGGGCAAGCCCACGGTGGTAATGTGGTGATGATCACCAATGGCACTAGCTTGTCGGCATTGAAAGAAGGCGCACAAGCCATTGATGCCCCCAGTGAGCGCTCAAACAGCGATGGTTTAACTTACAACCGCTTTGGGGGTTTAGGCACATTTAGTTACGGTGTACTCGATACACACTTTAGCGAGCGAAACCGTACATTAAGACTAGGCACTTTGCTCGACGACTTAAACGCAAACAAAGCTCAGCCGACATTCGGTTTTGGTGTAGACGAAACCACCGCTCTAGTGGTGATTAAATCTGAAGCTGGCAATTTAATGACTGTAATTGGCAAAAATGGTGTAGTGATGGTTAAATCAACAGGGCAAGCTCAGGTTAAAACTAAAACCTATAGTTACTCTTATTGGCCTGTGGGCAGTGTGATTGATATTAAAAATAACGATTTTACCTTAAGTCAGCGCAGTATCAGCCAAGCATTACCAGCAATTAAAATACCGCCTTTACCAGTTCAGCGTTTTGGCAGTATTTTAACGGATGCAAAATTACGCTCTTTGACACAAGCTATGTGCCTCGCTCAAGAGCAAAGTGCGGTTGCTCAGCAAGATGAATTTTTAATTAGCTTGAATGCAAATGCTGATACACGCTATGACCGAATAAACACCAAACCATTTGGTTGTGCTGTGAGTAATTTATCGCTGGTGGTCGAGTCGTTTTAAGTTTAAGGCGTAAATATTTGGATTTTAAGTACCAGCTCTATAAAATAACCGATATAACGTATAACCACTTTGCTCAAAGCAAAGAGAAATAGAAAGAGTTTTAACATGAATAACGAAAGTGATGTAATCGATAACTTAGCAGACTTAGAAGCTTTTTTACTGGAAGTTGAAAGCGGCGGTTATGGGTTAAAAGGAGTATCTGGCGTTGGTATGGTAACTAAAAACTCAGACGGCACCCGTTTTATTGCCGTATTTGATGATAAACAGCAGCTATTATTGGCCCGCGGTATCACCGAAGATGTATATACTAATGGGCAAGATATGGTTCGTAACGGTGTAAAGCCCAAACACTAGTTACATATAAATCAATAAGCGCTGTTTAGCGCTTTTTTTTTGCAAAATTTAAAATGAGTTAAAACATCAAGCAAGGCTAAGAAATATAAAAGGTAAAAAACCGATTTAGGCTAAATAAATGAAGGCTTTACTGCATAACTCGCATATTAACGTATTTCGTTTACTAATTGACCATTTTCATATAATGCCGAGTATTGGCGTTTATGCTCTTCAAATAGGTAGGTTCTTAACTGCTCTTTTCCGGTAATTATACGTGTAATTTTTGCAGCCATTCCTGATTTATTTTGCCTAATAGGCTCTATATCAATTGAAATACACTCTTCGTTTGGTAATGTAAACTGCACGTTTTTCATATTACCCAGTCGGCTGTTATCTTTTAGAGGTTTTAAAAATATCCCTGTGCTAGATATAGACTCAATATAAAAACCTTCGCTTTTTATATTGAGCTGGCTCCAACGCCAACTGCGCTGTGTGCCTTTAGTATCAATAACTTCAGGCGCACTGAGTGTTGGGTTAATAACCCCAGAGGGATCTATTTTTAAATCAAGCGGAAACCACAATTGATAGTGCGCAACTTTTGCTAATAGCGTTAAGCTTGCATTGCTTAATAGGTGCGCAATGCCTGCGGGCACACTACTTTGTAAAGTAAGCTTATGATTTGGTTTTACTTCCTGATCTTCTGGCTTAAATAAGTCAGAGATAAAGTTTAATTCTTCAGCTGAAAAGTCCATGTTCAACACCGTAAAAATAAAACCCTATCATATGTTAATTAAATAAAATGCTCAATAAGTGTGCAGGCTTATTTGTTTTCTTTACTATAATGAAAAGTTTTGTTGGGATTTTTTGTAAATTAAACGTGTATCGTTAGTCGCGCTTGTTATATTTCATCCAGATTATGCTTAAGCGAATAACAATATACTTAAAGTATATTTAGTGCCTTCATGTGCTTTTAAAAACTAAAAAGGGTTTTGTTACTTTGTTGTTTTATTAAGTTAATAATCAGCACCTGGTGAAATGTCGACACGTAAGGATGGTTTTAAGATATTGCTGCATACTAAGTAAGGACCAATTGATAGGCACTGTTTTTTAGGCGCAATTTGTAGTCATTTAACCGCTGGTTTAAGTAATCTCTAAGTAAATTTATTTTTCAGGTTAATACTTTTTTGAAGTTTAATTATAGAAACAGGAGGGAGTTAATTGGTCGGTATGGAGAGATTCGAACTCTCGACCCCTGCCACCCCATGACAGTGCGCTACCAGGCTGCGCTACATACCGACGTTGAGTGCAATAGTACGTGTATTTTTTTAAAAATCAATAAGCGATTGTTTGTTTGGGTGTTTATTAGGCAAGTGAGCTAAAAATCCCACTTAAGCTAGGTTATTTTTTTAGTCTTTATTCAACCAAGTTTTGATCGAGTCGTACATCTCATCACGTATCAACGGCTGTGCTTTTTTGTTAGGGTGTAACCCATCGTTTTGCATTAGCTCTGGTTTATCAGCGATATTGAGCATAAAAAAGTTTAATAAGTGCGTATTAGTTTCTTCGCTAATTTGGCTAAAGCTATCAGTAAACATTTTGCTGTAGCGAGGGCCGTAGTTAGGTGGAATGTAAATTTCCATCAGCGCGGTCATAGCATTAGCTGCTTGGCTTTTTTGTATCAGCGAGGTCAAATTAGCTTGCATTTTTTTTACCGGAAATCCGCGAAGACCGTCATTTGCACCAAGCTCTATAAGCACGTGTGTTGGTTGGTATTGGGTAAGTAATGCATCTAAACGGCGCAGTGCACCGCCAGACGTTTCGCCACTAATGCTGGCGTTTACAAGTGCAATGTCGGCTTGCTCGTCATTGTACTTATCTTGTAACAATTTTACCCAGCCTTGCTCTTGTTGTAGGCCATAGGCTGCGCTTAAACTGTCACCAAGTATTAAAATCGTGTTGTCGGCTGCTGCACTCAGCGGTTTGATAACTAAAAATAAAATGAATACTAAACGAAGGATTGAATGAGTCATATGTCAGCGCTTTCTCAATTAAATATAATTCAAGTTAATGGTTTGTCTAAAATAGTAACTACCTTTGAAGGTGAGTTGCCCATCCTCAGCGACATCAGCTTTAATGTCAAGCACGGTGAGTCTGTTGCTATTGTTGGCACGTCGGGATCAGGTAAGTCTACTTTGTTGAGTTTATTAGCAGGCTTGGATACAGCGACTAATGGCGAAATATTTTTAGACGGTGAGCCGCTTCATGATTTAGATGAAGAAGCGCGTGCAGCACTTCGTGCCGCTAAAATTGGTTTTGTATTTCAGTCTTTCATGTTGGTGCAAAGCTTAACCGCTCTTGAGAACGTAATGTTGCCTGCAGAACTAGCGGGAAAAAGTGATGCTAAGGAGCAGGCACTTGCTTTGCTTAAAAAAGTAGGCCTAAGCCACCGAACAGATCATTACCCATCTCAGCTTTCGGGTGGTGAGCAACAGCGTGTTGCTATTGCCCGCGCTTTTATTGGTACACCCAAAATTTTATTTGCCGATGAGCCTTCAGCTAACTTAGATAGTAAGAACGGCAAAATGATTGAGTCGCTGCTGTTCGACTTAAATTCTCAACATGGTACAACGCTTATTTTAGTGACGCACGATGAAGGACTCGCTCAAAAATGTGAGCATATTATTCAGATAGAAGCGGGCTTACTTGTAAAAAGTGAAGCAGAGGACGTTGCAAATGTGGGCTAAATTAGCGCTTAAATTATTTGCGCGAGAATTTCGAAGAGGTGAGCTAACGGTAATTAGTGCAGCTATTGCCTTAGCGGTATTAACTGTACTTACCTTGTCTATGGTGACAGATCGAATAGCACAAAGCATTGCACAAAAAAGCAGTGCGTTTATTGCTGCTGACCGAGTATTGGCAAGCAGCCATGCCATTGACACCGCTTTTATTGAGCAAGCTAAAAGTCAAAACTTACAAACCGCGCAAATGGTGTACTTCGACACCATGTTATTTGCTAATGACGAAATGCAATTTAGCTCGGTGAAAGCAGCGTCAGACGCATACCCGTTAAAAGGGCAGCTAAAAGTAAAAAACACATTACTAGGTGAAACGGTTATTGCAAACGATGGCCCAAATCCAGGCAATGTATGGCTCAGTGAGTCTGTTTTTTACTCGCTAAACATTGATATTGGCTCGCAAGTTGAGCTAGGTGCTGCGTTATTTAATGTTGAAAAAGTGATCGTTGAGGAGCCTGATGCGCCATTCAATGTATTTTCAAGTAGCCGTCGTGTATTAATAAATATTGCAGATGTGCCAAAAACAGAGGTTGTTCAGCCTGGGAGCCGTGTTTTTTATCGTCAGCTCTATGCCGGTAGTGAAGACGACATAAACAGCTTTTATGACTGGTTAAAGCCACAAATGAAAGAAAACCAACAATGGTACGGTGTTAAAGACCGTCAATCACCAATTTCAAACAGTTTAAACCGAGCAGAGAGTTTTTTATTGTTAGCGGGTTTACTAGGTATTATTTTGGCTGCAGTAGCGATTGCTGTATCAGCCAAACGATACTGCGAGCGCCAATATGACCCAGTTGCGATGATGAAAACATTAGGCGGCAGTCGCTCAATGATCCGCAAAATTTACATGCTTCACTTATTGCTTGTATGTGCAATGGCTGTGAGTATAGGTTTATTGATTGGTTACGGCTTGCAAGAAATAGCCACCGGATACCTTTCAAAAAGTATGGGAAGCGAATTGCCCATGGGTGGATTTAAGCCTTGGCTTGTAGCAATTAGTACGGGTGTAATTTGCGCCGTTATGTTTTCTATTAAACCGTTATTTGATTTGTTCGATATTCCGCCGCTTAGGGTACTGCGTCGTAATTTAGGTGACAAACTAGCGGTGAGCCGCATGCACTTGGGTATGAGTGCATTGACCGTGTTTTTGTTAATGTGGTTATTTAGTAACAATATAAAAATAACGCTAATATTATTTATAACCACACTAACTTTAATTGGCGTGTTGTTTTTAATATCTAAACTTATATTTGGCGGTGGCCGAAAACTGGGTTTAAAACCAGGTAATAGTTGGTCATTGGCTATTGCGTCGATTCAAAAGCGTGCCAATGTAAATGCAGTTCAACTTATTAGTTTTTCGCTCGCCATTAAACTGCTTCTGTTTTTAGTTGTGCTTAAAAATGACATGATTGCTGATTGGCAGTCGCAATTACCAAGCGATGCGCCCAATGCATTTTTAGTTAATATTACGCAAAACGACCTTGAACCAATCAATAATTACCTTGCTGAGAAAGACATTTTAGTGTCTGACTTCTACCCAACGATTCGAGGGCGTGTTAACGCGGTAAATGGTGAGTTGGTTGCACGTGAAGTATCTCTTCAAGACAATGAGAAAAAAGATGAAGAAGCGCGTTCGGGTATTGGCCGTGAGCTAAACTTAACGTGGCTTAAAGATGTACCGGCTCAAAACGAGATAATTCAAGGTGAATGGTTTGGTGAAAACGCAGTGGCCGAGGCATCAGTTGAAGAGTCGATGTTAGAGCGCCTTGATGTTGAAATTGGCGACACACTTACCTTTTTAATTGGCGCGCAGTCGTTCGATGCTAAAATTACCAGCGTTCGCACAGTTAACTGGGCAACGCTTAAACCCAACTTCTTTATTATACTCAGCCCAGATGTACTTAAAGACTTTCCGGCGACTTATATTTCGTCGGTTAGGATAGAACCTGAGCAAAAGCGCGACTTTAGCCAACTGTTGCGCACCTATCCAACCATTACTGCAATCGATGTAGACAACTTTGTAAAGCAAATACAAACCACAATATCGCAAGTCTCACTTGCTATTGGTTTTGTACTTGCCATTGTTGTTTTGTGCGGTGCATTAGTACTCATTTCGCAAGTGCAAGCGAGCTTAGGTGAACGCATGCAAGAAATTGTAATTTTAAGAACATTAGGTGCTAAAAGCCGTTTAATTAAAAATGCGACCTTGTACGAGTTTTTATTATTGGGTGGGTTAGCCGGTTTAGTTGCTGCATTTTTTAGCGACTTAGCGCTTTTGATTGTGCAGCAACAAATGTTTGAACTTACGGGCAAGCTTCATCCACACATATGGATTATAGGCCCGCTTGCTGGTGGTTTATTTGTAGCCGGGTTGGGTTATTTAATGATTGCCCGTACCCTTAAACAAAACACCCAAGGGTTAGTTCGCGCTTTAGGGTAAACTAACTATTATTGCGTTTAAAATGCTCGCTATTTAAGCGAGCATTTTTGTTTTTGCTTGGTACTGGTATTTTATACAGTACTCTGGCATTATTAGCCTAATTTACAATAAAAACAACGAGAATGTGATTTGGCCATTATTTTAGGGATCGACCCAGGATCGCGTTTGACTGGTTACGGTGTAGTTGCTCACCAAGGTGCTAAATTTACTTATTTAGGCAGTGGTTGTATAAAATTAGCCGATCATCCTTTTCCGGTACGTCTTAAAATGATTTACCAGGGCATCACTCAACTTGTTGAGCAGTTTTCGCCTGAAACGTTTGCTATAGAAAAAGTATTTATGGCTCATAATCCCGATTCTGCATTAAAACTTGGCCAAGCGCGTGGTGCTGCCATTGTGGGTGCTGCAATGGCTGATTTGCCAGTGTTTGAGTATTCGGCAAGGCAAATTAAACAAGCTGTAGTAGGCAACGGTGGTGCAGACAAAAGCCAAGTCCAGCATATGGTAAAAAATATTCTAAAATTACCAGGTACGCCTCAAGCCGATGCAGCAGATGCATTAGCAATAGCAATTTGCCATGCTCATTCAGAACAAAATTTAATTAAACTAGCGGGCAGCGCAAGCAAAACCGTTAGAGGACGCTTAAGGAAATAACAATGATAGGCCGCTTAAATGGTATTTTAGTTGAAAAACAACCCCCCGAAATTTTACTTGAAGTAAGCGGCGTGGGTTATGAAGTACAAATGCCAATGACCTGTTTTTACGACTTACCAAAAGTGGGTGAAAACACGATTGTTTATACTCATTTTGTAGTGCGTGAAGATGCGCAATTACTGTTTGGTTTTAATAATAAAACAGAGCGCGCATTATTTAGAGAGCTTTTAAAAGCTAATGGGGTAGGGCCAAAACTCGGGCTCGCTATTTTATCGGGAATGTCGGCGCAACAGTTTGTTAGCTGTGTAAATAATGAAGATGCTACATCGCTGGTTAAATTACCGGGTGTGGGTAAAAAAACAGCTGAACGTTTAGTGCTTGAGATGAAAGACCGTCTAAAAGATTGGGGTAATGATTTATTTACACCATTTAGTGATAGCGCAGTGATAGAGCCTCACAGCGATGCATTAGTTGCTAATAATGCAGCGGATGATGCCGTTTCTGCACTTGTTGCATTAGGGTATAAATTGCCACAGGCACAAAAAGCAGTAAAATCGGTGAGTAAACCGGATATGTCTACTGAGGTTCTTATAAAAGAATCTTTAAAATCGATGTTGTGAGTAACCCATGATTGAAGCGGATCGCTTAATTGACGCGACTGAAAAAACAAATGAAGACTCGATTGACCGAGCAATTAGGCCAAAACTGTTGGCTGATTACCGAGGTCAACCGCATGTTAAGCAGCAAATGGAAATATTTATTGAAGCTGCACGCAGCCGCGATGAAGCGCTTGATCATTTATTAATATTTGGTCCGCCAGGTTTAGGAAAAACCACGCTGGCGAATATTGTAGCAAACGAATTAAACGTAAATATTAAAACCACCTCAGGACCTGTACTTGAAAAAGCAGGCGATTTAGCGGCACTTCTTACAAACCTTGAAGAAGGCGATGTACTGTTTATCGACGAGATCCACAGGTTAAGCCCACAGGTTGAAGAAATACTTTACCCTGCAATGGAAGACTATCAGCTTGACATAATGATAGGAGAAGGCCCTGCTGCACGTTCTATTAAACTGGATTTGCCGCCATTTACGTTAATAGGTGCTACAACACGTGCAGGCTCACTCACATCGCCACTGCGTGACCGCTTTGGCATAGTGCAGCGTTTAGAGTTTTATTCAGTAGAGGATTTATCGCATATAGTGGGCCGCTCAGCTCATTATCTTGATTTAGAAATGTGTGACGATGGCGCTAGTGAAATAGCTAAACGATCACGGGGTACGCCGCGTATTGCTAATCGTTTATTGCGCCGTGTGCGAGATTATACTCAGGTTAAATCTGATGGCACTGTAAATGCAGACGTCGCGCAGCAAGCACTCGACATGATTGACGTAGATAAAAGCGGTTTTGATTATATGGATCGTAAATACTTATTAGCCATCATTGAAAAATTCATGGGTGGTCCTGTAGGGCTCGATAATTTAGCCGCTGCCATTGGTGAAGAGCGTGAAACAATAGAAGATGTTATTGAGCCGTTTTTAATTCAACAAGGGTTTATTCAGCGAACGCCGCGCGGCCGTATTGTGTCTGACAATGCGTACCATCATTTTGGCTTGTTACCTAAAAAAGACTAATTATAAACACCTTTCCTAAACCCTTGCTAAAAATTAGCTTTAGCAAGGGCACTTTCTTTTATAACGTATTTTATCTACGAAAAGTTATTTTCTTTATCATTAACTAGCCTATTGCAAGTAAATTCAACGTAGTTTGCGCTGACAATAGCTGTTTGAGATAGATTTATTATCCAGCGTTCAGGTTAACCAACAATTCACAGGGCGTTAAGGCGTGTGTGGCTATTGTGCCTTTCATAAAATTCAACTTAGTCAGTGCTGACTATGACTGTTTAGGTTTAGTCCAAAATTTCTGGCTCAATAAACAATATTAAATGAATCCGTATATTTTGGTGTAGGCCAAATTTCAGGTAAAAAAAAGCCCGCAAATAATGCGGGCTAACAACAAGTTAAAGGAAGTAATCTGGGGGAACCATGTTTTACACTGTTAGGTTTTATGCAAATAGAGTAAAACAATGTAATACGACTTAAAATCATATTACTAAGAACAGGACATAATGAAACAGTTTCATTTAATGCGCTAGCTCGGTATGGAAGAATAATACGGAATATCTAAAAATTGTTCAAACTAGAAAATTTGTTTTTTCAGATAAAAAAAACTAATGTATTTAGTTTTGTTGTAGTTTGTAAATTGTTCGTTAAATAACCATATATTTTATAAGTTAATGAAAAATAGTACTTAAGTATATTTTTGTATAATTGTTCGGTATTAGTTTTAGTATTCTGGTAGGTAACGTTAACGTGGTTTTGCGTGTTTATGCATTAATTTTGAATAAATGGCGTGTTTTATGATGTTTATTTATATAATTACGCAGCTGAACCTGAGTTTTTATTTTGTTTGAATAAAAATTTATATAACCAGGCGTAAAAAATAAACAACATAGCCGATTTTTAACGTTTTTTGTTGGCTATTCATAGCAATATCGTTGTTAGTTTGAAATGGACTCGATACACTAGATGCAACTAATTGACCTTAGTTGCGGTCATAATTGCACAAATCATTACAATTGACGTATTTTGATACTATTTAGGAGTTTAATGTGGGATCAGGGCTTAATTTTTTGGATCTAATTTTAGAAGCCAGTTTGCTTGTACAATTAGTAATGTTAGGGCTAGTTGCCATGTCGGTTATGTCGTGGGCTATTATTTTTCAACGTAAAAAAGCAATCTCTGATGCGCTTTCGAATGCTAAAAAGTTTGAGCAAAAGTTTTGGTCAGGCATTGATTTAAGTAAGCTTTATAACGAAATTTCATCTCGTAGTGCTCAATCTCATGGTATTGAGGCGTTATTTACAGCAGGCTTTAAAGAATTTGCGCGTCATAAAAAAAATACATTTCAAGGCGCAAGTATAGTAATGGAAGGTACGCATCGTTCAATGCGTGTAGCGTTGTCACGTGAAATAGAAAAAATTGAAAAAAGCCTATCGTTCTTAGCAACGGTCGGTTCTATAAGTCCTTACATCGGTTTATTTGGCACTGTGTGGGGTATTATGAATGCCTTTATTGCATTGGGTGAAGTAAAACAAGCCACATTACAAATGGTTGCTCCGGGCATAGCTGAGGCTCTAATTGCTACGGCAATGGGCTTATTTGCTGCAATTCCTGCCGTAATTGCTTATAACCGTTTTTCAAACAGTGTTGAAAAGCTTGAATCTCACTACATCAACTTTATGGAAGAGTTTGCTAATATTTTACACCGTCAAGCAGCTACACAAATAGAGGCACAAGCGAATGTATCATCGTAAAAAGCGCCGCCCAGTAGCAGAAATTAATGTAGTACCTTATATCGATGTAATGTTGGTGCTGCTTATTATTTTCATGGCGACTGCACCACTAATTACTCACGGTGTAAAAGTAGATTTACCAAAAATGGAAGAATCTGATTTAGTTGATACAAAAGATACACCACCAATCATTGCGTCTATTGATGCTGAGGGTAAATATTACGTCAGTGTAGGTACTGATCCAGAGGAACCAATGGAAGCACTCGATGTAGCCGCTGTGATTAAATTGCAGTTAATGAAAAATCCAGATGTACCTGTAATGATTAAAGGTTCTGGTAAAGTTTCTTATCAAGAAGTGTTATTGCTAATGGATTTTTTGAAAAACGCAGGTGTGCCGTCAGTGGGATTAATGACCGAATCCTTTGAGGGGAATTAACTGGATGAGTAGTGCATTAGTAAAATCGGTGGTATTGCATTTAGGTTTGGGCGGATTGTTGTACGCGTCAGCTAACATTCATGCACCAACCCCTAAAGTAATGGAAGTGACGTTAAACACGGCTATACCTGAACCCGACAATGCTGTTTCTGCGGTAACAGTTGACCAAAAAATGGTTGAGCAAAAAATTGCTGAGCTACAAAAAAAAGAAAAAGATAAAAAGCGTGCTGAAGATAAGCGGATACGTGATTTAGAACGCAGGGCTGCTGATGCTCGCAAACAACGTGAATCTGAGGCTCGAAACATTAAAAAACTTGAGCGTGAACGCAAAGCCAAAGAGAAAGAAAAAGCGCAAGCTGAAGCTCAAGCAAAAAAGGCGCGTGAGATAGAGCAAAAAGAGCGTGCCAAAGCTAAGCAAGCAGAAAAGCAAAAACAAGAGGCTGAAAAGGCAGCAAAAGCCGCGGCAGATAAACGTAAGCTTGAAGAAGAAGCGCTAAAAAAAGCAGAAGCTGAACGTATTAAGCGTGAGCAAGAAGCTAAAGAGCGTGCAGCCGAAGCTGAACGTAAGCGTCAACAAGCATTACAAGAACAAATATTACAAGAACAACTTGCTAAAGAGCAGGCTGCACGTAGTAAAATACGCCAGCAACAAGTTGCGAGTGAAGTTGACAAATACCGTGCTTTGATTATGGCGCGTATCCAACAAAACTTGTTAATTGATGAAAAAATGAAAAACCAACAATGTCGAGTGAATATTCGTCTTGGCTTTAATGGTTTAGTTACGCAAGTTAAGTCTTTAGGTGGTGATAAGCTAGTGTGTGAAGCCGCGCTCAGAGCGGTTCGTATGGCCGACACATTACCTGTGTCTAAAGACAGAGACGTGTTTGACCAGCTAAAAAATATTAACTTAACAATCAAGCCAGAATTTTAAAGGAATGATATGTTCAATAAACTAAGAGTAGCCTGTGTAGTATTGCTACTAGGGTTTCAAGGCATTGCAAATGCTGCACTTGAAATTGTAATTACCGAAGGTGTTGATGGCGCAAGGCCTATTGCTATTGTGCCATTTAAATACACCGGAATAGGTCCGATCCCACAAAAACTAAGTGATGTGATTGCAGCTGATTTAGTCCGAAGTGGTAAGTTTAAGCCGGTTGATGTTGCGCAAATGCCACAACAACCAAGCGAGGACCAAGCAATTGATTATGCCTCATGGGTTAATCAAGGGGTTGAGGCCGTTTTAGTTGGCCAAGTTGAACAGCAAACCGATGGCCGATACTTAGTCCGCTATGAATTAGTGGATGTAATTCGTGGTCAAATCACGGGTGGTAACACCCAAATGATGTCTAATGGGCAATTAGTAAAAAGCCAAGACCACATTTTAGAAGCCAGAGAAAGCGTTATTTCCGAAAGTGGGTTTCGCCGCTATTCACACCGTATTAGTGATGTGATTTATGAAAAACTAACAGGCGAAAAAGGTGCATTTTTAACTAAAATTGCCTATGTGATTGTGCGTGACGAAGACGATAAGCCGTATCAACTCGTTGTTGCCGATTACGATGGATTCAACGAACAAGTACTTTTGCGCTCTAAAGAGCCGTTAATGTCACCCGCGTGGTCCCCAGATGGTACCAAGCTTGCTTATGTAACGTTTGAAAATCGTCAAAGCCAAATATATATCCAAGACTTATATACAGGTAAGCGAGAAGTGGTAGCCAGCTATCGTGGGATTAATGGTGCTCCGCAGTTTTCACCTGATGGTAAAGAGCTTCTATTAGTCCTTTCAAAAGATAAAACAGGTGCAACGGAAATTTATTTACTAAACCTGGCAACGCGTAAAGAAACACGCCTAACAAACCACCGTAGCATAGATACTGAACCATCTTGGTACCCAAATGGTCAAGATATAGTGTTTACCTCGGAAAGGGGTGGTAATGCTCAGATTTATAAGTTAAATTTAAAAACTGGCAGATCAAAGCGCCTAACGTTTGATGGCGATATGAATCTTGCAGGGTCAGTTACGCCTGACAGTAAAGAATTAGTGATGGTTAATCGTACGAACGGTAAGTACCATCTTGCTAAAAAAGAGCTAGCTTCTGGCGCGTTTCAAGTATTAACGCGAACTCGCTTAGATGAATCACCGAGTATAGCGCCAAATGGCTCGATGATAATATACAGCACGCTCCATAATAACAAACAGGTACTGGCGTTAGTATCGATGGACGGCCGCTTCAAAGCACGATTACCTGTGCTAGACGGACAAGTAAAGGCGCCAGCTTGGTCGCCATATTTACAGTAATGTTACTGGTTTACTCAAAATAGGAATCTACTCAATGCAACTTAATAAAATACTTAAAGGCCTGCTAATTGCTGTGCCAGTAATGACATTAGCAGCTTGTAGCTCGTCTTCAGATATCGACGAAGGTGCTGCAAACCAATCTAATCAACCTGCTGTTGAGCAAACAACTAGCAACGATACAGTTGAAGTAGCAACAATTTCGCCTGAAGAACGTGCTGAAGAACAACTTCGTCAAAAATACGAAGCACTTCGTCAAGAGCAAGTAATCTACTTTGATTTTGATAAAGCGACAATTGAAAGCAAATATGCTGATTTACTTCGCGCACATGCTGACTTCTTAGTAAAAAATCCATCGGTTAAAGTATTAATTGAAGGCCATGCAGATGAGCGTGGCACGCCAGAGTACAATATTGCACTAGGTGAAAACCGTGGTCAGTCAGTTGAAAAATACCTGCTAAGCTTAGGTGTATCAGCTAGCCAAATGTCAGTAGTGAGCTACGGTGAAGAAAAACCAATGGTTAAGTCTCGCACTGAATCAGCTTTCGCTAAAAACCGCCGTGCGGTATTAGTTTACTAAGATAAGAGATATTATGAAGCCGAAAATTATTTTGGCAGCAATGATATTGAGCGGGAGCACCCAGTTATGGGCTGCTCCCGCTCCTGTTTCAGAAGCTGCGAGTTCACAGTCAAGTATTGAGAAGCGCTTAGCGTCGTTAGAAAGTATGATGCAATCGCGTAATTTCTTGCAAGCCGAGTTACAACAGCAACTTAATTTACTTCAAGATGAAGTAAGTCAAATTCGTGGTGTGACGGAAGAGCAAAGCTATAAACTAGAAAAAGTACTTCAGCGTCAGCGTGAGCTTTATCAAGAGATTGAAAACCGTGTTAGTCAGGCGTATTCACAGCCTGCAGCAGTGCCTGCAACCGACTATGCACAACCTAATGACTCACAAGCATATAGCAGTGATTTATCTGAGAATGAGGCTTACGAGCGTGCTGTTGCACTTATAATGAAAGATAAACGCTACGACCAGGCTATTCCAGAGTTTCAAACGTTCTTAAAAACATATCCAGAATCTGTGTATGCGTCAAACGCACACTATTGGTTAGGTCAATTATTAACAATTAAAAACGATGGAGTTAAAGCGGTTGATCACTTTAGAGTGGTTGTAAACGAATATCCAAATTCAAATAAACGCCCAGACGCCATGTTAAAATTAGGCACGCTTTTAAAAGAGCAAGGACTGACAGACGAATCGTTAAAAATACTTAACGAACTTGTTACGCAGTACCCAAGTACAACGGCTGCAAAATTAGCCACAGATCGCCTGTCTAATTAATTGAATCAGCTCGATTAGACTGCTTTTTGTCATAAGCGGTCTAAAATTGGTCAACTAGGCATAAAAACTTAAAAAAAGAGACAATTTCGGTTGCACTCATTTTATAAATAAGTATTATAAGCGCCCGCAGCAAACGAATGGTTACCCCACTCAAAATGTTGCAAAAAGAGCGGGTCATTAGCTCAGTTGGTAGAGCAGTTGACTTTTAATCAATTGGTCGATGGTTCGAATCCATCATGACCCACCATTTTAAAATGGTCTTTTATCGGCGGATTTACGTAGTATTCAAAGTTGTAAAATTAGAGCGGGTCATTAGCTCAGTTGGTAGAGCAGTTGACTTTTAATCAATTGGTCGATGGTTCGAATCCATCATGACCCACCATTTTTATAATGGTCTACAACAACTTTAATACAGCAGTTATACCAGAGCGGGTCATTAGCTCAGTTGGTAGAGCAGTTGACTTTTAATCAATTGGTCGATGGTTCGAATCCATCATGACCCACCACTTTTAAAGTGTCTGGATCGGCGGATTTACGCATTTATATTATTGAATAAATTTATGAGCGGGTCATTAGCTCAGTTGGTAGAGCAGTTGACTTTTAATCAATTGGTCGATGGTTCGAATCCATCATGACCCACCACTTATTTTTAAGTGGTCATTTACTAAAGCATTAATTGAACTCAATAATCTAAAAATTATAGGATGGGTCATTAGCTCAGTTGGTAGAGCAGTTGACTTTTAATCAATTGGTCGATGGTTCGAATCCATCATGACCCACCATTCTATAAAACTCTAATCGGCGGATTCACGCAAGTAAGCTTTTAAGTTTATATTTGAGCGGGTCATTAGCTCAGTTGGTAGAGCAGTTGACTTTTAATCAATTGGTCGATGGTTCGAATCCATCATGACCCACCATTTTCATGGAAATATATATTTATTAGTTAACACCAAGAGCGGGTCATTAGCTCAGTTGGTAGAGCAGTTGACTTTTAATCAATTGGTCGATGGTTCGAATCCATCATGACCCACCATTTTTGCTTTGTAAGTAAAAACTGGAACATCGGCGGATCTACGCAAACACTATCTTTTTAGTACGTACAATATTAGAGCGGGTCATTAGCTCAGTTGGTAGAGCAGTTGACTTTTAATCAATTGGTCGATGGTTCGAATCCATCATGACCCACCATTTTTGCTTTGTAAGTAAAAACTGGAACATCGGCGGATCTACGCAAACACTATCTTTTTAGTACGTACAATATTAGAGCGGGTCATTAGCTCAGTTGGTAGAGCAGTTGACTTTTAATCAATTGGTCGATGGTTCGAATCCATCATGACCCACCATTTTTGCTTTGTAAGTAAAAACTGGAACATCGGCGGATCTACGCAAACACTATCTTTTTAGTACGTACAATATTAGAGCGGGTCATTAGCTCAGTTGGTAGAGCAGTTGACTTTTAATCAATTGGTCGATGGTTCGAATCCATCATGACCCACCATCTGCTACATTCTTTTTAAAATCCCATTCTTTTTTTTTATAAACAAGCTTAAGCAGTTTGCTGTTATTTATGTTTTTATTCTCGTATAATTCGCCGTAATTTATACACTGTAAATAAGTGGTCGAGAACATGAGTTTAGCGCAAACTATTATGCCTGAAGGCTATATTTTCCCTCCAAAGCCAGCACCGTTAACAAACGACGAGCAAGGCGAATACAAAGCACGTATTAAGCAATTACTTAAAGATAAAAACGCGGTACTCGTAGCGCATTATTATACTGATCCTGAAATCCAAGCCCTTGCCGAAGAAACTGGCGGTTGCGTTGCCGACTCTTTAGAAATGGCGCGCTTTGGTGCAAGACACGACGCTGATATGATCATCGTTGCAGGCGTTCGTTTTATGGGTGAAACTGCTAAAATTTTAACGCCAAACAAAACGGTTGTTATGCCAACACTTGAAGCAACATGCTCGCTAGACATCGGTTGTCCGATTGATGAGTTCTCAGCATTTTGCGACCAGCACCCTGAACGTAAAGTGGTGGTGTATGCAAACACCTCTACAGCGGTTAAAGCCCGTGCAGATTGGATTGTAACCTCATCGTGCGCGCTTGAAATTGTTGAGCACTTAGACGAGCAAGGCGAAAAAATTATTTGGGGCCCAGACAAGCACCTAGGCAGCTACATTCAAAAAAATACCGGCGCTGATATGATCATGTGGAATGGCGCATGTATTGTTCACGACGAGTTTAAAACTAAAGCATTGAAAGAGTTTAAGGCACTGCACCCAGATGCTGGCGTTTTAGTTCACCCAGAGTCACCTGCAGAAATAGTTGCACTTGCTGACGCCGTTGGATCTACAAGCCAGCTGATTAAAGCAGCGCAAACAATGCCGAATAAAAAGTTTATTGTTGCGACTGATCGCGGTATTTTTTATAAAATGCAGCAGCTATGCCCAGAGAAAGAGTTCTTTGCCGCCCCTACGGCTGGTGAAGGCGCCTCTTGTAAAAGTTGTGCACATTGCCCGTGGATGGCAATGAATGGCTTAAAAGCGATTGAGGAGGCTTTAATAGACCCTCAAGGTAAAGAGGTATTTGTAGATATGGACTTGCGTGAAGGTGCACTTAAGTCACTTAACCGCATGCTAGACTTTACGGCGAGTATGGCTAAATAGTTTTTAGCAAATGTAAAGTAACTAGACTGATATAAAAAACGGCTAAGCCTTATGGTTTAGCCGTTTTTTATTGAAAAAGTAAATAACTGCACGATTAATAGCCATTCAACAGTACATATTTAAAAAGGCCTTGCACCTGCGTAACCTATTTCATACTATAACGCGCTGTTGCTAGGCAACACCGTGGAGGAATGGCTGAGTGGCTGAAGGCGCACGCCTGGAAAGTGTGTTTAGGTTAATCCCTAACGAGGGTTCGAATCCCTCTTCCTCCACCATCATTCAATATTAGGACGCCTTTGGGCGTCCTTTTTTGTGCTTTAAATCTGCTGGGTGGTATTGTGGTTAGTAGGCGTATTATTTTTACGAGCATATTTTGCCGCATACATTCTTTCATCAGCTAAAGTAAAACATGCCTTATAATCTGTGCACTCACTGCTGCTAGCAATGCCAAAGCTTAAACCAGATTGCGGCCACGTTTGCTTTAGTTGAATATGCGCTTTATTAAGTGCTTTAGTTGTGTTGTCCGCCAATTTTTCTAGCTCGTTTAACGACGAAGCACAACACAAACATATAAACTCATCGCCTCCAGTTCTATACACATCTCCTAGGTTGGCCAGTTCTTTTTTAATTAATTCAGTGACATTGATAAGTAGTTTGTCGCCACTGGCATGCCCTAGTTGATCGTTTATTGATTTCATACCATCGCAGTCAATAAATCCTATTAAATAATAATGGCCTATGGAATTTAGCTTTTCTTGTAGTAATAAACGATTGCCTACTTTTGTGAGTGGGTCAATACGGGATTGCTCAAGGGCATTAATATAATCGTTTTGCTTTATTTTCAGCCATTCGGATAATGAAAGTAATATACAAATACAATCAATCGCGAGGGCAACAAGCACCCAAAGTTCAGCTGAAGCCGTTACGAATAAATTAAGGTGAGATAAAATAAAGACAACAAGTGATAGGCTGTAAACAATATTACCGGTTAAAAAGTACTTTGCTCTAAAATCGTTTAAGCTCAACATTTTAAAGCCGAGCACTAACGTTAGTACCACCCATATTGCTGCTAAAGTGTGTGCTAAATAAAATACCCAATGAAAGGGTAGTACTAGGTTTATAAAGCCACTAATAAAAGCGACATAAGAAAAATACTTTAAAAATTGGCTTATTCGTGTTTTTTCAACCGTATGAAAATTAAATAAGTAATAGGCAAAGGCGCTGGCTGAAGATATCGCAAACGAAAAAATATACATACCAAAATAATGCGAGTTTATGCTTTTAAAGCTGTAAAACACGCCAAAAACTCCAGCCGCAAACGCCCAACCAATTCCGTGTAAGCCAATATAACCTGCACAATATAACGCAACGTTTTGACCTGTTTTTAAATAAAGAATGAATGCCATGCAGGCAAGGGTGAGCATAATGGTGATGGACATTATACTGAGTGAATTTATAAAAAACTGCTGGTATATAAATGTAGGCTCATCTAAAAATGTTACACTCACTGGTTTGGCGTAATGACGTGCATTTAAATAAAGCCACAGTACGCCTTGAGAATTTGTTTCTAGGTTTAATTGAAACGCTTGTCCATGCATTATAATTGCTGACTGCGACAAATTACCCTGAGAAAAATCAGCAATTAAACGAATTCCCTGTGTATCTTGCCAATAAGCAAAACCACCATCTAGGTAGTTTGCTTGGGGTAATACAAACCAGCGCTCTTCATTCAGAGTCGACAGTGGTATTTTAGCAACAGCGGGTCCACGCATTCCAGATAAAGAAACAAGAGGGCTTTGCTTATTTTGATATGCACTGATTATTTGTTCACCCGAAACAGGTGACTTTATATTAACTTGTTGCCAAATAGCTGGCCCAATTTTTTTAATTTGTTCATCATTGAGCGATTGAGCTAATGTACTAAAAGACAATAGGGTCAACAATATACATAAATATAAACTAAATAATCTAAGCATACTCCCCCTTTAATTTGCTTATGTGCTTTTGTAAAAAATACTTTATAAGTATTTATATAACCATTTAATACCCAATATGTCAGTTTTTTAAGGTATTTCGGCTTTAGCTATTTTTAATATGTAATGCGTTTATTAGTTTTTGTTTTTCAATAGGTTTTGATACGTACCCATCAAAAAACTGTTCATAAAGTTGCTTTTGTTCAGAGAGTACATTGGCTGTAAGTGCAATAACTGTTTGTGATGCATCTATCCTTTTTATGGCTTTACACGCTTCAAAGCCATCCATTTTTGGCATTTGTATGTCCATTAAAATTATATGAGGTGATACCTTTTTGTATAAATCTATTGCTTCATAACCATTATTAGCAATGACTAATTTAGCACCTGTAGGCTCAAGAAAAGAGCTCACAATTATTTGGTTAATTTTATTATCTTCAGCAATCAAAATAACTTTATTACTTAGATCGGGAAAATCTAAATTTTCAGTATTATCATTGCTTGGTATTTTGTCAGCTTGTTCTAACGGTAGGTATACATAAAACTGGCTACCCACACTTTCTTCGCTTGTTACTTTTATGTCACCGTTCATAAGGTTTATTAGCGACTTCGTAATTGGCAATCCAAGCCCTGTTCCACCATATTCACGCGTGGTTGAAGACTCTGCTTGTTCAAATCGTTCAAAGAGCCTGTTTACAACATTTTTTGGAATACCAATACCTGTGTCTGAAACAATAGCGCAAACTTGTTCATCGTCAGTTAGTTTAAACTCAACCGTTACACCTCCTTTGTGTGTAAACTTAATTGCGTTGTATATTATGTTTAAAAACACCTGCCTTATTCTTACAGCATCACCACGCCAGTATTTATGATGAATCGTTGATTTAAATTTTAGATAAATATTCTTTTCTTGGGCAGGTACTAATAAATCAGACTCTAAATGATGAATTAATTCGTCTAGCTCAAACACCTTCTGCTCAAGAGAAAGTTTACCGGCTTCGATTTTAGAAAAATCCAGTATATCGTTAATAATAGTGGTTAATGAGCGAGTAGAGTAGAGTGCTTTTTTTAAGTAGTCTGTTGATTTATCATTCATCGGTTGCTCTTGCAGTAACTGCAGAGTACCTAAAATACCATTCATGGGTGTACGTATTTCATGGCTCATGTTCGCTAAAAATTCAGATTTAGTCTTAGAGCTTTGCTCTGCGAGTTCTTTTGCATGAGCAAGCGCGTGCTCGTGTTTTATTTGCTGCGTTAAATCAAACGCTATACCTAAAAAACCAACAACTTGAGCCCTGTTATTCAATAGCGACGTAACACTTAAGCTCACTTGAATATGCCTACCTTTAGAGTCTACATAGGTCCATTGATTAACATCGGGTTCTGTGGGGGTTGCTTTTACAATTAATGTTTCAAATCCAGGACTCACTATTTTATTGAGCTCAATACTCAGTTGTTTTGCTTTGCTTATCAGTTCTGTTTCTAAATGAAATATGCCACAGGTTTTTTTACCCACTACATCAAATGCCTTGTAGCCCAGTAACTTCTCTGCGGCAGGGTTAAACTCGGTGATTAAACCGTTTATGTCGGTAGCTATAATAGAGTAGCTAGCACTGTCTAAAATACTACGCTGTAGCATACTAATATCAGCTATTTGCTGAGTTCGCAGTTTTACATCGGTTTCTAGTTTTAAATTGGCTTGTTCAAGAATATTTTTATGTGCTTGTTCGGCTTCACGTCTTAAGTTTTCTTTTTGGGCTTTTCGAAAAAATTGTAACTGTATTGCAAGCACAACTAACATAGCAATGAGCGTTAAAAAAATACCATTCACGAGTGCTTGATACTGATAGGGCAAATGCAGGTTTTCTACAAACGGGTAAGAGCCATGCAACGTTATTTGCCACTCACGACCAATCACTTTAGTCACAGTGGATACTTTAAATTCAGTGTTATTTGCTGGATTGCCGTATGTAAAAAAGGCCACATCAGTTGCATCGTTGAGATCGCTAATGGTTAAGTAGTTTTCATCAATATCAAATAATGAGTTTAAAATATTGTCTATAAGCAAAGGGGAGTATGCCCAGCCATGCAGTGCTTCAAGGCGTTCATCGTTAGATGTAGGAGTGATCTTACTATTATAAATGGGTAATAAAATCAAAAAACCATGGTGAGCTTTCTGATCTGCTTGGACTAACGTAATAGGTGCAGATAATTGCGCATTATCTGCAAAAACTGCGCTTAATGCTGCACGTTTACGAATAGTTTCTGAGCCAATATCTAACCCTATTGCTTGTTTATTACCACTTTCAGGAAAAATATATTGGATCACAAAATGATCATTTTTGTTTTCAGAAAATGTTTTATAATTAAATAGGCTATCGGGGCGTTCGCTTTGTGCTTTATTTATAAACTCGGCAAGTTCGTTATGTGTTACTTTTTTTATGTACCCAACGCCGTTAGCACCAGGAAACTCTTGGGCGTAATCTCTTGCGTTTGAATAACTCTTAATTGCGGTGTAGTTTAAATTTTCTATTCCAATACCCTGTATAAACCCTTTGAGGCCAAATAACCCGTATTGATATAACTCCATTCTGTTATTTATGCCTACGGATAAACTGGTTAACTTGCTATTTAGCGCAGCTGTTACTTTTGAGTCTAAGGTTTGTTGATGCTGAATTTGTTGAAAGTAAGTTAAAACAATACCTGTAGTGAGGATTACAACCTGAAGTAAAGTACTTAATAGCACCCCTTTATTAGCTCTACTTTGCAAAGCCATTTAGCAATCCTTTTGTATTATATTTTTTGCGGCTGTATTACTGCCTAAGAGCTTTGAATATAGCATTTAATAGTTAAGTTACAAGCTAATAATTAACTAAACTCTTTGTTAAATAGTACGTTGCTTAATACTTTTATTTAGCGTGGGTTCCCAGTTAATACCGTATTTATAGGTATTTTTGTAATGAAAAAGGCTTTCTTTTAATCTATGCGTTAAAGCTTGCTGGTGATTTTTCGAAGTTTATGGGTAATTGTGTTACAACAATTAAATACAAAAGTTCTGGTTCATAACATGTATACACTTTCACAATGGCAATTAAACGGTCAATTTATACATATAAACGGGCATCAAATTTTTACTAAAACGGCAGGGAATACAAATAACCCCGCGCTTGTTTTAATTCACGGTTTTCCAAGCGCAAGCTGGGATTGGGAAGGTATGTGGGATGAACTTAGTAAACACTACTTTTTAATGACACTTGATATGCTGGGATTTGGGCTTTCGGATAAGCCATTTAAAGCGGATTATAAAATTGCAGAGCAAGCTGATTTATACACACATTTTTTACAGCGTTTAAATATAAGTAATGTACATATACTTGCCCACGACTATGGCGATACCGTTGCCCAAGAGCTATTAGCGAGGCAAGTGGCTAATCAAAGTGAAGTACATATACACAGTGTGTGCTTTTTGAATGGCGGGTTGTTTCCTCAAGCACATAAACCGTTATTTATACAAAAGTTGTTACTTTCAAAGCTGGGCTGGATAGTCCCTAAGCTAATGAGTAAGCAAAAGTTTGCCAAAAATTTAACCTCCATATTTGGTGCAAACACGCCACCCGCACCTGTAGTTATAGATACGCTTTGGGCGCTTTTAAATCACAATAATGGTTTACGTGTTATGCCAAAGCTAATTAATTACATTACACAGCGAAAGCAAAACGAGCAGCGCTGGGTTACTGCAATTATTAATAGCGATATACCGGTTACATTGATTGCAGGTGAGCAAGACCCAATATCAGGGAAACACATGCTCGAACAGTATGAAAAAATAATACCTAATGCCCACACACAAGGCTTTGCTGAGCTTGGGCACTATCCGCAAGTTGAAGATGCTAAGGCAATCACTCAGGCATATTTAAATTTTAGAAAGCAGATATAAAAAACGCGGCTATTGTAAAGCCGCGTTTATAAACTAAATAAAGTTATGCTAGTTACTTAGTATTTTTTCTTTGGTGCTTTTAGTTGCCTTTCAAATTCATCAGGAAATAAAATAGTGCCGTCGTCTTCCTCTGTCGGGAATACGGCAATAAGTAAGTCGTCTTCTTCAAGGCCAGGTGTCCATCGGCTGAACCAGTCATTAGTAGGGATTGCTTTAGGTGTGCATCCTTCCCAGTCGCCCGTTGCCCATGCTTGTGCAAATTCTCGTGTAGGCCATACAGGCACACAATCGTCATCTTCGTTAGTAAGCATTACACAGCCGTCGTCGTCATTTAAAATCCATACTTGCTTGTACTGTTGTACGGTTTCAAACATAAAAGCGAGACGCTTTTTGGCTCCAAGGCCTAAAATTACGTCGTGTTCTTCGGTTGCATTTACGCGTGTCATGATGGGCTCACTTTTGTTGCGGTCAATTTATATTTATAGCGTACAAGTATATCGAGTTATGTGACATCGTGTTGAAAACTTCACAATTATTTTTGTTATTTAGATCTGTTTTATGGGTTAGTCAGTATATTTTGAGCAAACATTCAAAATTGATCTTGAATGTTGCCTAAATGGCCGCACTTAGTATGCATACACTTAATCAAGGATTTATAAAATGAACACAGATTTACTTACACCATATCGATTAAATGACACGATTGAACTTAAAAATCGTGTATTAATGGCACCGCTTACACGTTGTATGGCTGACGAAAATTTAGTGCCAACGCAAGATATGGTTGAGTATTATGCTCGCCGCGCAGACACAGGTCTTATTATTAGCGAAGCGACAATTATTCGCCCAGACGGGCAAGGTTACCCAACTACGCCTGGTTTGTTTACACGCGAGCAAATTCAAGGTTGGAAAAAAGTGACCGACGCTGTGCATGCAAATGGTGGTAAAATGTTTGCTCAACTTTGGCATGTTGGCCGTGTAGCGCACCCTCATTTTTTTGATGGTGAAGTACTCGCACCTTCAGCAATTGGCGTAGAAGGTTCGGTACCCCGCATGCGCGAGCTGACTTACATCACGCCAAAAGCCGCGACAACTGACGATATTAAATCGTTAATTGCAGATTTTGCCAAAGCCGCCGAAAACGCAATTGAAGCCGGTTTTGATGGTGTAGAAATTCATGGCGCAAACGGTTACTTAATTGATCAATTTTTACATTATGAAGCCAATGTACGTGAAGACGAGTACGGCCAAACACCGCAAAACATGGCTCGCTTTGCACTTGAGGTTACCGATGCAGTTATTGCTGCAGTAGGTAACGAGCGTACAGCACTGCGTGTAACACCTGGCGCGTACTTTAATATGAGCGAAGATAACCGCGACAAAGCAGTATTTGACTACTTACTACCTGAACTTGAAAAACGAAACCTTGCTTACTTGCACGGTGGTATTTTTGACGACAGCACAACATTCGAATCGCTAGAAGGCAAAACTACATCAGAGTTTTTACGTGCGGGATACAAAGGAGTACTTGTTGGTGTTGGTAGCTACAGCTTTGAGTCAGCTAAAGAGGCAATTAATGAAGGTAAGTTTGATTTAATTGCGATTGGCCGCCCGCTAATTGCAAACCCAGATTATATTAGCAAAGTCACTAACGGCGAAGAGTTAGTGCCTTACAGCGACGAGATGCTTGCTGAGCTTAAATAACGTTTAGCAATTAAATAAAAAAAGACACTTAATAGCCTTATTAAGTGTCTTTTTTTTTACATATTTTCGCCATTATTTTCTCATATTTGTTTAATCTTTATGTCAATAAAACAAAGCGTTATTGTCATATTTAAAAATCATACTGTGCCCGTTTTCATAATAAACCATTAATAAAATCAAACGGGACAACAATGTACGCTTTAAAAAGTAAATCGATTTTGAGCATGGCCATTGCCATGGCGGTATCAACATCTGCTTATGCTAACGACGAAACCACTATTGAAGAAGTAACGGTTGTGGCAAAGCCAACTAGTTACGCTAATAATGTGATTGAACCTGCCATGTTAGAGCAGCAAAGCACGGTTTCAAGTGTGTTGTCAGTCATTGATAATTTGCCAGGCATTAGCATAAATGAAGGCGACGCATTTGGCGGTGACGATTGGTCTACCACAATTACGATGCGTGGTTTTAGTATTGACGGGAATCAGCAACAGTTAGGTATGACGGTTGATGGCATTCCTAATGGTGGCTCTAACTATGGCGGCGGTGCAAAAGCAAACCGCTACTTAGACTCTGAAAACCTTGCAACCGTTGAAGTAGGACAAGGCACGTCTGATATTAAATCGGCTTCACTTGAAGCACTTGGCGGTACATTTAACTTTGTCAGTAAAGCACCAAGCCTTGAAAAAAGCACTACTTTTGCTTACACGTCGGGCAGTCACGATGCTACACGATATTACTTAAAACACGAAACGGGTACATTATTTGATAACACCCAAGCTTACGTTAGTTACTCACAAACTGATACTAGCCGTTGGATTGGTTCGGGTAGCAATGGTGGTAAAGATAACCAGCACGCTGAAGCTAAATTTGTTACTACATTAACGGATTTAACCATTACCGGGCGTATATCATACGATGACGTAATCGAAACAAATTACAACAGCGTGAGTCTAGCCCAATTTGAGCAAACACCAGACTGGGATCAACTAACGTGGAATTGGACGGGTGTGCCGCATTTTGACCAAATGTTTGCAGAAGGTTGGGGTACACTTCGCGAAAATACGTTAGCATATTTAAAGTTTGAATACGCTATTTCGCCAACGTCATTACTTACTGTTAGCCCTTATTATCATAAAAATTCAGGACGTGGCGATTGGATCCCACCTTACCTAACAACCCCAGTTGATGAAAATGGTAACCCAACAACCGAAGGTGGCTCAAATGCCGGGTCTTACGGTTTTACCGACAGTGAAGGTAATCCGCTTGCACCCAACGCAGATTGTACAGCTAGCTTAAGCTGGCCATGGGAGTCTGGCCCGGTGTTAAACCCTGCGTGTTACGATGCAGGTGCAACACCGGTTATGTCGTATCGTCATACTCATTACAATAAAGATCGCTTAGGCGTAACAGCCCATTATGCCGCTACATTTGGTATGCACGACATAGAAGCGGGCTTTTGGTATGAACAAAGTGACCGCGACGAATCGCGCGATTGGCACAAAGTGATAGATGCACGTATTTATCACCACTACGACAGCACGCCTTACTGGACTCAATATAAAAATACCTTTGAAGCCGATACACTAAAATGGTACGCACAAGATTCAATGGCATTTGGCGATTTAACGCTTAACGTAGGTGTCAAAAAATACCTCGTTGATATTGAAAAGTTCGACCATTACCAAAATGCAACAACTGCAAAAGTAAATAGTGACTCAGATATACTGTTTAGTGGGGGTATTGTGTACCAGTTAAATAACTCAACAGAGCTATTTGCTAGTTATAGCGAAAATTTTGCAGCTATAAAAGATGGTGTGCTTGAGCGCGACAGCTCTGATTTATCAGCCATTGAGCCAGAAACAGCTGAAAATATTGACTTAGGTGTTCGTTACCAAAATGATGCTCTTAAACTCACTGCTACAGCTTATTCAATTGAGTTTGATAACCGTATTACCTTTATTGCACCTGGCAGTGATACTGGCGGCATTGACTATACCATTGGTACTAACGGCTCTTACTTAAATGTAGGCGGTATTGAATCACAAGGGCTAGAGCTTTCAGCAAGTTACATGCTTAGCCCTGAGTGGAGTTTTTACAGCTCGTATACAAATAATAACTCAGAGTACAAAGGTGATGCGCCAGGTTTTGAAGCGGGTGATAAGGTTATAGACTCAGTAGATGACTTATTTGTGCTTTCTACCGATTATTACAGTGGCGATTTTCGCTTTGGTTTGTCGGCTAAATATACCGGTGAGCGTGGCGACGTAGATAGCTACACTGTTCTTGATTTAAATGCGGGTTACGCAACACAAGTTGATGCAGGGCCATTTAAAGCTATCGATATTGCTTTTGTTGTTTATAACGTAACAGATGAAAGCTACTTAGCCGGCGGCACAGGTAATGGTTCAACTTACTTTATAGGCTCGCCTCGCACTGCGGCAGTTACCTTTACAGCTGCGTTTTAGGCAATCAATTACGTAAATAAAAGCCCGTCACTTTGATGGGCTTTTTATTTAACGTGAGGTGAAAAATTCATGCATAAAATATTAAAAGTATTATTGGCGAGCTTTATTTTATTTGCCAGCTCTGTGTGTGCGAGTGACGCAAACGTTGTGCTTGTGACCCTTGATGGCGTGCGCTGGCAAGAAGTATTTAGTGGTGCTGATAAAAACCTTATTAGTAATAAAGACTTTGTTAAACGGCCGAGCGACTTAAGTAATGAGTTTTGGAATGAAAATCCACACAAGCGTCAGCAATTATTAATGCCTTTTTTAACGCAAGTAGTGGCTAAACAAGGCGTAATTATTGGTGACAGAACAAAGGGATCTACAATGTCGGTTAGTAATCCGTGGTATTTTTCGTATCCCGGTTATAACGAAATCTTAAGTGGCGAAGTAGATGAAAATATTAACAGTAACGATAAAGTGTATAACCCAAATAAAACTATTTTAGAGCGTTTAGACGCGCAAGCTGAATTTAAAAACAGCACTGCGTTATTTGGTAGCTGGGATGTGTTTCCATACATTGTAAACACCAAGCGCAGTAACGTATATGTAAATGCAGGGTTTATGCCTATTGCAGAAGATTTATTTGCAGATGCCCCACTTTTAAATGCACTGCAAAAAGAAATTCCCAGCCCGTGGACAAATGTTCGATTAGACAGTTTTACCTATCGTTTTGCCAAAGCCTACATGTTGGCTAAACAACCGAAGTTGCTGGTAATTAGCTTAGGTGAAACAGATGATTTTGCTCACGATGGTCATTACGATGCTTACTTAAAATCAGCGAAACAAAGCGATGCATTTTTAAAAGACTTATGGCAAACCATTCAAAGTACCCCTGGTTATAAAAACAAAACAACGCTTATTATTACTACTGACCACGGCCGAGGGAGTCATGCAAGCGATTGGCAACACCATAGCTCTAAACAGGCCTTAGCCAATTCACCGCAAGGTAAAAGGGCATTCCCAGAGGGAATTGTTGGTTCTGAGCATATTTGGCTTGGCGCAATTGGCCCTGCCATTAAAGGAAATGGCCTAATAAAAATTAAAAATGTTAAACAAGCGCAAATTGCCGCTACAGTGCTTGCGGCACTTGGTCAGCAACCACATATAATTAACCCCAATATGGCACCCGCTATTAAAGAGATTTTAAAATGAAAATGCTATTAAACCCTATTTTATATTCAACGCTTGCGTTGGTTGTTAGTGCAAGCGCGATGGCTGCACCATCAAAAATATTGTTTGGTTCGTGCGGGCATCAAGACAAAGATATCCCAATATTCGACACCATAAATAAAGAGCAGGGCGATCTATTTATATTTTTAGGCGACAATATTTACGGCGACACCAATGACATGTCAGTGCTTGCTAATAAATATCAAAAACTAGGTGCAAAACCCGGCTTTAAAACCCTAAAAGAAAACACACCTATTATTGCAATGTGGGACGATCACGACTTTGGTCAAAACGACGCGGGGAAAGAATACCTTCACAAAGAAGAATCGCGACAAATTATGCTCGACTTTTGGGGCGAGCCTAAAAACACAGAGCGTAGAACACGCTCAGACGGTATTTATACCTCGTATATGTATGGTGAAGGCGAGCAAACGGTGCAAGTGATTATGCCCGATTTACGTTGGAACCGTGACACACTTAATCATGTAAGCGAGCTTGAATATTACACCAAGCGTAAATTAAACAACCAAGGGCCTTATAGCCCAACAGAAGTTAAAGGCGCATCAATGCTAGGTGAAGCGCAATGGCAGTGGCTCGAGCGCGAGCTTAAAAAACCTGCTGCTATTAAGCTTATTGCATCAAGCTTGCAGTTATTGCCTGATTTTACAGGCTGGGAGTCATGGGCAAACTTTCCAGAGGATCGAAATCGTTTATTTACGTTAATTAAAAAACATAAAGTAAATGGCGTGGTGATCATTAGTGGCGATACGCATTGGGGGGAAATATCTAAATACAATCAAAACCTAGATTACCCGCTTATTGAAATGACCAGCTCAGGTTTGACTGAAAAATGGAAAGACGTCAGCCCAAATAAGCATCGCGTGGGCGATTACACGCACAATGTAAACTATGGTGATTTAAGCATTGATTGGAAACAACCCGACCCAGCTATTTCTCTAAAACTCAAAGGCATTGACGGCAAGGTCATTATGCAAAGTAACTTTAGCCTTTCAAGTATTAGCCCTTATAAATAAAGCGCGATATAAATAATAAACGCACAGTGATTAAAAAGTGATTAAAGTAAGTTCTGTGCGTTTATTTTTTGTTAAGCTACCTTCTAACTTGCTGTTTTATTAACGTCATTTTCCCCTTATTGCTACCCCTATAATTGAAAATATCTTACACTGGTTTTACTTCAAGTAAGGACAGTGTCGTATGCTCAATATTATTCAATCAAACCGTATGGAAGCCCTGCAAGCACAGTTTCATCAACTGTTAAAGGTAAGCCCATTGCAAAGCCCTTTCGATAAAGAAGTGGTGCTGGTGCAATCTCCGGGTATGTCGCAGTGGCTAAAAATTGGCTTGAGTGAGCATTTAGGTGTGGCTGCTCAGGTTGATTTTCCGTTGCCATCGAGTTTTATTTGGCAACTATATCAGCAGCTATTACCTAATGTGCCTAAAGAGTCGGCCTTTAACAAACCTAACCTTGCATGGAAATTATTTTCAATTTTACCCACTTGTATTGACGAACCGCTTTACTTACCCCTAAAAACCTACTTAGAGGGCGATATTGATGGCCAAAAAACCTTTGCTCTATGTGAAAAAATAGCTGATGTGTACGACCAATACCTCATGTATCGACCGTATTGGATAGCAACATGGGATAGCGGCAATGATGAACTTGATGACGTAGATGTGACCATTGCACCATGGCAGCCTGATTTATGGCGCCGAATTGTAAAATTAAGCAAAGCGCTGGGCCAAAGCCAATTTCACCGCGCAAATATGCAGGGGCAATTACTTGCTGCGTTGGAAAGTATGGACAACAGCTTATTACCCAAACGCATTAGTTTATTTGGTATATCAGCCATTGCTAATTCTCAGCTTGATGTGTTTGAAGCATTGAGCAAAAAAACAGAGGTGTTTTTATTCTTTTTTAACCCGAGTGAGCATTACTGGGGTGACATAATTGACGAAAAAACAGCGGCCAAAATAAATGCTAAATACGCCAAAATGCCGCTAGTGGAAGCGCAGCAAAAAAAACAATCTAACCCAGATGAAGACTATTACTTTATAGGTAACCCACTTTTATCATCGTGGGGGAAGTTAGGTCGCGATTATTTTGAACAGCTAGTGCAACTTGATGCCCGTTGGATTGATGGCTTTATAGATGCGTTTGACACTACATTACTTGGGCAAGTACAAAGCGAAATTTATCAGCTTGCGTTTAAAGGGGAGTCGCTTACCGATAACAAAGAATGGTTTATAAACGATGAAGGTAAATTACCAGTAAGTGCAAACGATACCAGTATTACCCTTAGTGACTGCCATACACCGCTTAGAGAAGTTGAGCGATTACACGACTATTTACTTAATTTGTTTAACCAAAACCCTGCGCTTACCCCTAAAGACATTATTGTAATGATGCCCGATGTAGGCACATACAGCCCCTATATAGAATCTGTATTTGGTGGTGCGCAAGGCAGCCGCTATATTCCCTACGCGTTAGCTGATTTAGCCATAGAGCAAGAAAAACCAGTACTAAGCTCGTTTGCCAGCTTAGCTAACTTACCGTTCTCGCGGTTTGGCGTATCAGATATTTTAGATTTACTACAAGTAACCCAAATAGCCGAAAAGTTTGGCCTTGAAGCGCACGAATATGAACAAATACAATACTGGCTTGAACGCGTAGGCGTTAAATGGGGCATCAATGCCGAACATAAACACAGTTTTGATTTACCTGCCATTGAACTAAATACATGGCAGCATGGTTTAAATCGTTTATTACTGGGTATTGCCATGCGCGACGAGCAATGCCCATTTAATGGTATTTACAGCGCCGACGAAGTAGAAGGAATGGCACTTGATACGCTTAATAAGCTGGTAGATTTTATTGATGTGCTACAAACCTTTAAAGCCAAGCTTACCCCCGACGACACCCTGACCAATAAGGCACAAATTTTAAGCGAGCTACTTGGCGCTGTTTACGAGAGTGAAAGCGACGACAGTTGGGATTTATTAGTGCTGCAAAAAGTGCTTGAAGATATTCAAAAGCATCACGATAACGGCGACTACAATCAAGCGGTGTCGCAGCGCATAGTTAGCTATTTAATAAAACAGGGTATACAAGAAAAAGGCGTCGGTCAGCGGTTTTTAGTGGGGCAAGTAAATTTTTGTACGCTTATGCCCATGCGCGCCGTGCCATTTAAAGTAGTGTGCATGCTAGGTTTAAACGACGCTGACTACCCACGTAATGTGCAGCCTATTGGGTTTGATTTAGTACCACACTCTAAAAAACAAAAAGGTGACCGATCACGAAAATTAGATGACCGTTACCTATTTTTAGAAGCGCTACTTAGTGCCCGTGAAAATCTTTATATGAGCTATATTGGCCGCTCCTGCTTTGATAACCAACCCCGTATGCCATCAACCCTGGTGAGCGAGTTATTAGAATACATAGGGCGTAGTTTTACGCTGGGTGACGACTCATCTAAAGCATTACCGGCATGTTTGATTAGCCAGCAACACTTGCAACCCTTTAATAGCCACTACTACCAAGATAATAAAAATAGTACCGTGCTTAATGATCATAGTTATAACCCAATTTGGTTGCCAAATGAGCCCATATTACCAGAGCCAGTTAGCGCACTTGATGTAAAACCACCTGAACAGTTAGAGCTTGATGTATTTATACGCAGTGTTTGCAGCGCACAAGAGAGTTTTTACAATCAAACCTTGGGTTTACGTTTGCCGCAATTTAACGAAGTAGCAAAAGATGAAGAGCCATTTAGTATTGATGCGCTGCGCCGTTACTTTTATTTAGACGAAATATTAGAAGCCACAATTAACGATACGCCAATGAGTACTGAGCAAATTTTGCAACGCGGCGAGTTACCGCAAGCGAATGTGGGAAGTTTAGTTTTACAAAGCATGCAACACCGCGTTGACGCGCTTGCAGGGCAGGTGAAAGAGCAAATAAAAGCGGGTAAAAGTGAGCCTGTAGAGGTGTCGTTTAATATTCAAGGAACACAAATTCAGGGCTGGCTTAACCATATTTTTATGCAAAAACAGGTGTTTTACCGTAGCGCCAGTATTAAAGCCAAAGACATGATTAGAGGCTTTATTTATCACCTTGTGGCACAAAGTTTGGGGCATAACCTCGAAACGTTATTACTTGGGCTTGATAAACAAATTAGCTTTGCGCCTATGGGCAAAGCCGACGCTGATTTAATTTTGGCGGATTGGTTTGAATTATACAAAGCACTGCGTAAAGAGCCTGTGGCGTTTTATCCGGTAAGTGGATACGAATACATAAAAACCGGTGGCGATATGGCAAAAGCGATGAATAAATTTAGCCCGCAATACATAGGCCGAGGTGAAGGTGAAAACCCCTACATTAGATTAACGGTGCAATCACTTAACGACTGCCAAGACGAGTTTATTAGCTGGAGCGAAAAGCTACTCGCGCCGTTATATGAGCATGCTAAGGAGAGCGACCATGCAAGCGCTTAATCCACTTACTATGCCCCTTAAAGGGCAAAGTTTAATAGAAGCCAGTGCCGGAACGGGTAAAACGTATACCATTACCGGGCTATATTTACGCTATTTACTTGGTATGCAAATACCGGGTGAGCTTAATGCTCCTCTAAGTGTAGAACAGATTTTGGTAGTAACGTTTACCGACGCTGCTACTCAAGAAATCAAAGACCGTGTGCGTAACCGTATTATTGCAGCCAGAGATGCATTACTTGGGCAAAACCCAAACGATGAGTTAATTGAAGGGGTTATTGCTGCTATAGACGACAAACACAGAGCCTTTGATTTACTGGACGCTGCCGCAAAATCGATGGATGAAGCCGCTATATTTACGATTCATGGCTTTTGTCAGCGAATGTTAAAGCAACATGCGTTTGAATCAGGTGTGGCATTTAATTTAGAGTTTATTTTAGACGAGCGCGACATACTGCTCGAAACAATAAAAGACTTTTGGCGTTCGTTTGTTTATCCACTGAGTGAAGACAGAACCGATGCTATTTTAGAGGTATTTTCAGCACCCGAGTCTTTATTTTCTCAAGTAGCCAGTATTTTAAATAAAGCCAATGCGCACATAACACCGCAAATAAACTTAGATGATGTATGGCAAGCTCGTGATGAATACTTAACTCTCATCCCACAGTTTAAAAAAGATTGCCAAGAACACGCATTTACTGATGCTATTAAAGGCTCAGGCCTAAGTGGTGCTAAAACACCCGCTCGCAAAGCAAGCCTTGCAGCGCTTGATGCATTTTGTGCAAGCGGTGACGTGTTTTTTGAGTTTGGTACCAATAAGTATTCGTTTGAAATATGGAGTACCGAGAACTTAAGTGACACCACTAACTATAAAAAAAATCAGCCTTTGTTTACGCATCCGTTATTAAGTCAGTTTGATACCTTATCAGCGCTTAACAACACCATGAACCAAGGTTTAAAAATAGCGTTGGTACAAGAAGCTGCACGCTGGGTAAAATCAGCCATTGTTAAGCGAAAGCAAGAGCAAAGTGTGATCACCCCCGACGACTTACTCACTAATTTATACACTGCACTTAATAATGAGCAAGGTGATGTGCTTGCGCAAAAAATTGCACAGTTATTTCCGGTTGCTATGATAGATGAGTTTCAAGACACCGATCCGATTCAGTATGGTATTTTTAGTCAAATTTATGGCCAAGCCAATACTACACTTGCCATGATAGGCGATCCTAAACAAGCTATTTACGGTTTTAGAGGCGCAGATATATTTACGTATATAGGCGCAAAAAAGGCGGTAGACGAGCCTCAACAATTTACACTGGGCACTAATTTTCGCTCAAGCAGCGATATAGTAAACAGCGTAAATAGCCTATTTAGCAAACACGACAACAGTTTTATTTATAACGATGTTATTCCGTTTAACAAAGTGAGCGCTAAGGGTAAAAAAGCAGATGAATCGTTTTTAATTGATGGTAAACCGGCTAACGCCTTTGAATTTAACGTGTTTGTAGATGAAGCCGCCGATGAAAAAAATAAACCCACCAGTAAAGGATTAGGGCAAGCACACCTAGCCACTTACTTTGCTAATAAGATAGTCACTTTATTAGAACACGCTAAACAGGGCACTGCGTGCATTGGCAAAACGCCAATAAGTGCGGCAGACATATGTATTTTGGTACGTGACCGCGTTGAAGCGCAAATAATGAAAAAGGCTTTGAGCGAGGCTAAAATTGCCAGTGTATACCTATCCCGCGACAGCGTGTTTAGCCAAGAGTTGAGCCATCATTTACTTAATTTTTTAACTGCATTACATGGTCAATATGACGAGTCATTACTTCGTGGTGTGCTCGCAGGACCGTTATTTTGTTTAAGCTATAACGATGTATACGCACTTGCCGATAACGAAAACGCTTGGCAAGAGCACTTAAACTTTTTTGCTCAGCTTAGCCATATTTGGCATAAGCAAGGGGCAATGGCCATGCTTGAGCGATTACTAAGCCATAATCAGTTAAGTGCTAAATGGCAAGGTTTAGGCTACAACGTGGAGCGGTGGCTTACCGACTTTAGACACCTTGGTGAAATATTACAGCAAAAACAAATTGAGCTTGAAGGCACATTACGCTTACTGCGCTGGTTTGCGCAAAAGGTGAGTCAACAAGATGGCGAAACCGTACAGGTACGTTTAGAAAGTGATGCCAACTTAGTTAAAATTGTGACAATGCATGCTTCAAAAGGGCTCGAATATCCATTGGTATTTATGCCGTTTGCCAGTGGTTATCGTGAAACTAAAGAAGCGCTTTATCATAAAAATGGCAAACTTATTTATGATTTAAGTAAGGATGAAGACGCACTCCAGCAGGCTGAAAAAGAGCGCTTAGCCGAAGATTTACGTTTATTGTATGTAGCGCTTACGCGCGCAGTGCATTTTTGTGCGCTGGGTGTTTATAACATAGGGCAAGGGCAAAGTAGTCGGTTAGCAATTCAAAGTAGTGCGCTTGGGCATGTGCTGTTCTCAGAGCTCGAAATTTCAAGCAGCCAAATATGGCGAACACATTTAAGTGAGTTTTGCGACAAGCACACATTTATGTGTTATCAGCAATTTACCTCTGAAGAATTACGACAACAGGGAACCTTACAGTTTGCTAATACCGAGGCTGCTCAGCAAATTCTGAGTGTAAACAATAGTAAGGCGCACATAGAACGAGATTGGCGTGCAACCAGCTTTAGTGCATTGAGTTTTAAAAAGCACAGCGATGAATTAGCCCCAGGGCGAAGCGATGAAGATCACGAGAAAGACGAGTTTGCCGTTCAACAAGACGAACTCCCTTCACCTTTTAGTTTTCCTAAAGGGGCAAAGCCAGGAAGCTGTTTACACGAAATTTTTGAACAAATTGATTTTACAAGTCCAGTTACTCACCCCACAAACAGCGAGCAAAATTTGTCACAGGTAATTAAACGGGCCTTTGAAAAATATCACATTAGCGACACATGGCAGCCAATTGCCCAGCAGTGGGTGCTTGATGTACTAAATTGCCCATTGAATGCTCAAACTGATTTAAGTTTAAGTAAGCTATCGCCCAGTGACTGCTTAGTCGAAATGGAGTTTAATTTACCGCTGACCAGTTTAAGTGCCCCCAAGCTTAACGAAGTGCTAATTAAACACTTTGGCTTTGTACAAAGTAAGCTGGATTTTTCTCATGTTAAAGGGCTTTTAAAAGGCTTTGTGGATTTAATATTTTGCTACCAAGGGAAATATTATATTTTAGATTATAAATCTAATTACTTAGGTAATACGCCTAAAGATTATGAACCCGAGCAGCTAGAGCAAGCCATGAGCAGCCATCAATACCATTTACAGTATTTAATATATACCGTAGCGCTGCATAGGCTATTAAAGCAACGCATTAGTGACTACTCAATTGAGCGTCACTTAGGGGGCGTGTATTACACCTTTTTACGTGGCATGCCAGCAGGGCAAGGTGTTTTCTTTAATCAATTAACACTAGAGCAAGTAACTATCTTAGATGGCTTATTTAGCCAAGGAGCCATGTTATGAGTGAGTTAAATCAACAGCCGGGTTTATTTGACGCGCTAGAAGACAACGTTGAACAGGCGCCTTTAGCGCATGAGCAACAGGCAGTATCTAATAGCGTGGTTACTGAAGTGCCGTTACTGGATTATTTACTGGGCGAAAATAGAATACGCGTCGTTGATGTAAAACTTGCGCAGTTACTCTCAAATACGGATGAAAGAACACATAATGAGCTTTTTTATATTGTATTGTTGTTATGTATAGCCCAACAAAGCCAGCACAGTTGCTTAACATTAAACACCATAGACTGGGCCAATCCGTTTAATTTACGCCAAAGCGACTTTAATAAAGTTGAAGGGAATATTCCCACTACGTATAGCCCATTTGTGCAAGGGTTTAACCAACAAACCGCGTTAACCTACTTACAAAATCATCAAAGCGTTGGGGATGCCAAACCACTTCAGTTATTTGACCAACGCCTTTATTTTTCGCGTTTGGCAGCTTATGAGCACATACTTGCAGAGCGGCTATTAGCCATGAGTGAGCGAGCGCTTAATATTGATAGTCAAACTCTTACTGCTTTATTGCAGCATTATTTCCCAGAGCCCCCCGTGGACGACGTTGACTGGCAAAAAGTGGCGTGCGCCATTGCAGCAACTAAAGGGTTTAGTGTAATAACCGGTGGGCCAGGAACAGGTAAAACAACCACAGTAACTAAGTTGCTGGCTATATTGCAATCGCTTTACAAAGCAGCGCCATTAAGCATAAAGCTGGTGGCACCGACGGGTAAAGCTGCGGCAAGGCTAAGTGAGTCTATTTTAGGGGCTAAAAATCAGCTAAGTAGTATACCCGACGATATAAAAGCGCTGATCCCTGATACTGCGCAAACTATTCATCGCTTATTGGGGGTAAAACCTTTTACTAATAAATTTAGACACACTCAAAGCAATCCTCTGCACCTAGATGTGTTAATTATTGATGAAGCAAGCATGGTGGATTTATCGCTAATGGCGAAATTAATTGAAGCTTTGCCTGCTCATGCTCGATTAATACTGCTTGGTGATAAAGACCAGCTTGCCTCGGTTGATACAGGCAGCGTTATGAGCGATTTGTGCCAAGGGCTTGCACTTGGGCGCACACCAAACTACTCAAAGCAGCGGTGTGATGAACTAAATGCGCTTTGTTTTGATGATCAGCCTACATTAATATCGCAGGGAAATAGCCTATTTAAACTAGCCGATTGCATTGCCTTTTTACAACGCAGTTACCGCTTTGACGCTAAAAGTGGCATAGGGCAACTAGCATTGGCAGTTAATACAAATAATAGTGGCTTATTAAATTATGTAGAGCAGGAAAGTGTTGAAGGGCGTTTTAGTGATGTTATTTTGGATTACGACTTTATAGGTAAACCAATAGAAAACCTTGTAAATCGAGCAGCCAAACATTATGCACATTATTTAAATTTAATTGCCCAAGGTGAGAGTGTAGCCAAAGTGCATGCTGCGTTTGCAGGTTATCAATTACTGGCCGCAGTAAAAGAGGGCGACTACGGCGTTAATAGTTTGAATCAACGCATCGAACGGACCCTGCAGCAACAGGGTTTAATAAACGTAAACCCAAACCAGCGCCACTATAGTGGTATGCCTATAATGGTGAGCCAAAACGATTACCAATTAAAGCTATTTAATGGCGATATTGGTATTTTAATGAATGATGAAGCTGGGCAGCTTAAGGCTATATTTATTGACGAGCAGGGCAGCACACGTGCATTTTCACCGGCTCGTTTACCCGCACACGACAAAGTGTTTGCAATGACAATACATAAGTCTCAAGGGTCAGAATTTAGCTATACCGCAATGGTTTTACCGCCACTACAGCAGGCAAGTGTTGGGGTTAATCGCCAGCTTGTTTATACCGGAATTACCCGTGCTAAACATACTTTTGAGTTAGTTGCCGATAAAAAGGTACTGCAGTTAGCAATGAATAAAACTGTATCGCGCTCATCTGGTTTATATGAGCGGTTACAAGTGAAATAACCTTATGAAAACCTCATTTACAATAAATCGCATTACTACAAGTTTTGGCATATTTAGAGTAAAAGGGCTGTGGTGCACTCAATACGAAAACATCGATAGCGTAGAAATAACCTCGCTACAAATAATGGGAACAGACGGTTGGGTACGTATAAGTCACCAATATGAAGAAAACGCCCAGTGCATAGAAACGTTATTACCTGCACTATTACTGCATTTAAAAGCGTAAATGGGGCTTAAACAGTGATTTTAGTAAAATAGCCAGTTGTAAAGTTTGACTTATATGGAGGCTATATTAAAGTAATAAATGGTCCCAAATGTGTGTTAAGTGTTTACTTTACCATGTAAAAGTCTTGGTTTTGGTTGAACTTTAAGCAAATTATTTAACGCTAGGGCAAATTTCATTTATCACGTAGATAAATTAGCCTCTGCATTTATAAATTTCATACCTCGAGTATTAGTAAGGATATTAATGTTTTTTTCTAATAGTAAACAAAACGAAATAGCATCTTTAAAAGCAGAGCTTTACCCACTACAACAAGTTTGGGAAGGCCTTAATCGTGAAATGCTAGTAATTAATATTCTTTATGACGGACGAATCTCCCACGCAAACGAGCAGCTCCTTAATATGCTGGGCTATCGAGAAAATCATATTATTAATACTCCGCTTTTAGATATTATTTCTGAACATTCTCAGCACTCAGACGAGTACAAAAGCTTACAAAAAGCGATTAAAAAAGAGGGCCATTGGGGGGGCGCGTTACAATTTATTCGCCAAGACGGTCAAGTAGAGTGGTTACGTTTAATTGTTCACCCTGTAAAAGGAGAACAAGATCAGCTTTTATATTTTTCTATTTTTTGTACTGTATTAACCAAAACAATTTCAGCATCGCGTGAGCAAAGTGACACAATCAAGGCGATTTACCGATCAATGGCGGTTATTGAATTTGATTTAGAAGGACATGCATTAAAGGCTAATCAGCAATTTTTAGATGCAATGGGCTACAAAGAAAAAGAAATATTAGGCCAACATCACCGTATTTTTTGTGAGCGCGAAGAGTCAGAATCACAAGAGTATCAGGCCTTTTGGTCAAAACTCAGGCAAGGACAGTTTATAGCGTCTCGATTTAAGCGTGTTGATAAGCATGGCAACATTGTCTGGTTAGAGGCCTCTTACAATCCTATTTCTAATGATGCCGGAAAGCTTTATAAAGTAATGAAGTTTGCGACTGTTATTACGGAGCAAGTAAACCGAGAAATTGCGATTTCTCAAGCTGCCGAAATTGCCTACAGCACCTCAACACAAACAGATAAAAAAGCAGAACAAGGCGCTGAAGTAATTAAAGACACAGTGGCTGTTATGACAGAGCTTGCTATAAATATGGAGCAAGCGGCCAGCGAAATCTCTGCATTGGATCAACAATCTCAACAAATAGCGAGCATTGTGCAAAGCATTAGTAGTATTGCTGAGCAAACTAATTTACTTGCACTCAATGCAGCTATTGAGGCCGCCCGTGCTGGTGAGCAAGGTCGGGGGTTTGCCGTTGTAGCAGACGAGGTTCGTTTACTCGCATCACGTACATCTAAAGCAACAGAGGAAATTGTTGAAGTTGTACAGCGTAACCAATCGCAAACCCAAAACACGGTAGATGTAATCGAAAAAGGAAAAGAAAAAGCAGAGCAAGGCTTAGCTTTATCTAAAGAGTCGGGCAATGTGATGAGTGAAATACAAAATGGTGCTCAAGAAGTTGTAAATGCTATAGGGCAATTTACAAGCGAGCTTAAAGGTCAATAAAGTCAGTTAAAAATTTTTGCCAAGGCTAAACCACGTTTAGGCTTGGCAAAATAGATTGCACTCCTCAGCTATATTTTTTACAAACCCACCATATAATTCCAAAAAAGACAATTTTTAAATTATTGATTAAAAATAAATTTTGTTTTGATCCAATATAAATGATAATAAATTGTTGCATTTTTGTTCTTTGTTCCTAATACTGGTCATTGTCTGGACTGATCAGTCATACTAATTTGCTTAACTAAGTACATTACCTAAGGCAGGTAAAATAGAGTTATAACTCGCTGATAGTAGAGTCAGGTTATTTTCTCTAATGCTTAATATTGCAGATAAGTAAAAAAAGACACTAATAATGAATACCTTAACAAATAATATTTAACACACACATTAAGGAATTTTATGAACAACACACACACACACAAGTGGATAAAACCTCAGCATATAGTGGGCGCATGCCTTGCTATGCTAATGAGTTTTTCAGCTGCAAGTAAAGATCACAAAATAATATTAATTCATGGTTTGCAGGTATCTCAAATAACCAATAAATCAGGTAGCGACGTTGTAAATGATGGCGAAACATATTGGCAGTCGTATTGGAATAACAGAGCAGATGAACGAATTGATTGGCCTGCCTACGAGCGTGTTGAAGGTAAAATAGCAACAGATTGGGTTTGGCCTAAATTAAAGCAGTTATCTCGCTCAAACTTATGTGCTGATGGCTGTGTATTAGTGACACACTCTACTGGGGATTTAATTGCTCGCCATATTATTGATAACCAAGCAAACTGGTTAGAAAACGCAGGGCTTTCGCCACTCAATATTGTTGCTACATTTGATCTAGCCGGTGCTGGTGGCGGTAGTGAACTTGCTGATGTTGCTGTAAGCGCACTTACAGGTGCATCGTGGAATTTTGCTATAGATGCTGCACTTAGATGGTGGCTAGGAAGCGATGTTACCGAAGCGGTTGGCGTGTTACACGATTTAAAAGTAAATAATGCGCGTAAAATATCTCCATTTCCAGATGCGCGTACACCTCGTTTACGTTTTGTTGCCGACGGTAATGAATACTTAGGGATCACAGGCGCATTTTTAAAAGGTAATGATGATTCGGTTGTTGCGTCGCACTCATCATGTGGTGCAAGCTCTGCACGGTCATTTGGTAGCTGTAGTAGCAGTATTGATACTGATGGTCGATTAAAATCACAAAGTGATGCGGTAAATAGTTTTATGCCTAACCATTACCCTATGATGATGAGTGACAGCTACAGCCATAATGAAATTCATAATGCTCAGCGTAAAGGTAATGTAACCATTGCTATGAATAACATTAATGTCGACGGACAAAATGTTGGCTTTAATACATTTGATCAAACAACAGGGTCGTGGTTTTGGAAAAAGAACTACCGTTATATTAAAAACTCAAACACAACGAGTGCTTCTGCATTAATTTATAATGTGATCCCATAAACGTTAAATGTGCAGCTTAATTAAGCTGCACTTTTTATAAGGATTGAGCTATTAATGATAAAAAAAATCCTAGTAGTCGTTTCGGTAATGGCTTTACTGGCTTTATTAGTTTGGCCCTCTCAAGAAGAGGCTAAAGTTGAAGTCGCTGTTGTTAAGATAAAACAGCCTTTGCCCGCTGAGAGTAAATTAAACATACACGCAACTACTGCACACTTACCCGCTAAATCACCACCAAAACAAAAAGTAACAACAGATTATAATAGCAACTTAGCAAAAGCAGCAGAGCAGGTAGCTACTCAATACGAGCGTGCGCTTAAATATCCGCCATATTCACAACCATTGTCTGAATTTGATGAAGACCGTTTAAAACCTAATCAATTTTATCCTGTTGAAAGTCCAATAGACGACAAAGGAAATGCGGTTACAGTCAGCCTTAGTAAATATAGGTTTGTGTATCCAGAAGAAATAACATTAAAAGTCAGCGCAGGTGGCCTTAAAAATGTGAATGTAGAGCTTGCCAATACAGATACAAAAGAGACTGTAACAACCTATAAAAGTAATGCACAAGATGGCGAAGCCAATGTTATTTTTAAAGCTGAGGAAGACTATCCGCGAAATTTACAAATATTTGTTGAAGCAAATGTTGATGGAAAACAAATCCCTGTAGTGGCGCAAATTCAATATATGCCACCGAGTGCGACACTTATTGGTTTTGAGTCGGCATACCCACAAAGCGAAAACATGCTTATACCCGCCAATTTAAAAGTAGTAAAAAAGGGCTTGTACCGTATTCGGGCGAACCTTTTTACTGGCGACACACCACTTGCGCACTTGGTGAGTAAACAACGTTTAAGTGAAGGAAGCCAAACTATTGATTTAAAAGCGCACTGGTCAATTTTGCCGCAAGGCATGGCTGATATGCGTTTGAGTGGATTTGTAATTGAAAGGATGTCGCCAAGTCCTGGCGAGCGAAACAGTTTTGGTAACAGTGAAATTAGCCACTTTGATATAAATGACTTTCCTTTTGACAGTTTACAACAGCTGCCATACCAACCTAATGAGCAAGAAAAATTAAGCTTGGAGTTTTTAAAAGGATTAGCCGACGGTTAAACTAGTTTTGGGTTTGCTTTAATGCAAACCCAAAAATACAACTTAGTTAGCTTAAGTTAATTGTAACAACGCCAGCGTTTTCTTCGTCTGTATCGCTGTTGACAGGCACTTTAGGAATATCTGGCTTGTCGAGTGCAATATCGCCGCCATCAATCACTTCACCCGTTTTTAGGTTTTCAAAATCAAATAATTCAGCATCAGCTAAATGAGATGGAACAACATTTTGCATGGCTGTAAAAATACTCTCAATGCGGCCCGGATGATCTTTATTCCATTGCGCTAACATGTTTTTTGTATGTTTACGCTGCAAGTTTTCTTGAGAACCACACAAGTTACACGGAATGATAGGATAGCCTTGAGTAAACGCGTATTTGCTAATGTCTGCTTCTTTACAGTAGGCAAGCGGGCGGATAACCATATGCTCGCCGTTGTCGCTCATTAATTTAGCAGGCATACTTTTTAGTTTTCCACCATAAAACATGTTTAAAAACAGTGTTTCAATCATGTCGTCACGGTGATGACCAAGAGCAATTTTAGTTGCACCAAGCTCTTTAGCTGTGCGGTATAAAATACCACGGCGTAAGCGAGAACATAGCGAGCAGGTGGTTTTACCTTCAGGAATTATGTCGGTTACAATACTGTAGGTATCTTCTTCTACAATTTTGTACTCTACATCGAGTTTATCTAGGTACTCTGGCAATACATGTTCAGGGAAGCCGGGCTGCTTTTGGTCTAAATTAACAACTACAAGATCAAATTTAATGGGGGCAACACGTTTAAGGTGCTGCAGCATTTCAAGCATTGTATAGCTATCTTTACCACCAGAGAGGCAAACCATTATACGGTCACCTTCTTCAATCATGTTAAAGTCCATAACCGCTTGGCCAGTTAAACGGCGTAAACGCTTTTGTAACTTATTAAAGTTATATTGAGCTTTGGCTTGAGCTGAGTTAGACACTACGCCCCCTTAGTAAACAATGCAGCAAATTACTTGCTAGAAATAAAGGGGCGTATTATATGTTATTAGCATATCGGGAGCTACAGCAAAATTATTAATCTTTTGCCAGTGGGCTAACGTAGCCGTCTGGTTTTAGTGCTAATACATCGCAGTCTAGGCTATCTATTACATGCTCTGCAGTATTGCCAACTAGCGCAGCACTTAACCCAGTACGGCCAACAGTTCCAATAACCACTAATTCACTATTCAAACGATTTGCAATATCAGGAATTACATCTTCTGGTAAGCCTTCTTCAATAAAGCATTGCTCAGTAGTTAATGTAAATTCAGTAGCCAGTGCATTAGTTGATTCTATATGGTGTTTTTTAACTGATTCGTTGTAAAGACTTGGATTAAACTCTGGTATTTCAATAGCTATATTAATAGGGGTAGCAGGATATGCATTGACTAAATTAAGCTTTGCGTTAGCAAGTTCGCATAGAAATTGCGCGTCTTTGATTATACGTTTGTTTAACGCAATATGCTGATCATTCTCACTCACTGCGTTAACAGCAGCTAAAATATTACCATTTTCAGGCCATGCCATTTCTTTTACAAATAATACTGGAGTAGGGCATTTACGCACCAAATGCCAATCTGTAGGGGTAAATATCACCGATTTTAGTGCGCCATGTTGATGAGTACTTTTAATGACTAAATCGTAATTTTGATCGATAACTGTTTCAATAATGGCTTCGTAAGGGCGGTTATGCCAAACAACTAATGTTTCAATATTTAAGTTATTGTAAGGTGAAACTAAATCGTTGAGCCAGAGTTCGCGGTCTTTTAAAACGGCTTCGCGCATCGCTTCACGCTCATCGCCTGAAAGCATCGTTGTCATTTCATAAGAGAAGTCATAGACCGTCATGAATGCTGTAATTGTTGCGCCAGATTTTTTTGCCAGTTCGACTGAGCGCGCTAAACCATGTTGATCGTCTTTGGTAGGGTCAATAACCGCGAGAATGCGTTTAATTGTGTTCATGTGCTACTCCATTTATCTAACTGGTGTACTTTTAGTGTAACTCAAATACAAAACAGTTAAAGGCTTAGCACATAAATTGTTGTTCTATATCAAGGTATACCTATTTAACAATGGCTGCTGCTTTAGCGAGTGCATCATTATCTAAAATAGTAATAAACTTGCCTTCTACTTTAATTAAATCGGCTTTTTGAAAGCGACTTAATAAACGGCTAATGGTTTCTACTGTAAGGCCTAAGTAATTACCTATTTCACCACGGGTCATAGTAAACCTAAACTCTTTACGCGAAAAACCACGCTCACCAAATCGCTCAGACAAGTTATAAATAAAACTAGCTAGGCGTTCTTCTGCCGATTTTTTGTTAAGCAGTAAAAGCATTTCTTGATCGTAGGTAATTTCACTGCTCATTAAACGCATTATTTGCTGGCGTAGTTTAGGTAATTTACCTGCAAGCTCGTCAAGAGTGTCGAAGGGAATTTCGCAAATCATTGAGGTTTCTAGGGCTTGAGAAAAGCTCTGATGTGCCATTTTACTAATGGCATCAAAACCAACTAAGTCACCTGCTAAATGAAAGCCAGTAATTTGCTCATCACCTTGTTCAGACAAGGTGTATGATTTAAATGAGCCAGAGCGTACAGCATAAATCGCTTTTAGTGGTGCACCCGATTCAAATAAATAGTCACCTTTGTGTAATGGTTTTTTTCGCTCAATAATTTCGTCAAGCTTATCCATTTCTTGGCCATTTAACGAAAACGGTAAACACAATTGGCTTATGCTGCAGTTATTACAGCTAATAGCACAATTACCTTTAGCGCGACTTTGAGTGAAATCCATAATTTTATCCGTTTTAGTTTTTATATACAGGGGGAAATAAACCTGAAAAGGTTAATACATTTTAACATTAATGTACTAACTTGTCGGTTGCAATAATCAATAAGTAGATACCATACCAAATTATAACACTGCCTAATACTATTCGGGTCCAAGGATGATTTATAATGGTATTGAGTTTTTGCGCAGTGATCCCTACTGTGATCATGGCAGGAAATGTACCTAGTGCAAAACATAGCATAACCATTGCGCCATCAAATGCTGTGGGGCTCGTCATTGCCCAGGTTAGCGCTGAATAAACCAAACCGCACGGAAGCCAGCCCCATAAAGCCCCATAGCCTATGGCTTTTACTGTTGAGTCAACCGGCATTAAATATTTGTTAAGCTTAACAATATGCTGCCAAATAAGTGTTTTACCCACTTTTTCAAGCCATTGAAGTGTAGGTCCTAAGCGCATTATGTAAACGCCTACTAACAGCATAAAAATTGCTGCAATAAATGAAAGCGTTATAGAGAATGATGTGTTTTGTTTAGCAAATTGGCTGCTTATACCCGCAACGAGTGTGCCTGCAAGCATGTAACTTATTGCACGCCCTAAATTATAAGCAAATGAATAGGTAAGTGTTCTACGTTTGTCGCTGGCTAATTGTAACGAGCTGGCAATCCCTCCACACATTGCTATGCAGTGGCCGCTGCCAATCAAACCCATTAAAAATGCGCTAATGTATAAAGGGTCAATCATTACTTTTGTTATGCTGCTCTTTGTCATCTTCAAACAAAATACTGTGGCCTTGTTTGTTCAAATCAGAAAACTGCTCGCTTCTTACCGCCCAAAAAAATACACCAATGGCAATAAGCACAAACAATATGGCAATGGGGATCAAAATATAAATTATGCTCATAACTTTAATAGCCTTAGTGAATTACAAATCACAATAATTGAGCTGGCAGACATACCAATGACGGCCATCCATGGAGCAACTAACCCAAGTGCTGCAAGCGGTAATATTGAACCATTATATAATAAAGACAATGTTAGGTTTTGTTTAATAATACGCCGGGTCTGTTTAGCTATATTGAGTAAGTGATCAATAGACGCTAAATCGCTATTTAGCAGTACAACATCGGCGCTGTTTTTTGATATATCAGCGCCAGTTTCCATTGCAATAGACAAATGGGCACTTGCAAATACAGGGCTATCGTTTATGCCATCACCCACCATAGCGACCACCTCATTTTGAGATGAAAATGCTTCTACGGCTGTTTGTTTATCTTGTGGTGAGCAGCCAGATTGCACGCTATCTAAGTTCAATTGTTTAGCTACTTTTTTGCCCGCATCTGACGCATCGCCAGTAAGCATGTGGCAAGTTAATTGCTGCGCATGTAACGATTTAATTAAACTTTGAGCATCGTGCTTTACTTTATCGACAAAATAAAAACGTGCCACAACGTGTTTGTTTATATACAAACTGGCTTGCGCGTTTGTTTTTTTACTGTCAAACCAACCACTTTTACCTATAGCGTAGTGGGTGGTTTCATCTTGTGCACTAATCCCTAAACCTGCGTGCACTTCAATGTTATGAAGACTATGCTTTGCTGGAGTGTAGCCGTCAAATGCACTTGCAATCGGGTGCTCAGAAAAGCGCTCCAACATTGCTGCAATAGCCATTACATCATCTTTTGAGTAGCTGTTGTCGATAATATCTACTTCATCAAGGCTAAATTTACCTTGTGTGAGTGTGCCTGTTTTATCAAATGCAAATAAAGTTAGTTTTGAGAGGGTTTCAAGTACATGGGCTTGTTTAATTAAAATCCCCTTTTTGGTTAGGCTGGCAATTGCACAGGTTAGGGCTGTCGGTATTGCTAGGCTTAAAGCGCAAGGGCAGGTTGCGACTAATACTGAAATAGTAATCCAAAAAGCATGCTCGGGATCAATTTGATACCAACCAATGGCGGTCAACGAGGCAAATATCAATAAGCAAGCTACAAACCCTTGTGCTACTTTATCGGTTATTTCGACCAGCTTAGGCCGTTTTGTGAGCGCATTGTGTTGCAGACGAATAATTTGATTTAAAAGGGTGTTTTGGCCTATTTTATTTATTTTAATTTCAATAACACCGTCGTGGTTTACACAGCCGGCATACACATTATGGCCTATGAACTTGTTAACCGGTTGGTGCTCGCCGGTCATCATTGATTCATCAACCGTCGTTTTACCTTTAATGAGTTCGCCGTCGGCGGGAATGGTTTCACCTGCTTTAATAAGTACAACATCATTAAGTTTAAGCTTTTTAGCCGCAATAATGAGTTCTTCACCACTATCTGTAAGCGTGCGAGCTGTTAGAGGTAATAGCTTTTGAAGGTTTGCTGTGTATTCACTCGCTTTTAAACGCGCTCTAAATTCTAAATATTTACCTAATAATAATAAAAAGGTAAACATGCAAATAGATTCAAAATATACCTCACCAACTTGCATAACGGTTGCATAACAACTGGCTCCGTAGGCGCCAAAAATTGCTAAAGAAACAGGTAAATCCATATTAAGCTGTTTAGCTTTTAAGCCGTTAATTGCGTTGGTTAAGAAGGGCAGCGCACTATACAAAATAACAGGAGAAGCTAATACAAGGCTTATCCATCTAAAATACTGTTCAAAATTACTATCCATACCTGAAAACATGCCAAAATACATGGCAAATGCAAACATCATTACTTGCATGGTCATTAGGCCTGCCACACCCAAGCGGCGAATATACGCTTTTGCAGTTTGTTGTTTTTGTTGTGCTTCGGTATCGGCCTGAAATGGATATGCTTTGTAGCCTAATTTAGCTAAGGCGGTAATAACATCACTCAGTGGAGTCGCTGTTTTGTCCCATTGGATCATTGCACGGTTAGTTGAGGTGTTTACATCTACCCGTTTAACAGTGTTTAAACTCAATAATTGCTTTTCTATAAGCCACGCACATGCGGCGCACGTAATGCCTTCAACACTCAGTAATACCTCTGAAATATTGTTGCTTGTGGCTATAAATTCATCTTGAATATCTTCGTTGTCGTAACTTTTAATAAATGCCAATTGCTCAGGAACAAGTTGCTCTACTTTACCCGCACTGACTGTGCGGTATTTGTAGTAATCAGTCATTCCTTGCTCAACAATATTTTGCGCTACGGCCTGGCAGCCAATGCAACACATTGGCTGAGAGGTATGGTCTATTGTTACTGTGGCGCTAAATCCCTTTGGCACACTTTCAAGGCAATGAAAGCAAGAATTAGACATAATAATAACTACTTATAGTTAGGCGTAACTAAAACGGTTTCAACCGTAGGTAGGGTAATGTTTTCTTTTAGTTTCCATGTTTTATCGATAGGTTCAACAAAAATGGAATAGGCACCTTCAGTGTAATTTTCAAGAAGTGCGGTGAATTCTTTGTTTGCATTAGCTGTAAGTGTTGCTTCAAAGTCGTGTGCTTTGATTGTACGGTGGTAAAACGACACTTTTAAAGCCGATACATTACTGCTATCGCCTTTGGTAAATTTAAAACTCACTCGGTCGTTAGTTACGGCTAATTCACCATGTAAGTAAAGTGCTTTTGCTTTCTCAAACTTACTGAGCTCTAAATTAATTGCTTTACCTTTTTTATAGTAATCATCAACGACCATATCTGGGCCATTGCCAATTGCCGTTATTAGTAAAGTAATACAGCCAACAATAGCTGCTAGCGGGAAAAAAATTAAAAACCAAGGCCAAAAGTTTTTATACCACGGAGTAGGTTGCATAGTGACTCTAATATTAGTTTCGAAGAGGTTATTTTATAGTAATTGTACGTAAAAGACTAAAAAAAAGCCTCCAAGTGGAGGCTTTTTTGATCTGGATTAATCTATTGAATTTAATAAATTAATTTATAAACATTCTATTAACAGCGTGCTTATTTATCTTGCGATAAGTTGTAAACGTACGCAGTTAAAAGGTGGATTTTATCTTCACCTAAAATGTCTTTCCACGCTGGCATTACACCGGCACGACCGTTAAGCAGTGTTTCTTCAACGGCACGTTGAGAACCACCGTATAACCATATGTTATCGGTTAAGTTTGGTGCGCCAAACGGTAGGTTATGAGCAACAGAGCCTTTGCCGTCTGCACCGTGACACGCTGCACACATAGCAAACTTAGCTGCACCAGCGGCTGCATCTTTTTGGTTTACTGTACGACCAGAAAGGCTTAGCACGTGTGCTGTCATTTCTTTTATACCTTGTTCACCTAATGCTGCACCCCAAGGAGGCATAGCTGCAACACGACCAATTAGGAGTGTTTCTCTAATTTTGTCTGGTGTACCACCGTATAACCAATCTTTATCAGTTAGGTTAGGGAAGCCAATGCCGCCACGTGCATCAGAGCCATGACACTGCGCACAGTTTTGTGAGAACAAACGTTGACCAATTTCTAACGCTAATTGACCATCTGTTTGTTCATGCTCTGTGCCATTTTCAAGAGCTAGCTGCTGCGCTGCATCACCATCAATTTTAGATTGAACCAAATCTAAAACAGGTACTTTTGCAAGTCGGTTAAAAATAGGACCAAAACGCTCTTCTGCTGCTTCGTACTCTTTATCAAGCTTTACAAAACGGCCTTCTTCAGCTGCTAACTTAACGGCTTCTTTCGATTCCGCTAAAGAGGTAATACCCTGATTAGAGCTTGTCCATTTACCTAACCCTTCCCAGTTACCTAAACCTGGGTATGCTGCTAGGTAATAAACAGACCAAATAAACGTTGCGAAGAACATGTAAGTCCACCACTTAGGTAGCGGATTGTTCAGTTCGGTAATACCGTCATACTCATGCCCACAATCTTCACCTTCTTCAACACCAGCGTAGTTTTTTAAGTTCCACACTAATAGGCCAAAGATAATAAGTAAGCATGCTAGGGTTAAAACAATAACCCAAATACTCCAAAAGCTAGTCATTTTTCAGACTCCTTTTCCTCGTTAGAGAGTGTGTTGTTATGTTTTTTTTCATCTTCAAAAATGGCATTAGCAGCGTCGTCAAAACGATTTTTGGTACGCTTGCTGTATGCCCATACAACAATCACAATAAACAATACTAAAATTACCAGAGTTAAAATGCCTCTGTATGTTCCGTAATCCATAATAATTACTTCAAGTGCGTGCCAAGCTGTTGCAAATAAGCGATAAGGGCTTGCATTTCTGTTGCACCTTTACCGTCATTCATTGCATCAACTTTGGCAACGTCAGCTATTAGTTCTTCATCGCTACCGTAACCTAAACCCGGATGTTTTGGATTTTCTGGGTTAATAGCGAATGTATCACGGAAAATTTGTAGTTTTTTCAGAGTTAAGCTGGTATCAACTGTGTTCTCTGCTAACCAAGGGAAACCTGGCATATTAGACTCAGGAACCACATCACGCGGGTTCACTAAGTGAGCATAATGCCAATCGTCCGAGTAACGTTTACCAACACGAGCAAGGTCAGGTCCAGTACGTTTAGAACCCCATTGGAAAGGGTGATCCCATACTGACTCGCCTGCTACAGAGTAGTGGCCGTAACGTTCAACTTCGTCACGAAAAGGACGGATCATTTGTGAATGACAGTTATAACAACCTTCACGCACGTATATATCGCGACCTTCCATTTCTAATGCATTTAGAGGACGTAAGCCATCTACTGGTTTTGTTGTGTCGTCTTGGAACATAAGTGGAGTAATTTCAACTAATGCACCAAAGCTAATAGCAAAAACAGTCAGTATGGCCATAAGGCCAACGTTTTTTTCTACTATTTCATGTTTGTTTTGTGAATTTTTATTGCTCATCATCTCACTCCGTTATGCTAATTGTGCTTGCGCGTCTAACTTCAGTGATTCTTTTTCAGCTGAAATTGTACGGAAAACGTTATAAGCCATAACTAACATACCTGTTACGATGAATACACCGCCAACAAAACGCATTATGTAGAAAGGATGTGATGCTTCTAAAGACTGAACAAAGCTATACATTAATGTACCGTCAGCATTTACTGCACGCCACATAAGACCTTGCATTACACCTGAAATCCACATTGCAACAATGTATAAAACAACACCAACAGTGTGTAACCAGAAGTGTGTATTAACAAGCTTAATGCTGTACATACGACCTTGTGCAAATAGTGCAGGGATAAGGTGATAAATAGCACCAATAGAAATCATAGCTACCCAACCAAGTGCACCTGAGTGAACGTGGCCTACAGTCCAATCTGTGTAATGAGATAACGCGTTCACAGATTTAATTGCCATCATTGGGCCTTCAAACGTAGACATACCGTAGAAAGAGAGTGATACAACTAAGAAACGAAGTACTGGGTCAGTACGCAGTTTATGCCACGCACCCGATAAGGTCATTATACCGTTAATCATGCCGCCCCAAGATGGAACAAATAAGATAATAGACATAACCATACCTAAACTTTGCGTCCAATCTGGAAGTGCAGTGTAGTGAAGGTGATGAGGACCAGCCCAAATATAAAGAGATACAAGTGCCCAAAAGTGAACGACCGATAAGCGGTAAGAGTATACAGGGCGACCTGCTTGTTTAGGTACAAAGTAGTACATCATACCTAAGAAACCAGCGGTTAATAAGAAACCTACAGCGTTATGACCGTACCACCATTGAACCATCGCATCTACTGCACCTGCGTAGATAGAGTATGATTTAGTTAACGATACAGGCACTGCCATGCTGTTCACAATGTGCAATACTGCAACAGTGATGATAAAGCCAGCATAGAACCAGTTAGCAACATAGATATGCGATACTTTACGTTTAATTAAAGTACCAAAAAATACAACTGCATAAATAATCCAAACAACAGCGATTAAAATATCGATTGGCCATTCTAGTTCAGCGTATTCTTTAGAGCTTGTAATACCTAATGGTAAGGTAATTACTGCTAATACAATAACTAGCTGCCAGCCCCAAAATGAAATTGCGGCAAGTTTGTCTGAGAAAAGGCGCGTTTGACAAGTACGTTGCACGACGTAATAAGACGTCGCAAAAAGTGCACTTGTACCAAATGCGAAAATTACTGCGTTCGTGTGTAACGGACGTAGTCGAGAGTAAGTTAACCATGGTGTATCAAAGTTAAGTGCTGGCCAAGCTAATTGGGCAGCAATCAGAACCCCAATACTCATGCCAACGATGCCCCAAATCACTGTCATAATAGCGAATTGGCGTACAACTTTATAGTTATACTCAGTTTGTGATGCTACTGTTTGGCTCATTTTCTGGCTTCCGCTGCAATAAATGCGTTTAGAAATGAATTACCCACTTAAAAAGTGGGGCCTACTATTACTTCACAAGCATGTTACCTAAAACGTTCAAAGCATGAATGCTTCAGAAAACAAACTCGAGAAACCCTAATTTTTGCGAGGGAAATAATAAATTTTTTGGCCTAAAAAAGATAGGTCAATTACGTAATATTATGACATCAATCAAACTTTGTGGCTTTGTTGTCTATTTTTTGATTAGCTGAGTGCCTAAATTTGATTATTTAGTGGGCCATGCTTGTCATTTATAAGCTTGATTATTAGTATCTGCTTTTATTCGGAGCGAATTTTTATGAAAGCAACCCAATTATGTTATGTGTTTTTGCTACTTTTATTGTTGACCGCCTGTGATTTTGATAATCAAAAAGACGCAAGCATACATAAAAATTCAAACTGCGAACCTAACCAAGAATGTACCTTCCCAAATAAAGTGAAAGTGTGGCTCAGTGATCAATCTCTTTCACCTGAAACACCTTTTACAATTTTCAGCAAATTACCCAACAATACAAAAATCAGCCAAGCAAAATTGAAAGGCATAACTATGTACATGGGATTTATCCCGCAGCAGTTTGTACAGCGAGGGGATTTGTGGCAAAGCGAAACCATGGTTGGCATTTGCTCAGAAAACAATATGCTTTGGACCCTTGAATTAACTGTTATAAATACAATCACTTCAACCGAAGATACCCTTAACTATTACTTTTATGTTACCTACTAAAGAGCTTTAATAATATTACGAATTAACCAGTTAACCGATCACGTTTTATCCCAAATTTGTTGTTTACCTAAGCTTATAAACTTTTCTTTTTGATAGGTTCAAACTTGAACCTGTAATGCCAATGCGCAGCAAAACGTAATTAATTAAATGCACTAACCCTTTAGTCATTAGTGCTAAAATTTCAAAAAATACATCTAAAACTAATTTTTTAATTAGTCCTGTCAAAAGTGTGTAGTCAAAAAGTTAAGCTTTCTCAAATGCCGTATTTGTTCCAGCCAACTAATTTGATTTATAACCATAGTTAATATCAACATCTCACATTATTCATATAGTGTAGACCAAATTTTGAGCTGTTATACCCAAGCAAAATAAGCGAACTTATTATTCACTATGAACCAAAAGCTTTTCTTATGAGTTAGCAACTTTCAGGTGCTTTTACCTTTTTAATAATGGGGTGTGATTAAGTTGTTAATACCTGAATTATTGCTAAACAACAGGTGTAATTACATTTGATTACAAAGTAGAGGTGTTTGATTTCATCTGTACTTTAATTGTATAAAAATTATTTTAACTTATTAATTTTAAATTGTATTTTTATATTAACAATGAAACAAGTAGTAACCTTTGTACCTTTTTTAGGTTGGTCTTTTTTGTCTTTGTCAAAAACCACTCAAGCGTTAAGTTTTCGTTCAGTTAAGTGCGCTTAAGTTGCCTGCCGACTCATTCTTCTTATAACAAATGAGTTTTACCAATCTTGGTAAATTCCAACAAGTAGGATTCTTTCATGACTAAATCGACTCTTGGTCTAGCTGTTGTAGCAGCCATCCCAATGTTTTCAAGTGTACATGTACTAGCAGCAGACGAAGCTGCAAATTCAATCGAAAAAATTCAGGTCACGGGTTCACGTATCAACCGTACTGATATGGAAACAGCCAGTCCAATTACCGTTATTGGCGATGACTTTATTGCAAAAAGTGGTTTCACTTCTGTTGCCGATATTCTCTCAACTCAGCCATCTGCTGCGGGTATAAGCCTTGGTGCTTCAAGTAATAATGGTTCAGGTGGTTCTGCAACTGTTAACTTACGTGGCATGGGGTCACAACGTACCCTAGTGTTATTAAATGGTCGTCGTATGGTTTCTTCTGGAACCGGTGCAGACTCTTCGGTTGATTTAAATACCATTCCTGTTGCAATGATCAAATCAATTGAAATCTTAAAAGATGGTGCATCAGCTGTGTATGGATCTGATGCAATTGCTGGTGTTGTTAACATTATCACTAAAAAAGATTTTGAAGGTACTGAGCTTAATGTTGAAGGAAGTCGCACAACTAAGGGTGATGGTAACAACTACGGTACTAGCTTATTACACGGCATGCAGGTTGCCGATGGTAACTTAGTTGTTGGTACACAGTTTTCAAGCCGTGGCGAGGTGATCCAATCAGATCGTAGCTTTGTGCCTGCAGGGCAGTCTTCGTTTATTCCACAAGGTACGCTAGGCGGTAAAACATACGAAGGTAATGGTGAGTTTGCAGATAGAACAACATCGTACGACTTTACTACATCGAGTTATGCACAAACACCAAACGATCTGTACAGTTTATTTACAAGCTTTGATAAAGAGCTAGACGCTGATACCACATTCAATGTTGACCTTATGTATACACGCCGTGATTCATCACAGCAATTGGCACCTCAACCAGCCAGTGTAGATTTACTTACAGCAAACCTTGATAACGAATACACCAATGCGTTTATTGTCGACGGTGAGCTTGCCGATTCGCTAGAGTATCGCAGAAGAATGGTTGATGCTGGCCCACGAATATACGAGCAAACAACAGACACATACCGTGCATCAGTGGCATTACAAGGTGTCTTAGATAACGATGCAAGCTGGGATGTAAGTGCTACATACGGCAGAAACGATTCTAAAGATAAAGTACAAAACTCGATTAATGCAAGCCAAGTAGAGCAAAGTATTTACGCAAACCAAGCAATTTGGTTTAGTGGTGATGCACTTAGCCGTGACTTTTTAACTGCTAACGATTCTATTTACACTGAAAGCAATGAAGGTGGAAATGAGCAGTTTATCTTATCTGCAGGTTACAGCGCACTTACTGATAACGATATTGGTTACGCAATAGGTATAGAGAACCGTTTTGAAAGTGGTTTTTACACACCCGATTTAATTACACAATTGGGCCAAAGTACAGCAGCACAGCAAGATCCTACTGAAGGTGACTATTCGGTACAATCTATCTACTTTGAAACATCGATGCCGGTATTAGAAGTCGTGACACTTGAAGGGGCTGCACGTTACGATAATTACTCTACCTTTGGTGGTGAAACAACCTGGAAACTGGGTGCTACATGGGATGTAACAGATTCATTTATGGTTCGTTCTGTACTAGCCACCGGCTTTAGAGCGCCAAACGTTGCTGAACTATTTGGTGGCAACTCGGGCTCTTACGATTACCTAGCCGATCCATGGGGTAACGAGCAAGACGCACAAATTTTGGTAAATTACACTAGTGATGCAGACTTACAAGCAGAAGAAAGCCGTTCGTTTACATTTGGTATGGTGTGGGAAGTTGTTGATGGTTTATCTACAACACTTGACTACTGGAAGTTTGACATTACAAACGCCATCACGCGTTTAGATGTACAAAACGAAATGAACAACTGTTTTGCGGGCGACACGCAATCGTGTGATTCGGTAAATATTACCCCAGCGGGTGATTTATCAAACTTAAGCTCTGCATTAACTAATGTTGGCTCTCAAAAAACGTCAGGTATTGATTGGAACATTGGTTATACCGCCGATAACTACCGTATTAACTTAGATACAACCTACTTGGTTGAATTTGAGCAAGATGATATTGATTACACGGGGACTATTGACGGTAACATTGGTGGCTATTCTAAAATCAAATCTAACTTATCTGTAAACTACGATTTGTCTGATGCGTTTAGTGTGCTTTATAACGCACGCTTTATTCGTGGTATGAGTGGGGACTACTACGGCGAGTCGTTCAGCACAGATAATATTGTTTATCACGATATTTCAATGACGTACAACCTAAATGAGTCACTAAAAGTGACAGGTGGTATGAATAATATTTTTGATAAAGAGCCAGAAGAAGTACTTGGCGGAAATGACATGGGCACCGTACCTGAGATTTACGACGTAATTGGTTCACGAGTATTCGCAAGTATTAACTATAAGTTTTAACTGCAAACAAATACTTTAACCAAGGTTTAAGTTACATATTTAAACTAGTAAGGCTCCGTGTTTACGGGGCCTTTTTTATTGAACAAATTACTGGAGGCAAGTAAACTAAAACGAATAGAAAAAGGAGAGTTGATTGTTAAAACAAGACGAAAATTTATCTTTTGTCATTGAGCCCGAGTTAAATGCGCGTTCAGAGCAGCGTATTGATCTGTACTTTTCTATTCCTAACGAAATGGGAATAAACCCTAAAACGCTGAGCGAAGAATCTTACTTCAACAATCAGTTTAAATCTCACTTAGCTTACAACGCTAACAATATTCACTTGCCATTAGTACGAAGCCGTTTTGTAAGTAAAAACAAAGGTGAACAGCAAGACTACAGGCAAAATCTAAACTTATTTTGTTACCAAGTGCGTTTAGCGCTCGATGCTGATATTAAGGATGCGCTTAAGTTAAGCGAGGCAGAAGAGTTTTATAATCGTGCAAATGAATTATTTGAGCAAAGTGAAGGCCTATTAAAAAAGCTACGCCGTTATACGCCCGATGACGAAAAGTTACTGCCGTTTTATACAAACGCTGATAACTACCTGAGTTGGCACGTTGAGCAATCATTTTTAAAATTACTAGATGAAGGCCCGCGCAGTAGCGATTTTGCTAAAGAGCGGAACGACCTTTTGCAATTTTGTAAAAGCGAAAACGTGTACAGAGCAGATAAAAACTATAACTCTGAAACCACCCTTCAAGACGCTAATCGAATCACAAATAAAATGCGTTTATTGCAACGCTTAATTGAGCATGGAGTAATACTTCAGCGCAATACTCGCTTTTTAAATAGTTACCTAAAGCGCTTGGTAAAGGGGACGGTAACGGCGGTTATTATGGCGTTTGTGATGCTGGTAATTCTTAATGCACGTTCCAGTTTTACAGAGGTAACAGCGACTCTCATTTTGATACTGGGTGTAATTTATGGTTTGCGTGAAATTTTTAAAGAAGATATCACCCGTGTAATTTGGCGCGCAATAGTTCAAGGGCGGCCAAAATGGCGATTTACCTTTAAAAATAGTATTACCAAAGACAAAATAGCCAGCCAGTTTATTTGGCTTGAGTACACGCGTTTTAAAAAAATACCGAAAGAAGTTCAAACCATTTTTTCAAAACGTCGCCAGCAAAACAAACAGGCTGCGCAATGGCTGCACTTTGCGAGTGAAACGCGCGTGTCGGCCAAAGAGTTTTTACCTGGATACGATACGTTGCAGCAAACACTGCAATTTAACCTAGCGCCATTTGCCCGTTATTTAAAACGTGGTGAAGGTAAGCTTTACCATTTAGATAGCAATAAAATATCAAAACAAGCCGTTGAGCGACGTTATCAATTAAATTTGGTATTGGTGCACACAGAAGGTGATAAAACACTTTATCAGCGTTATAAAATTACCTTAAATCGCAGTAAAATAGTCAACATTGAGCTCATTTATTCTAAAAAATAAAAAAGGGGGATAGACCACAGTCTATCCCCCTTTTTATACTCGATTTTATTGAGTTAAGCCGTGCTTACTGTATAAAGTCACTTTGTCTGAAACGAGTGTAATCTCTATATTTTTAGACTCGTCGCCCCAAACACAGTTAGTATGAAGTGTTTTTTCTACGCAGTTGTCAGCGCTACCTAATACAGCCTCTACTTCAGCTTTATCCATACCAATCTTAATTTTTTCGTAGTTTTCTACTGTTACTTTAGAGCATGCAGCCAGGCTTAGTGTAGCTGCAATAATTAGGAGTTTTTTCATTGTTGTATCCTATTAAGTATTAATGTTTAAATTTTCTAATTTGGACAATCATGCCCATGCGAGGGTGGTCAAAGTAATGAATTTCACCACTTATTACACGTTTAAATTGTGAAAACCGTGATGACTCTACATCACCACTTTGTAGTTTTTGGCTAATATCAAAATCTGCAGTGATAAATAAATAGTGACGCAAGTGAATTTTAAATAACCCTTCTAATTCCCATTTACTAGTTGATTCATCGGGGTCGTTAAATAAGCTAGGTTGGGGCTCTAGTAAACTAACAAAGTCTGGATTTGAATAGCGCGGCACATCAAAAACACGTGTTTTGATAAGCTCACCGGCAAATAAGTGCATGCTTGGCGCACGTGATTTACTTTTTGCCTCAAAACGCCATCCAGTATGTAAAATAGGCGTTAAGCCTTTACGGTCTAGTTGCTCAAACTGCGTTTTAAATTGTAACTGCTCTGGGGCAAGTAAGTAGGGTTGCTCCATGGTATCAAGTGGCGGTGCCACAGGTGTAACAGGCAATGTATCGTAACTTTGAACATAGTCGGTGCTTGCATCGCAAACACCCGAGCGTGGATTGTCGTTAACGAGCGAATCCGTAAATGAACGCTTTTGAAAACGTGTATCGCCATCAATACAGGCTTGCATGGCTTGTTCGGTATAAAGTGGCGTTAATAAATCAAGCGTGTTTTTATCTTCAATAGCCTCGTGTTTTAAACTAAAGTCTTCTTGTAAATAGGGGGCTGGGCGCTGTTTAAATATCAGCACCTCAGCTTCAAACCAACGCTCTGCAACTGCAGTGCTGCTAAATAAGCAACATAAAACTACCAGCGATTTTTTTAGCAACATTAATGGCTAACCTTTTTTTCGAAATCTGCAATCATAGCAGTGACCATTTTTAAGCGTTCGCGGGCATTTGCCTCACTAATAGCGAAGCGCAATTTATTTGCGCCTTCCATTTTATAAATATGCGGTGCACTTTGTATCAGCCCAATAATGAAGCTAGGATTAACCTTGGTATTTTGGCTAAATTCAAAGTAGCCGCCTTTAGGGTTTGCCTCTATTTTTGTTATCCCTAAATTACTGGCTTGCATTTTAAGTTGTTGCAAACTAAATAAGTTTTTAGCTGCATCAGGTAATAAACCAAATCGGTCTATTAGTTCTACCTGTAACTCATCAATGTCGCCTAGGTTAGCACAACTAGCTACACGCTTGTACATACCTAATCGTGCATTTACGTCATGTATATAATCATCAGGCAGTAATGCAGGCAGTTTTAAGTCAACTTCGGTTTGTTTTTGTAAGAGGTTTTCAAGAGTAGGTTCTTTACCTTCACGTAGTGCGTTTACTGCTTGCTCAAGCATCTCCATATACAAGCTAAAGCCAATAGTTTGCATTTGCCCAGATTGATCGTCACCCAATAATTCACCTGCACCACGAATTTCTAAATCGTGTGTAGCAAGTGCAAAACCAGCACCTAAATCTTCCAATGATTCAATTGCTTGTAGACGTTTGCTGGCATCTTTTGATAATGCTTTAGGGTCGCCTGTGAGCAAATAGGCATATGCCTGATGGTGGCTTCGGCCTACACGACCACGCAATTGGTGTAATTGTGCTAAGCCTAGTTTGTCGGCTCTATCCATAATAATGGTATTTGCTGTGGGTACGTCAATACCGGTTTCGATAATGGTTGTACACACAATTACATTGTATTTTTGGTGATAAAACTGGGTCATTATTTGCTCAAGCTCTTGCTCGCGCATTTGCCCATGAGCGGTAATTACATTTGCTTCAGGTACCCATTCACTTAATTCTTGCGCCACGCGTTCAATTGTTTCAACGTTATTGTGCAAAAAGTACACTTGGCCACCACGTTTAATTTCACGTAAAATGGCTTCGCGAATAAGCTCTACATCACGTTGGCGAACAAATGTTTTAACCGCCAAGCGTTTCGCCGGTGGAGTAGCAATAATAGATAAGTCGCGCATGCCACTCATTGCCATATTGAGCGTTCGAGGAATAGGTGTTGCGGTAAGCGTTAAAATATCGACATCTGCACGTAGCGCTTTAATTTTTTCTTTTTGGCGTACCCCAAAACGATGCTCTTCATCTACGATGAGTAGCCCTAAATCGTTAAATTTAATGTCTTGCTGAATAAGTTTATGGGTACCAATAACAATGTCTAGCTTGCCATTCGCCATATTTTCTAGAGTGTCTTTTTGCTCTTTGGTTGAATTAAAACGAGAAAGCACACCCACTTCGATAGGAAAGTCAGCAAAACGGTCTTTAAAATTCTCATAGTGTTGCTGCGCAAGCAGGGTAGTGGGCACTAAAATGGCAACTTGTTTACCATCGTTAACAGCAACAAAAGCTGCACGCATGGCGACCTCGGTTTTACCAAAGCCTACATCACCACACACTAAACGATCCATCGCTTGTTTTGATTGCATGTCGCCTAATACTGCTTCAATTGCATTACGCTGGTCGTCGGTTTCTTCAAACGGAAAGCTTTCACTAAACTGGCGATAGGCTTGTCCGTCTAGAGTAAATTTATTGCCTGGTTTAGCTTGGCGCTGTGCGTATATATCAAGTAACTCTGCGGCTACATCACGAACTTTTTCTGCAGCACGTTTTTTTGCCTTTTCCCACGCATCAGAGCCGAGCTTATGCAGTGGTGCACTGCTTTCTTCGCCGCCTGAATAACGGCTAAGCATATGTAGTGCCGACACAGGCACATACAATTTAGACTCACCGGCGTATATTATGGTCACAAATTCTGTAATTACACCTGCTGCATCAATAGTTTGTAAACCTTGATAGCGGCCAACACCGTGGTCAAGATGCACAACAGGCTGACCTTCTTTAAGCTCGGCTAAGTTACGAATTAGAGCGTCTTGGCTTGCTTCGTACTTATGTTTACGGCGTCTGCGCTGCGAGACTTTAATACCTAGCAGCTCTTGTTCGGTAATAATTGATAATGAAGGTTTAGAGCCAAGCACAACGCTTTGCTCAAGCGGACTTACAATTAAGCCTACATCACTATCGCTTTGGGTAAATTGTTCAAAGGTATCAAACTCTTTAAACTTTAAACCGCTGGGTTTTAAAATATTGAGTAAAGACTCACGTCGACCATCCGACTCAACGCTCAGTAATATGCGACTTTTTTTCTTTTTTTGTGCTGTAACGTAGTCTATGAACGCCGCATAGGGCTCGTGTTGTTTATGATCTATTCTTATTGCAGGTAATTCACATACGGATAAATTTTTATTACCCGCTTTTGTGCCCAGCTTGGCAAGCGATAAACGAATACGCGCAAATTGCCCTAAGTTAGAAAACAGCTCTTCAATTGGCTGATATAAGGCATTTGGTTCAAGTAGTGGGCGCAGAGGGTCCACTTTACGGTTTTCGTAACGAACATTAACATCGTGCCAAAAATTATCCGCAGCGTGTTCCAAATCGCCTAACTGCATAACGGTTGTATTATCAGGCAGGTAGTCAAAAATAGTGGCTAGGCTTTCAAAAAATAACGGCATGTAGTATTCAATACCAGCTGGCCAGTTTCCTTTACTAACTTGCATGTAAACAGAGTCTTGCTCTGAACTTGCACCAAATTTTTCACGGTAACCAATCCTGAAACGCTCAATATCTGACTCATTTGTTGGAAATTCATGCGCTGGCAGCAGTTCAATTTTCTCTACTTTTTCATCAGAGCGCTGCGTTTCCACATCAAATAGACGAATGGTGTCTAATTCGTCATCAAAAAAGTCGAGCCTAAATGGGTGCGGACTACCCATAGGGTATAAATCGACGATTGAGCCACGAATTGCGTACTCACCATGTTCCATAACTTGTTGTACGTTTAGGTAACCGGCTTGCTCTAAGTTTTGCCTAAAATTATGTGTGTCGAGTTTATCGCCTACTTTAAAGTTTATTGTCGAACCATAAATAAACGAGGCCGGAGCGGTTCGCAGCATAAGCGTAGACACAGGCACAATTAATACGCTTTGCTGTTCTTTTTTTAGGGTATTTAATGTAGCTAAACGCGCAGAAATAATATCTTGATGAGGAGAAAAATGATCGTAAGGCAAGGTTTCCCAATCAGGAAATACCATTACCGGATTATTAGGTAATAAATATTCGAGCTCTGTTTCAAGGCGCAGCGCGCTGGGGGTGTCGGGTGTAACAATTAATACTAAGTTCTCTTGCTGTTTAACACCTTCGGCAATGGCAATACTTAAACCACTTCCGCTTAGCTGCCCCCACTGAATTTTATCTTTTTGAGATTTTACCCAAGGCAAGGCTGCCCATTGCTCAAACGCCATTTATTACTCCATTTGATTGGCCCTTAACAGGTAAGAGCCATTCTTTTAGTTAGTCGCGGTATATTTTTGTAAGGTCGCTGTAGTGATCAATTCGGCGATCACGCAAAAACGGCCAGATACGTCTTACGTTTTCTGAGCGTTTTTGATCAACTTCTACCACTAATATTTGTTCATCGATGTTGTTAGCTTGCGCTAAAAACTCACCCTGAGGACCCGCAATAAAAGAGTTACCCCAAAATTGAATGCCGCTGCTATGTCCGCTTGGGTCGCTCTCGTGGCCAACACGATTACAGCTAATCACCGGTACTCCATTTGCGACCGCATGGGCACGTTGACTAATAACCCATGCATCTTTTTGGCGTGTTTGTTCATTTTGGTCGTCATTGGGATCCCAGCCAATAGCGGTTGGGTAAATTAATAGCTCAGCACCAGCCATAGCCATCAAACGCGCGGCTTCTGGAAACCACTGATCCCAGCATACCAACACGCCTAATTTACCTACCGATGTTTGAATAGGCTCAAAGCCCAAGTCGCCTGGGGTAAAGTAAAACTTTTCGTAAAAACCAGGGTCATCAGGTATGTGCATTTTGCGATATTTACCTGCAATACTACCGTCTTTTTCAAGCACCACTGCAGTATTATGGTACAAGCCTGTTGCGCGCTTCTCAAACAGTGACGCCACAATCACAATATTGAGCTCTTTAGCGAGTTCACCTAAGGTGTTACTGCTTGGCCCAGGTATGGTTTCTGCCAGGTCAAAGACATCAACGTCTTCGGTTTGGCAAAAATAAAGGCTACGATGAAGCTCTTGTAAAACAACAAGCTGAGCCCCTTTTTGAGCGGCTTCACGAATGGCTTTTATTGATTTAGCCATGTTTTCATCGGCGTTATCGTTGTTGCTTTGTTGCACTAGAGCAACGGTTAATTTTGCAGGGCTTGTCATTGTGCTGCTCCAGCTAAAAATCCACGCGGTAATTGCATTGTAATACAGTGAAGGCTACCAAATTGCTCAATTATAGGCTGGCAATTCACGCCAATAATAGTGTGCTGCGGATACGCTATTTGAACCTGTGCTAATGCACGGTCGTCGTTTACATCGTTGTATGTAGGCACAAGCACTGCATTGTTAATAATTAAGTAATTGGCATAGGTTGCAGGTAAGCGTGAATTTTCATCGTCATACGCTGCCTTAGGCCACGGTAGTTCAACTAAAGTATATGGGGTGTTACCTGCTGTTTTAAAGCTTTTTAATTGGTTTTCCATTGCTTTTAGTGCGGTGAAATGCTCGTCATTTTCATCATCACATTGTACGTATACAAGCGTATTGTTTGGTGCAAATCGTACTAGGGTATCAATGTGGCTGTCGGTATCGTCGCCAGCTAAATAACCGTGATCGACCCATAAAAAATCGGTGGCACCTAAATGCGTTTTTAATAAGGTTTCTATGTCTTGGTTCGATAAGTCAGGGTTACGGTTTTTGTTAAGCAAACATTCGCTTGTTGTTAGCAATACGCCGTGCTCGTTTATCTCAATACCGCCACCTTCAAGCACCATATCTAGGGTTTGGTAATCATTGTTTGCATGGCTTAGCTGTTCAACAACCGCTTTATTAATTTGGTTGTCGAGTGCGCTTTCAAATTTGTTGCCCCAACCATTAAATGTAAAATCATAGACCTTTAATTTGGTCTCATCATTAATATTTGCACATGTTAGTGGGCCATGATCGCGCGCCCAGGTGTCATTAGTGGGTGTTACAACAAAATGAACACGCTCTAAATTAATATTGGCTTGGTTAAGTAGTGCAGTGATATGTGCTTTTAAGGCTTCGTCGTGAGCAACAACAACTAAAAATTGGTAGTGTGTTATGTGCTTTGCAAGCTCAACATAGACAGGCTCAACACGGGTAAGATTATCGGCCCAATCGGTATGTTTATGTGGCCAAGTTAGCATTACAGCGTCTTGCTCAGCCCATTCAGGTAAAAGTCTAAAGTTCATGGCATTTTTATACAAATAGAGATACTACTAGTTTAGCAGTTGTGCTACTTCTAAGTCACTTGAAAAATAGGTTTGCTTTGCCATATAAACTGTATTGTAAAACCAATTATTCAGAGCTTGAATCGTCTAATGGTTGCTCTAGTTCTTGGCGTTTTTTTAGTTGGCGCGTTTGCGCATGTAAACTTGCTCTTACTATTAATTCTTGATCAGTGTTTCTGATGGATGTAAAAAGCACTGTGTATTGGTAGTGGTCGTTATCTTGTTTTTCTATGGCAACCACTTCAGTGTAGCAGTAAACAGCCGATGCCTCATGATGCAAAAAAAGTTTTGTCCTAAACGATTGGCCAATAGAATACACATCTGACGACGTAAACTTAATACCTCCGCCGCCATAGCTATCGCAGTGTATTGCATTTTCTTGCGCTTGTTCTGAGGCCAAAATATGGCTCATAATTAAATCTATTTTTCGCGATTGCGCCTGCAAAAATGCAGCAAGCTCTTGGGCTACATCGCCTAAGTTTCGAAGTGGACGTAACGAGCTTTGTTCAAGCTCACTCACTTCATTAGCTAATCTAAAAAGAGGCGGGATATCATCGTCAAGTGCTAGCTGAGATTTAGGTACTTGCTCATTAGATACAGCAAACAAATTAACCCTAATGCTCTCGTTTATTTGAAAATACTCTTCAAACTCGCTTAATCTTTGACTATTCATAATTATCTCCACGACGTGTTATTTTAAATAGTAGCGTTGTGAGGGGTAAATTGCTAGCAGTTAAAAGGGCTAAATACATTGTTTACACGCGGTTTTTAGCAATAAAAAAGCGGTCAAACTCTTCCTGAGAATGGCCGCTTGGGTATTGATTTTATAATTTGCGCTCGTTATTTAAGTAGAGCGGCTAATTCATGTAAATCTTTCACAACGTGATCAGGTTTTTTCGCAAGCGGATATAACGCTTTCCCTGGGCGTGCAATAAAAGTTGTTTGTAAGCCCGCTTGTTTAGCGCCCGCTACATCCCAACCATGTGCAGCAATCATCATAGCCTCGTTCGGCGCGACGTTTAACTTTTTAAGTACCCATTCGTAGGCACGTAAATCAGGTTTATATATTTTTATATCTTCAATGCTGTAACGCGCGTCAAAATATGACAATAAACCTGCGTTTTCAAATTGAGTTTTAACGCCTTTATTTGACGAATTAGTTAAGCTTACTAACTTATAGCCCTGTGCTTTTAGTTTTGCCAGTCCGTCTTTCACATCGCTATGTGGAGGTAATGATAAAAGCGGTGTAACAATGGCCGTTTTAGCTTGCTCGTTGGTAATTTCAATATTGTTATTATTTGCCACCATAGCAAGCGAAGCCACACCAATTTGGCCAAAATCGTGATAATCACCGGTCACTGTATCTACTAATGAGTTATGTAACATGGTTGAAAACCAAAGAGGCAGTAAATCTTCTCTGCCACCCAACGCTTTACCAATCGAGGCGCGCATACTTGTTAGATCAAGCAGAGTCTCGTTTACATCAAAAATAAGTACTTTTGGTTTTTCTTTACTTTCTTCAGCGTTCACTGAGCTACTCAGTAAGCTTGCGCCAAGGGCAAGTGTAAGACTTATTAGCTTTAATGATTTTAATAAAGGCATTATTTATTTTCTCCATCAAGTGCGGTCATTACATCACTTGGCTCAGCGCGAAGTGTGTAGTCTTCGTTTAAAAATGCATAAGTGATTACACCTTCTTGGTTAATCACGTAAGTGGCAGGAAGGGGAAGTTGGTATGTTTTATCGCCGTAAGTGTGTTCAAAATCAATACCAAACCCGGTGTATAATTCTTGAATACGTTTATCGAGTGTAAATAATAAGCCAAATTGCTGTGCAACCTTATTACCAATATCTGAGAGCACATCAAACTCAAGCTCATTTTTTTGGGCAGTTGTTAAGGTTTGATCTGGTAGTTGAGGAGAAATTGCCACCAATTGAGCGCTCTTAGTTTTAAACTGAGGTAAAAAATCGTTCAGTGCTTTTAATTCTAAATTACAATAAGGGCACCATGCGCCACGGTAAAAACTAACAACGACAGGGCCTTTATTTAATAAATCGGCCAATTCTATATCTTTGCCTAGGTGGTTTGCCAAAATAAAGTTTTCTATTTTATCGCCAACCTGTAAGGCGTTATTTCGTATGTGCTGAGCAATTAATTCTTCGTTTGTTGTATTCATTAATGCTAAAACGTCTGCGGGTAAATTAGCTTCTTTTTGAACATTAAATGCATCTATTTGTGCCTTTAAACTCATGGCTTAGTCTCATCAATTATTAAACTTGGTCAAAATTATATGGTTTTAAATATTTAAATAAACATTGCAAAACTGAAAGCTTCATTCGAAAATATTAAACATTAAAAAGACATTGTGGGTTTTTATGTATAGTTTAAGTGACCTAGAAACGTTTATTGCCGTGGTTGAAAATAAAGGGGTGCTGGCAGCTGCTCGTGAACAGCGTTTATCACCTGCAACAGTTAGTCACCGTTTAAGTAAATTAGAGCGAGAGCTCGCTACAGTGCTTGTGTTTAGAGATAGCAGAAGAGTGCGCTTATCACCCGCGGGAGAAGTATTTTACACCCGCATAGGTGCCATAATTGAAGCATTACGTGATGCAGAGCACAGTATTGGCGCACGTAGTTCATCGGTAAGTGGGTTATTAAGAGTAACCATGCCACCTTGGGTTTTCTCTAAATATGTAATGCCTAGGCTTAATGAATTTGAGCATGCTTTTCCAGATCTAAAACTAGACTTTTTAATAACCGATCAGTTTGTAAACGTAGTTGATGATGCGCAAGATGTCGCTATTCGTGTAGGGCAATTAAATGATTCAGGTTTGCTTTCTCGTAAAATAGTCAATAACAGTCGTGTATTATGTGCTGCGCCTAGTTATATAAAAAAGCATTCAATGCCAACAACCATCACTGAGTTAGAAAAACATTTTTGGGTCTGTCTGCCATGGCAACGCCAATTAAAGCTTTATGATGCCCAACAAAAAATTCACACGTTTAATGCACAAACGCGCTTTACCATTTCAAATTCAGACAACATGACCCAGGCTGCCATTGCGGGCCACGGCATTGCTATAAAGTCTAGGCTTGCAATAAACGATGAGCTAAAAAATGGCACATTAGTAGAGGTGATGCCTAACGTACTTGCACAAAGCGATGCCCCTGTATGGTTTTTACGGCCACAAAATAGCTTAACAACCCGAAAAACAGATGTGTTTTTTGACTTTATGAAATCGTTATTCGCACGCACTGATTAATCGCATATAAACGCGTTTAATTAAAACCATAAACAAAAAGCCTGTAAGCTCTGCAATAAACGCAATGATTATTGCGGTGATAATTGCTGCGGTAATTGAGTCTGTTTTTAAAATTATTTGCCCTTCAAAACGTTGCCATACTTGCTGTTTTATAGTGTGAAGCTCGCTACGCAGTGTAAACAGATAAGGCGAGTTTGAAAATTCATCAACAGCCCTCGCCAAAGTTTGCTGACGCTGGTTGAGAGTTTGAATATGATTGGCACCTTCTCCCACAATTTCATCGCCTAAATTTTCATAGTGCTTTATTAACTTAGCAAGGTCGTTATTGAAGTATTTTTTAGCGTCTTTTTGAAAAGGCGCTATTGCATTATTTGCCTCCACTAATTGTGCGTTTAGTGCTTGGCCAAAATCACTCACAAACGCGGGTATTTGTACGCCTAAAAGTAGCCCGCAAGCAAAAAAACTCAGTCGGATATAGTCTAAAATTTTACCCATTAATTCTCCTAATAAAAAAATATGACATTTATACAACTAAAAATTTACATTTAACTAGTTTTTTATATTCAAAACTCGTAATCTTACGCTAACAATAATAACAACAGGTGTTTACTAAAGATGACCAAAAAGAATAAATTTGCGTCAACATTTGTTGATATTTCAAGCCAACTTAAACGCTTTGTTTCACGCATAGTTCAGCCCGATGATGTAGACGACATTGTGCAAGAAACATTTATTAAAAGCTACGAGGCTGATTTAAAACAAGATATTCAATATACCCGTAGTTACATGTTAAAAACCGCTAAACATTTAGCATTAAACCATGTTGCTAAGTGGGACAACAAATTTAATGATTCGCTAGATGACGACAGTGAATTACCTGTGTTGCTAAAGTCAATGCAGCTCGAAGATGAATACACGTCAAAAGAACGTTTTTTACTGTTTTGTAAAGCAACTGAGCAGTTAAGCCCATCAACCCGTAAATGTTTTATACTTAAAAAAGTATATGGCATGAGCCAAAAAGAGATCGCAAGCGAGATGCAGCTTAGTCAGAGTACTGTTGAAAAACACATTGCTAAAGGGTTATTAAAAACCATGCTTTATATGCGCGAACACGATCAAAGCCAAGTGGCAAAAACTAAGCACGACAATTCTCTTCATCCGTTAACAGTAAAGAGGGTTGCAAAATGAGCAATGTTCATCAATTTACTTCAAAAGATTTAATATTAGAAACAGCTTGTAACTGGATCAGCGCCATTGACCGCGGCTTATCAAAAGATGAAAAAGAGCAGTTTACATTGTGGATGATGCAGAGCAACGCCCACCAAGATGCGCTTTACGAGCTAGCCCACTTATGGGATGAAATATCTGTTTTAAACGAGCTCAGTAATTTATTCCCTCATCGTAATAGTAAACAACCCAAAAAAAGATGGCTGGTTTCAACGTCTATTGCAGCCAGTTTATTTGCAGCACTTATGGTATGTAGTTATCTATTAATCAACTTAGAAAATGGCTACAGCCAACAATTAGCAAAAGTTAATTACACTAAAATTTATAAAACTAAAGTTGGCGAGCAAGCAACTTACGCATTACCCGACGGCACTATTGTGCAGTTAAATACAAATAGTTTATTAGAAGTTGCCTACAGCAAAGGCCGCAGACAGCTATTGCTCAACAGAGGAGAAGGGCGTTTTAACGTTGCTAAAGATGCATCTCGCCCATTTAGTGTAATGGCTGGCAATAAGAGTTTTACAGCATTGGGTACAGTGTTTAATGTTCAGCGTAATACATCTTCAGATTTAGAACTGGTGGTAACCGAAGGCAAAGTAATGATCACCGATCCGAGTGTGGCGGTGGATGCCAGTGACTTTAAAGCATACCAGTCAGCTGACAAAAACGCAGATAAAATTCGCCAAATTAATGCCAATATAGTTACATCTGGCGAAAAAGCCGTTATAGAAAAAAGCATTACCAAACCAATTACCCAGCTTTCTATTGATGATGTTGAACGTGACTTAGCATGGCAAAATGGCATGCTTGTTTTTAATGGTGAGCCGCTTAGCGATGCCTTAAACGAAGTGAGCCGTTATACTTCTACACGTTTTAAATTATCGTCTGAAGAGCTTGCGTCTATTAAAGTAGCGGGTGTTTTCAAAGCAGGTGATGTGGCTGGGTTGCTAGAAAGTTTACACACTAACTTTTCTATTAACCATGAACGCCAAGGTAAACACACAGTTACGCTTACGCAAAATACAAAATCATAAGAAGCAGCTATGCAAATCAGACATATGTTAGATAAAGTTGCATCTTTAAATCCTGCACGTAAAAAAAAGATTAAAAAAAAGAAACAAAACCATAGAGGATTTTTGTTTGCCAGCTGTTTATATACAGTGCGCAGTAACCAATTGCATTTATTAAGTGGTTTATGTGTGTTTGCACCAGCTATGTTTAGCTTAAATGTGCAAGCCGCAAGTCAAACTACCGGGCAAATGGTGCAATTTGATATAAAAGCGCAGCGAGCAGACAAAGCCTTAATTGAATTTGCTAAACAAACCAAGCAAACCGTGGTGTTTTCATACGAGTTAGCTAAAGAGTATGAAGCAAATTCTGTCTATGGATTCTATACCAAACTAGATGCACTGGAGGCATTATTGGTGGGGACTGAGCTCGATGCGGTTGTTGATCAAAATGGATTACTGAGTATAAAACTCAAACAAATCAACAGGAATGATAACAACATGATGAAGCTTTCAGCAGTCAGTGCAGCAGTATTACCGGCATTACTGGCGGTAAATTCTCAAGGTGTAAATGCAGCAGAAGACGTTGCTCAAGACAAAATCGAAAAAATTGCAATTGTCGGTAGCCGTGTAGCAGGGCGTTCGGTTGAAGATTTACCCGTTCCGGTCGATATTTTAAGTGCTGAAGCACTTGAAAATACAGGACAAACTGAAGTGGGCCGTATGCTACAAGCTATTGCGCCTTCATTTAACTTTTCAAGTTCATCTATTAGCGACGGTACCGATGCATTAAGACCTGCAACATTACGTGGTTTAGGTCCCGATCAAACATTGGTGTTGATCAACGGTAAACGTCGTCATCAAGCTAGTATTATCCATATTAATACCTCGGTTGGTCGTGGTACTGCCGGTACCGATATGAATGCTATACCGGCATCTGCTATTAAGCGTATTGAAGTACTTCGCGACGGTGCGGCTGCTCAATATGGGTCTGATGCAATTGCTGGTGTTATCAACATTGTATTAAAAGATGGTAGTGAAGGTGGCAAAGCAGCCATTAACTATGGTGAATACTCTGAAGGTGACGGCGAAACAGTTAACGTTGACTTCAACAAAGGGTTTGCACTGGGTGACAATGGTTACTTAAACACAACGATTAACTACCGTGACCGTGCGCCAACTAATCGTGCAGGTTTGCATGGTTCATGTCAGTTTTACGGCTGTGAAGAACTTAGCGATGGTACTTTGTTAGCCGGCGATCCGCGTGAATTAACAGCTGATCGTAACACATTTAGAATCGGTGACGCTGATTCACAACAGTTTGGCTTAACGGTAAATACTGGCTACGAGTTAGGCGATGGCGAATTATATGGTTTTATTACGTATTCAACACGTGATAACGAATCAGCCGCATTTTTCCGTCATAATGCTAATGCGGGTGGTAACCCAGTATTGCAAGATGGCGACGCAACAATCCCACTTGGTTTCTTACCAAAAATAAACACCACCATTGATGATATTTCTTACAACTTTGGTTACAAAACAGAGTTTGATAACGATTCAAGCCTTGATTTATCGTACACGTACGGTGAAAACAGCATCGACTACACAACAAGCGATACAATTAATGCGTCATACGCTAACTTTTTGCGTTACGAACAAGGTTTAAGCGCTGCAGATATTCGTACTACTATCCCGCGCGAAGCATACGCATATGGTATGGAACTATCGCTGCAAACAATTAATTTAGATTTCACTAAAAACTTTGATGACTACTCACTTGCGATGGGTGCAGAGATGCGTACTGATGAGTATCGTATTTTAGCCGGTAATGAGTATGCATATCGTGATTACGATACAAATAATGGCGTAAGTATTTACAGCGGTTTAAGCGGCGGTGTTGGCAGCGAAAATGCTTCTGGTGGCACGCAAGGCTTTGGTGGTTCGTCACCTGCATCTTCAGTAGATGAGTCACGCGATGTAATTTCGTTTTACTTAGACGCTGAAGCATATGTTATTGAAGACGTTATTTTATCTGGCGCACTTCGTTACGATAACTACAAAGGCTTTGGTGATACGGTTAACTTTAAGTTAGCAGGTAACTGGGCAATTACAGACGATATTTCATTACGTGGCGCATTAAGCTCAGGCTTTAGAGCACCTTCTATGCAACAGCTTTACTTTAACAACATTAGTACACAGTTTGTTGTAGGTCCAAATGGCACATTAGTAGCCGAAGAAGTGGGCACATTTAGAAACGATTCAACACTGGCGCAAAGTTTAGGTATTCCAAAACTTAAAGAAGAAAAGTCTCAAAACCGTAGTTTAGGTATTGTTTATAACGTTACAGACAGCATTAACGTAACAGTAGATTACTACTCAATCGATATTGATGACCGAATTGTTATTAGTAACCGTTTAGGTAAAGGGCTGTCTACTAGTTTAGACGCAGCGCTTGTTAGCTCTGGTGCAGGTGCTGGTCAGTTTTTCTTAAACGGCGCAGACACTGAAACCAGCGGTATAGATTTTGTTGCAACATATAACACTGAAGGATTTGGCGGCACACTTGATTTTACCCTTGCTGCAAACTTTACAGAGACTGAAGTTGTTTCGTTATTTACACCTTCTGGCTCAGGTCTTGAAACTGTGCCGGTAGAAAGTGTGTTTTCAGATCAAGAAATTTCGATTATTGAAGAGTGGCAACCAGAAGATCGTATTAACCTAAGTGCGCTTTACCAAAACGAAGATTGGACCGTTAATCTGTCGCTTAATCGCTTTGGTGAATACACAGTTGAAGACGGTGGTCGTCAAACTTACGGTGCCGAAATATTAACAGACGTAAAAGTTAATTACTTCATTAACGAAAACCTATCTGTGAATGTAGGCGCTAATAATTTGTTTGATGTATACCCAGACAAAAATGAAATTGGCAACTCTCGTACAGGCACAATTGTAGATGCTAACGGCAATACCGTTGTAAGTAGTAACGGTGTGTTTGAATACTCTCGTCGTTCAGCACCTTTTGGCTTTAACGGCGCGTACTACTATGTAGGCGCAGAGTACCGTTTTTAATAAATAACTCTCCCTTTCGTTATTTAACTCAAAGGGCCGCAAGGCCCTTTTTTTGGGTTTATATTTAAGACTAATTAGCTAACAGGTTTTAGTCAGAAACCAAGCTAATAGCGTAGTTGTCGTACTCTTTAATGCTGTTCATCACAGTCATCAGTGTGTTGTGCTTGCTGTTTTCATCTGCTTTTATAAGCACAGAGCTTATTTTATATTTAGCTGCAAACATGGCTAAGTTGTTCGACACTTGCTCCAAGTCAATTAACCTCCCTGAAAAGTAAACGCCGTTATTTGCATCAATACTGAAAACCGCATTTTTACTTTGTTTTTCAATACTTGGTTTGTCTAATGGGCGATTTAATTCAATGGCGACGGGTTTAACAAATGAGGTAGTAACAATAAAAAATATGAGCAGTATGAACACAATATCAAGCATTGGGGTCATGTCTACGTCGGCGTTATTTTGCAGTTTAGCTGTTTTATTTTTCATATTGGACCTTACTATTTTAATTAAAGCTGCGGCGCCACAGCGAGGTTTTTAGGATCCTATTAACAAAACTAGCACAGCTGAAAAATAATACAGTTAAATAAATATTCTAATAACATTAAATATTTGTATGAATTATGTTCTAACATGTAACTTAAACAGGTTAAATGATTTTAAAGCAATAAAAAACCCAGCCTATCGCTGGGTTTGTATGGGGAATAATTTACTGAATAGCTAAAATACAATTCAGGTTATTTAGCTTTTTTGCATACGGCTCATTTCAGCATGACAGCTTTGCATTGTAAGAAGTGTTGCAGCAAGCGCGGCTTCACAATCTGCGGGTTGTGGCTTATCCATCGCTTCTTTAATTTCTGCTAGTGTTTTGTCTTCAACTTCTTCCAGCTCGCTTACATACGTGCTGTCGTTGTTTGAGCCAAATGTAGTAAGAAGTGCGGTGTATGCTCTGCGCGCTTCTACAGCAAATGAAGAGCCTTCCTCTCGCTCACCTTGCTCGTTAATAGCATAGGGTTGCAGGCGTTCAACGCTGACTCTGCGTGCGTCAATCATGCGCTGGAATAATGCTCCGATAGCAGGGTCTTTTATATTTTCTTGTGCTTTTTGGTAAAAATCGATACCGCTGTTCATTACTTGAATGATGTCTGAAATATGATTAGCGTCTGTTCCTTGAAGGGTGTTCATAATGACCTCTTTAATGTTATGAATGAAACTTATCATAACTAAAGCAAGGGCCATTCCATTTTAAAAAGGTAATTTAAGTTGCTGATATTTATATTTATATTTTGCTTATTAAAAATGGCTAGGCGAAAATACAATATTACGCCTAGCAAATCTTACAAATAACCGTGTAATAAGTTTATTTTAGCTCATCAGCGACTTCAGCTACTTTTTGGCGAAGCCAAATATGGCTTGCATCCCTGTGTAGCAGTGGGCTCCAGATCATATCTAACTCAAAAGGAGGAATAGGAAATGGTGGCTCTAAAATTTTAAGGCCGGCATCGTCTAAATAAATATTTGCGGCCTTTGATGGCAAAGTGGCCACTAAATTTTGCTCTTTTGCCAAGTGAATGGCTACATGGTAATTACGTGTAAATGTGGCAATATTTCGGTGTTTCCCAAAGTGAGCAAGTGCTTCATCAACCCAACCTAGCTTTTGCACATCTTTAGGGTCCATACCAACACCCACACCAAACCCCGTTTTACTCACCCATATATGGCGCGCTTTAAGATAGCTATCAAGGCTGAAGTTTTCAATAATTGGGTTGTCTGCTTTTACAAGGCAGCAAAAGCTGTCTTTCCATATACGTTTGTGGTGAAACGATTGTGGCAGATTTTCAAAGCGGTTGATTGCCATATCTACTTTACCATTTTCAACATCATGAAAGGTCACGTCACTTGGCGTAAGTATATCTAACGTTGTATCTGGGGCTTCTTCGTGCAGTTTGCTCAGTAGTTTTGGTGCAAGTGTGCTTGCTGCATAGTCACTGGCCATTATCCTAAATACACGTTTACTTTGGCTGGCTTCAAACTCTCTATTTGGTGCGAGTGTTTCTTCAAGTGTCATAAGTATGCCACGAATGACTGGCTGTAACTCTATGGCACGCTCTGTTGGTACCATACCATCGCTGGTTCGAACTAAAATAGGATCATTAAAAAGGTTTCGAAGGCGCTTTAGGCCGTTACTCATGGCCGGTTGAGTAATGCTAAGTTGATTTGCTGCGCGTGTAACGTTGCACTCTCGAAGTAGCGTATCGAGGTATACAAGTAAATTTAAATCTATTTTGCTTATATTCATGTGTGTGTCCTTGCGCTTACCAGTGATGGATAAAACGCTGTGCTGTCGGGTACGGGTAAATATGATTTATTAGGCCATTTTTTATATTTTGTTGGGCCTGCTTCCAAAAGTTAACATCAATCAGTTCAGGGTGTGTGCTTATTAAAAACTGTTTGTATGTTGGATTGGGTGTTACAAATGTGCAAAGTTGCTCCGGAAAAACGTCTTGCGGGGCAACAGAGTAAGTTTGTTCATCCATTAAGTAATCATCGTAACTTTTCGCTTTAGGTAAAGCTCTAAAGTTCATGTCTGTTAAATATTGTACTTCGTCGTAATCATAAAAAATAATGCGCTTATGTTTACTTACGCCAAAGTTTTTCAATAGCATATCACCAGGAAAAATATTAACCGCTATCATTTCTTTTAATGCTTGGCCGTATTCCTCTATTGCATCTGCAGCGCTTTCGTCGTCAGCATTTTCCAAAAATAAGTTTAGTGGCGTCATACGGCGCTCAATATACAAATGTTTTATGATCAGCCAATCACCTTCAATGACCATCGACGAGCCAATCGTTTTGTGCAGTTGCTCAAGTAAATTACTATCAAAGCGCGCCAAAGGGAATACGACGTTTGAATATTCTATTGTATCGGCCATTCTCCCAACTCGGTCATGGCTTTTTACGAGTTGATACCTTTTCAAAACTGTATCGCGGCCAAATGGTTTACTCTCACCAAATTTGTCTTTAATGACTTTAAATACATAACCAAAAGAAGGCAGGGTAAACACCATCATCACCATACCTGGAGTACCTGGTGCAATGGTAAATTCGTCATTCGAATGCGTTAAATGATTTAAAAATTCTCGATAAAACTCGGTTTTTCCCTGCTTATGAAAGCCTATAGCGTTATAGAGTTCCGCCATAGTTTTATTGGGCATAAGCTCATTTAAAAAGCGTACCAGCGCAGAAGGCGCGTGCGTTTCAACCATAAAGTAAGCGCGGGCAAAACCAAAAATAACACGCATCTGTGAAGACTTAGTGAGTAGGGCATCTAAATATAAGCCTTTATCTTCGTGATGAAGAACAGCAATTATAAACGGCTGAACACCACTTTCAGATACAACCCGTCCCACTATGTAAGCTGCTTTATTGCGATAAAACGCGGTATGTAAAATATCAAAGCGCATTTTCCAGGGTTGATGATGAGTGTCGGGGGCTTGCTTATAAAATGCTTTTACTAGCAGACGAATATCGCGTTCTAAATCAACAAAAGGTGCTTTAAAGTCAAAGTGGTTAATAATGCGTTTAATTGTGGGTTTAAGACCATCAACAACCGGAAAGTAACTTCGGTATTCTGACTCAACAGGAACCGATGGCGCATCTTTTAGGGTGGCTTGTACAAATATAAAATCGTTATGAAAATAGCGTCTATGGTAAAGCCTGCAAAACACCGAATTATAAAATGTTTCAGCAAGTTCAGCCTGAGGGTGAAAGCACAAGAACCCTTGGTATAGTTTTTTAACTTCAAGCCAAAGGGTTTCGTCAAGTTCGTGCGAAGGATGGTCTTGCTTTAAGGTATGTATTGTTTCGTTAACACGTTCATCGTAATAACTAATACGTAAACGGCTAATATCATTAATTGCTTGCCAGTCTTGTTTGGCAAAGGCAAGGGGCGCTTGAGCGGTTATTTTTTGAAAAAGCTGATAGTGCTTTTTAAAGCCAGTTAAAATTAATTCAGCAATACTACGTGGCTGCATTAGCACTCCTTAATTGACGCTAGAGTTTATACTCTATTTTGTTAAGGGTATGTTATTTTAAGTTTAAAACCAAGCTAAATTAATTAGGGCTAAATTAATCGATAAACTAAAAGTGCAAATTGTAAGTTAAGTAATATGTTTCTAATTACTTTTTTTGTAACGTTCGATTTTTTTCTCAAGCTTTTTAATGCGTTTGGTGACTGTAGATACTTCTTTTTTATATTCTTTATTTATTAGCTTCAGTTTTTTGGTAATGTCTTTTGCAATTCGCTTCTTATCGTCGTCAGCCAGAATATGATTTAGGCGTTCCTTTTGCTTGTATTCATTACGTTGTTTGTTTCTGTCGAGAATAGCAAGCTTATGGTTGTTACTGCGTAGCTCTGCCTCTAAGCCTTTTAAAAGCTGTTCTCGTTCAAGTGCATTTAATTGTTTTGAATAATCAACATCAGGACCTGACTCTGTGACATTAGCGGTAGTCACCTTATAAGCTGTCGCTTGGTTATCGCAAGGGAACTGAGAAAAGGTTGTGCCTTTTTCGGTCACGCATTTGTAGTAGGTAGTTGCGTTGCTGTGTGTACTCAATAAAAGAGTACCAAGCACAATAAAAAGGTAAGTAGGTTTAGTCATAATAGCCATCCATGAACGTATTTTTTTGCTAAGCAATTAACGTGTTATAAAACTATAACCTAGCTTGGCATTATCGCAAGCTAGGTTAACATCATGACTATTCAGAGAAGGTTTTTAGCTTTTTAATACTTTGTACTAAAAATGGGATATCTAAGCGTTGTTCAATAGAAAACCCCTCAGCGGCAGAAATATTTTTAAAGTTACCATCTGAGTCTATTAAAGTGATTCTATCTTTTTTATATGCAATTACAACACCTTGGCTGTAGTTAACACCCATGTCATCTTTTTTCTTGTATAAGTTTACACCGAGCATTGTTTGCTTAGCAATGGCGCTACAATTTAAGTATTTTCCAACGCTTGTTGTAATTAAATCGCTAGGTTGGATAAGCCCATTTCCTTCAGCAATATTCTTATCAGAAGTATATAAGGTAGATGTAGTGATTACTTCAGCGTTATCGCTTGCTAAACTAAAGGCAAAAACATGCGAGTTGTTTCGTGGCGCTTGCTCGGCAGCACCATTAATAACTCTAATGGCATTATTGGTGTGAGCTTGATCATTAATAAAGCTAAGGCTATCAATACCCATAACTTCAATACTACGGCGCTGGCTTTGCCATGCAGGCAGTATTTGTTCTTGTAAAATAGCGGCTTTGTAAAATGAAGGTAAACCATATACTAAACCAAACAGCGTATCGTCATGGTTAGTAGATTGTAAAAACAGTTCTGTTTTATGAAGCTCTTTGTGGTTATTTGCAAACTCAACTAGTTGTGCATCAGTTTCAAATACAAATATGTCTACATTAGCCTGAGTAAAGTCATCACACTTTACCAGCGGAGCCGGTGGCTGATAATTAATATTTTGGTTATTAATTTTTACGCTATGAGCTTGGTTATAAGTTTCTATATCTAGTAAATCGTTTTTAGCCAATAAGCTTTTAGCAGTTGTTGGGTACGAAAGCGGCAACACATTGTCTTGCTTGGTAATATCAAATTTTAAGTTAGCGTCTGCCCAAATATGAATGCTGTGGCTAAAAGCAAAACAGACTACTAAAAACGAAATTGCATAGCGTGCAAATTTAAACTGTTTTAAGCGTGCCAAATGGTGCCAAGTATAATTGCTTACCACTAATTGAAAACCTAAAATCAATAGCACAATACCGCCCGCAAGAAACGTAGTAAGCGCTGGAGAAGTGGTTAAGCGGTTCCAAAGTAAGGAAATGATTTCAGGCAGGGCTGAAGGGTTTAAATGATAACCCAGGTTAACATATACATAGGCGTCTAACGTTAATAAAGACGCGCCACAGGTTGCAATAACAGCGGCCATGCCACGAATATGGCGTGGGTAAGGAAACACTAAACTTAAAGGAAATACCGTCAGCACAAACGCCAAGAAGGCAATAAAGCTAGTATGGCTAAGCCATGTTACTAGCATGTATGTAATGCCCATAAAGCTTGTTGGTGGCGAGTCAGCAAATAAATAGCTTAAGCTAATTAGTAGCGCTAAACCTATGTTGGCAAAGGTAAACCAATGCCCCCAACTTAGCAACTGACTTGCTTTTGATGAAAACTGATTGTGCTGCGATAAATTCATGCGTTTATTTAACCGACTGTGAAAGTGCTTTTGCAAAGTTCTCAGTTACAGCTTGTCTTTTCCCTGTTGGTACATGCTCTTTTAGGATATGCGTGATAGAATTTCCTAAACACATAAGACTTAAATCAACCGGTGCTTTGTGTTGAGTTAGCACATCAATAAGCTGGTCGACGATTTGTTCTACTTCTTCATTAGAGTATTTTGATAAGATTGGCATCAGTTGGTTCAATAAAATAGTTATATTCCCGTATTTTAACACTTGAGGCGTGAAAAACAAAGATGACAACAGACGTTAAAAAATTAGTCGTTCATTATGTAGACAAAAAAGATGACGATACGCAAATTCACCTTCGCAACGACGAAATGATCATTAATGATAAAGTCGCTGTTTTTATCGAACAATTACACCATGCATTCACGGGCAAGCCAGGTAAAGGTTACTGTGCCTTTAGTGGCGAGAAAAACAGTATTGTTGCGTCATCAATGCAAAGTTACCGCAATAACGAGCTGGGCTTTTGGCATTTAACTGAGCAAGCATCTACCGTATTAAAAGAAGAGCTAGATAAATACGCATTTAACGAAACAGGCTACTTGGTATTTTGTCATTACCAGTACGTAGCTACGGATTACATGTTAATTGCCATGATTAATATTAAAGAGCATTACTCAATGACCTCTGAGCTTGATTTAGCAGCATCGCGTCATCTTGATATTTCTCGTATGCAGTTAGCAGCGCGTATAGACTTAACTGCTTGGGATACACAGCCTGAGGATAATCGTTATATTTCGTTTATCAAAGGCAGAGCAGGGCGAAAAGTTGCTGACTTTTTCTTAGACTTTTTAGGCTGTGAAGAAGGTGTTGATCCTAAACAACAAAGCCAAGTTATGCTAAATGCAGTAGAAGATTACCTATCTGAGCAGCAGTTTGATAAATCAGAAAAAGACGATTTACGTAAGCAGGTTTTTGATTACTGTAACGATTGTGTAACGACCGGTGAAGAAGCAAGCGTAACTGAACTATCAGCGGCTATTTCAAAAGGCGATGACAGTCCGTTTGACAGCTTTTGCAAGGACCAAAGTTACGATTTAGAAGAAACGTTCCCAGTCGATAAAAAAACCGTGACCAGTATGGTTAAATTTTCAGGCTTAGGCGGCGGTGTGAGTGTAAGCTTTGAGCGCAAGCATTTAGGTGAGCGTGTAACCTACAACGAAGCAACAGATACGTTAGTAATTAAAGGTATTCCACCAAACCTTAAAGATCAACTGCAACGCTTTATGGAAAGTGAAGGCGAATAAGCCAAGCATTCCCACAATAAAGAGATTTAAAGCGTGATATTTATATCGCGCTTTTTTATTGCCTGTTACGCCAATAGTTAATTTAAAGCTAGCGAGCAGACCTTTTAAACCTGCTATGCCACTGTTTAGTAGTTACTTGTAAACGTTGAGCTTGCTCACGTTAGAAGCGCAGCTTCTTGTTACTTATAATTTAAAAATTACCGCCGAGGTATTTTGCTAAACCTTAAAGATCTTATTTGCACAAAGAGAAGAGAATGAGGAGCAAATGAGCAGAAAAACAAATTTAAGCCGTATTTTCACTTCTCTAAAAGCGCAGCGTCTCTAAACCTCTTTGTGAATATTTGTTTTCAAAATAAAAACCCGTTGCTTAAAAGCCAGTAAGCAGTCCGTTTAAAGGCGCTATGCTTAAGTGTAAGTTGATTTTGTAAACGTCGAGCTTGCTCACTTGTGAAGCGTAGCTTCAAGCCTTAAAGATCTTAATTGCACAAAGAGAAGAGAATGAGGAGCAAATGAGTAGACAAACAAATTTAAGCCGTATTTTCACTTCTCTAAAAGCGCAGCGTCTCTTAATCTCTTTGTGAATATGTGTTTTTCAGAATAATAATCTGGTGTTCAAAAGCCAGCGAGTACTCCGTTTAAACGTGCTATGTAACTGTTTAATATTTACTTGTAGACGTAGAGCTTGCTCACGTTAGAAGCGCAGCTTCTTGTTACTGTATTTTGTTCTAAGTGAAAGCATTACTGATTTAAAACAAAAAAGCCCCGCTATTTAAAATAGCGGGGCTTTTAAATTAAGCGTTATTTACTAATCAGCGCTTAACGTTTTTGTCATTGCAGAACTTGCACGACCAGCAGGTTTAATTGAACCTGGGCGTAAACCACTATCAGGGATAAGTTCACGTTTATCGTGAGCCATAGCCACTGGTACATGTTTTACTTCACTATCTGCTGCTGGAGCAGGTTGTGCCATTGGTGCACTTGCGTGTCCTTTAGTGATCACTGTTTTAGAATTTAAAGTTGCCTCAGCCGCTTTTTCAACTACTGGTGCTTCTTTAGCTTCTACAGGCGTCTCTGTAGTCTCAACCGGTACCACTTCAGCTTCTAAAGCAGGTTCTTCAGTTTTAACTGATTCTTCAACTTTCACTGGTTCTTCAGCTTGCACTGGTTCTTCAGTTTGCACTGGTTCTTCAGCTTGCACTGGTTCTTCAGTTTGTACTGATTCTTCAGTTTGTACTGGTTCTTCAGCTTGCACTGGCTCTTCAGCTTTAACTGGTTCTTCAGTTTGCACTGGTTCTTCTGCTTTAACTGGTTCTTCAGTTTGCACTGGTTCTTCAGCTTTTACTTGCTCTTGAGCAACTTCAACTTTAGCTAAATCTTCAACAGCAACTGCTTGTTCAACCTGTTCAGAAGCGTCAACAGCCGTTTCTTCCGATTTAGCCTTAAGTTCTGCTTCGTACTCTGCAGCAGCTTGGTCAGCAACCGGTACAAAAGCAGGGGCTTCATCAGATTTAGCTTCAGCACTTTCACCTTCAGGGCGGCGACGACGCTGACCTGATGCACGAAGATGGCGAGGAGAACGACGCGAACGTGTACGCGTTTGCTCTTCTTCAGTTGCTACAGTTTCATCTTTCGACTCAACAGTCTCTACTTTTTCTTCTTTTACAGGTGTAGGCTTTTCAGCGGCTACTGGCTTTTCTTGAGCTTCAGGCTTTGCTTGAACCTGCGGCTTTTCTTCTACTGCAGCTGTTTCAACAGAAGTTTGTTCAGTTGCTTGTAGTTGCTCAGCATTTTCGTCTTGAATACGTACTTTCTTACGAACGTTACGACGTTGACGACGAACCTTAGGCTTATGCTCTTTAGGTGCTTCTGCAGCATTCGTATCAGCATTTGCTTTTGCAGGCGCATCTGCCGCTTTAGTTTGATCTTTATCTGCTTTGTGCTCAGGGCGCTTACGAGAGTTAGAATTACGACGACGCTTGTTGCGGTTTTCGTTCTTCTCTTGGTTCTCGTTTGCTACCGGTGAATTAGTTTTTGTTTCTACTTCATCAGTATTGCGTTCTGTGCGTTGTTTAGAGCGTGGGTTATTACGACGACGTTGATTGTTATTACGACGGCGGTTATCGTTTCCACGACGTTTATTATTACGTGCTTCTTCTTGCTGCTTTTCAACGGCTTCTTTTTTCTGCTCAGGTGTTTCGCTAGCAAAAATAGATTTAAACCAGTTAGCAAGTGCAGTAAATAATCCCGCTTCTTCTTTAGCGGCTACCGCTGCAGGTTTAGCTGCTGGAGCCGGCGCTGCTTGTGGAGCAGGGCTTGAAGGCATAACAACACCTTTTAGCATAGGCTCTTCACGAACAGGTGCTGCAGGCGATTTTGACATTTCAAACGCTTCTGGTTCAGGCGCAACAACTTGCTCGTAACTTACTGTTTCAAGTGTTTCGTCTTTACGTAAGCGCATTACTTCGTAGTGTGGTGTTTCCATGTGTTGATTAGGAATAATCACTACATCACATTTGTGATGCTTTTCAATACGGTGAACACTACGGCGTTGTTCGTTTAACAAGTAGGCGGCAACAGCAACAGGTACTTGTGCATTTACTTGAGAAGTGTTGTCTTTAATTGCTTCTTCTTCAATTAAACGAAGGATAGACAGTGCAATCGACTCATTAGAGCGAACCGTACCTTGGCCACTACAACGAGGACACACACCTTGGCTTGCTTCACCTAACGAAGGGCGTAGGCGCTGACGCGACATTTCAAGTAAACCAAAGCGAGAAATTTTACCAATTTGTACACGAGCACGATCTGGGCGCGCAGCGTCTTTTAAGCGGTTTTCTACTTCACGCTGGTGACGTGGCGGTGTCATATCGATGAAATCTATAACAATCAAACCACCTAAGTCGCGTAAACGTAATTGGCGTGCAATTTCGTCAGCTGCTTCAAGGTTAGTATTAAGTGCTGTTTCTTCAATATCGCCGCCTTTTGTAGCTTTAGACGAGTTGATATCGATAGACGTAAGTGCTTCAGTAGGGTCAATAACAATTGAACCGCCTGATGGTAAACGCACTTCACGTTGGAACGCAGACTCAATTTGGCTTTCAATTTGGTAGTGTGTAAATAACGGTGTGTCGCCTTGATAAAGCTTAACGCGGCTCATAAAATCAGGACGAAAACGCTCAATATGCGCTTTAGCTTCTTCAAAAACACGTGGCTTATCAATTAAAATTTCGCCAATATCACGACGTAAATAATCACGAATCGCACGGAAAATTACGTTGCTTTCTTGGTGAATTAAAAACGGCGCTTTAGCACTGTCGGCAGCTTGTCTAATAGCTTCCCAGTGAACTAATAACGCTTTTAAATCGTAATTTAATTCTTCAAACGATTTACCAACACCCGCAGTACGCACAATTAAGCCCATACCTTTAGGTAGTTCTAAACGGCTGAGTGCTTCTTTAAGTTCGGTACGCTCATCACCTTCAATACGGCGAGAAATACCGCCAGCACGAGGGTTGTTAGGCATAAGTACCAAGTAACTACCAGCAACACTAATAAAAGTTGTTAACGCTGCGCCTTTTTGGCCACGTTCTTCTTTATCAACCTGAATTATTACTTCTTGGCCTTCTTTGATCACGTCACGAATATTCGGACGACCATTAAAGGTGTAACCAGCAGGGAAGTAAGTGCGGGCAATTTCTTTTAAAGGAAGGAAACCATGACGATCAGCACCGTAATCAACAAATGCTGCTTCTAAAGATGGTTCAATGCGTGTGATTTTGCCTTTATAAATATTGGCTTTTTTCTGTTCGTGACCTGGGCTTTCTATATCTAAATCATATAGGCGCTGGCCATCAACCAGTGCTACGCGCATTTCTTCTTGCTGCGTTGCATTGATTAGCATACGTTTCATATTGTTACTCTATTAAATTATGTCGCTGACATGACGATGTTTTCTCGCCTGTTCAGTTGTTCCTATTTTTAGAATGTGCAGCCTCACGACTGGGTCTTTAACGGAACGGCTCTGTATTTTCGTAAGCAGTATTTTTAAATGCTGGCAAACAATAGCGTACTAAACGCTATTAAATTCTTAATGGTGTTAAAACTGTCGGCTTTTCAGCTACGTCTACAAGTTTTACCCAGAAGTCGGCCTGTCATATCAATCTTATTAAATGTCATTCATATTAGGCGCGTAGGGCTCATTAAGTGGGTGAGCAATACAGTGTGATGTATCGCTAAATCCTGGTTTAAGAGCAAAATTCGCTGCCGATGTTAATGAATACTTATTTATTAGATTTTTTTAGTTCTAAATAAGCTGCTTTACGGTACTACAATAATTGAGCAGTTGCTGAACGGCGCTTTTTACGCCGTCACTATCAGACAAATTATCTGTTCATTGCTTTTTCAATCGCATTAAAAACCACTTCATGTTCAAACTTAACCTGCAATATATTACGCGCATTGCTGTTAGTTGACCGCACGTGTTTACTAGGTATGTATAAAAGCTTTGGAAAACTTAACTCGGATCTGTATGATCGGCTACCCAGAATGTGCATCACGAATGTTTTAATGTGTTAAGTTAAAAAGCACCGTTGTTATTTGCAAATACTAAATATTTGCGCTGCTGATTATCCCACTATTATAACAGTGTTAGCAACTAAATTATTTTACTTAAATCAGTGATTAGGCAATGTCAGAAAAAACCGGCTTACAAGTATCTTTTGTCACAATCAACGAAGACCATTTAGGTCAGCGAATTGATAACTTTCTTATTACCCATTTAAAAGGGGTGCCTAAAAGCGCAATCTACAAAATTCTTCGTAAAGGCGAGGTGCGTGTAAATAAAAAGCGTATTAAGCCAGTATATAAATTACAGTTAGACGACATCATTCGTATCCCACCTATAAAAGTGGCAGAGCGCGAAGAGTTTGTGCCTTCAAAACTAGATAAAGTAACGCGCCTTGAAGACGATATTTTATTTGAAGACAAATACCTCATTGTTATAAATAAACCATCAGGCATGGCTGTTCATGGCGGCAGTGGTTTAAGTTATGGCTTAATAGAAGCGCTGCGCGTACTTCGCCCAGAAGAGCGCAACCTTGAGCTAGTACACAGGCTTGACCGCGATACATCGGGGTGTCTACTAATTTCAAAACGCCGCTCAGTTTTAACATCGTTACACGAGCAACTTCGTGAAAAAACCATGGAAAAAAACTATTGGGCGTTAGTTGATGGCCAGTGGGATGGTAAAACTAAAAACGTAACCGAAGGCCTGCGCAAAAACACGCTTAAATCGGGCGAGCGCGTTGTTCGCGTAGACAATGTTGAAGGCAAGCCGTCGCATACTCGTTTTAAAGTACTAGAGCGTTTTAACGAATGTTCACTTGTACAAGCGTCGCCGGTGACAGGGCGAACACACCAAATTCGTGTACACACCCAATGCAAAGGGCATCCAATTGCATGCGACGATAAATACGGTGACCAAGCGTTTGACGCAGGAATGCGCAAAGTAGGTTTAAATCGCTTATTTTTACACGCGCACGATTTAAGTTTTTATCACCCTAAAAACGAAACCACTATGCGTGTAGAAGCACCCCTTGATAAAGCCCTTAGCAGTTGCTTATTAAAGTTACGCGCAGCTAAAGAGTCTTAATGTATGGCCAGTAATCAATACAAATTAGTTATTTTTGATTGGGACGGCACCATCATGGACTCAATTGGCAAAATAGTTAACTGTATTAAATGCAGTGCACAATCTTTAAATATTGCACCGCCAAGCGACACCGCAATAAAAAATATTATTGGGCTGTCGCTTGAAAAGGCAATTGAGGTGCTATTCCCCAGTTACCCAACAAAGCAAACCGCACTAATTAATGCATACAAGGCACATTATAAAGTTGACCCAACACCTACACCTGTATTTAATGATGTAGCAAACGTACTCAATGCCCTTAAACAAAACGGGGCAGTACTTGCTATTGCAACAGGTAAAGGAAGAGACGGTTTAGAACGCTTATTAGATCAAAGCCAGCTGAGGCATTTTTTTAGTGCCACCCGCACAAGTGACGACGCACAGTCTAAACCCTCACCCGATATGCTTTATCAATTATTAGCGGAGCTTGGCGTAAGTGCCAACGAAGCTGTAATGATAGGTGATACACAAATTGATATGGCAATGGGTAGGGCAGCAAACATGGACCGAATAGGCGTTACTATGGGTGTACACAATGCACAGCAATTAAGTGAGTATGACCCAATTGCAACAGTCGATAGCTACCAACAGTTGCAACAGGTTTTAATAGGCTAACACTTAAAGCAAGCGTTATTTGGTTTGAAGGCTCAACACATCAACATTAAACTCAGCTAATAATTGGCTGAGTTTAATGAGTGGCAATCCAATTAAACTATTGGGATCGTCACCGCTTAGTTTTTCAAATAAACAAATGCCGAGTCCTTCACTTTTAAAGCTACCAGCACAATTATAAGGCTGTTCTGCATCGCAGTAAGCGCTAATTTGTGCTGTAGTGAGTGTTTTAAAAGTCACATTAAATGGTTCAACAAGGCTTCTACTTTGCCCACTTTGAATATCAAAAACACATAATCCGGTTAAAAAAGTAACTGTTTGGCCACTAAACAGGCTCAATTGCTTTACGGCGTTTTCTTTAGTGTGCGGCTTACCTAAAATTTGGTCATTAAACACAGCCACTTGATCAGAGCCAATAACTAAACCTTCGTTAAAATGTTTAGTAGCTTCAGTAGCTTTAAGTTCACTTAAACGCTTAACTAACTCATTGGGTGTTTCGTTTTCAAGTGCTGATTCGTCAACATCGGGTGAAAAGGCTTTAAACGGTAAATTAAATTTTTGTAATAAAGACTGCCTAAAAGGCGAGCTTGAGGCTAAAATAAGCGAGTGCTTCATGAATGGTTTTCCTAAGATAAATCAGATTGAGTTAGGATAAATCAGATCCGTGAGTAAAACACGTGAAAAACCTAGTAAAAATGGTTTTTTACTTTGACTAACAAACTAACTATCTATATGATGCAGCCCCTATGCAAAAGGTAAAAATCCCCTTCACTCTTCATCCTGGGAAAGCAGCGCAACACCGTTTATCATACGATGGTATTGTACCGCTTGAAAAACTGACTCGTTTACGAGGTGTTGTACAGGAAGAAGTAGGTGAAATAGCGGTAAAAATTCAGTGCAAAAACGATGAGCAAGGTTTAGTTGTGATTAGCGGCAATTTGTCCACACACGTTACTGTAACTTGTCAACGTTGTAATGATGATTTAGGGTTGGATTTGGATCAAGACTTTATGTATTCGCCAATTGGTTTGGATGCTGAGTCGGATGATCTTCCAGAAGACTACGATGAAGTAGCGCTTGATGAAAACGGTGAAATTAACGTGTTTGAGTTAATCGAAGACGAATTAATTTTAGCGGTGCCATTAGTGCCTACACACAACGAAGCTTCGTGCAATTACTCGTCAAAGCCTGCCAGCTTTGGTGTTTTAAAAGCGGAAGATGATAAACCAAATCCATTTGATATTTTGAAACAACTTAAGAAAGATTCTTAGGAGAAGACTAATGGCTGTACAAAAAAGCAAAAAGTCTCGTGCAAGACGCGGCATGCGCCGTTCACACGATGCGATCAACGGTCCAACTTTAACAGTTGACCAAACTTCAGGTGAGACTCATCGTCGTCACCATGTAACTGCTGACGGTTACTACAAAGGCGTTCAAGTAATTTCTAACTAAGAGATTGCTTTGATGCTGAATAATCTAACCATAGCGTTAGATATGATGGGGGGCGATTACGGCCCCCGTTCATCTATTCCTGCTGCTGTTAGTGCAGTAAACGCTCACGCCAACCTTACACTTATACTGTGTGGTAACGAGCAAGTTATATCTAAAGAACTCGAATCCCTCGATTCTTTATCTCACCCAAGACTCATAATTCGTCACTGTAGTGAAATAGTCACTAATGCCTGCGAACCTGCTGTTGCTGTTCGTTCAAAAAAAGATTCCTCAATGCGCGTTGCCCTTGATTTAGTTAAATCAGGCGAGGCTCAAGCATGCGTAAGTTCAGGTAATACTGGCGCATTATTTTTTATGGCGCATTACGTATTAAAAATGTTACCCGGTGTAAAACGTCCCGCACTTATTTCATCGGTACCTACAGAGCGTAAAAATCCAGTGTATTTGCTCGACCTAGGCGCCAACGTACATTGCGATAGCGAAATACTCTACCAATTTGGCTTAATGGGCTCAGTGGTTGCAGGCCAAGCACTTGGTTGTGATAACCCACGGGTAAGTTTGCTAAACATTGGTGCCGAAGACATAAAAGGCCACGACGATATAAAACATGCCGCACAATTAATGCAGCAAAGTCCGCATATAAATTATATTGGCTACAGTGAAGGCAGCGATATTTTTACAGGCAAGGCCGACGTTATCGTATGTGAAGGGTTTGTTGGCAACGTTGCCCTTAAAACCTGTGAAGGCATAGCCAAACTTATCATGAATAAGTTCTCAAAAGCCCTCGAAAAACACCTTATATATAAATGTATGGCGTTTATGCTAAGCCCAATCATAAAAAAACTCTATAAAAGGGTGAACCCCGACCAGTATAACGGTGCTTCTCTGGTAGGATTGCGCGGTATTGTCGTTAAAAGCCATGGAAATGCCTCAGCTAAAGCATTTCAAGCAGCAATCGATGAAGCGGTAAAAGAAGTTGAACGCCAACTTCCCACTAAAATAGCCGCTATTTTCGAAAAAACACATTCTAAAGACACGGTGGCCAATCAGTAAATTGATGTGCCGTGTATTTCATTATTTATTTGTTTAATTAAAAAGAGCAAAGTATGGCACAAAAAATTGCACTTCTATTCCCAGGTCAAGGTTCGCAAAGCGTAGGTATGTTACAAGCGCTTTTAGAAACCTCTGACATTGTAAAATCAACGTTTGCAGAAGCATCAACCGCATTGGGATACGACTTAGCAGCGTTAGTTCTTAACGGTCCAGAAGAAAAACTAAACGAAACCCACCGAACTCAACCTGCATTATTAACAGCAAGCGTTGCGATTTATCGCGACTGGTTAGCTAAAAACCCAGACGCCGATGTTGTCATGGCAGGGCACAGCTTAGGTGAATATTCAGCACTGGTATGCAGTAACGTAATTAGTTTAAGCGAAGCTGTAAAATTAGTAGAAAACCGTGGCTTGTACATGCAAGAAGCCGTACCAGCAGGTGTGGGCTCAATGGCCGCTATTATTGGTTTAGGCGACGACGAAATTAAAGCGGCGTGTGCAGCATCAGCACAAGGCGAAGTTGTATCGCCAGTTAACTACAATTCACCAGGTCAAGTTGTAATAGCCGGGCATAAAGCGGCAGTGGATAGAGCATCAGTAGCCTGTAAAGAAGCGGGCGCAAAACGCGCATTACCGTTATCGGTTAGTGTGCCTTCGCACTGCGAACTGATGAAGCCGGCAGCAGAAAAACTGGCGAATGATTTAGCCGCTTTAACATTTAATACACCTAAGTGTGATGTAATCAATAATGTAGATGTAAAAGCAGAAAGTTCAGCTAACGCGATTAAAGATGCACTTGTGCGTCAATTATACAGCCCAGTACGCTGGACAGAAACCGTGCAAGCTTTAGTGGCGCAAGGTGTAACGCAAAGCTACGAATTTGGTCCGGGTAAAGTATTAACAGGCCTGGCAAAACGAATTGATAAAGCAATGGTATGTGGCTCAGTAAACGACGCCGCTTCAATTGATACAGCTAAATAAGAGTAAAAAAATGTCTAACTTATTTTCTTTAGAGGGCAAAGTTGTCCTAATTACAGGCGCAAGCCGTGGTATTGGTAAAGCAATTGCAACTATGCTGGTTGCACAAGGCGCAAAAGTCGCTGGTACAGCAACAAGCGAGTCAGGTGCGGCTAACATTAGTGACTATTTAGGTGATAACGGTAAAGGTTATGCATTAAACGTCACCGATCCTGCTTCAATTGAGGCTACTTTGGCAGCAATAAAAGCCGACTTAGGTGATATTGACGTACTAGTAAATAACGCAGGTATCACGCGCGACAATTTACTTATGCGAATGAAAGAAGCCGAGTGGGACGATATTATCGACACCAACCTAAGCTCTATTTTCCGTTTGTCTAAGGCAGTATTACGCCCAATGATGAAGAAAAAGAACGGCCGTATCATTAATATTGGTTCGGTAGTAGGCACTATGGGTAATGCTGGGCAAGCTAACTACGCTGCGGCTAAAGCGGGTGTTATTGGTTTTTCTAAATCACTAGCACGTGAAGTTGCCTCGCGCGGTATTACAGTAAACGTAATTGCACCGGGTTTTATCCAAACAGATATGACCAACGAGCTAACCGATGAACAAAAAGCAGCCACTTTAGCTAATGTACCTGCGGGTCGTTTAGGTCAACCTGACGAAATTGCAGCTGCAGTGTGTTATTTAGCATCTGACGCTGCTGCGTATGTATCAGGCGAAACTTTGCATGTAAATGGCGCGATGTATATGGTTTAATAACCATATAGCCATTACAAGAGTAAAATTAAGTTTGCATAATTCACTAAAAAACATTGAATTATTTGTGAACTTGCTTTAAACATACTTGAAATTGCTATTAAAATAAGCGATAACAGGGAAAACACACACTCAGAGGTTTGACCAGACAATTATTTACGGTCAGATCATTGAATCAGAGAATTATGCGGCGTAAACTACCCCGCAATCTGAAAATAACGCATTGGCGTTTTAATAAAGGAAAGAAGAATGAGCGATATCCAAGAACGCGTAAAAAAAATTATCATTGAACAACTAGGTGTTAAAGAAGAAGAAGTTAAAAACGAATCTTCTTTCGTAGATGACCTAGGTGCAGATTCTCTTGATACTGTAGAACTAGTAATGGCTCTTGAAGAAGAGTTTGACACTGAGATCCCAGACGAAGAAGCTGAAAAGATCACTACAGTTCAAAGCGCAATCGATTACGTAACAGCTCACGCTGAGTAATCAATTGTGTATTAAAGGCAGCATTCGCTGCCTTTAATCTATGTATCCAAACCACCTCAAAGTTCATGATTCAAAAATCAAACCTTAACTCCCCAAATTTAACTAACATTAATTTTGTTTGCGTTATGTGTTGTCAAACAAGTTTGAGACTCGCACTTTGAGGTTGCTTGGGTATGATGATCCCCTTGTGAATCTAATTGGATTAAAAAACCATTTAAAAATTAAAATGGTTAAAATTTTAATAAAATTATAAATATCCCTTATTGGAGGCAAACCGTGGCTAAACGTCGTGTCGTCGTAACTGGCTTAGGAATGTTGACGCCGCTAGGCAATGATGTTCAATCAACCTGGCAAGGCTTATTAGATGCTAAAAGTGGTATACAAACAATAACACACTTTGACACATCAAAATTTGGAACAAAGTTCGCTGGTTTAATCAACGACTTTGATGCATCGGCTTATATGCCACCAAAAGATGCAAAAAAAATGGATTTATTTATCCAATATGGTTTAGCAGCGGGTGTTCAAGCCTTTAAAGATTCAGGTTTAGAAATCACAGAAGAAAACGCAACGCGCATTGGTGTTGCTGTTGGTTCTGGCATTGGCGGCCTAACACTAATTGAAGAAAACCACGTTAAGTTACTTAACAGTGGTCCACGTAAGCTATCTCCATTTTATGTGCCTTCTACCATTATTAATATGATCTCGGGTCATTTATCAATAATGTACGGACTACGTGGCCCTAACATTTCAATTGTAACTGCGTGTACGACAGGTTTACATAATATTGGCCATGCAGCACGTATGATTGCCTACGGCGATGCCGACGCAATGGTTGCTGGCGGTGCCGAAAAAGCGTGTACACCTATTGGTATGGGTGGCTTTAACGCAGCACGCGCATTATCAACACGTAACGACGACCCACAAGCAGCGTCGCGCCCGTGGGATAAAGACCGTGACGGTTTTGTACTTTCTGATGGTGCTGGTGTTGTAGTTGTTGAAGAATACGAACACGCAAAAGCACGTGGCGCAAACATTTATGCCGAGCTAGTTGGTTTTGGTATGAGTGGCGATGCATTCCACATGACATCCCCTCCAGAAGACGGCGCAGGCGCAGCCCTAGCAATGGAAAACGCATTAAAAGATGCGCAAGTAAATGCAGAGCAAGTAGGTTACATAAACGCTCACGGTACGTCGACCAACGCTGGCGATAAAGCCGAAACTGCTGCAGTTAAATCTATTTTTGGCAATGCAGCAAAAGACGTAATGGTTGGCTCGTCTAAATCGATGATGGGTCACTTACTGGGTGCAGCGGGCTCAGTTGAATCAATCGTGTCGATATTGTCGCTAAAAGATCAAAAAGTGTCGCCTACTATCAACCTTGATAACCCAGATGAAGGCTGTGACCTAGATTACATTGCGCATACAGCGCGCGATGCAAAACTAGATTACTCACTGTGTAACTCATTTGGCTTTGGTGGTACTAATGGCTCGTTGCTATTTAAAAAGGTATAATCTTTTTTAACAACGAACCACTTTATAAGAGCTCAGTTGTTTAACTGGGCTTTTTTTATATGCAAAAAATAATAAATAATACGCAAACAATCATAAATGCCAGCCAATTAAACGCCGTTAGCATAACCGACAGAGGCTTAAACTATGGCGATGGTTTTTTTACAACAGCAAAAATTGTAAATGGGCAAGTTGAATATTGGCACCACCACAAAGCTCGCTTAGCTGAATGTGCTGAGAGATTAGCCTTTCCTGAACTCGACTTTAGCCATTTAGAGCAACACATACACAATCAAGTAAAACAAAAGCAAACGGGCGTGTTAAAAATACTCGTAACACGCGGTGAAGGCGGGCGTGGATATAACTTACCAAGCGAATGTAATTTAACAATTATAGTAAGCGTGCTTGAATACCCTGCAAACTACAATGCACTTGCAGAGCAGGGGGTTAGCCTTGAAATAAGCCCAATTAAATTAGCTGCGCAGCCTTTACTTGCGGGGCTAAAAACCCTAAATAGGTTAGAGCAAGTACTCATTAAAAAAGCCATGCAAACGCAAAATTGCGAAGACGTACTTGTGCTTGACTACAACAACCAGGTAATTGAAGCCTCAGCAGCTAATATATTTGCCATTAAACACGGTAAAGTATTTACACCAAAGCTCAATGAATGCGGTATAAAGGGCGTTTATCTGCAAGCGTTATGTGATAAATTAACGGTTGAGTTTAAACACATTACAGTAAACGATTTAACCAAGGCCGATGCTGTATTTGTATGCAACAGCTTAATGCATGCAGTACCTGTTAAACGCATAGAGCAACAGTGCTTTAATGTAGCGTACAGCAACGCATTGCTAACTAATTTATTAGCCAAGGAGGCTTAGTGTTAAAAGTTATTTTATCAGTCGCTTTTTTAGCGATTATTAGCACAGCTATTGGCTATCAGCAATTGCAGGCAACCCTACAAAGCCCGCTAAATATAAGCGAAAGCACTCAATTTGAGGTAAAAAAGGGCACCGGTTTTAATAAATTATGCCAGCAATGGCAAGCAAAAAACTGGGTCGAAAGCTGCTGGCGTTACCAAGTTATTGCAAAGCTAGACCCCACACTAACCGATTTAAAAGCCGGGCTTTACGAGCTTTCAAATACCAGTGTTATTAATAACATAAAAAAAATAAACCAAGGTCAACAAATCAGCTTTAGCTTTACCATTATTGAAGGCCAAGCGCTGCGTGATGTATTAGCAAATATTAAAAATGCGCCTAATTTAAATAACGATCTAAAGTTAGACGAGTTAGGTAAGCAAATTATAAATGAAGAAACATTGTTAGAAGGCTGGTTATTTCCAGATACTTACCACTACCAGCATAACGATACCGCAAGCAGTGTATTAAAACGCGCCGCACAAACCATGCAACAAACACTAAGCGATGCATGGCAAAAACGCGCTAACAATTTACCTTACAACACCGCGTACGAGGCACTAATAATGGCCTCAATTATTGAAAAAGAAACCGCAGTAGCCAGCGAGCGCCCGTTAATTGCTTCGGTTTTTGTCAATCGGTTAAACACAAAAATGCGCCTTCAAACCGATCCAACCGTAATATATGGCCTGGGTGAAAACTTTGACGGCGATATTAAATACAAAGATTTACGCAATCACACGCCATACAATACCTACCGTATTGATGGATTACCGCCAACGCCAATAGCTATGCCATCAAAAGAAGCTATTTTAGCTGCGGTAAACCCGCCACAAAGCGACTATGTTTACTTTGTAGCAAAAGGCGATGGCAGCCACCAATTTTCTACCACGTTAAAACAACATAACGCGGCAGTTAAAACCTATATTTTAAATAAAAAGAATTAACGTGTTTATGAAACCAAAATTTATAGTAGTAGAAGGCTTAGAAGGCGCGGGTAAATCAACCGCTATTTCACTTTGCCAAGACTTTTTAAACAAAAAACAAATAGAATACATTAACGTACGCGAACCTGGCGGCACGCCATTGGCCGAGTCGTTACGCACCTTAGTAAAAGCCGAACACGAAGAAGAAATAGCCTTCGAAACCGAGCTGCTTATTATGTACGCCGCACGTTCGCAGCTAATGCATAACGTAATAAACCCTGCGCTTGAGCAAGGTAAATGGATATTAGCCGACCGTCACGACTTATCGTCGCAGGCGTATCAAGGCGGCGGGCGCGGTATTAGCTCAAATACACTAGCGTCGTTATCGTCTATGGTATTAAAAGGCCTAAAGCCCGACTTAACCATTTATCTCGACATAGACCCAGTAATTGGCCTTGAACGTGCTAAAGGGCGAGGTGAACTTGACCGAATAGAGCAAGAAGCTATTGAGTTTTTTCAGCGTACACGCATGCGCTACCTAGAGCTTGCAAGCGACGACAACTCTATTAAAACCGTAGATGCCAATCAAGAAATTGATAAAGTACATCGCGATATCACAAACGTATTACGTACTTTTTTTGAAGAGCTAAAATAACATGTCTCTACCTTGGCTATATGAAACTCAGCAACACTTAGCACAAAGCTTTCGTGGTCAGCGTTTTCATCATGCCCAATTGTTTTGTGGCCCTGTGGGTGTAGGTAAGTTTGCCTTAAGTGACGAACTAGCCAATGCCTTGTTATGCCAAAATATTACCCAGCAAACAGCCGCACCAAACAGTATTTTAGCGCCATGTGGGCAATGTAAAAGCTGCTCGCTTAACCTTGCGGGTACACACCCCGACAAGCGCATAACCCAGGTAGACGGCCAAAGTATTGGCGTAGACGACATACGCGCCATTAGCGATTTTATGAACCACTCAGCGGCGCAAAATGGCAACAAAGTAGTGGTAATAGAAAACTGCGAAAAAATGACCATGGCAGCGGCTAACGCCTTGTTAAAAACGCTTGAAGAACCAAGCAATAGCCGGTTTTTAATATTAACCACAAGCCAACCTGCGCAATTGCCAGCCACTATTTTAAGCCGATGCACTAAAACCGACGTAAAAGTAACAAGTACACAACTAGCGCAGCAATGGCTTGAGTCGTTACAAATACAAAATTACTCTTGGCTACCGCTTTTTTATAGCCAGCCATTACAAGTAAAACAGTGGCAAGAGCAAAACCAGCTACAAAATATAGATACCCTCTATAAGTTTGCAACTGAGTTTAAACAAAGCCATAATTTCAAAGCGTTAGTCGATATAATAAATAAACAACCTGAGCTGGTTCGTATATTTACTTTGTTTTTAAGCGAGCAATTAAAACAGCAATTATTACAAGGCATGAGCTTTGAAGCGTATCAAGAAGCGCAACAAGCACTCAGCGAATTTTTGCAAAATAATACAAAAATTCTCGGCCTTAATTTACCGCTCGCTGTATCGCGATTAGCGTACATTTTACGTAATAAATAAAAGGATTAACCATGCAAGAGCTATTAGTAGATATAGACGACCTAGACGAATTATATCGCTGTTACATGCCTTACTTAAAAAAAGGCGGCTTATTTGTGCGTACTAACATGCGTTACGAAGTAGGGCACTCGCTGGCGTTACGTGTAACCCTTCCCGACGCACTAGAAGACGACATAGTCACTGGCAAGGTTGCGTGGATCACCCCACAAGGCGCACAAAGCTCAAACCCGCCAGGGATTGGTATTAGCTTTTTAGACGACAAAACAAACCTAAACGCCAAGATCGAAAAACTACTGGGGACTATGTTAAACTCCGGTAATCCAACTTACACCATGTAGTAAAAAACAGGCCCAATTTTGATTGTAGATTCGCATTGCCATTTAGACCGTCTTGACTTTGATAAACTCGATTTAAACCTAGACCAAGTGCTAGACCAAGCACGGGCCAAACAGGTTGAACACTTCTTATGTGTAAGCGTTACGCTTGACCAATTCCCAAGTATGCTTGATAAAATTAAGCACTACGACGATGTATCGGCCTCGTGTGGCGTGCATCCGCTCGATCAAAAAGACACGCTTAACAAACAGCAATTAATTGATTTAGCATCACACAATAAAGTAGTTGCCATAGGCGAAACAGGCCTAGATTACTACTACGCAAAAGACACACATGCTGTGCAGCAAGCAAGTTTTGTAGGCCATATTGATGTGGCTAACGAACTACAAAAGCCGCTAATTATTCATACACGCGACGCCCGTGCAGACACAATTAACCTAATGCGCGAGCACAATGCCGAAAACTGTGGCGGCGTATTGCATTGTTTTACAGAAGACTGGGACATGGCTAAAAAAGCCATCGATATGGGCTTTTATATTTCTATTTCAGGCATTGTCACGTTTAAAAATGCAGTAGAGCTTAAAGACGTGGTAAAGCAAATCCCACTCGACAGACTACTAATAGAAACCGATTCGCCGTATTTAGCACCCGTACCGCACCGTGGGCAAACTAATCAGCCTGCTTACGTGCAAGATGTTGCGTATTACATTAGTGAGTTAAAAGGCATTAGCTTTAACGAACTAGCTAAAGCCACCACCGATAACTTTTACTCGCTATTTAAATTAGCAACTAAAGGCTAATAATATGACGACTCACGCGGCGCAACTTCCTATGTTACTTATGGGGCCAATGGTGCGCCGCGCTGAGCAAACAGGCGTATGCATAGTATTTGCAACGTCAACGCCCGCACAGTGCCAAATTAATATACTCAATACGCAAAGTGTCAGCGAACAAAAAACCATTACACTAGGCGAACACCTTTATTTACACTTTATAGTTGTAAAACCGGCAAGTAGACCTTTTGCGCTCGACACTTTACTAGCGTATCAATTAATAATAAATGGCAATGAGGTTGACCTATCAGCTTGGGCTTACAGTAACCAAACAGCCCCAGCATTTGTTATACCCAATAAACTAAATAGCATATTACATGGCTCGTGCCGAAACGCGCATCACCCCGCAAAAGACAGCCTAGTAACCTCAAGCCAATGGCAAAACACTCAACGCAGCCAAAATACGCCCGGCGCACAATTACTGCTGTTAAGCGGCGACCAAGTTTACGCCGACGATGTAGCTGGGCCTATGTTACTGGTTATTCATCAACTTATTGAAAAAATAGGTATTTATAAAGAGCAACCTATGGCGTTGCCACTGCCTAACAAAATTGATGAACAGCTATACAACAGGCACCATTTTTTACCCAAAACACCGTGGCAAAAGCGCTCAAAGCTGGGTGTGGGTTATTGGCTTAAAAAAGACGAGCCGCATTTTTCAAGCGTAAAAGCATTTAATCACCTTATTCACTTTGAAGAATTTATAGCGCTTTATTTACTTAATTTAAGCGCCGCTGCCTGGCAATGTGTTGATTTACAAAACGCGCATTACACGGGGCAAAACCCAGAGCATCAACGTATTTTTAATGCCGAAAAATCGGCGTTAATTGGCTATGCTAAAGGGCTGAATGAAGTAGAAAAATTATTTGCTAATGTGTCGACGTTAATGATGTTTGACGATCACGACGTAACCGACGATTGGAACCTCACCGCAGGGTGGGAGCAAGCCATCAACCAAAACCCAAGCAGTAAACGCATAATAAATAATGGGCTTATAAGTTACTGGTTGTTCCAAGGTATGGGTAACGATGCGCTAACAAAAACAGGCGTGTTAATACCGCCATTTAAACAAAGCTTAAGCGCTAATAACCAATGGCAATTTAAAGCGTTTGATAAACCCCTAAACGAATTTAACCATTGGCATTACGAGTTAACTACAACACCCAAAGTTGTGGTGCTCGACACCCGCACACACCGCTGGCGTAACGAAAGTAACTTTAATGAGCCATCAGGCCTGCTCGATTGGGAACGCCTTACAGAGCTTGAAGAAAGCCTACTAAGCCACGATAAAGTAATTATAGTATCGCCCGCGCCGGTATTTGGTGTTAAATCAATAGAAGCCATTCAAGCGGCTTTTAATATATGCGGCCAGCCACTGATGGTGGATGTAGAAAACTGGATGGCCCACGAAGGCTCGGCTAAAAAACTACTCGACACTTTTAGACGCACCGACACCCCAAACGAAACCCTTATTTTATCGGGCGATGTGCATTACTCGTTTTGCTTTTCGGTGCAAAAGCGCTTTGGCGATCACCCAAACAGAATATGGCAGCTCACCGCAAGCGGGATAAAAAACGAATTCCCGCGTAAGTTAATAAACGTACTAGACAAACTCGACTCTATTTTATACGGCCCCAAAAGCCCGCTTAACTTTTTCACCAAACGCTGGCACATGGAAGTAGACAAACACCAAACCCTAGGCGAAGGCCAAAAGTATTTAGTAAGCGATTCCGCAATAAGCCTAATAACGTTAGATAACGGCGACCTATCCCGCTATCAACTCATCCACGGCGACGGCCACACCACCGAATTCGACTTAGAACACAAATAAAGCCCGGCATTGCCTTTATTGTAGAAGTAGAGCTTGCTCACGTTAGAAGTGCAGCCTCTTGTAAAAGATCAAGTGCATAAAGAGAAACAAATTGGTGAAGTCTTTTAAGCGAGCTGTTCTGGTCTAACATCATTGGATACTTAATTTTTCAGACATAAACGTAAATCAATTAAGAAAGCGATATGAGGTTAGGTTTACTCATTTACTCCTCACTCATTTCTCTTTGTGCAATATATTTTGCCTAAAAGTCGTTTTTATATAAACCAACACAGCGTTTACAAACTAAGGTAAACATTAAGTTTGTAAACGCTGAATTTAATGTCTACCAGCTATACGTTGCACTTAACGTATATTGCTCACCTCGCCCTGGTGTGCCGGGTATTTCTTCAAACGATTCATCCCACACATTGTCTGCAGCTAACGTAATAAATAAATTATTAATAACGGTTGGCGTAATTTTTAGCGACACTTGCGTAAATAATGCGGTGTCTTTGCTACTGCGCAGTGCGTTTTCGTGCTGTTTACGCCACTCGTTATCAATCCTCATTTCTATTAGGTCGTTTGGTGTCCAAATTGCACCTAAGGTAACACGGTGATCAGGAAAATTTAACGCGTAAAAGCTGGCGTCGATATCTGCATCACCATAGTTTTCTGACTTATTTAAGTAGGTGTAGCTTGCAATGAGTTCGGTTGTATCAAAATACTTAGTCGCAAAAAATTCAACGCCGGTGGCGTCTATGTCTACCGGATTAGCAAAGCGGGCAGAGCTAGAGTCAAAACTAAAAGTCCAATCGGTTAGGTTGTTATCCTCTCGGTAAAAAACTGCTGAATTAAGCTGCCAGGTTTGCTCTTGTATTAAATAGCCAAGCTCTAGGTTTTTAGTTGTTTCGCGCTCAAGGTTGTAATTACTTCTAAATAACCCGCCTTGATCACTGCCACCAATAGCGGTGTAGCCTGCAACTTGGCTCGCTTGCGCATACGATAAGTAAACGGTTTGCTCAGAGCCATCACTGTTTTGAGTGTTTAGTGAAATATCGCCAATGAGCGATAACTCAGAGTCATCTCGGTTTGTGTCGTCAAAAGCCGCACCTAGGCGAAGTGTTAATAGCTGGTTTTGTTTAAGGTCGATTTTATATTCAGGTAATACGCTCAGTTTGTAATAAGTGCGTGAGGTAAAATTATTCTCAAGTGTGGTCGACTCTATTTCATCTTCAATATATTGCGCTGAATAATTTACTGCAAACGCGGTGTTTTGTGCATGGCTTCCTGATACCGCAATCGATTTTACTTTAGTTTCATGAAAGGCTTCAAAGGCGCTTGGATTCTCACGAGAAAATACATAATGGTCGTTGTGTTTTCTGTAATAGGCCGACACCTCAAAACGGCTATTGTCAGCGTAATTTTGCTGGTGGTTAAGCATGAGTAAGCGGGTTTCTAGTTCTTCTGTTTCGTTTACGCCAAATGGTGTGTACATATTTGGCCAACCAAAAAACTTTTCTTGTGAGCCATACAGCACATCGGTTTGCGAATCCGAACCTATTAACTGTATGCGCGCAGAGGCGCGATTAAAATCGTGATCGCCGTTTTCTATTGAGCCGTCACTTTGTGAATGAGAATATTCGCCCTCAAAGCCAAGCTGCCAATTTTTAGCATCATCAATTTCTGTGCTTATTCCTGCGTAAATACTTTGTAAGTTAAAGTTGTTTGTACCTGTGCCTACAGAGACATTGCCGCCAGTTTTGATGGGTTTAAAACCAAACGAAATCGATCCCACAGAGCTGTTCATACCGTTTAAGGCATTGTCGGCTCCGGTTAAAACGTAAGGTCCAGTTAGCATTTGCGGTGCAATTGGGAGCTCAGCAACGTAATGACCTGTTTGAGGGTCGAGTAGGGTAGCACTGCCGACTCTAAACCCTGTGTTTTCGAAAATACCACCACGAATTGTTACATCAGCCTGGGCTTCTGCCATATTACGTGATTGTAAATCAACACGAGGGTCGTATTCTAAATTAGAGACGGGGGAGTCAAAGGTGCCAACAGGTAATTTATTTGCCGTGGCCGATGCCTCAACAGTAATTTGTTCTATTGCTGTTTCGGTGTTGCTTGTAGCTTGCGCATAAGAAAAAGGTGTAACGCTGCACAGCAGTGCAGAAAATATAAAATGCTCAGTGCGATTCATGGTGTATCTCATAATGTGTTTAGGCACTAATAAAAACTATATAAAGCGGGTGGGCTAGCTTAACTTAGTCAGTGCAATTTTGTGCGCTATTGTACAGTAATTATAAAAATCTGCATTTGATAATCATTTGTATAATTAACGCGTTACAATACACATGTATTTTTAATTAACTTTATTGAGTTAGATAAACGATGACAGTTCAGCAACACAATAAACTCTATTTTGCCGGCGGCTGCTTATGGGGCGTGCAAGAATTTATGAAGCATTTACCCGGCGTTATAACAACGCAAGCAGGGCGTGCAAACGGCGCAAGTAATACCACGCAAGGAGAATACGATGGTTATGCCGAGTGTGTAGAAGTAACGTTTGACTCAAGTGTTGTTTCACTCAATCAACTGTTTGACTATTTTTTTGAAATTATTGACCCCTATAGTATTAATAAGCAAGGGGAAGATGTAGGCCCTAAATACCGGACGGGCATTTATAGCAAAAGCCAAAACCATTTAAATATTGCACGCAATTATATAAATAAGCGCAGCGATGCCGATAAAATTGCGGTAAAGGTGGAGCAGTTAACCAATTACGTACCAAGCGATCCAGAGCATCAAGACCGGTTAACTAACCACCCAGATGATTACTGCCATATACCACTAGATTTATTGTATAAATATAAATTGTAAACTTGATGCTCAATGCTATGTAAGTAATTAGAAGCTATTACTTCTCGCGCAAGCAAGCTTAGCGCATACAAAATAAACACCCACAAAAAAGCTCACATTTTGTGAGCTTTTTAAAAACTAACTTTAAACTTATTGCTGCTTTTGCGGCGGGAAGTTACTTAAAATATTTGCGACTGTTTTTTTAATTGATGCTTCGCGTTGCTCAGGTGTTTGTTTTTTCTTTAATCGGCCTTCTTTAGCACCGCGCCATATTAGTTGATTAGATGCACTGTCTACAATATCGATAACCAATGTACCCACTTCGTATTCACGCGCTGTTGTGTCTCGTTGAAAACCAGTACCCCAGTAACCCCAACGGTTACTGTAACCAGTATTAAATGTATCTACTTCTAATTCTTTATCTACCGACGCATGATAGTTAACAAGTACGTCAGCTTGGGCTGGATCTACTAATGTCATACCAAGGGTGTTTGTAAGCTCATTATTTACCGCAGTACGCACGCGTTTTTCCATTAAACCGTTAATTTGGTAGTTGTTGGTGTCTTTAGTTAAACTCGCGTTTTCTACCCAAGCAAATGTTTTAAAATTACTAAAGTTAGCTGATTTATCGTAATCCCAATCTGGGGTTTGAGTACAAGCGGTAAGTAGTGCTAGTGCTGCAACAATAAGTATATTTTTCATTACGTTTGCTCCAATAAAATGCATTACCTTAAAATAACACACCTTATATAAATGTGTATTATTAAAAGGTTCTAAAAATTAGTTTAGTGTGATGAACATGAATGACTAATTAATGCTAATTAGCCACTCAAAAATTTAATGCTCTACTTCTATCCAATCTTTTTCATCTACCCAGTTTTGTGCGCCATCTTTTACCGAACGAATCGGCACAATGTAGTCACAACTTATTTGCGGCTTAACTGAGGCAAATATTGGCACAAAGCCAAAGCTTAGTGCTGTTTCTATAATTGCTTTTTGGTTTTGCGGGTCAATGTCGGCCGCTTCATCAATATAAATAGGTATACGGTACAGGTTTTGTTCCTGATCGCTTAATAAGTAACGAATAAACAACATGCCACACAATAACTTAATAGTAATACGTGTGCCATTTGAGCCGGCTGAGTCTATTTTTTCAAAGTGTTCGGTTTCGCCAGCGCGGTTTACCACTTCAAAACGGATGTCAAATAAATCGGTAAGCGTTAAGCCTGCTTTGTCTGATGCAAGTTTTATTAGGTGATCTTTTGCTTCGTTTACCGCGCTTTCGCTGTAGGGTTCTTGGCTTAATAAATCAAGGGTGTCGCCTTGTTCAAACTGATGCGACGTGCTGATAATGGTATCAATACTATCAACCAGCATTTTGCGTGGTATTACGTTAATTTTAAACGCTTGAAGGTTAGAAATACGGTGCTGGCTTATGCCTTTATTAAAGCTGTTCATTTCGCGGCGAAGGCGGTCTAAGTCTTCACGCAAGCCCTTAATCGTGGCGGCTACTTCGGTCAGAGCTACACGGCCTTGGCGCTCAACCGCATCGCGTTCGTTATCAAGGTTATGAAATGCGCTAATTAACTTTTGGTATTTAGTAAATTCGTCGGTTTCGTTATCGAACTTAGTAATGCCTGCGTTATATACGTGCAAATAGGTATTACGCACGTTTATATCAAAGTTGCGAAGCTCTTGGCAGTCTTTATTAAAGTGATGTACTAAGTCACTTAGGTTATCAAAATCGACCGTTATATCAATCATGTACGGGGTCACTTTACCGCTGTATAAATCAAGCGTGTGATCAATTCGCTCACTTTTAACTTGGCGAAGGCGCTCGGTTTGGCGATTAATTTGTTCTTGCTTAGATTTAATTAACGAGCGTCTGTCTGCAATTGAGCCACTATTTTTTTGAATGTCTTGCAGGTAATCGTCAACTTGTTCGCGCTCTGCTAATAATTGCTCTTTTAGCATGGCTTGCGCGTCTACCGACTGCTGCATTACTTCAAATTGCTCTAAACGTTTTAGTGCTCCCTCAAGACTCATTAACTCGCCGTAAAGTGCGTCTTTTTCTTTTTGTTTATCGGCAACATTGGCTGCCACTTCGCGCTGTTGTTTAAACTCTTTTAACGCGTGTTCAAGCGCACTTAACTGCGCGGTTAATTGCTCTTTGTTTTCGCCGCTTTGCATTTGTACTGGCGAAAGCTTTTTAAGTTTAATACTTGCGCCTGGCAAAGTAAGCACACCGCCTTTAACGTTATCGCTTAATAATGATAAAAATTCCCCAAAGGCGTCTTCGTCATCAATGGTTATATCGCCATTAGTGGTGGTGGCAAACGAGAGTAGGTCGGGGTTTAAAATGCGTGATATTTCTTCCACTTCTTTAAGCGATAGGTCTTCGCGCATACGGGTGAACAAATTAAACTCAAGGTTTTTAAGCTGCAGTTTTAAGCTTTTAATTTGTTTTTGCGTTTCGCTAATGCGGTAATCAAGCGTGTGCAAGCTTTGCCCTTGTGCGCTGGTAATAGAGTGCGAAAGCGACTCGTAGTCTTGCTTAAGTTGGCCAAGGTTGGTTTTAATTGTGGCTTTATTTACCAGTTCAAACTCGCTTTTAAGGGCGCTGTAATCTAAAAACCATTGCTCAATTTGAGTTTGTTTGCGCTCTATATCGCGCGATTGCTGTACGTATAGGCTTTGTTTTTGCTCAAATTCGTGCTTTTCGTGTTCAATGTCTTCAAGTGCTATACCAAGTTCATTAAGCTGCTCTTCTTGGTAGGTGTCAAAGTCAATGAGTGCTTGGTCAATTTTAGGCGCGTACGCTGCTAATTTACCTTTAAGCACGGTTTGATTTTCAAGCATTGATTCAAGTGCGCTTATTGGCTCTTGCATTGATTCAAGCGCTTTTAATTCGCGCTTAGCCCGGTTTACTTTGTCAAACGAGCGACGCCATACTTCGTAAAAATCAACCTTTGAGTTTGACATATGGCGCTCAAACACTCGCAGCATAAAGCGTTTAACATCGCTTGCGCCCAATTTGTGTAAGTTAAGAATACGTCTAAAAATTTCTTTATAAATGGCGGAGTCTTGCACGTTATTAAGCGGGATCATTTTTAAATTAATGTCGCCGTCAAAGGGCGTTGCGCCGCCGGTAAGCAGGGCGTTTAGCTCTTGTGCTTTTAACTCAATAGGATTGTAATTAAGCGACTTTAAATGATTAAACAGCTTGGTAAATTTAATTATGGTATTACCTTGCGTGTACTGTTCTAAATCGAGCTTGCCCTGATAACAAAAGTACTGGTGCGCGTAACCGGCTATTTTACCCAGACCCGCTACACCAATAACCACCGAGCCATGAGGGAGGTTGGCTTCTAGTAAAATGTACGACTGATCCGATGAAAAATAAAACTTACGGGTTTCATCTAAATCGTGCCCGTCCCATTCGGTAAGGCGTAAATCGTTTATAAGCGGAAATTGCAGGGCGTTAATAACCGAGCTTTTACCGGTATTATTTGGCGCACAAATAGAGCTGCTTTTATCAAGCGGGATCACACACTTTGCATAACCTGCGGTATTAAGTAGGGCGAGTTTACTCAGTCCGTATAAGTTGTTCATTGCTCGTCCTCCGTCATGTAGGTTTCTTCGTTTACTTCCATTAATGCATCAATGTAGCGGTGAATAGGTGCTTGTAGCATAAAGCCGCCTTCTACTTCACGGGCAAGGCCTAAACGAACCATACGTAGGTAAACATCTTTTCGTAAATCTGAGCCCGAAAATATCTCAAGCTGATCAAACAAGTGCTTGTTTATTTGCACTAAGGTTTGCATCAGTTCTAAATCGTTTACTTCATCAAACAGGGCGCGCATTGGGTCTTTACCGGTATTGGCAAAGTGCTCAATTAAAATGTAAATAGTGAGTGCGATAGCGCGCGATATTTTACCCATATTTGGCGTACTTTCGTCGCTGGCAAAATAGTAAAAGCCACGGCTATCGTGTTTTAAATCATGGCCTAATGCGGTAAATAGTGCGCTGTAAGATTCAATGTGTTGGTCGAGTTCTTGCCACATTACGTTGTCTTGTTCGCAAATGTGGTAACCCGCAGTTAATTTTTTATTGATTGCTTGCAGGTGAGTGAGTTCTTCTAGGTTTATATGTGTCATGGTAATTACTTATCTGCCTCAGTATTAGGCTGAGTTGCTGAATCTGATGCCTGAGAATTAAATGGGTAAAGTGAAAAGTGTTGGCCGGCAATTTTAACTCGGGCTTTTTCATCGCTTTGGCTAATTTTAATGTCGCTATCACTGACTAATTTTTGATATAAAAAGAGCATTTCGTCGGCGTCTAAGTCGGGATAGCTTTCATCTAAAAACTGCAGCAGCGGCTGTGGTTTTTTACGTTTTTTGTTAAAGCGTTTAGCAAAGCTTGTTTTTACATCGTTGTAGTCAGGAATGTTAGGCGTTACAAATGCGGGTACATCTTGTTGTTCGGGAAGTTGATATTCTTCGTGTTCAAATTCTACCAAGCTTGCCATGTACGCGATAATATGGCGTTGTTGCCCAAGCGAATAACGCTGAGAGTCGGTTACAAAATTAGGTTGTACAGCGCTTAGCATGTTATCTACGCCATTTTTACGCACAAGGCCGAGCACTTTGGCCGCTTGGCGTGTAACTAAGTTATTTCGGCGTAGCTCTTCGCGCAGGGGCATGAGCATATCGGCACTTTTACGTAAACTCTCTCGGCCCATTAGGTTCATTTCGAGTATGCGAGTTCGTAGCTGTTCAAGCATACGTTTGTCGGTGTATGCTTTACCAGAGCGTTCAATAAATTCGATTTGTTTACTGATTTGCTGCTCTATTATTGTAAAGCAGGCATGAAAATCGCCCCTAATATCGACCATTTCAAGCATGGGCTCTATGTATTCATCAAAGGCTTCGATTACTGATTTGTAGCGTTTTTGTAGTGATTGCACCGCATTGTTTGATTTCGCTTGTTCAACAATATTTAAAATGGCGTTTTCGTTGTGCGCGTAAAGTTTCATTATTTTACGTACCCGATCATCCATAATACGGCTAAATCGGCGTAAATCGTCAAAGTCTTCCATGCTACCAGCGTTATCTAAACGATTACCTAAACGGGCAAGATCGTCTACTAACACGCTAATTTCTTGTGCTAAGCCCAAATGCTCTTCTTGCAGTAAAAAAGTAGCAAAGTCAGCAATTGCACGGTTAATTTCAAGCTGTGATGATTTAGCCAGTGGAATTAAAATATCTTGATTGAGCAAACGGTTTGTTTCTTTGTAAATGCGCTCGTTGTTCCACGTGGGTTGTTTTTGTTTTATCGCATTTTGCACGTCTTTTAGGCTAAAGTCGGCCATTTTAAAACGTTTAAATAATAGCTCTAAAACTGCCCAATGTTCGCTAAGGGTATTTAGTCGCTTTTTAGCTGGGATCATAAGGTGTTACAACATCCTAGTAATTTATTATTGAGAATTTAGAAGCGTCTCATTATTACGTATTCTAATTAATCTAGCCTGTATATGGTATTCGTTTTTAAGACTATTTAATAATAGTTTTTGTATAGCCGCAGTGCTAACATTCGCGCCGAAAATAGGCACGTCGAGAGGGACTTTACGTGTGTTCTTTAAAACAATATCAAAGGTTATTTAATACCCATGGTTTCCACGATTATTCTAACCCTGATAGCGATCGGATTTTTATTGATTGTTATAGAAGATATCATCCATGTAAATAAAGCTAAAACCACGCTTTTTTTTGGCACGCTTTGCTGGATCCTCCTGTTTATTTTCCCTTTGCATGGGCAAAGCCCAGAGCAAGTACAAGAACTCCTTAACGAAAATATTTTAGAGATAGCATCGCTGTGGTTGTTTTTAATGGCCGCCATGACCTTTGTTGCTTATTTAAATTCAAAAGGGTTTATCGAAAATATTGTGCACAGAGTAATGCCAACAAGTATTAGCGAACGCAAGCTGATGTTTTTGGTTGGGGTATTTGCCTTTTTGTTTTCGTCGGTTTCAGACAACGTAACGGCTACGTTAATATCGCTTGCTGTAGTTATGTCGTTAAAACTACCGCCTAAAAAGCTTATAAAATATGCCACACTTATTGTGTTTGGTGTTAACTCCGGTGGTGTGTCGTTAATTACCGGTGACGTAACAACCTTAATGATATTTTTAGATGGCAAGGTAACCATTGCTAACTTATTACTGCTTATTGCGCCAGCATTTATTAGCGTTATGCTGTTAGCAGCAATGCTAAGTATTGGCATGAAAGGGGATGTAACCTTTTCAAAATCTGGAAAAAAACGCATAGAAAAAACCGATATCACCATTGCAGTTATTTTTGTATCTACAGTTATAAGCATACTTGCGCTGAGTGTAATTTACAGTGTACCGCCTTTACTAACTTTTTTATGTGGTTTATCAATCATGTTTTTAGTGGCGCAATTTTTAATGCGCAAAAAAGACATAAACAAAAACATTATCGACTACGTACGCGACATAGAATACGACACCTTACTGTTTTTCGTCGGGGTTTTATTATTGGTAGGTGCATTAAAAGAGATTGGAATGCTAAGTAAGTTTACCGACCTTTACACCGTTATGGCGCCACAGTACGCTAACTACTTAATGGGTATTTTGTCGGCCGGGGTTGATAACGTACCGCTCACTGCTGCTTTACTAAAAGCTAATATAGTGATGAGCCAGCAAGATTGGTTATCGTTTACTTATGCAACCGGTGTTGGCGGGTCAATGCTAATTATTGGATCGGCTGCTGGTATTATTGCTATGAGTAAAGTAAAAGAGCTAACTTTTATGAGTTACTTACGTTTGTCGCTCTATTTGTTAGTAAGTTATACCGTGGGTTATGCGGGCGCGTATTACATGGGCGGGTTTGTTTAAGTTTTGCTTAACAAACCGCATTAAAACGCTTGACAGCTAGACGTCTAAACGTTAACTTTCAAACCCCACTTTATAGTGGGGTTTTGTTTTATTAGCCATTGGTTAATACAACATTCAGAAGAGGTGCGATACTTAGGTATTTAATGGTAGGTGACGAACGCCCATAACCATTAAAGAGGGAAGTACTCGCCGAGAAAACCAACGTTACGTCGATGTTGTTTTTCGGTTTATGGGGCTGAATCCTCAAAACTGTCACCAATCTAGGTGGAGAGCTTCTGGCAGTGGATTTACCTTCAAGCATTCACTTGCCAAGTTCTTCTTGTTTTATCGCGGTTTGGATACCGCAAAAGGAGACTAAATGACTACCCAATCAGTGCCGCAAACAGTATCGGACGTTAAATCAGATTACATCGTTGCCAAATTTGGCGGAACCAGTGTGGCTAACTTTGATGCGATGAGTCGTTGTAGCGAAATTATTGTTGCCGATAAAAGCGTGCGTATTGTCGCTGTGAGCGCCAGTGCCGGCGTAACTAATCATTTGGTTGCACTGTGTAAATCAAGCATTACCCCAGAGCTGCGCCAAGAACAAATTGACGGCGTGCTAGCCATTCAACAGGCTATTTTAGATGAGTTATCGCTTGATGCCGATTTAGCCGTAGGTTTTAACGAAACGTTAAAAGCATTCCAAACGCTAGCGCTTGAAACACTGACAACTGATCAGCAGCACGATGAGTTACTTAGCTTTGGTGAGCGTTTATCGTCGTATTTATTTGCGCAAGTGCTGCGTTTAAAAGGCTTAAATGCCGATCGCTTTGATGTACGCCAAGTACTTAAAACAGATAGTCAGTTTGGAAAAGCAACGCCAAATGTAAGCGCAACTGCACAAGCTGCTAAAGAATATTTGATCCCACTGTTAGATGACCAAGTTATTGTAACCCAAGGTTTTGTTGGCAGTGACGAATTTGGACAAACAACAACGCTTGGCCGTGGTGGGTCTGACTACAGTGCCGCTTTACTTGCTGAGGCAATAAACGCCAAAAGTGTACATATTTGGACTGATGTTGTGGGTATTTTTAGTACCGATCCGCGATTATGTGTAAAGGCATCTCCGATTGCTCGTTTAAGCTTTGATGAAGCTGCTGAAATGGCTACCTTTGGTGCAAATGTATTGCATCCAGCTACTATTTTACCTGCTAGCCGTAGTCATATTAATGTGTTTGTTGGTTCAAGCCGCGAGCCTGAACGTGGTGGTACGTGGATAGAGCGTGAAAAATCGCAGCAACCAGGAATTCGCGCGGTAACCCAACGTAAAAATCAAATTTTGCTCACCCTTAAAAGCCCTGAAATGCTATTGGCTAGTGGCTTTTTAGCCCGTGTATTTACTATTTTAAGCGAGTTTAATATATCGGTTGATTTGGTAACTACGTCTGAAATTAGTGTAGCAATAACGCTTGATAATGCGCCTAACGCGTCGCGCCCAGAGCTCGACCAAGCGTGTTTAGATAAGCTTGCTGAATTTTGCCATGTATCGGTTGAAAACAACTTAACACTAGTGGCACTTATTGGCTCTGAGATTCAACTTCGCCAACACGAAATGAACTTAATGCAGGTATTAAGTGATTTTAATATTCGCTTAATTTGTCATGGAGCAAGTAAGCACAACCTATGCTTTTTAGTCGAACAAAGTGAATCTGATAATGTGGTTCAGGCTATTCATAGCCGTTTGTTAGAAGTTTAACTAGCAATACCAATTCGCAATAATACTTAATCATTTTTAGGGGCTAAAGGTGTCGCTATCTGTGTTAAAAAATTCTCATTTAGAACAACTAAATAACGAATTTTTGCCTAGCTATCACCACGTTTATCTATCCTCAAAATAGATCACTTAATTTAGCGGATTGGTAGAAGCGAGACATCGGTTAACACAAAGCACCGCCAGTCGGTGCTTTTTTTATGCACTAAGGTTAAATCAAACGTCTCTGTTTGCGTGTTTACCACTTGGCTGCTTGCGGCCAAGCTTACTAAGGTTAATTCGTTAAATACGTTGGGGCTAAGTAATTTGGCAATAGGGCGACTAGTTGCTTTAGCTAATGACTCTTTTAATGTCCAAATTCTAAAAAAGGTATTGGCTTGGCTTTGCGTATTAGGTTGAGACGTAATTAATGTAACTTCGTCTGTGTGGTAAAAATGCTTGGCTAGTTTTTCAAACGGGCGCGTTAAGCTAATTTTTTCAAGGTCGAAGCCAAACGTCTCGCTTTCTAAATTTAAAGCAACCCCAACAAAACCATGAGAGTGCGATATACACGTATTAATAACGCACTCGTTAATATGCAGCTCTAATTTAGCTGTGGATTGGTTAAAACTTGTGTTAATGGCATTTAATGGCACATTTGAAAATTCAGGGTGGGTGGTTTTCACAAGCAATTTTAAAAGTAAGCGGCTTGCTACATATTCTTTTTTAGCTATTTGGTTTTTACGGCGGTTAATAACGGTTAATTCAAATTCGCTGAGTAAGCTCGCCAAGTTGTAATTAGCCAAACTAAGTGTATTAGCGTCGAACAACAAAACGGTACTTTTGCCTTTAGGTAAATTGGCAAAATCTGTTGGCGTTATGGTTAAGGCGTTATTAAAAAAATGTGCGGTCATATCAGCTCAAAAAGTAAAAAGTCGTTGTTATTGTGAGCAGTTAACGCGACAAACAAAGGCTGAATACAATTTTATTACTCAGCTGGCATTAAATATGGTTTAATTCACAACAATCAAAATAATAACAGATTTGTAGATGTATGGCACAAATGCGTGATGGGTTTCAAAGCCGACTTGGTTTTGTTTTAGCCGCTGCTGGCGCGGCAGTGGGTTTGGGTAATATTTGGGGGTTCCCTACACAAGCTGCTAATCATGGCGGTGGAGCATTTTTACTCGTCTATTTTCTGGTTATCTTTTTATTGGCATTACCGGCACTATATACCGAGCTGTATTTAGGCCATAACGCACAAGCAAACCCGGTAAAAGCGCTGGGTAACGCATGGCAAGATAGCAACCGTAAAATAGGTGCAGCTGCGGGCTATATTGGCCTTGCGGGCGCTGTAGTCATGTTGAGCTTTTATTCAATTGTGGCAGGGTGGATGCTGTCGTACGCAATTGAGCCTGTTACAACGTTTGTTGGTTTACACAGTGTGAGCGAGTTTTTACACAGTGACTCGCAAGCCCGTAATTTTGTATTTACACCATTAATGCTTATTTTAACGGCCTGCATTATTTTAAAGGGTGTTAAATCGGGTATTGAAACCTGGTCGCGCCGACTGATGCCTATGCTATTGGTGTTACTTGTTGCGCTAATTGCTTATATAGCCACCTTGGATGGCGCAAGCGAAGGTTTTGCAGCGTATTTAATGCCTAACTTTAGCCAAATACTCGATCCAAATTTAATTATTGCCGCTATGGGACAAGCGTTTTTTTCGTTGTCGTTAGGGGTGGGGTGTATGATGATTTACGGCTCGTATTTACAGCCTGATGCCAATTTGCCAAAACTAACGGCAAGCGTTGCATTACTTGATACGAGCGTTGCATTTTTAGCTGGTTTACTTATTATTCCGGCTATTTATGTTGCACAGCATAATGGCGTTGAGGTATTTAGTGGCGGTAAATTAATAGGTGAAGGGCAGCTTATATTTGCCATTTTACCTGAGTTATTTAATACCATGGGAGAAATAGGGTTACTGGTTGGTTTATTGTTTTTTGTTTTGATGTCGATAGCGTCTGTGACCTCGACTATTTCGTCTACTGAAATTCCGGTTGCGTTTTTAGTTGAAAACCACAATGTAAACCGCACTAAAGCCACGTGGTTGGTAAGCTTAGTGGTTTTAATATGTGCGAGTGCAATTATAGTAAACTTTGATTGGTTATTTGGTTTAGTTATTATGGTGTTTACTCAGTACCAACTTCCGTTAATGGGGTTATTTTACTTTATAACGGTTGGCTGGATGTTCAAACGAGGTAATAAGTTACACCAAGCTAGCACCGGCGCGCATTTTTGGTTTGCCCAGTATATTCGTTTTGTATGCCCAATATTAATGACCTTGGTGTTTGCAAACGTCGCGTTTGGTTAATGACTTAATGCAACGAGACTAAAAAGCCTCCGTCGGGGGCTTTTTGCATTTTAAAATGCTGATCGTGATATTTAAAATATTGATATAGCTTACTTACGCCTAGCTGCTTTTTTGTAATGTTGAATATTCGATGAAGATAGGTACCAACATCCACTGTTTCAGAGAGTCCAGTTTTTGCATGTTGTGTGTTCTCAACGGCTTCTTTCACCAGTGCTAAATGGTAGGTATCAACAGAGGCAATACTTTTATTTTTTACTTTGGGTATGGTGTTTTGTTTACCTAAAATATAAAAATCATCAAAATAGTGTTTAGCGCTCGCTGTATTATTACCAAACCCTATTACTTTTTTACCATTTCGTCTTAAAAAGTGTACTAGCGCCGCAAAGTCAGAATCAGATGACGCTATTGCAAAAGTGTCAATCGGCGAGACATACAATGACTCCATAACCCCGACAGTTAACGCAATATCGGCAGCATTACTTTTCGATTTTACAAGTTTTTCTTGGTACACCATTTCTATAGCAAAGCGCGAGCATATATTCACCCAAGGTTTTAGCTGTACAGCCCCAAAGTTGCCATATGCTTTTTTAACCTCAATATGTTCAAACTTAGCCATTATTTGCTCTATATATTTATGGCTTATATTTTCTGCATCTATGAATAACGCTGTTTTTTCCATTTAAACACCTGCTAAAAAAGCCATTAAATATAACTAATTGATACCACTGCAATGCATATTTTGGCAAGTGTAAATGGCTATAAATGTTAATTTTTAAAAACGGAGTTAGTAAGCGGTTTACCCTGTTCAACCTCAAGAGCATTTGTAATGGTGGTGTTTGCTATTTCGGTGAGCGCTTCTTGAGTAAAAAAGCCTTGATGCCCGGTGATCAGAACATTTTTAAAACCAACTAAACGGGAAAATATATCGTCTTGGTTTATTTCGTCGCTGTGGTTTTTAAAAAACAGTTCGGATTCTTGCTCGTATACATCTAGTCCTAAGTAACCTAGTTTTTGTGTTTTAAGTGCTTGTATGCAGGCTTTGCTGTCGAGTAATGCACCACGTGAGGTGTTGATAAGCATAACGCCGGGCTTCATTTTAGCGAAAGCATGTTCATCGATTAAATGATGGGTTTGATCGTTTAGTGGGCAATGCAGCGAAATAATATCGCTTTGGGTAAGTAACGTGTTTAGGTCGGTAATGGAGTAGTTACCCGGTATTGCATTTGGGTCGCACACTAAAACGTTTGCGCCAAATCCATTGAGTATATTACACAGTGCTAAGCCAATTTTTCCGCACCCAATAATGCCCACTGTTTTGTTGTGCAAGTTAAAGCCAAGTAACCCATTTAGATCAAAGTTGTCTTCGCGCACGCGGTTGTAAGCTTTATGTGTTTTTCGGCTCAGTGTAAGCATAAGCGCAATACAATGCTCAGCTACGGCTTCGGGACTGTATGCTGGTACACGCAAAACATGAATGTTATGTGCTTTTGCCGCATCTAAATCAACATTATTAAAACCGGCACAGCGCAGTAATATAGTATTTACACCTTGGGCTGCTAATAGCTTTATAACTTGAGCATTAACTGTATCGTTTACAAATACACACACTGCATTGTAATTGCTTGCTAACACCGCTGTTTGCTCGTTAAGCGATTGCTCAAAATAGGTTATTGCTAAGCTATTATGAGTTGCAATACTCTGTTCAAAAAAAGGTTTTTCGTACTTTTGCGCGCTAAAAAAAGCAATGTTCATGGTATGGCTCCAACAATTTGGTGCGTTTAAAATAGTAAACCTGTTTAAATTAAACTACGTTACTGCCATGTGCTCAAGTAGCGATTACTTTTTATTTATAACGCTGTGCGTCTATTTAAAGCAGACATAATGGGTGTTGCTTTTATGTCACTTGATTCAACGGCTTTCTGTAGGTGTGTTTCGATAACCTGTTTAAGTGTTTCAGGTTTAGTACGAGGTGCATAGCGTGCGACTAATTGCCCCTGTGAGTTAATTAAAAACTTTGTGAAATTCCATTTTACTGCACGGTTTTGTGAAATACCGCGGGTATGGCATTTTAAATAGCTAAATAAAGGGTGAGCGTCTGGGCCATTTACCATGACTTTACCAAATACTTTAAACGAAACACCAAACTGCATTTGGTAAAAGTCTCTGATAGCTAAATTATCAAGTGGCTCGTTTTGCCCAAACTGGTTACATGGGAATGCAAGTACCGTTAAGCCACGATCCTTGTACTCTTGGTATAGCTTTTCGAGAGCATTTAATTGCATTGAAAAACTACATTTACTGGCTGTATTGACAATGAGTACGGTTTTGCCTTTTAACTCGCTTAAAGAAAAATTCTCACTGTTATAAAGTGGTGCATTAAACTGATAAATACTATCCATTGGTTACCTACTTAATTTCCAATTGGTGGAAATTTTACAAAGACTTTCATTCGCTTTTTTGTTGGCCGGTTGACATAATCGGGACCTAGTTTCTAAGTTAGCAGTTAAATAGGTCATTTTTATGTCAATGAAAGTCGCATTTATAGGTTTAGGCGTAATGGGTTACCCAATGGCGGGGCATTTAGCCAATAAAGGGCATAGCGTATGTGTATTTAATCGTACGCAATCAAAGGCGCAACGTTGGGCTGAACAATATAAAGGAAGCGTTGCAGATACCCCACGCGAAGCTGCTCAAGGCGCTGATATTGTATTTATGTGTGTGGGTAACGACGATGATTTACGTTCTGTAGTTTATGGTGACAATGGCGTTTTGGCGGGTATGTTACCGCATACCATATTAGTTGATCACACTACAACCTCTGCAGAAGTTGCCCGCGAAGTAGCTGCAAAAGCGGCGCTACAAAATATTGACTTTATTGATGCGCCAGTGTCCGGCGGACAAGCCGGAGCAGAAAATGGCGTTTTAACGGTAATGGCTGGTGGCAATGAAGCCGTATTTGCAAAAGTACAGCCTGTAATGGCGGCGTTTAGCCGTTTTAGCCAATTGTTAGGCGGCGTAGGCTCGGGCCAGCTTTGTAAAATGGTTAATCAAATTTGTATTGCCGGTGTTGTGCAGGGTTTAGCCGAGGGCTTACATTTTGCTAAGCAAGCAGGCCTTGACGGTGAAAAAGTAATTGAAACCATATCAAAAGGCGCTGCAGGGTCGTGGCAAATGGAAAACCGCTACAAAACAATGTGGGCAGGTGAGTACGAGTTTGGTTTTGCCGTAGATTGGATGCGCAAAGATTTAGGCATTGCGCTTGATGAAGCTAAAAACAATGGTGCGACGTTGCCAATGACTGCAACAGTCGACCAATATTACGCAGATGTACAAGCACTTGGTGGCGGCCGATACGATACTTCAAGCCTACTTGCACGAATAGAGGCGCTGCATAAAAAATAACTATGTATGTGTTTTAAATTAAATAGGTTTCGCGTTTAACGTGTAGACGCGAAGTTTGCTTGCTTGACGGGCAAAACCCGTAAAGTGATTTATTCACAAAGAGGGAAAGAGGCGCTGCGCTTTTAGAGGCAGTGATAGTGCTAAAAAGGTTGTTGTTGGTCTGTATGTTTTCTCATTTTCTTCTCATTTGTTCTCTTTGTGCAAAAGTTTTTTATTTTAAAAGCTACGCTTTCGCGTTAGTAAGCTTAAGGCCTATCGGCTGAGTAAAAATTATTGCTTGTTTTGTAGACGCGAAGCTTGCTAACGTGAAGGGCAAAGCCCGTAAGGGATTTATTCACAAAGAGGATAAGAGGCGCTGTGCTTTTAGAGGCAGTGATAGTGCTAAAAAGGTTGTTGTTGGTCTGTATGTTTTCTCATTTGTTTCTCTTTGTGCAAAAGTTTTTTATTTTAAAGCTTCGTTTTTAACATCAGCAAGCTCTACATCTTCCGCTAAGGTGTATATATGGGTTTTGCTTTTAGATGCGCTGCTTGCTTGCGTGATGGGCAAATCCCGTAAGTGATTTATTCACAAAGAGGATAAGAGGCGCTGCGCTTTTAGAGGAAGTGATAGTGCTAAAAAGGTTGTTGTTGGTCTGTATGTTTTCTCATTTACTTCTCATTTGTTTCTCTTTGTGCAAAAGTTTTTTATTTTAAAGCTACTCTTTCGCGTTAGTAAGCCCAACGCTTATCGGCTAAATAAAAATTATTGCTTGTTTTTAGACGCGAAGCTTGCTTGCGTGACGGGCAAAGCCCGTAAAGTGATTTATTTACAAAGAAGATAAGAGGCGCTGCGCTTTTAGAAGGAAAGATTAATTAAAAGCTGTTTTTGGCTTATGTTTGCTCATTTACTCCTCATTCACTTCTCTTTGTGCAAATGTTTTTATCTTAAAAGCTACGCTTTTCACGTGAGCAAGCTCTACGTCTACCGCGATGGTGTAGATATGGGTTTTACTTGTAGACGCGAAGCTTGCTTGCGTGATGGGCGAAGCCCATAATAATTTAAACAAAAACGCGACGCTTTAGTAATTAAAGCGTCGCGTTTTTATATGCGCTATACAAATAAACTAAAAGAAAATTACATGCTCTGCGCGTAGTTATAAAGCGCTTTTAAAATGGTCAGGTTCTTTTCACTGTCGTCGTGTTCATGTGCCAAGTTTTCAAGGGTGATCATAAAATCTTGTGCGCTAATTGAAGGTTGATCTTCCCCATGCATTAACTTGTTTTGGCAATACTGGCGCCATTGGTCAAGCTCTTGCTGGTTTAGCGTTTCAGGCCAATTGCGTGCACGGTATCTAAACAGTAATGTATTGAACTTTTTATCTTCAAAATCTAAATTTAAACCCGCTAGCTCGTCTGGTTTAGCATCGCGAATAATCGCAAATTTAGCTTTATCGGCGTGGCTGGTAAAACCATCGTAAAGTAAGTAATCAACGTTAGTGGTTGCGCTGTAATCGCCTTGCTCGTTAAACACCTCAGTGACTTTATCGCGAAGCTCGGTATTGGCTTTTAAAATAGCTAAATTAGCCAGGCACTGCTCGCGGTCAATTCCTAAACGGGCTGCGTTTTCAGGCAATAATGTTTTTGCAGGCGCTAAAATAGGGCACTTGTTTAAATGCACCAGTTTTAAGCCAACAGGTAAATCGCCCTCGGCTAAATCTACGCGTTTGGTGTATAAACGTTTACGTAATTCTTCTACATTTAAATCAAGTAACACTTGCGGGCTTTGGGTTAAATCAAAACAAATAACCGCGTTTTTATTGACCGGATGAAAGCTCATAGGCGCCACCCACGTTGTACAACCTTGCGTTGCAGGAATACGCGATGATGTATGTACCAGCGGCGTCATGTTAAATACATCAACCAACTCGCCAAGCGCTTTTTTATTCCGCAACCCATAAAAGAAGTTATAAAGCTTTGGCTGTTTTTCTTTTATTAGTTTAGCCAGTGCAATAGTGGCGGTTACATCGCTTAGCGCATCGTGCGCAGCAGCGTGTTCAATACCATTAGCTACTGTTAAATGCTCTAACTTAAAGCTTGGGCTACCGTCTTCTTTTAACGGCCATTCAATGCCTTCAGGGCGAAGCGCATAACACGCACGTACCAAATCAATAATATCCCAGCGGCTATTATTGTTTTTATATTCACGCTCGTACGGGTCGTAAAAGTTACGATAAAAGCTATAACGGCTAACTTCGTCATCAAAGCGAATACTGTTATAACCAGCCACACAGGTGTTTGGCGAACTAAATTCGGCATGAATTTTTGCTATAAACTCAGCCTCAACCAAGCCTTTTTTCATTGCCTCTTGTGGCGTTATACCGGTAATTAAACATGCCTCAGGGTGGGGCAAGTAATCCGCTTGCGGCTTACAATATTCAATAAGCGGCTCGCCAATAATGTTTAAATCAAGATCGGTACGAATACCTGCAAATTGGCTCGGCTTATCCTTTTGAGGGCTCGCCCCCCAAGTTTCATAATCGTGCCAATAGATTGTTGCTTGATTCTCTTGATAGCTTTCATTATTCATTCTATGTCTTAGCCCTTTATGTTTACGGGTTATTAGCGCTACTCAGTTTCTTTTTGTATTTTCGAGTTTCTTGTAATTGGCGCATTGTGTGTATAGTATCGTGTATAAATTTTTTGCTAACTGTGTATAAAAAATTAAATGGCGATCAGTGACACCAAATTAAGAAAGCTGCTAGGTAAAAATCAAACACCGTGCGTATTATCGCATAGAGATAGTTTAAGTGTAAGGGTATCAGCTAAGGGGACTATAACTTGGCAATATCGTTGCCGTGTAGATGCTAAGCAGGTAATTATTACGCTAGGGCGTTATCCAGGGCTTAGCATCAAAGAAGCACAAAACTATATACCGCTGTTTCAAAATTGGTTAAGCCAAGATAAAGATCCACGCCTAGAACTTAAGCTTATGCGTAACAATGCCAAGGGCTTGCCTACAATGGCAGAAGTTGCTGCAACGTGGCTAGATAAAAAAGTACCCGACCTAAAAGAAAAAACACAAATTTTATACACAAACCAAGTCAGCAAATGGATTGTACCAATACTTAATGATAAAAATATGCCACTTGATTTAATGACCATTAAAGATTGGATAACTTACTTTGATGAAGTGAAAGCACAAGGTAGTGCTAAAACAGCCGGTACTATACTAGTACGTATTAAGTCGATTATTGGTTGGGCTGAAAAGCGAGGGGAAGTAAAACCATTTAACCCTGTGCTCACATTAAATGTAAATGATATCGGTGAACAAGCATCGGTTGGCCAACGAGTTATGCGCTTTGATGAAATTGCAAAGCTTTGGATACAAATAGAAAGCTCAAAGGCTACTCCAGCAACTAAAGCATGCCTTCAGCTAATTTATATAACAGGAGCAAGGCAATCCGAGGTTCGTTTAGCTAAGTGGGAGCATTTCGACTTTGACAACAATATTTGGACAGTACCATCGGAGAATTCAAAAACAAATAAATCTATCCGCAGGCCAATTTCAGCCAAGATGAAAAGCATACTAGATACGCTTGCAATGGTATACGGCCGTAATGGATATTTAATACCAGGTAGCAATCCACACAAAGCAATGACCACCCACAGTATTAATCGTTATTGCTGTCGAATGTGGGAGCACTTATTTGCAAAATACAAAATGCCTAAGTTTTTACCACATGATGCCCGCCGATCACTTTCAACACTACTAAGCGAAAATGGTGTAGCGCCGCATGTAACCGAAAAAATGTTAGGCCATACAATGCGTGGTGTAATGGCGGTATATAATAAACACGATTGGATAAAAGAGCAGACCACAGGGTATGAGCTTTATTGTGTATTAATAGAAAATGCGCTTAAAGCTGAATTATATAGTAAATGATGTCCTACAAGACATGAATACACACGTAGATACATAAAAGTTGACATAGCCGTCAATAGGTTTAAAATTCATTGTAGGATTATTTTTTATAATAACCTAATGATACAACGGCATTAAGGAGCTTATTATGGCTACCACGTCATTTGAAAAAAACTTTGTAGTAACCGATCAAAGAGCTATTCAATCGTTCAGAGAAAACTGCAAAAAAGCCCATAAAGTTACAACAAATAATCGTAACCATGAGGCGGATAGAGTAAAAGGAATTGCGTTATTAAGACAACGGTTGTCCAGCTCTCAGAGCTAATAAAGGAGTTTGATGCACCCCAACTACATCAACTCCTTTCTAGTTTTTGTAGTACAAAAAACACAGATGTTGAAGCATTCCTAACCGATACAAATAAAGCTATTCGCCTAGAAAATGCGTCTAAATCACGAACCTATTTAATATTGGATGATGGTAGCGGCCAAATACTTGCCTATTTTTCACTGTCTATCAAAGAAGTCTCCCTAAATCAAAATAACGAAACTAAAATAAGTAAAGGTCTGCGGAAAAAGCTTGACGGAATTTGTAAAAATAGTGAACGTGTAAACGCCTACCTTATAGGCCAGATAGGTAAAAATGATTCAGTAGCAAATAATCAAATAAACTTATCGTATATTCTCGAAGAAGCCTACACAATAATAGACAAAGCAAACCAGCTTGTGGGTGGCCGAGTAATAATACTAGAATGCGAAAAAGCTGAAAGATTAGTCGCGCTATATCAAAAAAATGGGTTTAATATTCTTATAGACAACCCCGCAGAGCGTCTTATAACAATGTATATTTGTGTTAGGTAGAGTAAATAATACAGAAGATGAATCCATGAAAAACACATCACAATTTTTGCGTTTATTAGATGAAGATATAAAAGCGGGGAATGTTAAAAAAATATCTAGCTCAGTATTTAATAGAATAAGCGCTATTAAGCAAAAGGCGCATTTAGCCAGAACCGAACAAGATGACTGCAAGCCCGTTAATTAACGGGTTTTTTAATATCTATAACTTTATTGGAATCGTTTTTCTATTTTTTAATTAATAAAGGATTAAACATGGATGCAACGCTTATTACGACTATTTGTAGTGTATTTATTGCTACTTGTGCTCTTATAGTTTCACTACAACAAACAAGATTGGCTAGAGAGCACAACAAGCTTTCAGTGAAGCCTTTGCTCTCAGATATTATGCACCGAGGTTTTATTGAAAAAGAATTTACCTACGATATTAAAAATAATGGCCTAGGGAGTGCAGTAATAACATCTTTTCAATTGATTTGGGATGAAGAGGAAATAACAAGTTCGAAGTTATTTGAAAGAATACGGCAGTCTCTATCAGTTACTGATGAGTTTGGATTAGGTCAATTTGGTGAAAACAGTACTTTAGCTAAAGATGAAGTAAAAAAGCTAGTTTATATCAAAGTTAGACAAGATGTATCAAGTGATAATGCTTCTGAGAGATACACCGCTATTCATGATGACTTACTTGCCAACTTAAGAGTTCATATAAATTATCAGTCAATGTATGGTGATAACCTCTTCTTTGAAACAAATACAAGCACAATTCAAGATGAATTAAAGCTGTTAACTAAAGATGGTAATTAAATATCTACGCTTAACTGATATGATTTTTTTGAGCTATGCTTAGTTTTTATTTTAACTAAAGAGTAAGAGCTATGTCTGTAAAGGTAAATATGGGTGGATTAAAAAAGCTAGCGAAAAATATAGAAAATTTAGACGGTAAGCAGTTAACCATGGCAGATACAATTAATGACAGCTTTGTATCTAGCTGCTCATCTTTTAATAGCTTTGATGAGCTATTAGGAGCAAGCCCATTTGATGCTTCAACAGCAAAAGAGTTCGAGGCGATAGCCGATGATGAGTGGGATGCATATATAGCTAACAATACAAATTTTAGTTCATGGGAAGAAATGAAAGGAAGTGCATTGCGTCTATATATAAAAAATCAAGTAGGTAAAGGGCTTTAAAGCTAACTATTAGCTAAGGTGAAATTATGATTGATTTGAAAGGTGAAATGATTGAATACTTATTAGGTTTAAATAAAGAAACTTATACGATTAGTGATTTTGATGGTCGATATAATAATGAGGATCAAGATTTCATCTATGCGTTTAACAGCCTTGTTGATGAAAGAAAGTTTACTTCTATTCATGACCGAAACTTAAAAGTAACATTTTCAGCTGACGGAAAACCGAATATCACAGCCCATCAATTTATAATACATTAAATCATGAAGCCCACAAAAAAGTGGGCTAACGCTTAAATATCTACTTTTCTTTATTTCCTGAGTTTAATAAATCTTGAGATAAGTTTTCTAACTTTTTTACAAAAATATCCCAGTTGTATCCCGCTACACCACCAATTGTTACATACCCTAAAGTGGCTCTAACAGGGTCTGACTCATTTGCAATATCGCCAGTTAAAACGAGCAACCCGCTTTGGACTATTGCAAATACAAGGCAACCTACTAGAGTTGCGAGTAATGGTGCAAGAAAATATCCCCAAATATGTTTAGAGTTAAATGAGCAATTAATGGCGTAATGTCTATGGAATGACGTAATACTCAAAATAGCGCTGCCTAACAACGCACCTACTATTGTAAAAAATAAAAAAGGAACTTGAGCTGGTACTTTAAACCCTTCATCTAAATGCCAAAGGTTTAAAATTGATGAAAAGCCTGTTAGCCAACCATCTACCAGCAACCAAATAGCGAATAGAGAATACGCCAGAGTGTAAAGAGGAACTAACCAAATTTCTTTGCCTATTTCTTCATTGTTGTTACTTTGGTTAGGTATTATATCGTTGTTAATTTGCTCAGGCTCAGCCATACACTTCTCATTTGATTGCTATTTCGGTTATGAGGATACATAATAATTACTATAAATTATAGTTGGCTACATTATTAGCATTGAATTTATTTAATCTCACTTGTCTAAAAATGTGCATCGGAAGCAATAAAGAATAAAAAATGAGTCAAACAAATTTAAACTACTCTTGGCCTGCTGACTTTCCAGAAGACATTCCCGAAAGTTGCGAACCAATTCCGGCTGAAGGTTTTGTATACCGTTTAGTACGTACAATTCCACCTACAGAGGTGGATTTTCAAAAACATAGAGATGAAAAGCCAGATTACGCTTATTTAACAAAAGATCTGCCTTTATCTTATGGAATGTCTTTTTTTACTACATTATCTAAATTAAAGCGCAAAACAGGTAATTACCCCGCACCAGAGCAGTACGAAAGTTGGCAGATGGTCTGTGGTGAGCTGGTTCCTGAGCTGGGAGTTATTAAAGAAAAGTCAGGACATGTTACTTTGTGGGCTCAAGATGGAGCTAAGCCCCACATATACATTAAGGAAGAGGTTATAGAAGCATGAAGACTTTACCAAATGATACCTTCTTAGGTCGGCTTACAATTTTTGAAATATATGATGAGTTTTATGGTCCTAAGTGCTTTTCTGTAAAAGATGAACTTCAGCAATTGTATCTTGTATATTGGAGTGGCGATTATGATAACGGAAGATGCTCAAAATGGGTTTACATGCCTGTATCAAAGAAAATTTTAGATGAATTACTACGCGAAGAATATACATTTAAAGAAGCTTATAAAAAATCTAAACGTCTAATGCTTATCTCAACCTATGCCAGTGAAGATAAAAAAACAGATATCATTCATTTGAATGACGAAAATTTGAGTTTAGCAAACTTACCTCCAGATGATTTTGCAATTTACGCGGATGAAATTCAGTCAATCGATCCTGAGGCTCAGTGGGATTTTAATTTAAGAATCGCTAAGCATAAGAATGGGAAAGGCTCACCTTCCGATAATGCAGTAACGAAAGTACTAGACGCTTTTGGTGAGATTATTCGAAGCTTAATGAAGGATGCTAAAAATAGAAAGCCTTCACTTTTCCCTTTAACCGCAGGGTATAGCTCATTTGATGTGAAGTTAGGTTCGAGTAACCAAGAGCGAGCAGCAGTAGCAATTGAGCTACTAGAAACTCTTTTAGCAGATGAAAATGAATTGGAAAATAGATTAGCAGAATATGAAATTGATCCTTATAGATTAAAAAACTTACTCGATATTGTTAGCTTAAATAAATTAAACTTAACTCTAAAATCGAAAACTTCAGATACTCTTAAAAAACCAATTTTGATAAATTCTGCAGGGCTAAAGCCAATATTAGATAAACTTGAAAAAAGTACAGTTAGAATAATAGACTCAAATAAAGTACCACAAGCAAATTATCTAGACAGAGTTGTTATTATTGTTAAGCACAGAATAGATGGTGGAGAACTGAAAGAAAAATTTATTGATGGTATTAGTTCTCAAAGGCAGGTTGATTACCATACCCATGCTGCGCAATGTTTAGGTCTATTGAATAAAGATAATACTCCGACAACTATGGGTCGTGTATTAGCTCAGAAGTGCAGTAAAGAAGCGGAATACCAGTTTTTAGCTGATAGGGTAGAGTCAAGTGATTTTGGCTTTGCTTGGATGCAATGGGCAGGAGTAAAATCAATTTCTGAACTTGACCCAGACTCATCAAAAGAATTTGTTGAGAAGTGCGTTAAGGGCTTAGAGCGAACAAGTATAGATAGGCGTGCGAGTAGTCTTAAAACTTGGATAAAAGTTCTTAAACCGCATCGACGTGAATACTCTCAATAGAAGAATATTGAATTCTAAATTATTAAGCCCGCACCTAGCGGGCTTTTTTATGCCTGCAATTTAGTAAAACTAAAGTGACTTACCCGTAAATATAACCTTACCTACCAACGTACAATTACCGTTTATTGGAATTAGTTGTTCTGGCCAGTTGGGGTTGGCGGCTTTTAGGAATTTGTGGCCACCTTCGATAATTAGCTGTTTAAATGTGGCTTGGTTGTCGTCGTCTAGGCGTGCTACTACGTATGAGCCGTGGATGCATTCTGCTTCAGGGTCTACAAAAATCAAATCTCCCTCATCAAACTTTGGCTCCATGCTAATACCTTGCACCTTTAAAACAAAGGTTAGATCACTGCAATTAACAGGGCACATATAACGCTCTGCGTCATAAGCTTTAATTTCACTGATTTCTGACCAAGCACCGGCTTGCACCCAGCTGATAAGTGGGGCGGTGGCTTTAATTGTTGGTCCTGGCGAAACGTTGTTATTAATGTTATCGCTAATGCCAAAGCGTAAATATTCAGGAGCAGATTGGAGCGCTTTAGCTAGTGCTTCAATATTGCGAGGGTTTTTAGTTGTGCCATCTTCAATTTTTTGAAGTGTTTGCTGTGTAATTCCTGAAACCTCTGAAAGTTTTATCTGTGTATAACCAAGTTTCTTTCTTTCTTCTTTTACTCTTTTTCCAAGACTCATACGCGTTACATCCTAGTAATTTAAAGGGTATTCAGCAAAGAACATTGCTTAAATACAAGTTTTATTAATAATTACAAATTAAATGTGTATTGACAAACAAATTATATTTGTATAAATTCGTGTAATACAAATTAAATTAACATTTGGTGTTGATATGAGTGCAATCGAAAGAGCTGTAGAAATAATCGGCGGTCAAACAGAGACTGCAAAGTCTTTTGGTTTAAAGCAGGGTCATGTTTGGCACTGGGTTAACACCAATAAGCAAGCGCCAGCGAAATACATTCCGCGTATTTCAGAACTAACTAACGGTGAAGTATCGGTAAACGATTTACTAGCCGATCATCAAAAAAGCAAAAAGGAAGATGCAGCATGAGCACTGAACAACAAATCATCTTATTAGATATTCACCCAGACGCAAAAGCTGTGCTGTTTGCACTACTGCAAGAAAACAACCAATTACGCACTGAGCTTGAAGAGCAAAAAGACCGCCTAGTTAGCACCGTTGAGGCATGCGAGGTATTGGGATGTGCGCGTAAAAAGTTTTGGATTTTGTCGAAGTTGCCTGATTTTCCTAAATCAATTCAGTTTGGCAAAACTAATCATTATCGCTTAAACGAGCTAATTAAATTTAGAACGCAGCACCAACAAAGCGTAAACAACTAGGAGAAAACCATGGCAAATGCAGCATTAGAAATTGCAAAGAAGCGCGATATTACAGACATAAACGAACAGCCTGAAAAAACTCAGTTAAAAGTTGTTGATGTAAAACCAACACCCAAAGGGCTTACTGAGATTAAAGGGCTATTTAATAGCGATCGTCATACCGCTGAATATGTGTATACGCACTTGAGTAAACCGCAGCAAGTAATTGTGTGTTATTCGGCAGGGCTATCTAAAAGTGACTTGGAAAGGAGCTATCACCAATTTGACCGTGAAAAGCGCCTTAAAATACATCAAGCTATTTTGCAGCTTCAAGAAATAGTAACCGCCTTTGTTGATGCTAATGCGATGACGCCAAGCCGTTTTTTACAAAAGCGAGATTTTAGCATTGCTAAAAATACTCAAAAAACAGAACAAGCACATTAGGGATTAGCCATGACACCTGATCAACTAATCAATCAAGACAGTGGCAATGTTGAATTTTACACGCCCGCTAAAGTTTTGAAGTATGTGCACCAAATGTTTCCCGTTATTGATTTAGACCCTGCAAGTTGTGTGGTTGCTAACAAGTCAGTAAAAGCAACGTGTTACTTAACCAAAGATGACGATGCATTAACACGCAATTGGATAGCTAATACTGTTTGGTTAAATCACCCATTCAATAAAGGTGAAATAGCATGTAAGCCAAAATGCGTTAAAAAAATATGTAACGACCCGACTTACAGTAAGTATCGGGGCCATTGTATTACCGAAGACATAGCCAGCAACGGCGATTGGATTGATTACTACTTAGACCAATATGCACAAGGTAACTTTAAAGAAGCAATGAACATCACCTTTGTTAATAGCTCAGAAGCATGGTGCCAAAAGTTATTAAACGCAGGCTTAAGCTGTTTTATTGATGGCCGTACACACTTTAATGATGCACAAGGTAATGTAAAAAAAGGCGCACCTAAAGGCTGTTTTATTACTTACCTTGGTGATAGGCCAAACAAGTTCCGCGCAATATTCTCAGCCCTTGGAGTAGTGAAGTAATGAAACTACACCCAAAAGCAACACACTCTCAGTAAATCTACACCAATAATTTAATCCCAAAGGAATACTAAAAATGACCACTATCAAAGACCAAGATCTATTTAAAAAACAGAACTTAGTAAGAAATATCATTGAACACGCTATCGACCAAGCCAACTTTACTATTCGCAATTTAAACAAACGCCCAACAGTTGCAATGCTTATGGAGTGTGAAAACTGCCTAACTGACTTTTTGCCAATAGTGAGAATGATTGTTGATGTACATGATGTATACGCGCCAGTTTACGACCAAATGCAAAGCGCATTAGACGCCGCGCAAATTCATGAAGAACCTGCGTTAATAGAGTTAACCGAATAAATGGCTAACCCTAAACCAATCGACCTACAAGCCCTTAGACTATCTGGTATAGCTAAGGGTTTAATTTCGTCTATAAGCGATATTGACGACCACAACTTTTTAGCGCGTGGCCTGCAAAATGTGCCAGTGCCTTTGCAAAGTCGTATGGCCCGTAAGTACATTGATCGTTATAACCAAAAAAAGGTGGGTAGCCAATACCGTGCAAATACATGGCTGCGCCGCACTATTGCTAGGTTAAAACCGCGCTTTGGTGTGCTGTTTAGTATTACTCAAAATATGCCATTGCCATGGCATATTTTAAGCAGTATTGAAAAAACTAAAAAACACGCAGGCACACTCGCTATGGAGTGCGTGCAAATTACCCTTGATGTAAGCGAAGAACACCAACGTTTAAGCTATGAAAAATTAGTACGTGTGACGTATGAAGCCGTAAGCGATTATGCAAAGTCGTTTGGTGTGAACGTGCCATTTTATAGCATGCGTGAAGATGACTTACCGCAAGAATGCTTTGAAATTGCGTTGCTTAAAATGCAGTGCGATAAGTGGTGGGCGCGTCAACTAAAAACCCTGCGAAAACAGTTTTTAGAATTGCTAGAAATTGCCACGGGCCAAGTAGGGCGAGATTTATACTACGACAAAAAAAGCAAAAAGCCTAAACGTCGTGGTATTAGCCCGTATTCATCAAAACAAGCACAACGCGAATTTAGCTTTGCCCAAGCAAGTGGCCGCCAGTTTTTAGAAATGATGGAACTGCAAAGCAGTGACGGCGATGTAATTGATCTAATTGAAGCCGTAAAAAGCGGCATGGCAAACCCCGCTAACCGCCGTAATGAATTGATGCTACGAATACGTGAAACCGAAGAACTGGCCGATGAAATGGGCTATGTTGCTATGTTTTATACTATTACTTGCCCTGCGCGTTTTCATGCCAATGCAAATACATGGGACGGTTCAACCCCTAAAGATGCCCAAAATTATTTAACTACTACGTGGGCACGTGCACGCTCCAAATTAAACCGCCGCGACCTTAAATACTTTGGTGTACGTGTGGTAGAGCCGCATGCTGACGGTTGCCCGCATTGGCACATGATGTTATTCATGCCAAAAAATAAGCTTCAAGAAATCAACGCTATTTTGCGTTGGTACTTTATTCAAGAAGACAAAAACGAGCTTTACGATCGTTATGGCCCTGAGCTTACTCGAGCAAAAGTATTCAACAAATTTGTAGATATAAACACTCACGGCACACACATAAAAACGGTTGAGGCGTGTGTTAAGTACCGTGCGCACACCGAGAAAACCCACTTATTTAAACTGTACAAAAAAAAGCGCAGTGAGTACGGCTTTGCTAAAAAGAAGGCTAACGAAGTAGCTATGCAGCGCAATAAAGAAGATGCCGAAAAAGCCAAAGCAGAGAACAGAGAGCCTAAAAAATTTAAGGCTAAAAACCACAAAGCGCCTACCAAATTTTACCGCACATTTAGCCCACGCTTTGACGCTGTAAAGCTAGATAAAAGCAAGGGCAGTGCAGCCAGCTATATTGCTAAATACATCAGTAAAAACATTGATGGTTATATGCTTAGCGACCATGTTGACGCTGACACAGGCGAAAACTTGCAAGAGCAAGCCAACCCTGTTTTAGCTTGGGCTAGCACATGGAACATTCGCCAGTTTCAATTTCAGGGGTCGCCAAGCGTTACGGTTTACCGTGAGCTGCGCCGTATGCGTACCGCTGTAAAAGACGAAATTATAGAGCCTATTCGCTACGCCGCAGATACTGCCAACTGGAAAGACTACGTAAAACTACAGGGGGGTATGTGTATTGGCCGCGCCGCTAACTTTAAATCAATGTACGAAGCTACCCCAATGGGCAACGACTACGCCGAAGTAGTGCGCCGTATAAAGGGTGTTGTAACCAATATTGATTACAAAGCCGTGCTTACACGTTTGTTTAACAACGTGCATAACGTAACGGATGCAACCAGCTTAAAAACCCGCCTTATCGAATGGACCAGACAACTCAAAGGTACAGCAGAAAAACTCGCAGCTAAGGCTAGCACCAACGTCGGCGCAGCCGACCTATCTTGGACTAGTGGTAATAACTGTACGCCTATAGCTGCAGGGTCTAGGGCTGAGTTGTTACTAGATATGATGGGTACCTCAAAAAGTGACGTTGATGAAGTAATAAAGGATCTAAATAGCGGAAAAAGGATCAGTCGAAACGGTCAAATTTACCAAATACGAGACGGCCAACTTCAAATTTTAAATATTGATGAGCAAATAAAGCATGATCAGCGCTTAGCTATTGAGTCATTGGCTAAAACATATTCACAAAAAGCAGGTAGCTGGCACATAACTGAAGCCCATTGGCAACAAGCTCGCGAGTATGTAGAGCTTGCTTATAAATACGCCCAGCTTGATGGGCGTAACACACCAAATAACACTCATACACAAAACGGCCTAGTCACTATTGGCGATTGGGACCTAGTTACTTTAGTAAAACAAGGCAGTGCGTCAGCAATCAGCAGTAACGATTGGTGGTCACTGGATTTAATGGCGTAACTGTACCCGTAAGTTACTTAATTGACGGGTACAGTTACGTTTAAGAGTACCCACGAATTAACTAATCCGTAGGTACAGATAAAAATAAAAAATAGAAAACGATTGAAGGAGGTCAAACTAACCTAATTGACAATTCGCCTTATGCGGGGCTGTAGTAAAAAGGCACTGGCAAAATCCAGTGCCGAGATTCGAACCTCGCAACTACTCACAAGGTGCATTGTCACCAGCTTTTTAGCTGGTTTTTTAATGCTCACGCTTTAACGCCCAAATTATGGCAGGCTGGAGTGAGGCCACTTCGGTGGGCCGTCTTCCTTGTGTGCAGTAGTTCGAACCTCGCTTTAGCTTGCCACCCAAAGATTCGAACCTTTGTGTGGTTTAGATATTTAAAATACCAAGAGGTCATTACCATGACAAACCAACTTATTATTTCAAACACCCTAATCCCTGTTGATCATTACAACCGTGTAAACTTAAACGCGTTGCATAAAGCCAGTGGTTTAGATGATCATAAAAAGCCTAGCCAATGGGTAAGAAGATGAGAGTCGAAAGAGCTTATTAATGAGCTAAGGGTAATTTTACCCTTAGACCTAGAACCAATGCATTCTGTTCGTGGTGGAAAGTCTCCAGGCACATTCGCCCACGAACTATTAGCCATTTCTTACGCTGGCTGGATCAGCCCTAAATTTCAATTAGAAGTAAACCGCGTATTTTTACAAAGCAAACACAACGAACCAGAGCTTGCCACTTTGCCAACCCTAAGCGAGTTACCAATATTGGACTTTCCCGAAATGCGGTTAAGTATGTTTATTCCGTTTAGAGATATGTTTGATTGCGGCTGGCGCTTACGTATGAACCAGTTATTTACCATATTGCGCCAGTGCCAACGCAGCAACACACCTATAAGCGTTAAAGAGGTAACAGGCCTAGAGCAAGAATTGCGCTCACTGCTTCACATAGTAGAAACCCAAGGCAACAAACTAAGCAGCATTCAACGCTTTGTTAATCATTAATGGGGGGCAGTAAAAAGGGCGCTTAATGCGCCCTTAGTTTAACGTGCTGAAATACCCTGTATTTCATGCTGCGCCGCTAACTGTAAAAAGTTTGAACGGCTTTTATAGTGTGGATGTGCTTTTACTAAATCATCAATTTGTTTAGTAAGTAGGTTAGGCAAGGTAACGTTAATTTTACCTGCTTTGCCTAAGTAGGGTTCAAGGTCAATATCAATCAACGCCCACACCCAGCCTGAAAATTCAGGGTTATTTACGTGATCGTTAATATTGCTTGATTGTGGCGGTAAAATACCGTCTTCGGCTAATAACTCTAAATGAGTTTCTAGTGCGTCTTTAGCGTTTAATAGTGCTTGCTCGAATGAGTCACCGGCACTATAACAGCCTTGCACATCAGGAAACACCACACCAAATGCTTCAGTTTCTGTGCCTTTTTCAATTGCGATTGGATATAACATCGCTATTCTCCTAATGAGTGTTTACAACAGTGATAGTGTTAAGGAAATAGGGGCTTAAAGCCCCGCATCTTTCAGTATTTTTACTACCAATCCTTTGCCTAAATCTTTCTTAGGGTGGGGAACGGTAATCAGGTTGGTATGGTTTGGATGCCTAAAGTGATGATGACTGCCTTTCACTCGTACTTCTTGCCAACCCGCCTCTTCTAGCTGTTTGATTAAATCCTTGCTATTCACTGTACCTCGCTATACTTATCAACGTAGGGTTATTATAACCCTAGTGACAGTAGTGTCAACTATTTATAACCCCAATAACCCTAAGTTATTTAAAAGTGGTAACATTAAACTTGCACTAATTAGTCAGCTGAATTAACTTAAATAAAGCAGCTATGTTTGTCGGTTATTTTCTAGGAGGTATTATGTTAGGTGAATGGATTTCGTTAATTCTTAGTGGTGCGTTTTCAGGTTTTTTTATAGGGGCTGCAATCTTTGTAGTTATTTATTTTGGCATGCTCTATCTTTTTGATAAAACTGATGACGATGTAGCAATGCTTATTGCGTCAGTAGTAATTGTATTAATCCTCTTTGGCTTTTATGGGTTCAGCATTAAAAACTTTCTTGAAGCTGCACAATCAGAAAATAACAGGCCCATTGAAAATATATTCAGGGCAGTCCCTTTTATAATGGCTCATGCTTTATTTTTAGCTTGTGCTTACAGTGGGGTTCGGTTAAGTAAAATGATGTTGAGAAAGAAATTACTCGGATATTAAATACCTAGCAGACTTAGCTGCTGTTCCTTAGGTAGTTTTTTAATAAGCGCCGCAGCAAGTTCTTGGGTGCTTTTTACAGGCGGATTTAAGAAGTGGTCAAACGATTGAGTAATACGAAACGTGGCCCCGCACTCTTTAGTATTGGTGCACGAGCAATATAAATTAACCACATGGACGCTTTGCTTTTCACGAGACGTAATTATTGCTTTAGCTTCGCAATTTGGACAAGTAACCCGCGCCATAATAACCACCAATCGTTAATAAAAGACACTGTTATTATATACAGTGGTTCTATGCGTGACAAATAAGCATTTAATTTTATTATGCATGGACGAGCTTTTAGCTAGTGGTTGATATAGCAAAATAAGTCAGCTATTTTAACAGTCTAAATAATAGGGATATTTATGAAACTCAATTCAGTATTAATTTTGATATTTTTATTGTTGTTCACATTTTCCAGTGAAGCAAAAAACTGTAGAAAAGGTCAACCTTGTGGCAATTCATGTATTTCTTGGAAAAAAACTTGTCGCATTGGGAACTATAGTTACGATAAAAAAACAGGCTTTAATAGAAAAGAAAAAGTAGCTTACTCACGTTCTGAAATAAACGGATCAGAGAACGCAACGGGAAGGTTTATTGTTACAGCATCTAAACTAAATGTTAGAGATAACCCATACACAATAAAAAATGTTGTTGGTACTTTAGAGAAGGGTGATGAAGTTTATGTGTATTCAATTGTGAATGGCTGGGCTATGATAAAATTCAATTCAGCATTTTATTATGTTAGTAGCAAATATATAACAGATAAAACTAAATTAATTCTGAATTGATAGAACTACTTTTTAATTGTAACTTGAGACACTCACGTACAAACCAAAACTAGGATGCTTTGCTTCCTCATCCACTATCAATTTCATCAGTTACTTACTCTCCTGTTTTAAACATATTGACTCGCCTTTAGTTGGTCGTTAAGGACAACCCCTGGTTACTAGCTAAGTACCTGAAGGGCGAAAAATTCACTCCTCCTCGCCTTCCGCTTTCGTGCAAAAAACGCGTTAAATTGACAACCCTAGTGACACGTCATTAATCGCCAGCCAGCGCAGTGAAGGGATCAGTAAGCAATTTTAAAAAGATCGCATCGTCAAAAAGTGACAACCTTTGACACAAAATGACAATTAAAAGATCAAATAGTTGGTGATTTACCTAATATTGAAATATCATTAATTTATTATCAGTTAAGTGATAAATAAATTAATGAATTATTTATACAAAGGCTCTCAAAGCCAAGAGCGGTTAAATGCACTATTGTCGTTTGGTAAAAGCACCAGTGAAGATATAAAAGCAGCACTCAGTGATTACTTAGTTCGCGGTATTAGCAAGACCAATGCAGCAACGCTTAATGGTGTGAAGGGGCCTAATTTCACAAGAGCACTTAACCGGCTTGAAGTTGTTGCCGGTAAATTTGAAAACGCATTAGAAATTGAATGGTACTCAAAAAGGCAAGATATGAAATTAGAATTAATAAAAGAAAGAGTTGATGCTTTATTGGTTGAGTTAAACTCGTTACTAACCAGCCTTGAATATTCAGATGATGATTTAGAAAAGCATACTAGTAGAATAATTAACAGGCTTGAATTAGAGATTGATCATATCGGTACCAGTAAACGCAGTACTGAAAATGAGCATTGTTATATGGCGGCGGTTTATCAGGAAGCAATAACCCCATTAGCTAATAGGGATGAACATGTGACCGATAGAATAGAAAACAGTATTCAAAGAATTGAATACTGGCAACATCATTTAGCTAATTTATAAAAACAAAGCGCTAGCTCCTAACTAGCGCTTTTTCTACCTTCGCCCTTACTCCCCCAAAATGCTCTAAACAATCGCATTAGCCCAAGCGTTGAAACGGCAATACCTACAATCACAAATTCAAAGTACCAGGGCGCGCCGTTATAGCCCATTGCTTGCCAGCCCTTATGCATGTAGGGTTGCATTGCCGGTATAAAATGACACACAAATAACCCCAAAAAGAATAAAATGATCACTTCATCCATCATGGTTTTATCGCGGTTTTTTAAAACCAGTAAGTCATAATCAGCGTCGTTTTGTTCGGCCTGCATACAGCGTTTTGCTTTGGCTTCAAACTGGGCAATTTTAAAGTTGTTCTCAGCGCGAGCTACATCAGCGGCCATTTCTGCCGCTATGCGTTTACGCTCAACATAGCCGCCGGTTAAATCGGCTATTGGGTCAGTGATAAACGAAACCAGTGTTTTTAGCCACCCCATTATTTAATCCCCCGTATAAATTTAATAAAGCTTTTAGGGTCTTTGCTAAACGATTTAATTAGTTTGTCGAACCCTTCTAAAATGTGTGGTGCTGCATATGCTGTTACGCCAATCACGCCCGTTTTTAGGCTTTCATCAAAGCCGCGCCACTCACAAAACATAGCGGCTAAGTACGCTGCAAAAATAGCAACGAGCACGTTCATACAGTAATGAAAAAACGTAAATTGCTTTTTGCTTAAATACATTTGAATAGCGGCTGCTAAAAAGCTCAACATAAATAAACGCCCCCATTGTTTAATAAACTCTGTTACATCTATCCAGCTCATGCGGCTTCCTTAGGTGTTGGGTTTAAGTCTGAATACTCAGGCTCTTTAAATTCAATATGCTGTGCGGCAGGTAAGTAGTTATTAATGCCTAATACGTCTTGCTGCAGGGGCACAACTTCGTTGTTGTAATAAGCGCGGGTAATTTTGTCTAAGTCGCCAAAGCCTGGGCTATCGCCAGATGATTGGCCGCTCAGTGCTTCTTGCGCACGGTGCATGCTGAGCATGTCGTTAAGCGTAATTTTTTTAATGCGCTCAAATTCGTCTTTTGTTGATATGTCGCCCACCGGTGTAATGTTTATCGCTTTTTCAGCATCGGCTTTATTACTGCGAAAATTAAAAAACAAACTCCTAAAGTTACCCACGCCTTTGCTGTCGCGTATGGCATTTTTAAGGGCTGTTTCATCATCAGCACTTAAATTAGGGTCAGCCATTGAGAATATAAAACCCATGTGCGCGCCGTTCTTGTAATAACGGCGACGAAATAGCGTGGCATCTTCATTAAGCAAAGCTGATTGAATACCGCCGTAATATTGCGGTATGCCATAAATGCCTTGCCCGGGGTCGTATTCTTTTACGTGTATTATTTCGCCCGCATTAAAGTAAACAGGCTCATGACTGCGATTACTTAATTGTGCGTACACACCGCGTTTATCGGTATAGCGCATAGTCAACGCAGGTAAATGGCGCAGCTTAATAACTTGCCCAAATGAATTTTTAATAACCTGCAAATAGGCGTTACCGCTCCACAGCAAATCAAACGCAAACTTACTAAGGGCTTGATGGCTTAAAAGCGGGTTAGGCTTATACCACTTTAAAATCATGTTGCGTTTAAAGTAGAGTATTGGCCCATGCTGGGCATTTACACGCAGCAGTTTAACCAAGCCTTGCAAATTAATGGGCGGGGCGTAAATGCCGTTACTGTCACTAAACACCCCAACGTAATCGGTTAGCCGGTTGTCTAAACAGGGCTCAGGATCGCCAAAGCTAAACGTATCGGTTACTGCTGTGCGTTGGTTGTAGTTTGGCGCATGGCCGTTACTTACTTGTAATCGTGGTTTACTCATTAAGCTGCAATTCCTACAGATGTTTGACGGCTATGGGCGTTACCGTCGAGTGGTTCAAATAACATGGCGTGCATAATTGCCCACGCAATATCGGCATGGCCTGTTGTGGCTGTGCGGTTTGTGGCATAGGTAATTTGGTCGCCCACCACTTTACGGCGAATATTAATGAACGAGCTGGCAATATTTACCGCGTCCTGGTCAAACTCAAAGCGGCGGTTTTGAATAACGTTAATGGCTTTAATTACCATGCGGTTTTTAATAATGGGGTTGTAATGAATCGGCTCAGCATTAGAGTAAAACTTAGTAATAAGCTCCCACACGCCATAACCAATACCGGTGGTATCTACACCAATATGCACAACGTTGTATTTATCGGTGAGGTGCTTTATCTCGTTCGCCATGGCTTCAAAGTCGTTGCCGCTTAAATCAAGTGCTTCTAGCAGTAAAAACTTTTCGCCTGGCTGCATGGGCGCACTTAAAATGGCAACACTTGCTTTATCGCCAAAGCGGGCAGGGTCAAAACCAATTACAACAGGGCGTAGGCCAAACGGTCGCTCGTAGGCTAAATCAAAGTCAGCCCATTTGGTTGAGTCGCCCACGCAGTTCATAAGCTGTTTAAGGTTAAACGCACTGTGCGCATCATCAATAAACTTACACATAAACAAGTTATTAAACTCATCTACGCTGTATTCGTTTTCAAGTACGCCAATATCAATACGGTCAAAGCCACTGGTTACTACATCGTAAACCGTGAGCATTTGTCGCCAAATACCGTCGTCACACAGCTGGCCGTTCTTTAGGTTTTTATGGCTTACATCAATAGCAAATTCAGGATCGTTACACGCTTTTGTTTTGCGGTACCATTTACCGTTCCAATGGTCGTAGGCTTCGTGGCTGGTAACCGATGGCGTACTAAAATACGTTATTCGTAAATGTTTATGCGTTGCCATAGCCTGCGCCAAACCGCGCAGCGACTTATATTTAGGTATCCAAAATACTTCATCAATATATAAATCGCCGGATTCTGATTGTGCAGTACGGGCATTGGTTGACTTAAATATTAGTTTAACGGTTTTACCGCCGGCTAAATTAAGCACCATGGGTGAGCCACTTAATTCAACATTAAAATGCTCACGCACCAACGCCACAATATTGGCTTTAAATACTTCGGCCTGATCACGGCTCGCCGATATAAATATTTTATTGCGCCCATTTACCACAGCATCGTAAAACGCTTCAAAGGCAAAATAAAATGTAGCGCCAATTTGGCGTGGTTTTAATATAAAGCGGGTGCGGTGGTCTTGGTTATCAAACCAATGTTTTTGGTGAGGATAAAGTAATGTGTCTTTAAGCTCGTTGAGCATTTCAAGGGTAATACCAGAGCAATCGTTTTTCTTTTTCTTCTTTGATTTTTTGTCATTGCCGTTATGACTGTTGCCGCTGTTATTGTTTGTGTTGCCGTCATTACTTGCGCGCTGTTTAGGGGCAGGGGCTAATTTACTTTTATTAAGTGCACACAACTGGCGCGTGCAAAAGTCGAGCTCTTTATAGTCAGCATCGGTTTTATCGTCTTTATCGGCCAGTACATTAATACGTTTGCTAAAGGCCATTTCGGCGTTATAGCTTGGGCACATATCCTCCCACTTGCCAGCCTCAGCCCAGCGGCGAACACTACGTGCACTGGGCATCTCGTCAAGCTCGGCTATTTCGTCAACCGTGTAACCCTCAACAACATACAAATCTTGTGCTTTTTTGCGTATCTCTGGTCCGTAGTTCGCCATCTATTGCGCCGCTTTTATTAATCCATAGCGGCAGTGTATTCGTTATAAAACGCTTAATCTGTCAGTCAAAAACCTGTCCATTCCTAAAAGTTAAATATAGGAATTTCAAAAAGTTAAACCGTTGGAAAGGAATAAAAAGAGGGTGCAAACTGCAATCACTTTAAAGCAATACGCTTAATTTGCACATATTTAAAAAGGGTTGTTTATGCCAGGTCAACTACGTACTAAACCGTTATCGATTGCCGCTGTAGGTATGACCGTTGACGGCCGCGAAATATCAGAGCAAGACGTAGCCGACATAGTAGAAACATACAACCCGCGTAAATACGGTGCACGTATTAATGTTGATCACGAGTTTAATTGGTCAGGTTGGGCCGCTAAAAATCTGCATAACGTAGATATTCCCGGCATGTTGGGCGATGTAGAAAGCGTTGCAGCCTATGAAAACGAAGAGGGCGTTGTGTGCTTATACGCAGTGCTTGCGCCCAATCAAGGGTTTGTAGAGCTGAACAAAGCAGATCAAGCTGTTTATTTTAGTATCGAAATTAGCCGCGATTTTATGGGCACAGGCAAAACCTACCTAACCGGTTTAGCAGTGACGGACTACCCAGCCAGTTGCTATACCGACCGTATCCATTTCAGTAGTAAGAGTAAGCCAGATGACACGGACGTCTCTTTATTAAAAGTTGATTTAGGATCATGTGAGCCTATCGACGCCGCACCTAAAAAACCATTTTTTAAACGACTATTCGCAAGGGAAGAACCCGACATGAACGAAACACAATTAGCCACTGCATTAAAAGATGCGCTGGGCACACCGCTTAGTGAGTTTGCTAAAAAACTAGATGGGCTTGCCACAAAGCTTGATTCGTTTTCAACCACAAAAGTGGAAGGTGAAGAAACGCCGCCAGCTGATGATGAAAACACTGAATTAGCTCAAGTAAAAGAAGAGCTATTAAAAACAAAAACAGCATTGGACGAACTAAACGACAAGTTTACCAAAGCGTTGAAAACACCTGCGGGTGATACCACTGACGCCGACGAAGAACCCGAAGGCGATGAGGGTAAATACAGTAATTTGTACTAATTACACTCACCCTAACTTAACTTAGCTAAACGCAGGAAAGAATATGAAAACCAGAACTAGAGAATTATTTGTCGCCATTATGGCAGGCATGGCCGTTAATTACGGTGTTACGTCAATGAATGAACAGTTCAACGTTGAGCCTACAACTGAGCAGCATTTATATGATGCTGTTTATGAATCGGCTGAATTTTTACAGATGATCAACACCGTACCGGTAGACGACTTAGTTGGTCAATCGGTGATCATGAGTGTAGACGGTGGCGTTACAGGTCGTGCAGGCGTTGAAACCGACGACACCAAAGAGCGACAAACTCGCGACGTATCGAAGCTCGCTAAACGTGAATACCGTTGTTACCCCGTTGAATGCGACATTCATATCACATGGATAAAAATGGATCAGTGGTCTAAGTTCCCTGATTTTCATAATCGTTATCGCAATCACGTACGCCAGGCTATTGCGCTCGACATTATTAAAATTGGTTGGAATGGTACGCGCGTAGCTGATACCACAGATATTACAGCCTATCCAATGATGAACGATGTAAACATTGGCTGGCTACAACTAATTCGCCGCGATGCACCCGAGCGCGCAATTAGTGAAGGCGCAACCGCTGGCGAAATTCGTATTGGTGCTGGCGGCGATTACGAAAACTTAGACCAAGCGGTGCACGATGCATTGCAAGGTATTCCAGAGCACAAACGTGCAAACATGGTGGCTATTATTGGCGACGAGCTTTTAGCGCAAGACAAAAACAAGCTGTACGCCAAGCAAGCACATACCCCAAGTGAAAAAACCAAGATTGAGCTGCAACAGGTGATTGATACCTATGGCGGTTTAATGACATATAAAATTCCGTTTTTCCCCGCTCGTGGCATTTTAGTCACCAGCTTTGACAACTTAAGTCACTACGTACAAACAGGATCAACGCGTACCAGTGTAGAAAACAACGCTAAGAAAAAACGCGTTGAAGACTACCTATCACGAAACGATTGCTACTACGTAGAAGACCTTGAAAAAGTCATGTATTTCGAATCAACCAGTATCAAGTTACCAAATTCAGACGGTAGCGCCTGGGTTTAAATATTCGGTAAATTCCCATTGGGCCGGCTTGTTTAATCCAATTTTCGAGCCGGTCTTTTTAACCACATTAAAGAGTGTTTTTAAATGAGCTTAGTCAAAAAATCATTAGCCAAAGCAGCAGGCAGCGTACCAGCAAGTACTGACAAAAAAGCGCCAACGGTCGCGGCAACAGCCACGAGTACCCATGCGCCAACCACTATCACTAAGCAAACCGAGTACCAGCTTTATGCAGCAGCCATCGAATCTGACTTAGCTCAATTAAAAACATTTACTGATATAGCAGATAAAGCAACTTACAAGTCTGAAGCGTTAGAACGCCAAGACTATTTAGGGTATATCAATCAATATCGACTAAGCGGCCAGTGCCACCCGAACACGGTTTTAGCATGGGTGTTTATTTGGTTGGTTGACTTAAAACGCTGGGATGCAGCGCTAGAACTCCTGCCGTTTATGGTTGAGCAAAAACAACCACTGCCAACGGTATTTAATACCAAACATTGGCCTGCATTCGTTATCGACCAACTCTACGATGACGCTAATTACTATCTAACAGAATCAAAGCAGCAAGGCTTATTTGATATTAGCTATGTACTGCGTGGCTTAATCAATACCGTAAAAAACCAAGACTGGAACGGCCTTGAAGTGGTGGGCGGTAAATTGTACGCCATTGCTGCCAAGGTTGATGCAGCCCAGCACAACTACGGCAATGCTCTGTTATTTGCAGAGCACGCCCAAGCCATTAACGACAAAGCAGGAGTTAAAGGTTTAGTCGATAAGTTAACAAAGCAATTAAAAGCAAAGGTTAACGAGTAACAGCTCCAACGCCAGCGGGCAACTTAGCACAGTGCGAGTATTAATTATGTCGCCAGTGTGACTAAGTGGCGCCCGCACCCAATTTAATGTGTGTGTTTTTACAGGTGCAATATGAATTTAAGCGGTATGCCACAAGCAGATTTACAAAGCATTAATGTTGATGTGCCAGGCAATGGCTATTACCCGACATTAAGCACGGCTTATTTTATAGAGCACTACGCCGTTGCCCAAGAATACGCCAGCAAAAGTGAGCTGCTTGTTGAAAAGCTAAAGCGCGCACAGACCGAGGTAAACCAAGAACTAGTAAGCGCTGTGCTTACTAACGGCACACCATTAAACGCACAACAAATAATTTTTTATAACGATGCAGTGTATAGCAAAGCCAAAGCTAATTTATTGGTATCCAAGCTTGGCAGTACACACCGTGAAAACGCAACAGCACAGTCGCAATCAGCCATTGATAACTTTGAACACTGGCAACGCGAAAGCATAAACGCCATGCGCTTACTGCAAGCACTAAGCCCTAACTTATCGGTAGAGCTGTTATGAGCCAAAGCAAAATCGAGCAGCTTAAACAGCATTTAGCCAGCGTTGAATACCAAGGCCATAAGCTGGCGCTTAATACCCAGTTTGATAGCTGGATAGAAGGCGGGCGCATAGAGCCAAGTAGTAAAACAATGAATGGTAACGGGTTATTGGCAGCGCGGTTTTATTACTCAGGTGTGATCAGCATTAATCCATGCTTTGCGCCGGCTGCGTTAATTTGTGCCTTTGCATCGTTTTGGTTGCAAAACAATGGCGGGCGTTATGACAGCACCGACATTGAATTTAGCGCCGATGTAAACGACGACAACAGCAATGAAGTAGAGCTGACTATTAACCAGCTGTGTGAAGACATAGAACTAATACAAACAGACAGCGGCCCCTTTGAATTAAACGGTAACCGTTACGACTTTGGCGAGCAAAGCCTATGGGTTGCTGAATCATTTTTACTGCAAGGCACTGTAAGCCGTGCTTAACGTTAAATTTGACGAAGGGCGCAGCAAAGACCAATTAGCGTTTTTACAACTTAAGCCTAATAAACGGCGCAATATATTACGTCGTGTTATTCGAACAACGAATAAAAGTAGTAAAGAGCGGATCACCAAGCAAACGGATTTAGCAGGCAAAACATGGCAAGGCAGAGCAAGTGGTAAAAAAAAGAAAATGCTCACTAAGCTTAAAAAGTTTATGAAGGTTCGCCACAGTGCAAACGACGCCAGTGTTTATTTTTCAGGGGGCAACAGCGGAAAAATAGCCCGCGCCCACCAAGAGGGAATAAGCCTAGATGCAGGCAAGCCAAAAGGTAAAGCGGCTCAAAATAAAGAAGGGCCAGCCACGCGAAATTTAGCCAGGGCATTAATAGCCGAGGGTTACAAAATACCGCGTCGTAAAGGCAAGGGCAGTAAACGCCCAAGCATTAAATGGATAACAGAGAATTTAAGCATTAACCAAGCAGGGTTTTTACTTCGCGATTTAAAGGGCAGCTCAAGTAAGAGTACATGGCAAATTGACTTGCCGCCCCGCTCATTTTTAGGGCAAACGCAGGGCGAAGAAAAGCAGCAAATGAATTTTATTTTAAACCAGGCTATGCACGTTGCGTAGCGCAAAGCAAAAGGAACGATCATGGCACAAGGTAAAGTAACCGTTGCCGCCATACAAACAGGCAGTGGCGCTACGAAACAGATTGAACGCAGTGTGTTGTTTATCGGTCAAGCGAGTGAGAACAACGGCAAAATTTTATCTATTAATGCACAAAGTGATTTTGATGTTGAGTTTGGCGCCGCCGACTCCCCACTAAAAACACAAGTAAAAGCATGGCAACGCAACGGTGATGACTTAGTGAGTGGTTATGCCATCCCGCATGGCGCAGGCGATAACGTAATGGCCCTTATTGATAAAGCAATGGATCAGGATGTTAGCCCTGAAATTATTATTATTTGTACGCCAGTTACAGGCAAAGCCGACATTGAAAGCTACCAAGCCAAAGCGCTTGAAATTTTATCGAGCCTTGCTCGTCGTGTTCGCTTTTTACTTGCAGCACCTGGCTTAACGGCTGAGCAAAGTTGGCCTGATTTAGTGACTTCATTACAACCGTTAACCGATGGCGTAGTAGGCGATCGTGTGGCTGTTATTCCGCTTTTATTCGGTGACGAACTAGGCGCAGTAACAGGGCGTTTATGTAAAAGCGCAGTCACTATTGCTGATAGCCCAATGCGTGTGCTTACGGGTGCAATGTCATTGATGCCACACCCAGAAGATGCCGCCGGCAACCCCTTAACCAACTCAACCACGGCGGCACTTGATGCGCTGCGTTTTAGTTGTACACAGTTTTATGCTGATTTTGATGGTACGTATTTTGGCGATGTAAACATGCTCGACGCTGAAGGCGGTGATTTTCAAAAAATTGAAATTGGCCGCATTGTTGATATGGCTGCACGTGCTGTACGCATTATTGGAATTCAAAACGTTAAAAATCGTCGCTTAAACAACAGCAGCACCGGGATTGAATTTGGTAAACGCATTATGGGTAAACCGCTGCGCGACATGGCACGCTCTATCAATATTGGTGCCGATAAGTTCCCTGGTTTAATTCGCGCACCAAAAGACGACAGTATCAACCTAACGTTTATGAATGCGACCACCTTACAAGTCGTACTTAAAGTTAAACCAATCGATTCACCCAACACCATCATTGTTGGGATCATGTTAGATAACGCAGAGTAGGAGCGCAAACATGCAAAAAGTACTAGGCGGTAAAGACTTCGATATCTTCATTGGTGATTCGATGGTTCATGTTATGGAAGCGACTTGCAAAATTACGGATGGGCGCACCGTTAAAAAAGTGCGCGGTATTCCAAAGGGCTTTATTGATGGCGATGTTGAAGGCGAAGTAACACTAAAGCTTGATCATGAAAATTGGTTAATCGTGCAAGCGCAAGCTGAAAAAGCAGGCAGTTGGAAAGGTATTGAACCGTTTGATATTGCGTTTAATGCAGAAGTAGCTGCAGGTAAAAAGAACGTTGAAGCGTTTGGTTGCCTGCCGCAGCTGGACGAAATTTTAAACATTAAAGCCGATGGTGGCGAAGAAGACACCACATCAATCAAGTGTCCAATTACTAGCCCTGATTTTGTCAAAATTAACGGTGTGCCATACCTAACTGACGATGAAGTGAGAGATTTGTAATGACTAAAGCCATTCGCACACTAACTGCCACAACATTACTAAGCACCCTGCAAGCATGTGGGCATAAAGTATTTGAGGGTGAATTAAACCTAAACATTATAGGTATTCGCCATACAAACACCCGCGCCAACACGTTTAACGATGCAATTTGTGTGTTGTATCAGCAAAACGGCGAATGGCAGTTAAAGCAGTATAAAGCCACAACAGATGCCGGTATTTACTGGCGTAAAAACCCAATGAACATAGACGGCACAGCGGTGCTAGTTGCAGGGCAGCATAAAAGCTTATGGACGTTGGGTTATCACCAGGGCAAGTATCGCGCCCTTGTACAGCATAAACCGGTTGTTGTTCTACGTGACAACAACAAAGACACCGAGTTAGACACGGACGTCACACCCCAAGCAGAGCTACAACAAGGTTACTTTGGTATTAATTGCCACCGTGCAAACAGCAAAACCATATCAACCCAAGTTGATAAATGGTCTGCCGGTTGTCAGGTGTTTGCAAGTCCTAATGACTTTGATGAATTTATTGCTTTGTGCGAGCAATCAGCAGCCAAGTACGGCCCTTATTTTACCTACACACTGCTAGAACAAGCAGATATTAAAGAGAGTATTGATCATGGCGTTTGAGAAAAAAATCACATTAGAAACCCCCGTTGGCGAAATCACATTTAATGTAAATGGCGCCGACTACAACAAATACATTAACTCGACTCAGCCAAATAACAAGGTGCAGCCAGCAACTAATTTTTTATTAAACACAGTGGTTGAAGCCGACGCTAAAAAGCTTAAAGAGCTGGTACAGCAACCGGGTGCAGCGTTATTTTTAGTGGGTGCAATTGTTGAAGAATACCAACCTGAGTTTAATTTTACGGTAAAAAAATCGAAAGCCGAGCCAAGCAAATAGGTAAAAGCAGGCTCGATCAGTTACTGGCATACCACGCTAAGTATTTTGGCAACCAACCAGTAACTGACGAGAGCTTGGCGCAGGCGCTTTACCTTGAAACATCACAGCAAGAAAACTTTGTAACAGCCGTAAATAACGGTATTTGCACAGCATTAGGCGGCGAGTAATTAATGGCAACACTCAGCAAATTAGACAAGCTTACTTATTCAATCGGGATCATCGATAAGGTGACGGGTCCGGTTAATAAAGTGATGGCTAAAATAAATCAGCTGAGTCAGCAAACTGCCGCCGCACAAGATCAAATGATGCGCGGAGCAACCACGGCCGTGGGTGGCGGTTATGCCCTTGCTAAATCGCTCGCGCCTGCAATTGACCACGTTGCTGCTTTGGGCGAGGTGCAATCACTGGGCGTTACCGACGACGCCTTGCAACAACTGACTAAAACAGCCTATAAGTTTGGTTTTCAATTTGGGGGTAACTCGGCCGAGTTCGTCCGCAGTGCTTACGATATTCAATCAGCTATTGCCGGCTTAAATGGGTTTGAGCTATCTGAATTTACCAAAACGTCAAACATACTAGCGGTAGCAACCAAAGCCGACGCAGCCACCATCACCAGTTATATGGGCACCATGTATGGCATCTTCGAAAAGACCGCCAATAAAATGGGCAAAGCGAATTGGGTAAACCAAATCGCAGGGCAAACCGCCACCGCCGTACAGCTTTACAAAACCACCGGTGCAGAAATGCAAGCCGCGTTTTCAAACCTTGGGGCAACCGCAACAAACATTGGCTTAAGCTCGGCTCAACAATTTGCGTTAGTCGGGGAGCTACAACTGGTTGCTAAATCAGGCTCTGTGGCTGGTACGCAAGCGGCTTCATTATTACAAGGGATTGGTAAAGCGCAAGATGCATTAGGCATAAAATTAACCGCTGATAACGGCGACATGCTCGCGATTGATGTGGTGCTAGGGCGTATTAATAACCGCTTGTCGTCACTGGGCTCTGTAGCGCGTGGCGATGTGCTGACCCAAATATTTGGTAAACAAGGTGCAAAAGCCGTTGATGTACTCAGCACGAAAGTAGATAAATTAAAAGACGGCATCAGTGTTTTTGAAAACGTGCAAGATAACTCCAAAGCCTTGGAAATGGCAAACATCATTGCCAGCCCATGGGATCGTTTAGGCGGTTCATTTAATGCAGCGGCCACCGCAATGGGTAACCGCTTATTGCCTGTGGTTGAGCCGTTCGTTGAAATACTCGCCGCCGGCTTTGCGGGCATTGTGTCACTGACTGAACGATTCCCGTTTTTATCAAGCGCAATAGCAACCGTTATAGTTGGCGTAGTCGCACTTATCACCGCCTTTGGCATAGCCACATTTGCAATGGGGCTATATAACTTCGCTACAAAAATAGGCATCACGCTTGCTAACGCACAAATTATTGTAAACAAGCTTTGGCTTGCATCGCTTTGGGCCCTTCGTGTTTCGGGGTTCGTAGCACTCATTGCCAGCATGGGCGCCGCCGCTATTGCCATGGGCACATTTAAAGCCGTTATGCTCGCAGGCCAAGCGGCTACTTGGTTGTTTAATGCTGCATTGTGGGCAAACCCTATCACATGGATTGTCGCAGGCGTGCTTGCTCTTATTGCTGCCGTGGCTGCATTAATCTATTACTTTGATGACATAACCGCAGCGTTTTCTGAATGGGCTGATAGCTCGTTGATTTTCCAAGGACTGCGAGTTGCATTCGACTTACTTACGTTACCGTTACAACTTATGTGGTGGTTAATTAAAACGATTGCTACTGGAATCTATAACGCTTTAGCTCCTGCATTCTCTGCCATTGGTGCGGTGTTCTCATTCTTGTGGGATGTGGTGTCGGGGATTGGTGGTGCAATCGCGGGGTTCTTTGGTGGCATAGCACAAGGGATAGGCGGATTTTTCTCATCAATCTGGAGCGGAGCGGGTGAGTTAATCAGCCAGTTTGTAAATTTCTTAGGTGAAAAGTTCAGCTTTGTTACCAACTTCTTTAGCGGCATTGGTAATTTTATTGGCGGTATTTTTGATCGTATCACAGGCTTTTTGAAGAACATAGCCGACAACGGTATTTTAAACATGGTCGTCTCGTTCTTTAGTGATGAAGAAACCGTAGCTGTTAAAGCTAAGGTTGACCAAACGGCGCTAGAGCCAAAAGTCGCGCAACAAAAAACAATGGTTATGCAAAGCGCCGATCAAGCATATAGCCGCGACTACGGGCAAGCCGTGATCAGCAAGGCCACGCAAGTACCAGGCAATACAGCTAGCACCAACTATGCTGCAGCAGATGATGCTGTTTACTCAGTAAATAAAACTGCGGCTATAAATTCAGTAGCACAATTGCAGGGTAATAATGCAGTAAATAAAATAAACAGCGAGATTACAAAAAACGATGTGCTAAATAACAACGCAGCAAGTTCAGCTACAGCAAATGTGCACACCAACGCAGTAACCACAGCCGCAAACGACGCTGTGTATTCAACAAGCACAGCAATGAATAGTGAAATTAACCCAACATTACAAAACAGCGCGTTAAATAACAGCGCCGTCAATAAAATGAACTACACACTAGCGCCAACAAACCCAGCTAACAATAACTATGCTTCAGCGAACGATTCAATTAACAAAACTGTGTCGACTACAGACAAATTTAACTATGTTGGCCAAAGTGCACAATCAACACAATTCGCCCCACAATCAGCGCTACAAAATAACGTTGCCAGCACAGCTAACAATTTTACTAACGCGGCTAATTTGCCAGTCTTTAGCAGTTCACAAGCGCCACTATCAAGCGTTAACCAAACTGTTTCGCCTTTGCAGCCGTTGGTTGTAGAGAAAGCACAAACCAGCGCAGTAACCATGGCTGCAAACGATGCTGCTTATTCAACAACGGGCAACATCAATAACAGCGCTACTAACTCAGTATTACAAAGCAGCCCAGCTACACATAACGATGTTGGCCACAATGCACAATCAACACAGTTCGTAACACAATCAGCGATAGAAAATGGCAATACACGCACAGCTAATCATTTTACTAACGCGGCCAATTCACCTGTTTATAGTCAAAAATATGAACAACTCGCCCGCTTTAATCAAAGTGCAGCGCCATTACAACGATTGCCAATGGTCAAAACAGATCAGGCAATTACTAACACAGCGAACGCGTACAGCGTTGAGCAATTAAATACTGAGCAACAACACACGAATAGCTATAAAGCCAAAGTACAAAAATCAGCGTTTTTACAAAGCCTAACGAGCAGCACCAGCCAGAGCAGTTCAAGCGAGAGCGATAACAGCAAGCGTGTGCACATAGACAACTTAACGATTAAATCTGACGACTTAGCGCAAAGCTTTGAACAAATGATGGAGCTAGCAAGCTGATGAACTTTGATATTGCACTGCACATAGATTTAGCCGTTGAGGATAATGATTTTGTACTTAATGACTCGCTAACACCCAGCACATTAAGTAAGTCTAATGTAGTGGCGCAAGATATAAAACATCGAATTTTAGAAAGCGGTTTACTCATAAAGCTGATTGGCCTGCGCAATAAAAACGGCATTGCGCCCATTTTAACCGAGCTCGAATTACTAACCGAGCAAGACAATCGGATTAAGCCTGGCACTATAAAAGTGTACCGAAATGACGACGGCACATTAAGTATCACCGCGCAAACGCGCCAATACGGGAGCCTACAAAGTGGATTTTAAAACCCTAATGCAAAATGCAGGTTTGCCAATGGATGAGCAAACAGCGCAAGCGCAGTGGCAAGCACAGTTAAAAGAGCAAAACATACAAGTTGCCAACAATTCACCCTTTGGCCCATTTTGGCGAACCGTTGAAGCGTTGCTAACAAAGCCAGTCGTGCAGCTGTTTAATTGGCTAGCAACGCAGCTAATGCCTGACTTATTCATTATGACAGCAAGCCGAGTTGCACTGATTGAACGCCATGGCCCTGCACGTAATGTGTTTATTCAAGCGGGCGTAAAAGCACAGGGATTATTAACGTTTACACGCGAAAGCGACGAGGGCGAAAGTTCCATTGTGGCAGGAACCGCAGTGGTAACCGATGTGCTAGGCGATAAAGTGTATAAGCTTATACTTTCACAGGATGTGTATTTTCAACAAGGGCAACGCACTGCGTATGCATTGGCTGAAGCCTATGAAACCGGTGCAGCTTATAACTTACCCGCAGAGGCTTACCGATACTTTATACAGCAACAAGAAGGGATCACCGTAACCAACAATGATGATTGGTTAATTAAGCCAGGCTCTGATGATGAAGACACTGAGCATTATCGCCTACGCATTCGTAACGTATTTGGTACTGCTTCCCGCTGGCATATCAATGCTGTTTACAAACAAATTATTGCTAGCTTTGCTGTACCAATAGATAACATTGAAATACTAACCAATGCACCACGTGGACCAGGCACGGCTGATGCGTATATTTACTTAGATGTTGGCCCTGTACCAACAGCACTATTGAGTGCCATTAACCAACATATTCGTACCGCAGGTCACCATGGTTTAGGGGATGACTTTATGGTTTACGCTATGGCAACCAACGGGTTTGATATCACCGCAACCTATAAGTTACATGACAACAGCCACGCTATTCAAGACGACTTAACCACGTTTATAAAAGCCGCATTTCGTCAAAATGCAGCGTATGCACCCACACGCGTAACGCATCAAACTGTGTTCAGCATTAGCCAATTAATAACACAGTGCCATGAACAATTTAGTGAACTGCAGTCAATCAAGTTTGATATTGACGACATAACTGCCGCCAACTGGTTACCGGTACTTACATCATTAACCGTTAATGAGGTTGCAAATGGCTAATGAAATCGCGACCTGGCTCAATAAAGGTTACGCCGAAAAACTTGTAAAAGCGGCCACAGGTTACTGGAAGCAATCGCGCGACTATGTTATGTGGGCAGTGAACCAAAAAGACGAGTTAAAAAATGAAGAGCCTGTATTAGGGTTTCTGGCATGGGAGCGCTTAACAAACCGACTAGATGATGAACCCATAGAGCTATACAGAAAACGCGTACAGAATGCATTAGTTAATACTATTGACGCTGGCGAAATGGCATCCGTAAGAAGTATTTTCGACCGCTTAGGGTTAGAAGTACTCAATGTGCGTGAGCGCATTGATGGGCGGGATTGGGACATTATTGCCATTGATATGTCTGACTCAACGCTTGCAGGTAATACAGATTTACTCCCTGAGCTAATACAGCTCTACGGCCGCACATGCCGACGCTACGAATTAACTGTGCATAATAAAGCGGATGTGTCGCTGAGCTTAGGATTAACGCACGTACAGTGGGATAGCTGTCACATTGATCACCCACTGCATTTAGCGGCACAAAATAAAGCGCAGCAACAATTCAGTTATGGTTTTACTGATTTGCAAAATGAAAGCTGCGAAGCGCCACTATATGCAGTTACGCACGATGTAAAACACGTATTGCCATTCGAGCAGCTGTATCAATTTCTAGGGTGTGACAACCTTGTAAGTAATACACATCCCCAAGCAATCACCACCGATGTACAGCATGTTATTGCCGTACATCATCACTATGGATTTTTAAGTAAAGAGGGCGGTGTAAGTATCGCCAAGGAGCCACTATGACCCAAGCGATCACCGGCATTATGACTAACGCCGGCAAAAGTTACATCACAACCCGCGCGCTGCAAAACACAGGGCTCGATGTTAAAGAATTAGTGTTAGCAAACATTCCTAATCTAAACGAAAGCGCAGAGCGCAACCCAAACGAAAAAATGCCCAGTAATTTACAAGTCGTGCACAGACGCGATATTGATGCAAAAGGTTATGTGGATGCAAATACCGTCGCCTGGGCTGTGATACTTGAGCAAGATATCGGCGACTTTGACTACAACTGGATTGGATTAGTAACACAAAACGGTACATTGCTAGCCATTGATTACTTGCCATTACAGCGCAAGCGCCAGGGCGTAAACAATGTACACAACCGCTCGTTTGTATTGAAGTTTGCAGCTGCTGCAGCATTAGCGCGGATCACCATTCCCGCACAATCGTGGATGTTCGATTACAGCCCGCAAATTGACAAAATAAATCAGGTCATAGCCAAAAGTGCAGCCGTTCAAATTACAAATATGCATCGTTATTTAGAGCTTAATTTGGCATTGATTGACAAAGATATTTTATAACGATTCACTAGATAAATAGAGAAAATACTATGGATATAAATACAGGTATATCACAGGTTTTAGATGCAACTAATAAGTTGACTGAAGAAGTAAGTAATAAAGTAAAGCAGATTAATGAAAGCGTAAATGATGCCAAAAATGACTATGAACACTTTAAAAGTGACTTACTGAAAACGCGCATTGTTGGTGGGAATTTATTGCAAGATCCTTGGCTTCAGAATGTCTCTGTGGAGACTATTGATAATAAGGAGACAATAGTTGCACATTCGCCTCCACTCTTTTCTAAAGTTAACACTAGTCTTGAGGTTGTTAGTGCAAAAACTTATGGGTTCTCTACTCGCTACGGGCATGCAGGTGTTATTAAAAGTGAAAGTGAGACGCCTGAGAAGTTTACAGATAATCCATGGTTTGCATCAGAAGAAACACCACTATTTGCTAAAGATTCTCAAGAGAAAACTATAGTACCGAGAGGTGGATTCTTTGCTGGTGATTGGTCGGGATTAACTAAAACTGGCCACATTTTCCGAATGCACGTTAAACCCGTTGATTTAAGAGAAGAAGGTAATGAAATTACACGCCTGACTAACGGTGCACAGATTATATCAAGTGAAAGTAATGGCATTTTTGCGGGTTTATTAATGTTAAGAGCCTGGGTTTATGTAAAAAAGGGATCTCTCATATTTGGGAATCATGCTGGTTACAATGGAAATGAATCATTCCAAAAAAAGTGGGAGGCTGTCGATTTCACTCAGAGTAAATCAGAGCATCCGTTTAAATTAGTCGAGGTTATATTTTCGCCTCCCATGTCAGCAAATGTTGTTAAACAAATGAATTTTGCCAGTGGAGACAATGAAAGCGAGCTAGAAGCGTATATCGCAAGTCCTCAGCTTTTCGTTTTAGATCACGAAGATGATAAGCGTAAACCAATGATTAGTAACTGTTTTGGAGGTTTAAATGTTTAAGTGTAATAGCCATACCGTATTTGACTTAAAAGATTTATTTAATGAAGAAGATCAGCTCTTAATAGATGGCCCAGTAAAAGGGTTTGGCGCACATAGTTATGTCGATGCTTCAAGTGTGAATGAAGCACTGATACAGGTAAAAAGAAATGATATTTTGACGGTGCGAAAAACATTATACAAAGCAGAGTCAGACCCTTTATTTATGGAGTCAAAATTTGATAGCACAGCTGAGTCACATCAAAAGTGGCAAGATAAAGTAGCTGAAATTAAAGCCCGTTACCCATTGCCTGAAAATGCATAACGTTGCGCTTTGTTATCACCAAACAGCCGCCCCTTGCTCAATGCAAGCGGGCGCGCAGTTACTCGCATTAGCGATCAAGGACGCGTCGCGAACCGATAAACCCATAAGTTTTAGTGGTTTGCTGCTATCAGTGAGCGCAAATGACCCTGCCGCACTGGCTAGCAAGCTCAGCACGATAAACGAATATTGCCCAATACCTGAGTTTATTAGCTGTGCTCAATACGGGCAAAGTCAAAGCGCATTAGAGCAAACTCAGCTCATAGCCTATGACGGGCAAAGTCTCGAATGGCAAATAAACACATTGCAAAACTTAACGCCAATACGTGAGCAACAAATAGCGGACGAAATTGCTACTGTAAACGACAGTGGCAAGCAATTAATCACCACCATTGACGATGCATTGACTCAAACCATTGAGCTAAAAACAGCACGCGACGAGCGATTAAATCAGGCGCAATTTACTGCCCAAATTAGTGGGGTCGGTATGCAATTAATAACAGCCGGTACAGCAAAGCAGCTAGCCGACTCAGTTGCTAGCAAAGGCAATGAGCATAACTACTGGGCAATGTGTTTGTTTGTTGGCGAACCAAGCGAGCTTAATCATATTGAAGAGGTGTTATGAGCATATCGTTAGATGGCTGGAATATCCCCGGGTATGAAACGCGGGTCAATGCTGGTATTAAATTAGCCGGTGGCGATATGTCAGGCATGGGGAGTTTTGCGCTCATTAGCGATCAAGGTGTTAAGCCTGGCATGTTAACTGTGAGCACTAAAATACCGCTTAATGAAGAGGGGGCTTTAGCATTGCTTATTAGCAAAGCGAAAGCACTTGATGAAAACGGCGCCCGTATTATTTACACAATTAATAATGCATTGGCAGAGGCTTATAAAATACGTAAAGCCAAATTTGATGGCGAGGTAAAGGCTGTAGAACTTGAAGAAAAGCGCGCATGGCAAATCACCTTTAAACTTATTGAAGTACAGTCCGTATCAGAGCGTGAGCAACAACAGCTAGATGGTACAGCAAACCAAAATGCACAGTCGCAAGCGGTCACTTCAAATAACGATGTACAAAGTAAATTTGCAGCGGTGGAGGGGCCATGAGTACCCGCCTATCTGATACGCTAACCATTGGAGGTAAACCAGTAACGAGCGTCGTTACTAAAAGTGTACAACTTGATATAGCCAGCACTGGTCGCGCAAAGTTTGAAATAGTGACAGAGCAAGTGCCAAGCGGATTAGTCGAGCTGCATTTAGGTTACACGCTAGATAATATGGTCCCGTATTTTCTCGGCGTTATCGAATCAAAACACCAAGCAAATGGTCGTTGGTATTTAACTTGTCGCGAATTACTCGGCGCATTAAGTTTTACTGCCCCCCTTGCAGTTCGTCATGCAACAATCAAAGCTGTGCTTGATGAATTGGCAAAGCTCGGTGTTGAATTTGTGACACCTGAAAACGCCGGTTATTTAAATAAAACGATACCCGCGTTTTATCATAGCGGCACAGGTATTGAAGCGCTAAAGCAAATAGGCAAAGCATGGGGCATTAGTGATTTTATATTTCAACAACGCCCCGATGGCAAAATATTTGTAGGCAGTTGGCACGACTCCCGCTGGCCGCTTGCAGCAATAAACGATTTTCCAGAGCATACAATAACAGCCCAAAGCTCAACTACCGGTGAGTTGATCGCCATTCCAAAATTAAGACCAGGCATAAAGCTAAACGGGCGTCATATTACCGAAGTAACTTTAATCAATAACAGGATGCACATACGATGGTCAAACAAGCCATTAAACGCTTAATACATCGCTACTTTCCAGAGTTAAACGAGCGTAAACACCTGCCGCAACTTGCACGTATCGAAAAAATATACGACCTACCAAGTGGCGCCACAGCAATCAGCAGCGCATTTAGACCACTAAAAGCGGCCGACGTGCAGCTATTAAATCCGCTCACAAATGAGCCATTACTCGTGCCTGTATTTGAGCAAGTAACACTCGGCACAGGGCAAGCATCCGATCATGGTTTTTTGAACGAACCTATGCCAGGCATGCAGTGTTTAATACAATACATCGATGGCCTAAACAGCCATCCCGTCATCACCAGCTTATTACCATGGCAAAGTTTAGTGCCCGAGCACAAACGCACCGATGTTACGCTACAGCAAAACAGCCGCAGCAAGATACAAGGCCGTGACGGCAACTGGCACACCACAACCGACGGCGATATAACCCAAACTAGCGACAGCAACACTGTGACAGCGCGCAAAAGTGAACAAAGCTACCACCAACGCACCTGCAGCATAGACAGCCACGACATTACAAAAATAGATGGAAATCAAATCACCGAAGTCATGGGCGCATTAAAAACCGTGGTCGGCGAAAAAGCCTTAATAATTGCACTTGAAGGGTTATTGCTAGGCAGTAAAAAGCAGGTAGATATTGAAGCCACCGAAAACATGAACTTAACCACACTAAAAACCCTCCACGCTAAAGCCACCGAACTAGCAAAGGTCGAAGGAAAAACAGTTTGGTTGGGTGACAGCTCAGTAAACGTGGCTCAAGTTCTCCTTGATTTAATAAGCCTAGTAAAAGACATAAATCAAAGTTTAGAAACCCACGGCCATAAAGATCAGGGAGCAGGGCCACCAATTACACAAGGCGAATTTACAGGCCACAAATCAACAGCAAGTGATTTGAAAAGTATATTAAAGCCAATTGTGGCTAATTAATTTTTGGTGCTGAATTTAAATTTTTCTTTAACTGTTTCATCATAGAGTGATGTGTATCCAAACTCTAGAGTCAATTTGGATGTTATTTCGCTCTCAATCTCGTTTTTGCTTTGTTGGCTTGTTCTGTCATCAAACTGTAATTCCAATATAATTATTGTTTCGCCTTTAGCTATATAACTATTTTGTTTTTGTGTAGAGGTAATTGGTGGTTTTTTGTATGCACAATACGTCTGAAATTTTTCATTAATTATTTTTTCGAAGTCTTCGTATTCGATGAGTTCATCATCATAAAAAAACTTAAATTCATCTACTTTTGCTGGACCTAAACCTTTATTGGTTATTGAAAATGTAAAGGCTTCTACATGTAGGTTAAGATTACTGCATATTGCAGGTCTTACAGATAGCTCATTGTGCCGTTTATTTGACTTTGATTGCTGCCAAGTAAAGTAGATCGCAACTATCGCTATAAGTGTTGAAATTAAGGGTAAGGCGAACTTTAGAATTAGATCCATAATCGTGCAATCTCATATTAGAGCGGAGAATAAGAGTTGTGTATATATATGTGTATAAAATATTTTAAATGTTTATTTTATTTATTTTAAATCAGATGCTTGATGTCATTATCTCATAATCGTGCCAATAGATTGTTGCTTGATTTTGCTCTTGATATGCCATAGTAAACCCTGAGTAGTTAACTTGAAAACGCCTAAATATGCGCCAAGTTACTAAAATAATGAATTATTTAGATTATGGCATATGGGCGAGGGAGTTTATAGGTACCTTAATTTAAACTTTAGAAATTTTAACTATTACCGCTGGAAGTCATATTTAATATCGCATATGGTATTTTTTAAATTAACTTAAGTAAAAAATATGATGAGAATACTCTTTACCGCAATCATTTTTTATTCGCTTTTCATTCCACACGGTGTAATAGCCAGTACGGCTAAGGTTCAAGTAAATGGTTTTGACGTTGAATACGAATTAGCAGGTGATGGTAAACATACCATTTTACTTGAAGCGGGTGGCTCTGCTGGTTTAAGTGATTGGGAGCCGATTTTTGAATCACTTACCAAGCACGCGAAAGTTATACGGTATTCTCGTATTGGTAATGGTGGCTCTGCACAAATAAAGAAAAACTATAGCTCAGAAGAATACGCTGCTGAGGTTGTATTATTACTCAAAACACTGAAAATAGAAGAGCCTGTTGTATACGTTGCCCATTCTTATGGTGCTTATATTGCGCGTGTATTTGCTGCAACATACCCTGATCAGATTAAAGCGTTAATGTTAATTGAGCCTGCATCAGAGCACGATGTAGATATTATGCGCGCAATTGATTTGCCCCGCGCTGAAAAAGAAATTGCTGCAATAAAGCTCGATGATATGAAAAATGGAATGTCGAATCAGTATTTAGATTTTTGGGCAAAACGCCCGCTACCTGATTACCCTCAAATTGCTGATATACCCGTGACTGTTATCGCCTCCGTTAAAAAGTATAAAAAGCCATCTGTATTATTTTTTACCGCCAAAGCGCGTGAAATGTGGGGTGACTTACATTCAAAGTGGGCTAATGCATTTCCTCAAGGTGAAATAGTAATAACAAATAAAAGCTATCACTATCCGCAAAATGATGAGCCAAAAATGGTTGTAACCCAAATAGTTAAGTTACTTGAACGCACTCAATAAGTTTAAATTTTGGTTGTTTTGATAAATATCAATTTTCGAAATTAATGGTCGGCATTAGACTAAAGTCTATAGGTTAGATTTCTTCACTTATTAGGTTTGTTTTTATCGTTTGTCGGTTTGATGGGAATTCTCTAAAGTTCAGTTGTCGGCAACAAGCACGACTTAACCAAACAGGATTATGACCATGAAAACTTTTATCAAAACTATCGCTCTTAGCTCACTACTTACTTGTTCAGCTGCTGCAATGGCTGATCAAAGTGATTACAAATTAATGGTTATCGAAACTGCAACAGCGCCGCAGCCACTTGAGCAATCTTTTAACAGCTGCGCACTTAATGTTAAGTCAAAAAACTATGCACAAGCTGAAGAAGTTTGTACTAAAGCAATTGCGCTTTTAAAGGATGCTGATGCACCACGTTTTAAATTACGCCAGCTTACTTCATACGCACTAAGCAACCGTGGTGTTGCGCGTTTGAAATCGAATAACGAAACAGCTGCTTTAGCCGATTTGTACGAAGCTAACCAAATGTCTAACAGCACTATGGTATCGCACAACTTAAATCGCGCTAAAGAAGAGCTTTCTTTATAAGCTTTTAGCAAGCATATTTTAAAAAAAGCCCCAGCTAGGTTTAACCTGCTGGGGCTTTTTTGTGTTTATTTAAGGCGTTTAGATTGTGTTTTTGTCAAATAAGCCAAAATTATTTTTAAAGGATTTTTGTTTCGGTAATTGAGCTGATTGAGATGTTGAACAGCTATTATTTGTTAATAGGTAGATCGCTTCGTTTAAAAGAGGGTCTTTTGTATCACCCCAATCTACGTTAATGGTGTCTTCGGCGTAACAATCTGCAGGTAAACCGTTAAAGTAGTCGCCATACCCCTCAGAATTCACCATTTTAAAGTTGATAGCGAATACTACATGGTCGCATAGCTTATTTATATCCATGCCGACGGGTTTACCTCTAGTGCTAGTCCCTACAACCTGAACGTCTATGTGAGGCTTTAGTGCATTAATTACTAGTTCGCTAGACGATGCTGTTTGCTCAGTGGTTAATACCACAACGCGAGGTAAGTTTAGGCGTGGTTTGTTATTGCTTAATTCAAAGTTTACGCTATTAGCGCTACGATTTTTATTGTACTCATAACTAAACATAGTTTTACCTAAAACTTGCTCTGCGGCTATTTGGCTTGCTAGTTGTTTTGCTATATTTATGTAACCACCGCCATTGTAACGTAAATCAAGTACAAGCTCGGTTATGTTTTCCTGTTCGAATAATGAAAATGTCCCATCTAGGTCTTGTGCACTGCGTTCTACAAAACTATTGAATACAAGGTAGCCAACTTTACCTTTAGTGGTTTCTAAAATGCGTGTATCTAGTATTGTGTTGCTGTTAACGGTTGAGCGAGACATGGTACCTGTTTGTTCCTCACCGTTTAGATCTAACCAGGTTACATCGACTGTGTAGCCTTCTTCATTTGGGCCTAATACTGCATCGTAATCAAAAGTGTTGTTAGCTATTGCCTCTTCAATATTGATGCCATTCATAGTGGTGATTAATGAGCCTCTTGTTAAACCCATAGCAGCAGCATTACCATCATCAAAAACATATCTTACAAGTAAACCGTTAGCCATAACTTTATTTGATAGACCATAACCAAAGTAACTCGCATTAATATATTGGTCTTCATATTCCTGCGCAGTAACTGCATAGCTGTATTCATCTAGTTCTACTTGCGAGCGAACTTCGGTCAATAAATCGTTTAATGATTCAAATGTTGATGGATTGGTTGAGGTATTTAACTGATCGTTCCAGAGGTAATCTGCTTGAAGGTAATCCCACAAAGCTTCGTTTTGTGCAGTTTGAGATTCACATACAAGCGGATCAGAACTAATTACTTTCCCTTCGTTTTCTGAACCACCACACGCGCTTAATATACATAATGTGCTTGCAAAGAAAATATTTTTGTTTTTTATCATGACATTCCTTGTTAATTTTTATTACAGAAAAAGGTACATGATTATTTGTTAATTAGCGACTAATTTTTTGTGACTACCTGTTTACTTTTTAGTTAGTTCCAACACATTTTTAATCAATGAGCAAACATAAGAGTGCAAGCCATAAGACTAAAGTCTATAGGTTAATTTTATTCACTTATTGAGTTTGTTTTTATCGTTTGTGAGGTTTGAGCTTTTACTCTAAAGTTCAGTTGTCGGCAACAAGCACGACTCACTTAATTAGGAAAGGCAAACCATGAAACGTACACTTTTAAAAACCATCGCTCTTGGCTCATTATTAACTTGCTCTGCAGCTGTAATGGCTGATTCAAGTGACTACAAATTAATGGTTATTGAAGCGCAAACTGCGCCGCAGCCGCTTGAACAATCGTTTAACAGCTGCGCACTGAATGTTAAGTCAAAAAACTACGCACAGGCTGAAGCTATTTGTACTAAAGCAATTGCACTTTTAAAAGATGCAGACGCACCACGATTTAAAGTACGCCAGCTTACCTCATTCGCGTTAAGCAACCGCGGTGTAGCGCGTTTAAAAGCGAACAACGAAACGGCTGGTCTTGCTGATTTATACGAAGCTAAATCAATGTCTAACAGTACAATGGTGTCGCACAATTTAACACGTGCTAAAGAAGAGCTTTCTTTATAATAAGTATTATCATAGTGAAAAAGCCGATGTGAGAGTGATCTTGCATCGGCTTTTTTGTGTTTATTGTTTTTTAAAGTGCTCATTATCTATTCATCATTGCGGGTTAATAATACATTTAATTGTTTAACTCAAAGCAGAATCCTATTTTGAAGCCTATAAAAATATTACTACTCAGCTCAGTCGCTATTATATTAACCATAGTATTAGCCCTGTTCGTTTTACCTGAAAAAATCACTAATCCCGTATTAGGGGCAACACCCAAAGATTGGAACCATGCTACTTTTTGGTATGAGCCATGGGGGAAGTCCGGTGTTCATAAAGGCATTGATATATTTGGTAAAAAAAATAGGCATGTTGTTGCACCGGTTAATGGGGTTGTTGTGTTTAGCGGTGAGCTTAAAAGAGGCGGTAAGGTAGTTGCTATACTCGGGCCTAAATGGCGGGTGCACTATGTAGCGCATTTAAATAGTTACAGTGTAAGTGAAGGTGACATTGTGAAGTTAAATGAAAATATTGGCTTACTGGGTAACACAGGAAATGCAGCGGGTAAGCCACCTCATGTTCATTATTCAATTGTGTCTTTATTTCCACTACCTTGGCTTGCAACAAGTGAAAGCCAAGGTTGGAAAAGAATGTTTTATATCAACCCACATACAAAACTGATTAGCCGGTAATGGTCAGTGACTAGGGTCTGTTGATCTTTGCGGATTGAAATTTATTCAAACTAGTGGCTATTTAATCGAGGCGCGAGGTTTGTAACCTAGTGAGCTAAGTAAAAACTGAGTTACAAAGAGTAAATAGCCCCTAGGAAGAACCTCTGGGCAGCGCCTGTTTGGCATTAATGCTACGTTATCGCCAATTTATGGGGAATAACCACACTACATAGGCTTTGCCCTGCCTAAATACCAAACAGACTGCTGCAAATTTAACCTTGAAAGGTCAACAGACCCTAATAAATGATACAAATTTTTAGTTATTGAATAGCTACAGCAAGCTGATGGTAAAGGCCAATACCTACGATTACATTGAACGGAAAAGTAACACCTAGCGAGCTAAGCATGGCAAGGCCTATATCGGCTTTAGGAATAGCGGCTTTGATTGCTGCAGGTGCTGCAATGTAAGAGGCACTGGCTACTAAGCTACCGAGTATAACCACTGAACCAAGTTCTAATCCTAATAAAGTACCTACGCCCACACCTACTGTGCCCAAACATAGTGGGGTAATAATAGCAAAGGTCGCTAATTTCCAATGTTGCCATGGGAAAGGGCGCAGTGTTTGTGCAGCTACTAATCCCATTTCTAGTAAAAATAAGGCAAGGACTACTTTAAAACTGCTTGTTAATAAGCTGGTAACCTGGCTGCCTTGCGATGTGCCGTACATCATGCCAATAATTACACCACCCACTAATAAAATAACACTTTTGTTTGTGAGGGTTTCGTGCCAAAGCGCTTTTAATGAGAGAGTACTTGTTTGGCCTGGGTCTTTATCGAGCTTGCGATAAAGTAATAAGCCAACAATAATAGCGGGAAGCTCTAGCATAACTAAATAGAGCGTTACTTCAGCGCCAACGGCTAAATTTGCAGATTCGGCATACGCTAACGCAACCGCGAACGTACCGGCACTTACCGAGCCATAATGCGCTGCAATACTTGCGCTGTTAGCCACCGATAATTTAATAACGTATTTTAAAATGGGGTATAGCATTAGCGGAATAAGTGCACCTAAGAGCATCACTGTGCCCATTTCTGGTAGCAGTTGCCAGCTTAAATTGCCGTGAAGTACCATGCCGCCTTTTAAACCAATAGTTAGCATGAGTAATAAGCTTAGTGTTTCGTAGGTTGCTTTAGGAATGGTTAAATCAGAGCGTAATATTCCCGCTACTAATCCTAAAATAAAAAACATAACAACTATATCAGGCACAACATTTCCTTTTAAATATGAAATTAAGTGGCGCTATTGTATTTAAAACTTTGTATAGTAAATAATAAAATAAATACTAGTTAGGTATAAATAATTATCTATAGGTGGTGGTTGTGGATTTACGACATATTTCATTTAGATTGCTCGAAGTGTTTATGAGCGTAGTAAAAACAGGCTCAATTAGTGAAACCGCGAGGCGATTGCACTTAACTCAGCCTACTGTATCGCTGCAAATTAAACGCTTACAAGAAGCTGTAGCTGAGCCGTTAATGGTTATGCAGCATCAAAAAATGCACGTGACCGAAGCTGGACTTGAGCTTTATAAAACCTGTCAGCAAGTATTTGGACACTTTGAAGATTACCAAGACTTTTTAACAGAACTAAATGGTGGTGAGCGAGGTAGGTGTAAAATAGCCATGGTCAATACCGCACAATATATTTTGCCCAAATTATTAGGACCCTATAGTAATTTACACCCGCATGTAGAGCTTCCACTAGAAATTGGTAACCGTGCAGAAGTGCTAAACCGATTTGAGCGTGGTGAAGACGATATTTACGTATTCAGCCATCCTCCATCGCTTGAACATGCGCAAGCTGCACGTTTTTTACATAATCCGCTTGAGTTTATTGTGCCGGTTAATCATCCGCTTGCACAATTAGAGTCAGTAAAGCTCAGCGACTTAATGCAATACCGATTTTTATTACGTGAAAATGGCTCGGCAACGCGCATGTTATTTGAAAGCGAGCTACAAAGCCGTGGTTTAGTACTGAGTGATTCAGTGCAAATGGCTAGCAATGAAGCAATTAGAGTTGCGGTATCTTCGGGTATGGGAATAGCCGTTTTATCTCGCCATGTACTCGAAAAAGACGATGCAAGCTTTAAGGTATTAACTGTTACCGATACTCATTTAGCTAGCCATTGGTATTTTGTTATGCGAACCGACAGGCATATATCGCATGCTGCACGAAACTTTTTAAAATTTGCACAGCAACATTTAGAGCAATACCTCGATTCGCAGTGGGTACGAAACGAGTTAGATAATTTGCAACTAAATTAATTTATATCCGGGGTTGAGTCTCTTAAAATTAGCTTAGGCTCAAACACCTGAGTAACCGTTATGCCGCTTTTTTTATAAATATCTTTAAGCACTAAATTTGCTGCTGCACGGCCCATTTCGGGTACTGGGTTATCTATTGTGGTAAGCGTAGGGTAAAGGTAATTGGTAAAAATAACGTTATCAAACCCAATTATTGCTAAATCTTTAGGTATATTAAAGCCATGCTCGCGAGCGTATTTCATTGCACCCGATGCCATTTCGTCATTGGCGCACACAAGAGCCGTAATTTGCGCTTTATTTTGAATAAAATGACGCAGACCATCGCTCCCACCGGTTTCTTTAAAGTCGCCCACATAATACAAGCTTTCATCAAAGGTGAGGTTATATTCTGCAAGCGCCTTTTTGTGGCCTTTTAAACGATCTGAGGCATCTTCTTTAAATTGTGGACCGGCAATATAAGCAATACGTTTATGCCCTTTATTGATCATAGCTTTTGTTGCAAGGTAGCCACCCATAACATTATCGAGACTAATGCAGTTTTGCTCTATTTCTTTAACGTAGCGACTCATTAAATAAATAGGGGTTTTACCTTTACTGAGCTCAATTAAATACTCGTTAGATACCGCTTCTACGTGAGCAATAATGGCGTCGCAATTACGGCTAATTAAAAATTCAAAACCGTTTTTTTCTTTTTTTTCATCACTGTGGCCGGGCGTAATAATTACGTGTTTACCAGCTATGCGCAATTGCTCTTCAATGGCCGACATCATTTGTCCAAAAAATGGGCCGTCTAACTCAGACACTAAAATACCTACACTGTTTGTACGGCTCGATGCTAAAGAGCGTGCAATAGAGCTTGGCTGATAGCCGAGCTCTTTCATCGCCTCTAATACCTTTTTTTTAGTTTTTTTACTTACGTAGTCGTTGTCGTTAAGCACCCTAGAAACAGTTGATAAAGACACTCCTGCCATTTCTGATACTTGATAAATAGTCGCCATTTATATCCTAGCTTGTACGCATTTGTTTTAAATAAAATTTATAAAACATAAATTGTGATTAAATGTTAATTTACACATTACTGCGCCTAATTGCTAAATCTTCTGTTATTTTTTGGGTTATTGCAGGTGTAAGCGGATAAATAAGCATCAACGCGGCGCCTAAAAATGCAAAAGCAGCAGGGATCCAGCTCATTAACAACTGCATAGCGGGAAGGGTTTGGTTAATTGTAAGCTCATCCATACCGTTATACCCATAGCTTGCAAGTACCACTAATACGAGTGCCCCAGCAAAACCACCTCCCGTTTTTTGTACAAAGGTGCCTGCAGAATAAATAAGCCCGGTTGCGCGGCGTTTATTTTTCCACTCGGAGTAGTCGGCAGAATCTCCCAGCATGCTAAAAAACAAAGTAGGCATCATAGCGGCAAAAAACTCAGCCGCGCAGCCAAACGTAAATACAGCGACAATATTATTGCTAGGCACCCAATAAAATGCAGTGGTTAATAAGCCGCTTAGCAACAACGATGCAATAAATAAATTGCGTTTGCCCATAATTTCAGCCAGCTTGCCTGTAGCAAGTGCACCAAATATAGATACTATTAATAAGGCAATAAAATATTGCCCTGCCATCAGTTCATTGCCAACGTGGTACTTAAAGTAATAGGCAATAACACCATATTTTATGCCGTTAAACATCATGGTTAAAAAGCCAATACCTAATAAAACGAGCCACGGTTTATTTGTTAGTAAATCGACCATATCGCGCTGCGAACCGGTTAGGGTTTGTTTGTTTTTATTAAGTAGTTTTTTTATAACAACAGTCATTGCCGCCATAACTAAAGCAAAAAATAATCCGCTGTATAAATCGCGATAATAAAAAAACAGTGTTGTTGATAACAAAGGTAATATTATAAATGGCAGGTTTTTAGTTAAATCAAACAGTTCTGATTTTAAACACCCTTGCTCTGAAGCTGGCGCTATTACGCGTTCTTTAGTGCTTACAAAGGTAATAACCATGAGCGCAATAAGTAAACTTGCGAACAAATACATAGTGAGCTGATAGCCCTTGGCGTTATCACCGCCTCCAAAATAAGCGACTAAGTCGGGTAAAAAGCCCATCACTAATAACCCGCCTGTAAACGCGCCTGCAAATCTGAATCCTGATAGCTTTGTGCGCTGGGTGTCATCGGGGGTCATTACGCCCATAAGTGCAGAGTAGGGTACGTTACTGACTGTATAAGCAAGTGTTAAACCAATATAAGTAACGTAGGCATAAATAAGTTTATTGGTTTCGCTAAAGTTTGGTGTGGTAAAGCACAGCACCATAAACAAACCTAAAAAGGGCGCGGAGTAGAGTATCCACGGCCTAAATTTTCCAAAGCGCGACTGCGTTCTATCGGCAATCATGCCCATAATTATATCGGTTACACCATCAGATAATCTAACCACTAAAAACAGCATGGCGGCCGCTGCAGCCGATATGCCAAAGGTGTCGGTATAAAATACCGCTAAATAGGCCAATGCGCCGCGCCATACTAAATTAGCACCCGCGTCACCCATGGCATAACCGACTTTTTCGTATAAAGGGAGTTTGTTCACAGTGTGTGTTCTTATTGTTATAAGCCGATAATTTATCGGCTTGTTATGAGTTTAGTGTACGCTTTACCACTGGCTTTAACAGTTCGTTTTTGTGTGTTGTAGTCTACGTGTACTATACCAAAGCGTTTTAAATATCCTTCTGCCCATTCAAAATTATCCATCAGGCTCCAAGCAAAGTACCCATCTACCTTAACACCTTGTGCTGTTGCATTATGTAGGGCATTTAAATGCTCTTGGTAATATTCAATACGATCGTTGTCTTTCACTTCACCGTCTTTAAATTCGTCAGCCATGGCTGCGCCATTTTCGGTAATATAAATAGGTGGTAGGGTGTATTTTTCGTTTAACGATACAAGTAACTCTGTAAGTGCTTTAGGGTAAATTTCCCAGCCAATATCGGTCATTGGGGCTTTGTGTGGTAGCTCATGATAAAAGTCTGTTTCGCTTGCTTGATAATGCATACGGGTATAAAAATTCACGCCTAAATAATCAAGTGGTTGTGCAATAATGTCCATATCGCCTGGTAAAATGTCAGGGCGCTGGGCTTTAGGTAATTGGTTAATAATATCAGGGTATTGACCTTGCATTACTGGCTGCATATACCATTGATTTATGTAGTCATCAGCAAATGCAGTGGCGTTTAAATCTTCTTCGCATTGGCTGACTGAGTAGCAAGGCGTAAAGTTAAGCACAATACCGTTGAGTGAATTAGGGCTATTTTTAGCAAGCACTTGCATCGCTAACCCGTGGCCAAGTAGTAAATGATGGGCAGCTTTTCGCCCGTGTTCTCGACCTACAATACCGGGTGCATGTACGCCAATTTCGTAACCTAAATAAGAGCTACAAAATGGCTCGTTTAGTGTTGCATAAGAATGTACTCGCTCACCAAAGGCTTGGGTAATTAAGTCTGCGTAATGTGCAAATTCGTAAGCCGTGTTTCGGTTAAGCCAGCCGCCTTCGTCTTCAATATGTTGTGGTAAATCCCAGTGGTACAAAGTAACAAATGCTTTGATATTACGACGTTTTAGCTCATCTAAAATATCGGTGTAAAACTTAACCCCTTCAGGGTTTAAATGGCCAGCTTTAGTCATCACACGCGGCCAAGAAATAGAAAGCCTGTAGGCGTCTACACCTAGCGACTCAATTAAATCTATATCGTCTTGCCAACGGGTGTAGTGCTCACAGGCAACATCACCATTTGAATTATCAGCAATTTTACCTTCTTTACTACAAAAGGTATCCCAAATGCAGGGGAGACGATCTGCTGCGCCACCCTCAATTTGAAAAGACGCTGTGGCCACACCGTAAGTAAAGTGTTTGGCTAAAAGTGGTGAGCCACTAGGTAAAGATAATTGTTTCATTAAGCGAAAACCCCTGCTTTATTTTTAGTAAATTTGCTTTTATAAAGTTAAAGTTGGAAGCGCTTCCATAATTAATTTGATTAATCGCCAGGTATAGTATTTAATAACTTTCAGGAAGCGCTTCCATATTTAGGTTAGTGGCTATTGTTAAACAGGTCAATAGTTATATTTAAATAAGCAAATTACATTATAAAAACGCACCCAGACAACACAGGGCCATAACAATGAGAAAAAGCTTAAACACAAAAGCATTAAAAATACTTCCCCTTTTGGTGGGAGGAATATGCGTTTTAACAGCCTGTAATAAACAGCAAACGCAAGTTAGTAACAATCATACTAACGCCTCGGAGCATGAGCAGGGCGATATAACACTTTGGCCAACACTTAAAAACAAAGTACAAAAAAGTGCCGAGATTGAAAATACAATTGCCGGTTATTTAAAGTCGATGACGCTTGAGCAAAAAGTAGCGCAAATGATCCAACCAGAAATTCGCGACATAACCGTTGAAGATATGCGCAAATATGGGTTTGGATCTTATTTAAATGGTGGAGGCTCGTTTCCTGATGCTAATAAGCATGCTACTCCTGCTGACTGGATAGCGCTTGCAGAGGATATGTATCAAGCATCGGTTGATGACTCAATTGATGGCAGTAAAATCCCTACCATGTGGGGCACCGATGCCGTACATGGACACAATAACGTCATTGGTGCGACGTTATTTCCACATAACATTGGTTTGGGTGCTGCTAATAACCCTGCGCTTATAGAGCAAATTGCAGCGGCAACAGCGGTAGAAGTAATGGCTACAGGGATTGATTGGGTGTTTGCACCTACCGTAGCTGTAGTGCGCGATGATCGCTGGGGCAGAACCTACGAAGGCTATTCAGAAGACCCTGCAATTGTTCGCGAGTATTCAGCCGCTATTGTAAATGGCTTACAAGGTAGAGCCGATGGCGACTTTTTAAGTGATAAACGCGTAATTAGTACTGTTAAGCACTTTTTAGGTGATGGCGGTACAGTGGATGGCGACGATCAAGGTAATAATATAGATACCGAAAAAGATTTATACAATATACATGCGCAAGGTTATATAGGTGGCTTAACGGCAGGTAGTCAGTCTGTTATGGCGTCGTTTAATAGCTGGCATGGCAAAAAAAATCATGGCAATAAATACTTACTTACCGATGTACTCAAAACCAAAATGGGTTTTGATGGCTTCGTAGTGGGGGATTGGAATGGCCACGGGCAAGTTGCCGGCTGTACTAACGAAAGCTGCCCACAAGCGGTCAATGCGGGGCTTGATATTTTTATGGTGCCTACAGATGCTTGGAAACCACTTTATAACAATACAATAGCGCAAGTAAAAGCGGGTACTATTCCCATGGCTAGAATAGATGATGCCGTTGCGCGTATTTTACGTGTTAAATTACGCGCAGGTTTATTTGAAAAACCAAGCCCTGCCAAGCGTAAATTCTCAGGTAAAGTAGCGCTAATTGGTGCGCCAGCACATCGTGATATTGCCCGCCAAGCGGTGCAAGAGTCTTTAGTACTGCTTAAAAACAATAACCATATATTACCGATTAACCCATCAAGCAATATACTTATAGCAGGCGATGCGGCCAATAATATTGGTAAACAATCGGGCGGTTGGAGCATTACGTGGCAGGGCACTAACAATAAAAATGAAGACTTTCCTGGAGCCACCTCTATATATGCCGGATTAAAAGCGCAAATAGAGGCTGCTGGCGGTAACGCTATCTTAAGCCCAAATGGCATGTTTGATACTAAACCCGATGTAGCCATTGTTGTATTTGGCGAAGAGCCATACGCAGAAGGGCATGGCGATAAAGACAACCTTGAGTTTGAACGTAATAATAAACGCTCTCTTAAAATATTAAAAACATTAAAGCAGCAAAATATACTAGTTGTTTCTGTGTTTATATCGGGCAGACCCATGTGGGTTAATAGCGAGCTTAATGCATCTGATGCGTTTGTAGCTGCATGGCTTCCTGGCACTGAAGGCCAAGGTATTGCTGATGTATTACTAAGCGATAAACAAGGGCAAGTACAACATGACTTTAAAGGTAAGCTATCGTTCTCGTGGCCCAAATCGCCACTACAAACGGCTGTAAACAAGGGCGATGAACATTATGCACCGCTACTACCTTATGGATTTGGGTTAACCTATAAAGATAAAAGTACCCTTACTAATAACCTAAATGAAGACTCAGGTGTTGATGTAAGCAACCTTGCGCCGCTGTCTATATTTAATGGCAGCTTTAAAACACCGTGGCGTTTGTTTTTAAACTCTAATAACCAGCAGCATCAAGTTGCTAGTAATAGTGTAAAGCTTGGCGGCATTACTTATCGTACTGAAGATAAGACCATTCAAGAAGATGCGATGACGTTTAATTTTACAGGCTCTAGTACAAGCTATATCGAAATTAACAGTAACTTTACTGAAGACAAAGTAGCTTATAGTGAGGCCAATTCAGCGCTTAGTTTTAGCTATAAAATAAATACAATGCCAACAGAGCAAGTGCAACTAGGTATGAAATGCGAGCAAGGCTGTGGTGGCGAGCTTAATATTACCAATGAGCTTAAAAATTCAGCCTTAAATACATGGCAAACAATGAGTGTAGATTTAACCTGTTTTACTAAAAAGGGCGTTGATTTTGCCAGAGTAACCAGCCCATTTATTATTAAAACGGCAGGAGAGCTTAGCGTTTCAGTTGCAGATATTGGCTTTGAACCACAAAACGCTAAAAGTGCCAAGATTAAGTGTGAATAATAAAGCGTAAAAATTGTTGTGTGTACCCAAAGCCCTTTTTTAAGGGCTTTTTTCATGCAGGGCAATAGTGTTTTAAAAACTCATGGTGGGGTGGTAATTGGCTTACGCGCTGTTCTATTTGCTGTTTAATACCGTGTAAAAAACGGGCGAGTTCTTCATCGCTCATCATGCTGGCTATTAAGTGGTGCTGTTCAGGCCCAATACCTTGTCCAAGCATAACTTGTACCCAAGAGTCGACTCTAAAAATATCACCATCGTCTAAAAATACACGGCCAGTTTGTTTAAACAAATCAATTTTATGCTTAAGTGTTTTTGGCACTTCCATGGCGCTACAATGCAGCCAAAATTCGCTGTCATCGCGATTAGTTACTTTGTAATGCAGCACAATAAAATCGCGAATATTTTCAATTTCGCTTTTAAGTTGTTTGTTGTATTCATCAATGGCGTGATTGGTTATGCCATTAAACGGAAATAAACGCATAAAACGAATAATACCCGACATAATTAAATGAATGCTGGTGGACTCAAGTGGTTCAACAAAACCGCTTGCAAGACCAAGCGCAAGGCAGTTTTTGTTCCAGCCTTTTAAGCGACGCCCAGTTTTAAATTTAATAACACGGGGTTCAGTAAGCGTTTCACCTTCAATGTTATTTAGCAATAACGCTTTAGCTTGTTCGTCATCCATATATTGGCTGCAATACACTAACCCATTGCCTACACGACTTTGCAGCGGTATACGCCATTGCCAACCGCTTTTATGGGCAATAGAGCGGGTAAGTGGCAATACGGTATCGCTTGTTGATTTTGTTTGTACTGCAATGGCGCTATTGCATGGTAATAAGTGCGACCAATCTTCGTAGCCCGTATGCAATGCTTGCTCTATTAATAAGCCTCTAAAGCCGGTGCAATCTATAAAAAAGTCGCCGTTTATTTGCTCGCCACTATTTAAAAGTAATGATTCTATGTGGCCTGTTTTAGCGCTTTTTACTACTTTTTGTATTTTACCTTCAACACGTTTTACACCTAATGGCTCTGAAAATTCACGTAAAAACTGCGCGTAGCGGGTAGCATCCATATGGTAGGCGTAGTTAATAGGATTTTGTTGGTTAAACGCAAATTTACCGGCTTTAGCCGCTTGCAGCTCGTAACAGTAATCGCCAAATGGGTTGTGTATTCCTAAAGTTTTGCCTTGTAGCCAAAAGTGATGAAACTCACCCGCCCAACATTCTTTGCCCGTTGCGCCAAATGAGTGAATATAACGCGTGTTTTCATCGCTCCAGTTTTCAAAGCTAATGCCTAATTTAAAGCTTGCTTGAGTGGCTTTCATAAAAGCTTGCTCATTTATACCTAGCAATTTATGAAACGTACGAATAGGCGGAATTGTTGCCTCGCCAACGCCTACAGTGCCAATATCGTCAGATTCAACAAGGGTAACATGTATATTTTTGCCAATTAATTTTGCAAGTGCAGCCGCAGCCATCCAGCCTGCAGTGCCGCCTCCCGCTATTACTACATTTTTAACTGCATTTGTTTTAGTCATTATGTGGCTGCCTATTATTAGATAAAAGATCATTTAAAAGCGCGCGGTTACTCGGTAAGCCTTTTAAGTATTGCGCTATTTTTTCACGGTTTTGCTGATAATAGTAATCCCCAGCACGTGGGTCGTTAAATGCATTTTGTGCAGATACAGTTTGTGTATTAAAGCCCATGCCGTATAAAACATACTGGTAACTACTTGATGAAAATACTTCTTCGTTTTCAATAAAGTCAAAGCGGCTAGGGGGCTGAAATTGCCACAGTTTAAGTAAATTTTGTAGGCGCTCTGGTGCAGTTGTTAAATCCCGAATATTTTGCCAGTAAGGGGTATCGTAGCGTTCGCTTAAAACATAATGGAGTTTTAAAAATTCGACAACACGTTGCCAGCGCGTGCTAAAACGGTCGTTAAAGCGATTTGCAAGTTGGCTCATATGCGTGCGGTTTTGTGGTAGTTGCTCGCTCAGCATACTAATTGAAAGTTCAACCATGGCAAGTGCAGAGGCTTCAAGTGGCTCTAAAAATCCAGCCGACATACCCACGGCAACACAGTTTTTAATCCAAAATTTTTGTCTGTACCCTGGGCTGAATTTTAATACACGGTAGTTAAGCTGCTCAGCTTGTTGCTCGCTAGTACTTTTAGCTATGTAGCTTTTTAAAGTATCAGTTGCGCTTTCATCGCTTTGGTATTTACTACTAAATACATAACCTGTGCCACGGCGTGTTGGTAGGGCTATATCCCAAATCCAGCCGTTACTTTGCGCAGTAGAGAGCGTTGCAGAGGCAATTGGCTGATTGATGTGTGCATTAGGTACTTGCGCTGCAACAGCGCTGTTGTTAAATAAAATATGATCTTGCGCTATAAACTCACTATTAAAATGCTCACCAATTAAACGCGCACGAGAGCCTGAGCAATCTAAAAATAAATCACCTGTTATATCGCCATTTTTATTTGTTTTTAATGAGGCAATATAGCCATGCTCGTCGTTAATAACGTGGGTTACATCGTCAGTAATATGTGTAACATTTAAGTTTTTAACACAGTGTTTTTTTAAAAACTCGGCAAATTTACCTGCATCTAAATGATAGCCATAGTTGGTGACTGCTGCGTATTCGGGTGTTTGTAATTGTTTTGGTGCAAGTGCTGCTTGGCATACAAAACTTTGCATATTAACAACGTCAGCAAACTTTTGGTTAGGTGCAATACGTTGCCAATTTGCGTGTAAATTGGTTTGCTCGTAGCCTTGAGGGTCCATAAAAGGGTGGTAGTAGTTTTCTCCCTTACTTAGGTTGCGCCAATTTATAAATTTAGAACCTTGCTTAAAGGTGGCATCGCACTGGGTTATAAAATCAATTTCTTTAATGCCAATACGCTGTAACGTATTACGCATTGAAGGCCACGTGCCTTCGCCTACACCTAGTATTGGTACGTTTGCTGACTCAATTAACGTGACACTCAAATGTGGATGCTCAGCAGCTAATAAACCCGCACTTAGCCAGCCGGCTGTACCACCACCTAAAATGACTATTTTTTTTATTGGTTTGGTCATGAGTTAAAACCCTAAACTTGATAACACGTAAACTATATCGTTTTAAATACAAAAAAGCCGCTAGTAAAAACTAACGGCTTTGCTTGGTATTGCCTTTAGAAGTTGTAACGCATACCAATATTGTAGCGTGCGCCTAGTTGTTGCAAGTTCCATAATTGCACTGATGTACGGCCATGTTCGCGGCTGTTTTGCTCAGTAATATTTATACCTTCAACAAAAAACGAAAGCTGTTCGCTGTAGTTGTATGCAACGTTAAAGTCGATTTGATAATACTCTTCAGTAAAACCAGGTTCGTTAACGTAACGCGCAGCACTATTTAAAAACTTATCCCGCCAGTTATAGGCAACACGGGCTTGAAAGTCATCGTTTTCGTACATGGCAATAAAGTTGGCTGTATCGCTTAGCCCTACCAGTGCAAACTGCGTTGTAGAAGGGTTAGCATTTACATCAAAGTCTATATCACCATTAACGGTAGTGTAGTTTGCTTGAACGCCAAAACCGCTTTCACCAAAAAAGTGTTGAAATGCAATTTCAAAACCATCTATGGTGGCGCTTTTATTATTGGTTGGTACTTGTGCAGTAAAATCGAGTAGTGGGTCATCGCTGTTAGCAATAACATCGTACGCCGCTTCAAATTCTTCGTAAGTCATAGAATCAAAATCTACCCCATTTTCGGTAGCCGCAACCATTTGGAATAAGTTTGAATCTGTAACAGCAAGCCCACGGGCTTCAAGCTCTGCAATGGCAGCTTGCGCGCGAGGGCCCGCAGTTGCATCGCGTAAACCATAGTAATTTTGTGTCATTGGCGTTAAACCAATAAAGTTTTCGATATCTTTTGTGTAGTAACCTACCGATACATAACTTGTTTCTGCAAAATACCATTCTGCCGATACATCAATGTTATCTGACTCAAGCGGCACTAAACCAGGATTACCTGTTGACGCTGTTGCTGGTGACGAACCAGGCAATAAGGTTGGCGCTCCCGGTACACCGACAGTAGCGGCAGAACTTAAGTTATCATACGTTGGACGGGCAATTGTTGTACTGTAAGAAAAGCGCGCTTTTACGTTTTCGATTACTTCTATGTCAAAGTCTAAGCTGGGTAAAAAATGATCGTAACTAGATTTTAGTGTGAAATCTTGCTTATCTGAGCCAAAGCGTACGTTAAAATCGTTGTTGCCTTCCCAAGCAATGGCATTTGGCAGGTCAATATTAGCAGTTGAAGTAATATCAGTTGACTCGTGACGTGCGCCAACAACGATGTTGTAAGGCATGTCATTAAAATAACCAGTATAAGTGAACTGAACAAAGGCCGCAGTAATATCTTCTTCTATGGTGCGGTTTGTAGCAAAAGCGCCATCGGCTGCGAAGTTAAATCCATATTGCTCGCCTGCCCAATAACCTATTTGCGAAGCGCTGCCCGTATAGCCTTGATTAAATGAACCAGACGTACCGTAATCGTCAAACTCAGCTAAAAAGTTGGTAGGATTTAAATAACCGTCAGGTAATTCACCAGGGTTTTCAACTCCCCAATTTCCCATCGTGTTACGAGTAAGTGACTGAAGTGAATGGCTTTCCATAGAGCGAGATTCTACGCCAAAGTCAATTACACCGTTTTCCAGCTCATATTTACCATGAAGCCTAAATTCGTTCACTTCAGATTCTTGGCTTGCAAAATTAGAGTCTAATATCGAGGTACCTACATCTGCAGGGTCGAGCGTATTGTTACAGTTTAAGTTAGCGCGTCGACAGTCGTTAAAATCTATACTCATAGAAGGAAGTTCGCGGCTAAAGTCTACTTCTTGTGCATTAATAACATTTGCACCAAGGCCTGCATTAACCCAGCTGCCGTATGGTGCATCAGGTTTACTGGTGGCTTTTGAATTGTGTGCATCAAACATAAAGCTCAACTCAGAGTTAAAGTAATACTCTACATTTAAGCCGATTGAATCGTTTTTATTTACCTGATTTAACTCTTGAAATGCTAAACCTAAATCACGCGTTTGTAGATCGCGGCGCTCTTCACGGTAATAGACAGGTGTTTTAACGGTGTTGTCATCAAAGGTTAGCGCACTTTTGTAATTGTCCATCCAAAGAGACTGCTCAGCGCGTGCTTCAAATAAATCTTGTTTAGAGTAGGTGTAATCAAGTGTGGCTGTTAAATCATCAATTGGGCTGTACTGAAATGTTAATTGTGCATTTGTACGCGTACGCTCTCTGTCGGCTATGGTATAACGTAAATCTGATGGCATTGAATAAAGCTGGCCAATCTCTGGTGCGTTAGTTAAAACAATATCGTCAGCTGCTTGAGGAATAGTGCCGTCAAAAGCCGATGTATTCCACTGATTTACAAATGCACCTGTTGATGAGCTATCGCGCTGTTGCATGCTTGCTGTTAACGATGCGCCAAATTTAGCGTCGCTGTCGGTCCAGCTAATAATACCCGAAAGCTCAGGTGTAATGTCATCGCCTACGCGATTAGTTGTATCGTGAAGTGCTTTAACACCAATACTTGAAATAAATCCAGGGTTGTCGAGTGGGCGGGCAGTGTTAATGTTAATAGTTGCACCAATACCACCAGAGGCAATACTTGCTTTACCTGTTTTATAAACTTCAACTGATTTAACGCTATCAGATGCCAAATTAGCAAAATCAAATGCACGAGAATTGGGAGTGCCGCCACCTGCAGGAAGAGATGCAGCAGGCATTGTGCGACCATTTAGGGTTACCATATTGTAATCGGGGCCAAAACCACGAACGGTCACTTTAGAACCTTCACCGTTTGAGCGATCAATCGACACACCGGTAATACGCTGTAGCGATTCGGCTAAATTGGTATCGGGAAATTTACCAATATCTTCAGCAGAAATGGCGTCTACCACACCTGCGGCATCACGTTTTAATCGAGTTGATTCTTTAATGCTACTTTTAAAGCCGGTGACCTGAATTACTTCAACGTCTTGATTTGCTTCTTCTTGTGCAAGCAACGGTAAAGATACAGACGCGCTTAAAATCAAAGATAGGCTGGTTGCTATCTTTGTTTTTCTTACAATATGGTTAGCCATTCGGTTTCCCTCGTACTTTTATCATTATTATTAACAGCTTGTATGAGGCTGTTATTGTGTAAATGTTAACATTGTCAAATGTGTGGAAGCGCTTCCAGAAAAGAAAATTAAAAATCACCTATGTGGAAGCGCTTCCAGAAATGCTAGACCAATTTCATAGAAGGATCAACTAATGTTTTAATAAAATGAAATATATTTGTTCGAAAAATGTAATTTATACTGTGAGTGAAGGGGTTGGTTAAACTGCATTAAAATTATGCCAAATTAATATGCTTTAAAAGTGGTGCTAGTAATTGAAGCTCGCAACATGTAATGATTAGACCCTTGATATATCTGCGTGGATTGTCATAAATTCGAGTTATTGTGAAAGTAAATTAACAAATAATGTTAAGTTGAAATAAAGTTAAAAACGGAGCAATCAAATTTAATGAATTATTTGAAATTAGCAAATATCGTTGGGTTCCAAAAAGTGAGTACGATTGTTAAAGAGGTACCATGAAAGCGCATCAGCAAGCAGTAATAGAGCAAGGGCAATGGTTTAAAAATCGTAGCCCCAAGCTAAAAATGTTTTTATTATCTCATGGTAAAATACTCACTTTGAAAGCCCAACAAGCGCTATTTTTACGTGGCGATGCGCATGATGGAATATACGTTGTTTTAAGTGGGGTTATGCGAATTAGTGGCGTAAATAGTAATGGTAAAGAGGCCGTTTTGAGTTTCATCGATGCGTCGTTATGGTTTGGTGAAGTAACGTTATTTGATAAAGGCTTAAGAACCCATGACGTTTACGCACAAACTGACGCTCAGTTATTTTATGTACCACAACGTTCATTAGAGCAACTATTAAGTAAACACCCTGAATATTGGCAGGAGTTTGGCTTATTATTGGCACAAAAATTACGGCTTATGTTTTCTTCAATGGAAGATCATGCATTGCACAGTGCAGAGCAAAAGGTATGTAACAGATTATTAATGCTGAGTGAGCAAACCAATTTTTCAGCACCATTGGCATTGTCTCAGCAACAATTAGCGGATATGACCTATTTAACACGGCAAACCATAAATCAAATACTACAAAAACTGGTTAAAAAAAATGCCATTAGTTTGGGGTATCAGTGCATTACAGTGTTGGATGTACGTAAACTGCAGGCGCTTGCTAGTTAACTCAAGCGCTGCACAATAAACCTTCAGTTAAAATTTAAATTTTTGGACAAATAAAAACAAATCCTCAATTGTTTAACCAGATTTTTGGTTGCCTAGCTTTAACTTAGTTTATTTTCACCATTTTTTGGAACCAAAATTGCTACAGATAATACTTTGCAGCAATAGGTTTAAACTAATGATGATAACTTCTTATATGAATCAATATAGTCGCTATGTAAGTGACACTAATGCGGCATCAATAAATAAGAGTGCGGCAACAGATGTCCCCACCCAACAACCGAAAGAGTTGAATGAGCCAAAGGTTGCTAATAACTTTTTACAAAATGCTCAAGAGGCATTGGTATACCAACGTTTAGGTATCGATAAAGACAAAATAGCAGAGATAAAAGCATTAATAGAAGCGTTATCAGAGCAGTTACAAAAGCAAGGCGCTGACAGTGATTCAATTAACAAAAAAATGGACGAACTACAAAAAATGCTCGAACAGGAGTATCAAAATGGACGTGAACGAATGGATACCCAACCAGAACAAGAAAAGGGAAGTATTATTTCGGCGTTAGCTTAAATTTGTAAGTGTCGGGTAGGTGACATTGTTGTTCCGCGTTTATTTGTTATGTTTAGTGTTTAGCTAAATATTTATTGAGGAATACACAATGCAAACACTTCAACAACAACTGGGCAAATATGGTTTATATCACCGCTCTAAGCGAAATGTGCTTACTCATTTTTTTGGTATCCCACTTATTGTATTTGCCGTTTTATGTTTACTTGCCCGCATTGAAATACCCCTTGGTGGCGTTGTTATTAATGGTGCCCAAATATTTGTTTTAGCTTCGGTAATCTATTACTTCATGTTAAGTCTATCGCTGGGTTTAATTATGGCTATATTGTTTACTGCATTGCTGTTTGCTGCTGAGCCTATAGCAGCTATGACATTTTTGCCTTGGTTAAGTATTGGCGTGGGGGTATTTGTGTTTGGTTGGGTGTTGCAATTTATTGGGCATTATTATGAAGGCAAAAAGCCCGCGTTTGTTGATGATTTAATTGGCTTAATTATTGGCCCATTGTATGTAACTGTAGAATTACTATTTTTAATGGGCTTTTACAAACAGCTCGAAATTGAAGTGAACAATATTGCAGGGCCAACAAAGGCGTAAATTCACTTACTCAAATCAAAAGCTTCATTGAGCAAAGAGGTACCTATGAATTTTAATAATAAAACAGTGTGGATCACAGGCGCATCGTCAGGCATTGGCAAGGAGCTAGCGGTTCAATTTGCAAAGCTAGGCGCACGCGTCATTTTATCTGCCCGCAATGTTGAAAAGCTCACTGAGGTAAAAGCAACGCTTAAAGGTGATGGGCATTTAATTATACCGCTTGATTTGTCAGCGCCTGAGGCTGTTTTGACTCAGGTTACTGATTTACTGCACACTTTACCTCCTATCGATATTTTAATTAATAACGGCGGGGTGTCGCAGCGCAGTTTATTTTTAGAAAACGACTTTAATGTATACCGCCAGCTTATGGAGGTTAATTATTTTGGTTTAATAGCACTGACAAAAGCGATATTACCTTCAATGGTTGCAAGAAAAAGCGGTTCAATCGTGGCTATTAGCAGTGTGGCAGGAAAGGTTGGTTCAAAGTTTAGAACGGGTTATTCAGGCTCAAAATATGCGGTAGTGGGCTTTATGGATTGCCTACGAGCAGAAGTAGCAGAGCACAATATTCATTGCTTAACGATTTGCCCAGGTTCGATTAAAACAGCGATTGCACATAACTCGTTAAACGAGCAGGGCGTCGCACAAAATAAACCCGAAGAATCAATTGAAAACGGCATGGCAGTATCCTGTGCGGCTGAAAAAATGATTAAAGCGATTGCTAACAAAAAAGACGAAGTTATTGTTGGGCAAGGATTAAGTGGTTGGGCACCAACGATAAAACGATTTTTTCCTAATTTATTTAATCGATTAACTGCTAAAACTAACTACAGATAATAGCACTTTTACTATTAATTAAGCTAAATAACAGGCGGTGGTTTTATTAATATTGAAAAGGTAGACTGTATTAAAATTAAATAAATAAGGTAAGGGTACTCGTGAAATTAGCATGGCTAAGCCTTTTTTTTGGTGTATTAATTTGGTCTGGCATTAACCCTAAAGATCAATTTACTTGGTTACTTGAAGTTATTCCCGCAATTATTGGTTTAGCACTTATAGCAAGTACGTACAAATACTTTAAATTAACCTCTTTATTGTACTTTTTTATTTTAGTGCATTGTATTGTGCTGATGATAGGTGGTCATTATACCTACGCAGAAGTACCTTTATTTGATAATTTATTTGGCAGCGAACGCAATAACTATGACAAAGTAGGGCACTTTTTTCAGGGATTTGTACCCGCTTTGCTAGCGCGCGAAATACTGCTACGAAAGCAGGTTGTGAATGGCCGAGGTTGGTTAACTTTATTTGTTATATCTGTCAGTTTGGCGTTTAGTGCGTTTTACGAATTAATAGAGTGGTGGGTAGCAGTACTGACCGGTGAAAACGCTGAGGCATTTTTAGGGACGCAAGGGTATGTGTGGGATACACAGTCAGATATGGCATTAGCGTTATTTGGTGCTATTTGCTCGTTACTGCTGCTTTCAAAACTACACGATACACAGTTAAAGTATGTAAAAAACTATTAAATACTTCACTGGATAGTTAAAAATGACTCAACAACCTCACAACTACTCAATTAGTACAGACAAGTCTAAGCTTAACTTTAACGTTATTTATAATTTTATTGCTAATAGTTACTGGGCAAAAGGCATACCTAAAAGTGTGATGCAAAAAGCGATTGATAACTCAATGTGCTTTGGCGTGTATAGCCCTAATAACGAGCAAGTTGGTTTTGCACGGGTAGTTACCGACAACGCTACTTTTGCCTACTTGGCAGATGTATTTATCACCCCGCACCTACAAGGGTGTGGCCTGAGCAAGTTACTTATTAAAACAATAGTAGAACACCCTGAGCTACAAGGGCTCAGGCGCTTTTTATTAGCCACTTCTGATGCGCATGGCCTTTATGCACAATATGGGTTTAAACCGATAGACAACCCAGGGCTACTAATGCAAATAAACCCTGCAAATGTGTATGAGGAAAATACTCAAGAGGACTATTAAGCGGGGGGAAGAGCAATGATTCTGTTAAACTCCTTACAGGCCCCAAACTCTTAAAGCTGCTGTATGAATTTCATTTAAAAGTAATAACCCTGCAATACTACCAAATAGCACCCACTTTTTAGATTTTTTAACTTCCTTGGAGCGTCTGTAAGTAACATAGCCAATAAAGGTTACTAGTACAATAACGGCTATTAATGATAATTGATTCTCTTGATTCAACCTAAAGTTCCCCTCAATTATATGATGAGAGAAAAATGAAATAACCCAAAGAGTGAACAAAACAGTAAGGCCAATTACATAATTAATAATCTTAAATGTATTAATTGAAGTACCACAAACAGGACAAACATAATTTCGTTCCCTAGCGTTAGGTGTTTTAACCTTTGGGGCAATTGTTGAATTACATTTTTTACAAACTAACAGAGACATAAACTCGATTCTATTTAGGGCTTATAACAAGGCTGTAGAGTAGCTCCAATAGCCAAATTCAATTAAAAAAGGGTTCCTGTAATTAACTCTAAATGTTTTTAAAGCATTAGGTAATGCTATTTGGAACCTATAAAACAGGCTGTTTTTTTTAAATGAGTAATTCTAGAGCTGCAACGCCTCATTATATGCCGCTTTTATTAGAGCAGTGTTTAATTATGCTATTTTTAAAAGCTTTCGCAAGAGCGTCAGTTTTACGATAAAACACACCGATATCTTCATCTAAATGCTGGCCATCTATATCAATTTCAAAACTAGTTTTAATATCAGTTTGCTCATACATAGTTAAATTGACTTCATATTCATCGAGTTCAAAAGAAAAACTTGAGCCATTTGTAATTAAGTTTTGAGTATTTTGAGTATGTTTAATTGTAGACTTCATGCATTCTGAAGTTACAAGGAAATCCACTTTCATTCCTAAACCTATACGGTTGTCATTTTCAATTTCGCAACCAACAATAAAGATTGGTAATAGTAAAACTAATAATCGATTCATAATCTTAGGCATATAGACATAATGACTCCCACACGGTGTTAGCCTCCGCTTTTCGTG